>JARLJI010000177.1 GCA_031291295.1 Rhodoferax sp. | reverse complement strand
GCCCAATACGCCGGTGGAGAACGTGCAGGCGGTGGTGAAGATGGTGCGCGAGTTCCGGCTGGAGGAGGCGCATGGGTAAGCAGGCTGTCCTGCTGCTGGCGCACGGCACGCCGGAGACGGTGGAGCAGATACCGGAGTATCTGCGCAACGTGGTGAGCGGGCGCCCGCTGCCGCAGCACGTGCTGGAAGAGATTCAGCATCGCTACGCGCTGATCGGGCGCAGCCCGCTGACCGAGCTGACGCTGGAGCACGCGCGGCTGGTGGAGCAGGAGTTGGCCGCCGCGGGTCGCGCGGTGAAGGTGTATGTGGGCATGCGCAACTGGCGGCCGTACATCCCCGACGTGGTGAAGCAGATGCATGCCGATGGAGTGGAAGAAGCAGCGGTGCTGTGCCTGGCGCCGCAGAACTCACGCACCAGCGTGGGGCTCTACAAGCGCGCAGTGGAGGCTGAGGCGGGCAACCTGCGCATCGACTTCACTGAGGGCTGGGCCGATCATCCGCTGCTGGCCGATGCGTTTGCTGAGCGGTTGCGCGCGGCGCTGGGGAAGCTGAAGGCGGAGACAGGCGAGAACGTGCCAGTGCTGTTCACGGCGCACAGTGTGCCATGCCGCACGGTGCAGACACCGGCGGCGGGAGCCGAGGGTGGTCCGCGCCTGTGGCCTGCCGGGCAAGGGCCAGACCCCTACCCGGCCGACGCCAAGCATACGGCGGAGCTGGTGGCTGCGCGCGTGCCGGAGATCGCGCGCTGGTGGTTCGCGTTCCAGAGCCAGGGAGTGAGCGGCGGTCCGTGGATTGGGCCGACCGTGGAGGAGACACTGGATTCGATTGCGGCCGAAGGTGTGAAGACCGTGATGCTGCAGCCGATCGGATTCCTCTGCGACCACGTGGAGATCCTGTACGACGTGGACATCGCGTTCAAGCAGTACGCGGAGAAGAAGGGGATCCGCCTGGAACGCCCGGAGTCACTGAACGGCTCCGCGGCGCTGGCAAAGGCCGTGGCGGAACTGACGGGGCAGGGGCTGGCGCGGCTCCGATAGGCGCGTTTTCTGACAAGGCGCTTTTCTGTCTTTCCCAATGCATGCTCGATTAGCTAAGATCAGGGGCGGATTTCTGAACTCGGTCGCATCTGCAAGGTTGCCGCGGAATCAGAAGAAAGGTTAGCGCTTGTCGAACATGTCACCTTCAGCGTCTGGCTCCGGTTCTGATCGTGCGGTTTGCCCCGAGTGCGGCTCGCACCATTTGCGCCGCCTGACGCGCCAGGGTTTTCTGCAAAGGAATATCTACGCGCCGCTGGGCTACTACCCGTGGGAGTGCCCGATCTGCCGTAATTCTTTTTTGCTGCGCAAGCGGGGCAAGCGGGTGCGGCACTCGTCGCACGCGGAGTAGCCGGGCGCTGCAAAATCCCCATTTCAACCAATAAGAGCAAAGCCTTGCGCGGCCTTGTGCCGTTCGAGGTTTTGCGCGTTCTGTTCAGGCGCGCAGCAGGTTTTTCGCGATGAACAGAACATTGGCGGGCCGCTCGGCGAGCCGGCGCATGAAGTAGGGGTACCACTCGCGCCCGAAGGGCACGTAGACGCGCACGTTGAAGCCCTCGGCCACCAGTTTGCGCTGCAGATCGCGGCGCACACCGTAGAGCATCTGAAACTCGAAGCGGCTGGGTGGGATGCCGTGCTGCGCGGCAAAGGAACGGACCGCGGCGATCATGGCTTCGTCGTGGGTAGCGAGACCGTGGTAGATTCCGCTATCCAGTAGCAGGCAACTCAGGCGCACGTAGTTGGTGTCCACGTCGACCTTGCGCGGGAAGGCGACCTCGGCGGACTCTTTGTACGCACCCTTGCACAGGCGCACGCGGATGCGGTCGGCGATGAGCTCTTCGACGTCCTTCTGCGAGCGGTAGAGATACGCCTGAATCACGATGCCGATGGAGTCGCCAAGCTCGGGGCGCGCGTGAAGGCGGCGCACGATGTCGAGCGTAACCTCGGTGAGCGACGAGTCCTCCATGTCGATGCGGACGAAGTTGCCGGTGGCGTGGGCGTGTTCAGCCAGGCTGGTGGCGATCTGCTCGGCGAGAGCCGGATCGAGGGAGAGTCCCATCTGGGTTAGCTTGACGCTGATGTTGGCGTCGAGCTTGCGCGCGGCGATGGCGTCGAGCAGTTGGTGATAGACGAAAGCGGCGCGGTGTGCTTCGTCGGCAGACGTGACGCTCTCGCCGAGCGAGTCGAGAGTGACCTGAATGCCCTGGTTGTTGAGAGATTCAGCGACGCGGAGGGCGTCCTCAATCTCCATGCCCGCGATGAAGCGGGAGCTAAGCTTGTTGCCAAAGCGGGAGCGCTCCAAAAAGCGGCGCAGCAGGCGATTCTGGGAAAGTGCGATAAAGGCGGAACGGAGAACGGACATCGGCGATCCTGCCGGCATATCTACGGCTTACGCGACCGGCACCTCCTAGTTTCGCACGCGGCGGCGCGAATGGATGAGTGAAACATCGCGGCCGCGCTTACTCCACGCGGAAGAGGGCGCAGCCGTGCGGTGCCAGTTCTACATGCAGCGTTTTGGCGCGGCGAATGCGTTTCTTGTTCCAGATGTCGTAGACCGCGTGGGGCCGGTCCGTCAGGTGAAACACCAGCCAGGGAAGATCGGACGCGGTGGCCTTGTCCTGGAGATTGAAGACGGCCAGGTACTGATGGCCGCCGGTGCGCGCATACCAGTAGCGCTGGGGGAACGAGTCGGATTTGCCGCTCTGGAGGGGCATAAGGCCTTGGCCGCTCTCAATGGCGCGCTGGTTGATGGCGAGCGCGTCCTTGTTGGTGAGCAGCGAGCGGGTGAAGTCGTCGAGCTTGGTGAGGTTGGCGCCGAGAATGAGCGGTGAGCGCGAGATGGCCCACAGGGTGAACTCGGAGAGCTGCTCGTCCCGCGTGTAGCGCGAGGTGCGCGGATCGCCCCAGCCGGGGTGCGGAGTGAGGTTTCCCTCGGGCAGCATGTCTTCGTCGGGCCAGTGACCCGGGCCAGCGTGCGGAGCCCACTCGGCGAGCCGGTCAAAAGCGTCACGCAGGCCGAAGGGAAACTCGCCCGCATCCGGCGCGTGGGGCGCGGACCAGACGTCCCAGTGGTCGTCGGAGATGCGCCACATCTGCGCGTATTTGGCCACCTCTGCTGCGTGATCGAGCTTGGTGGGGCCGGGCGACAGGCTGAGCAGGATGGGGCGGCCGGTCTTGCGAATGGCTTCGGCGATCTGGCGAATCTCGCTGGGGCGGTAGGGGCGGTCGCTGATGCAGTCCACCTTGAGGAAATCGACGCCCCAGCCTGCGTAGAGGCGAACCATGGAGTCGTAGTAAGCCTGGCCGGCAGGGTTGTCGCGGACACCCCAGTTGCCTTCGTCCCAAGGGCAGGGTGATTCGCGGTCGGCGGCATCCCGGGCGCGGAAGCTCGAGCCGGCGATGGGCAGGTTCTGCTCGACCACGCCGCGAGGAATGCCGCGGATGAGGTGGATGCCGAACTTGAGCCCTTGCGCGTGGACCCAGTCGGCGAGAGGTTTGAATCCGGCGCCGTTGGCCGAGGAGGGGAAGCGGTTGGCGGCGGGGATCAGGATACCGTTGGCGTCCCAGACGTACTTGTGCGCGGCGACTGAGTCCGCGAAGGGGTCCTGCATGTACCAGCCTTCGTCGATGACCGCGTAACGCCAGCCGTAATCCTTGAGCGAGGCCAGCACCTGGGCGTTGGCGCGGAAGTCGGCCTCGTTGATGGTGAGCCCGTAGGCGTCCCAGCTGTTCCAGCCCATGGGTGGGGTGCCCGCAATCTTCTCAGCGGCGGAGGGGCGGGCGGCGAACGTAGCGGCGGCAAGACAGAGAACGGCGAGCAGTTTGCACCGGGGCATGCGGAAACGTATACCACATCCGGTAGGGGAACGCAGTTCTCCGCGCCGCATACCGGCGTAAGCAGGCGGATACGGGCGATATTATTCGGTGACGCGGCTCACTTCCAACTCGGCCTATAATGCTGTCGAATCAATTTCAAGACAGCTGCCAGATGCCAATCCATGACACCTGCGACTGAGGAGAGAATCATGTTGAAGGCGTTCCCGCTCCTTTCTGTTGTGGCTTTGCTTGCTGTTGCCCCATTTGTTCTTAAGGCGCCCGCCGCGCAGGAGCCGGCCAAGGCTCCTGCCAAGGTTTCGGCCCAAGAGTTGGAAAAGGCGAAAGGGGTCTACAAGAGGGATTGTGAGTTGTGCCATAACGCCAATGGCGATGGCAAGACCGATCTGGCCAAGTCGTTAGGCGCTTCAATCGCCGACTGGACCGAGCCGAAGTCGCTGGCCAACATGTCAGACCAGGCGCTGTTCGACATCATCCGCCACGGCAAAGGCACCATGCCGGCCGAGGATGCGGGCCGGGCCAAGGATGACGAAGTGCATGCGCTGGTCCAGTACATCCGCACTTTTGCAGCGAACGCGCCTGCCACACCCGCCGCGCCTGCTGCACCCGCGACGCCGGACGCACCCGCTGCGCCGGCTCAAGCGCCCGGCAGCGGCAAATAGCCAATTCTCGCGTTCCCGGCGGCCCACAGTTGCGCCCGCCGGGACACAGCCTGCCGCAAGCTGCCTGGACAGCCCTGCGAGCCTTCCTCAGCGTCCCGTGCGATAAGCTGAGGCGGGGGTATTTTTGATGCAATTACGAGCGTGGGGCCGTAGGGCTCTGTCCGCTTGGACACTGGTTCTGGGGCTGACGGTTGCCGTTGCAACCGTCGCGGCACAGTCGGCCGTAACCAGTCCGGCACTCCCTGTCATTCACGTCGACAATGGGCAGAACTCCGCCGCCGCGCAAGCGGCACATTATGTGGTTCTGGTTTCGTTGGATGGCTTCCGCTGGGACTACGCGACGCGCGACCAGGCGACGCACCTGCTGGACCTGGGCAAGCAGGGCGTTTGGGCCCCGGAGGGCATGCTGCCGAGCTTTCCTTCGCTCACGTTCCCCAATCACTTCACCATCGTCACCGGGCTCTATCCGGAGCACCACGGGCTGGTGGCCAATAGCTTTTACGACGAGACCAGGCACGCGCGCTACGCTATCAGCGACCAGAACGCGGTGAGCGACGGCAGTTGGTACAGCGGCGTGCCGCTGTGGAGCCTCGCGGAGAGCCAGGGGATGCGCTCGGCGTGCTTCTTCTGGCCAGGCTCAGAGGCCAAGGTCGCCGGCTACCTGCCGACTTACTACCTGCACTTCGACGACAAGGTGGACGATGAGGCGCGCATTGACCAGGTGCTGGCGTGGTTGCGGTTGCCTGCCGACGTGCGGCCCCACTTCATCACCCTCTACTACTCAGACACGGATCATGCAGGGCATGCATTCGGGCCTGATGCACCAGAGACGCACGCTGCGGTGCGCAAGGTGGACGAGCTGATCGGGCGGCTGAAGGCGGGTCTGGATGCGACGGGATTGCCGATTGACCTTGTCGTGGTGAGCGACCACGGAATGGTGCACGAGCAGGGGCAGTGGATCACGTTGGACCAGTTTGCCGACCTGAGTGGATTCGAGACCGCAGGGCCCCTGCTCTATTCCGCTTCTGAGACTGACCGCGAGCGGGTCTACAACCAGTTGAAGAAGGCCTCGTCGCAGTTTGTGGTGTATCGGCGGAAGAATGTGCCGGCAAATCTGAACTTCAATGAGAACCCGCGCGAGGGGGATCCGGTGGTGATCGCCACGGGGCCGTACCCGATCCGCGCGCACGCGGGGCCGGCGGGGCAGCCGGAGCGCGCGCCGGTGGCTGGCATGCACGGGTTCGATCCACATACGATGCCGGAGATGAAGGCGAGCTTTTTTGCCGCGGGGCCTGACATTCTGCCCGGCCGCACGGTCATGCCGTTTGAGAACGTGAACCTGTATCCATGGCTTGCGCACCTGCTCGGACTCACTCCTCCGAAATCGGATGGCAGCCTGAACGTGCTGGCTGGAACGCTGCGGGACGGCGGCGCTGATCGCAGCCACTAATCGCGAAGGAGCGGTAGAACGATGAGCGTAGTTTTGGGAATTGACGGAGGAGGCACGCGCACGCGCGCCTCGATTGTGTGTGACGGCAAGCGGCTGGCATTTGCCCAGAACGGATCGATCAAGCGGCTGCGGGTAGGCGCCGAGGTAGCCGAAGCCAATCTGCGGGCGGTTCTGCAGGACGCGATGGCGCAGGCCAGCTCACCGGTGATTAATGCGGCCACGGTGGGCGTGGCCAGCGCCACCATGGCGGGCGTGGAGGAGTGGATTACCGCCGTGCTGCGCGACTTCAACATCACGCGTTCTGAGGTGGTGGGCGACGAAGTAATTGCGCTGGACGCGGCGTTCCGCGGCGGCCCGGGAATCCTGCAGATTGCAGGAACGGGGTCTAATTGCATTGGGCGCGCGCCGGACGGCTCGCGGGAGTGCGCGGGCGGCTACAGCTCGCGGCTGGGCGACGAGGGGTCCGGTTACTGGATCGGCGTGAACGCGGTGCGCCGCGGGCTGTGGGCCTACGACCGTGAGCAGCCGACGCGGGTGCTGGAGGCCGTGGGACGCATCTGGGGAACGAACTCGATTGACGAACTGGTAGGCCTGGGAGACAGCACGCCGGGACCGGACTTTGCCGCGCTGTCGCCGGCCATCAGCCAACTGGCCGAAGAGGGCGACCCGGTGGCAGTGGGCATCATGGCGCAGGCTGCCAAGGATCTGGTGGACTTTGTGCTGCTGGTGCGCGACAAGCTGCGCCGCAAGCATCACCTGACTGAAGAATTGCCGGTGGCCTGGATCGGCAGCGTGATCGGCAAAGCACGATTGGTGCGCGAGCCGTTCATCGCCGGGCTGCGCGCCGCCGCGCCCCAAATGCCTGTTGGGGAAACCGAAGTGGTGGGCATCGAAGGCGCGATCTGGCGGGCCGAGCGCCTGGCGGAGAAGTCGGTTTAAGCCGCAGTCACGGACTGGCCGCCGACGATGGACTTGAGCAGGCGGCCTGTTTCATCTACCGCGACCAGGTCGGCCGCCTGACCCACGGCCAGTGTGCCGGTGCGGGCGGTGAGGCCGGTCATGGCAGCGGGGTTGGCGGTGAGCAGGCGCAGGCCCTGCTCCACTGTGGCGCCGGTAAAGCGAATGAAATTCTCGAGAGCGCGATTCTGCGTGAGCACGCTGCCGGCGAGCACGCCGTTGGCCATGGCGCGGCCGCCCGCAACCTGAACGGCAAAGCCGCCGAGGAAGTATTCGCCGTCGGGCATGCCCGTAGCGCTCATGCCGTCGGTGATGAGCAGTGCGCGCTGCGGACCCTTGGCGCGCCACCAGAGCTTTACCATCTCCGGGCATGTGTGAATGCCGTCGCAGATGATTTCGGCATAGATCGCGTCGTTGGTAAGCACGGTGCCCAGGATGCCGGGTTCGCGATGGTCGAGCGGGCGCATGGCGTTGAAAGTGTGCGTGGCGCTGACAGCGCCTGCGTCCAGCACGGACTGTGTTTCTTCGGCGGTTGCGTTGGAGTGGCCCACGGAGATGCGCACGCCGCGTGCCGTGGCATGGGCGGCCAACTCGACGGCGCCAGGCAGCTCGGGCGCCAGCGTCATCAGGCGCACCTGGCCTTCGGCAGCTTCGCAGAATTTGTCGAAGGTGGCGATGTCAGGCACAAGCAGGCTGGCAGGCGGATGTACGCCGCGCTTGCTGTGGGAGAGAAACGGCCCTTCCAGATGAATGCCCAGCGGGCGCGCATGGCCGGGCGTGGCGGGCCGCTGCAGCAGCTTCGCAAGCCCTTCCAGGGAGCGCAGAGTGGCATCGATGGGCGCTGTCACGGTGGTCGCAAGAAAGCTTCCGGTGCCGCGCGTAGCGAGGAATGCGCTGATGGCGTCGAGCGCCTCGGGCGTCGCGTCCATCACGTCGTAATTGACCGCGCCGTGAAAATGCACGTCGAAGAACGCGGGCGCGAGCGTTGCGCCGGGAAAGTCCAGCACCTGCGCGTCGGCCGGTACGTTGGCCTCATCGCGCGTGGCAATCGATTCAATCCGCCCATCTTCCAGGGTGACAACGGGACGGTCCACAAGCTGGCTTCCGTTCCAGAGTTTCTCCGCAGTCAGTACCGTACGCATGGGTGCAATTATTACAGGCTTGGCTGCGGCCTTGCAGTGTAATGCAGGCGACACAGGCCGGTGGTATGGTTCTAGCCATGCGGTCCATGGTTCTCTTATTGATGCTTCCCATTGCTGCCGCCGGTGTGAGTGCCGGGCAGGCGCGCGATCTCTCCACCAGCAAGCAACTGATCGAGCCGGTGCCAGGCCGTCCGCAGCGTTTGAACAGCCTGCCGATGTCAATGGCGGTCTCGCCGGACGGACGCTACGTGGCGACGGTGAACGCGGGCTACGGCACCTTCGAGTCGCGCTATATGCAGTCGATTGCGGTGCTCGACACAGTGACGGGCGCGCTGGGGGATTTCCCCAACGACCGCACGCTGGCGCGGCATGACAGGCAGACGTTGTATTCGGGCTTGGCCTTCAGCCGCGACGGGAGCCGTCTCTACGCCAGCATGGGGTCGATCACCGACCCGCTGGGCAACGAGAAGGACGATACCGGCAGTGGCATCGTGGTGTATCGCTTTGTGGCGGGCAAACTCGAGCAGGAGCGCTTCCTGCATTTGCCGCTGCAGCCGCTGGCGCCGGGGCGCACGACGCGCCTGCTGGGTGACAAGGACGGCGACCAGGGTGTGCCGTTTCCCGCGGACATTGCAGTGGTGGGTGCGGCCGGCGCGGAGCGGCTGCTGGTGGCCGACAACCTTTCCGACGATGTGCTGCTGCTGAACCCGGCGACGGGCGCGATCGAGCATCGCTTCGATTTAGCTGAGAGCAACACTGTGCCATCGACGTATCCGGGTGCGTTGGCGATTGCGCGCGATGGGCGACGCGCGTTTGTAGCGTTGTGGAATGCGTCGGAGATTGTCGAACTCGATCTGGAGAAGCAGACGGTGGGCCGCAAACTCGCGCTGCTCAAGCCGTCCAGCGCCGTCGCCGCGAGCACGCATCCGTGCGCGTTTGCGCTTGCCCCGGACGGACGCACGCTGTATGTCGCGCTTGCCAATCGTGACGCAGTGGCCGCGGTGAATGTGGGCGGCGACCAGTTCGCAGTGAAGGGCTACTTTGACACGCGGCTGCCGGGGCAGAGCTACTTTGGTGCGGAGCCCATCGCGGTGGCAGTGAATGCGCGCGGCACGCGGCTCTATGTGGCCAACATGGCCAGCGATGCGGTTGCGGTGATGGACACGCGCAAGCTGAGCGCGAAGGCCGCACACGCAGGCATGGTGGAGCCGGATGGTTTTGTGCCTACGGAGTGGCTGCCGTTTTCGATGGCGTTTCTGCAGTCGGCCAGTGGCGGCACGCTTTATGTGGCCACGGCAAAGGGGCAGGGTACCGGGCCGAACAACTTTGCGCAGCGCCATACGCCGGATATGGTGGATCAACGCTACAAGTCTCCGCGCACGTACATCGGAACGCTGCTCTACGGCTCCCTGGCGGGAATTGATGCCGCAGAGATTGAGAAGCATCTGACGGAGTGGACTGCCGAGGTGCTTGTGTCGAACCGCATGAAGGCCGCAACGGAGAAAATTCCGTTTGCAGGCGCGCAGAATCCAATCAAGCACGTGATTTACATCATCAAGGAGAACCGCACCTACGACCAGGTTCTGGGCGACTTGAAGAAGGACGGCAAGACTGTGGGCAATGGCGATGCCAGCCTGACCATGTACGGCGAGTCGATTACGCCGAACATCCACAAGCTTGCGCTGCAGTTCGGTGTGCTGGACAACTTCTTCGACTCGGGCGAAGTGTCGGGCGACGGGCACGTTTGGTCGAACGCGGCCATTGGCTCGGACTACCTGGAGAAGACGTGGCAGCAGTCGTATCGCGGGCGCGAGCGCACGTATGACTTTGAAGGCGTGGTGGCCGAGGGCTATCCGCTGCTGCAAAAGATTCCAGACGTGAATGAGCCGGCGAGCGGCTATCTTTGGGGCAACCTGGCCGCGCACGGCAAGAGTTACTACCACTTCGGCGAGTTCATTGCCACGACCTTCTGCGGCGAGAAGGGAACCAGCGATCCGCAACTGGGACCGATGCTGGTCGGGCGCGACTGCTCGCGCAAATCCGTTGCGCCGGGCGAGGCGCTGCCGGCGGAGTGGGGCGGCGGGGTGAACAAATGGCCGTGGGCCATTCCGTTGATTGCCGCCAACGTGGCGACGAAGCCGGAACTGGTGGGACACTTCGCGCCGGAAGCGCCGGACTTCGATCTTTCTGTGCCTGACCAGGTGCGCGTCGACATCTTCGAGCGCCACCTGAAGCAGTGGATCGCCGACAAACAGCAGGGCCGCGATACGATGCCGAACTTCGTGATGCTGCGGCTTCCTAATGACCACACGGCAGGTACGCGGCCGGGCGGACCTACGCCGAAGTCGTCCGTGGCGGACAACGATCTTGCCGTGGGCCGCGCCGTTGAAGACATTTCGCACTCGCCGTTCTGGGACGACACGGCATTCTTTGTGCTCGAAGACGACGCGCAGGATGGCGCCGACCACGTGGATGCGCATCGCAGCTACGCGCTGTTAATCAGCAAATACGCGCCGCGCGGGCCGCAGGGTGCGCCGTTTGTCGACAGCCGCTTCTACTCGACGGTGAGTATGATACGAACGATGGAGTCGCTGCTGGGGCTGCCGCCGATGAACAACAACGACGCGTTCAGTTCGCTGATTGCGAGCGAGTTTGCCGGGGCGGGCGACCAGCCTGCGTTTAACGCGGACACGTCGAACCGCGACAACGGCCTGATCTACACGGCGAACACGAAGCAGGCACCGGGTGCGGCCGAGAGCATGAAGATGGATTTTCGCCACGCCGACCGCGCTGACGCCGAGAAGCTGAACGTGATTCTGTGGCGGGATGCAATGGGCTCACAGCCCGTGCCGGCACTGCTGACGCAGCATCACGCAAAGCCGCGCAAAGACGACGACGACTGAGGCACGAGCCCGTTACACTGGGCACATGACGAAGCGCATCGGAGTACACCTGGGCACGGCGGGCGGCGCGTCGAACGCCGTAGAGCGCGCCCGCGAGATCGGCGCCAACACGTTTCAGATATTCTCATCGAGCCCGCGCATGTGGCGCGCACCCAAGGTGGACCCGAAGCAGGCGGCGCGCATGAAGGATCTGCGCGCGAAGCTGGACGTGGGCCCGCTGGTGATTCACACCAGTTATCTCGTGAACGTGTGCAGCCAGAACGTAGAGGTGCGCGAGAAGAGCGTGGGGGCCTTTCGCGGCGAGATTGAGCGTGCGCTGGCCTTCGGCGCCGAGTACCTGGTGCTGCATCCCGGATCGTGGAAGGGGCTCACGCGCGACGAAGGGCTTGTGCTCGCGGCTGAGTCCATTGAGAGGGCGATCGATGGCCTGGCGTGGCAGGGAACCGGCTTCCACATCCTGATTGAAAACACGGCCGGCGCCGAGTTTTCGCTGGGCGGCAGCTTTGAGCAGGTGGCGGAGCTGGTGGCGCGACTGCGCGCGCATGCGCCGGTAGGCGTGTGTCTGGACACCTGCCACACGCACGTGGCGGGGTACGACCTGGTGTCGGCTGAGGGTTACGAGGAGACGATGCGGCAGGTGGGCGCGACGGTGGGGTTTGAAGCGG
>JARLJI010000176.1 GCA_031291295.1 Rhodoferax sp. | reverse complement strand
GATCACCTTCAACCCGCGCCCGCGCGCCGAGGTGGCGTAGTCGCGCAGGCGCTCGGGGGTGCGGTGCGCCGAGACGATGCGCACCTCATGCGCCACCTGCAACCCGGCCAGGGTCTGCGCGGCATGGGTCAGCGTCGCCCAGTCGGACTGGCTGCCCATGATGATGCCAACCAGCGGCGTTGGGGGGCTGCCCTCCATGGCGGTCAGGCGATGCTGTCCGGAATCAGCCGCGATTCCAGCCAGGCGATTTCGTCCTTGAGCAGGAGTTTACGCTTTTTCAGTCGCTTGAGCTGAAGGTGGTCCACGGCGCCATGCTCGGAGAGCCGCGCGATCACGGTGTCGAGGTCGCGATGCTCGCTTCTCAGCTCATGGAGCTTGCGCAACAGTGAATCGCGGTCAGTCAGCATGATGGTTTGTTACCACACCCCGTTGCCCCCGCCTACGCATTGACCATTGCGCTTGGCTCATGCCGACGTGCTGGCAAATGCCGGCGTCACGCGTTACGCTTCGATGGCACGTGGGCCCGGCGTGGCCCACATGCCTGTCACGACGACTCATCCCGCAGAGGAGGCCCCATGAGCCTGCAGCCCCGTATCGACAGCCTGAAGCTCCGTCACGCCAGCCTCGAAGCGCGGATCGCCGACGAAGACCAGCGCCCGCGCCCGGATTCCGAGGTCCTGATGAAGCTGAAGATCGAGAAGTTGCGGGTGAAGGAGGAGATGGAGCGATTGCGGACCGAGAGCTGAGCCCGGCCCGCACGCGCGGTCAGGCCGCTTCGTCGGCTTCGGGCATCGGCAGCGGCGGCACCGCCTGGCCTTCGCGGGCCAGGCGCTCGTTGGCTTGCTGGACCATGTTGTGCAGGTCGGTCTGACTGCACAGGCCCAGGATGACCGGGTCGCGCGGCTTGATGTTGGCGCTGTTCCAGTGGGTGCGGTCGCGCACCTTCTGGATGGTGTCCTTGGTCGTGCCCATCAGCTTGGCGATCTGCGCCTCGGTCAGTTGCGGGTAGTTGCGCAGCAGAAAGGCGATGCCGTCCGGGCGGTCGTTGCGCTTGGCAACCGGCGTGTAGCGCGCGCCCTTCAGCTTTTTCGGCGTCGGGAAGGTGCTGGTCGCCAGTTTCAGCCG
>JARLJI010000175.1 GCA_031291295.1 Rhodoferax sp. | reverse complement strand
TGCGTAGGTTGTGCAAGGTGCGGACGAACAGACCGGCGCCGACCAGCAGCAGCAGGCTGAGTCCGATTTGCACCGCAACCAATGCGCGGCGGAAGCGCAACTGGCCGCCGCCGGAAGTCGTGCTCTGCTGCTTGAGAGAATTGGCCAGATCGGGATGCAGGAAGCGCAAGGCGGGCGCCAGACTAAATAGCAGGCTGATTACGAGTGCCAGCGCGAAGGTGAAGAGCAGGATGCGCGCGTCCACGCTGGACGAAAACGGCAGGTCGGTGGCGGTGTCGCCGGCAATCCGGTGAATGAGCAGAGATGAGACGGCGGGCGCCAAGAGCAGACCCAGCGTGCCGCCGAGCAGGCCGAGCAGCAGTCCTTCGGCCAGCAGTTGGCGAATGATCTGCCAGCGTCCCGCGCCCATGGCGTAGCGCACCGACATTTCGCGCACACGGCCCGCCGCCCGCACCAGCAGCAGGCTCGACACGTTCGCGCAGGCCATCAGCAACAGCAGGACCACCATGCCCATCACGATCATTACCGGCGTGCCGATCTGGTCGCGCAGCGGTGAAAAACCGCGCGCGCTGTCCAGCACATGGACGTGCGATTCATCCAGATACGTGCGGCGCAGTCGCTCAGAGGCGTTGGGGATCTTGGCCAACTCAGCAGCGCGCAGGGCGTGCCATAGCGGTTGCAAGCTGGCTTCGGCCTGGACGCGGCTGATTCCTGGCTTCAGATGGCCCACGACCATCATCCAGTGCGAATTGAAGTCGTCCAGGTCCTGCCAGCGCGGCGTGATGATGTTCTTGGTTGTCAGCGGGACGAAGACTTCTTCGGTGGCGCCGGCGACGATGCTGTGAAATCCCGGTGGCGCGACGCCCACGATGGTGAACGGATGTGCGTTGATGAGCAGGGTCTGGTTGATCACGCCCGGATCGGAGCCGAACTGCCGCTTCCAGTAGTTGAAGCTGAGCACGACTACCGGACTGCTGTTGGGCACATCGTCGGCGGGAACGAATAGGCGCCCCATCGCAGGCTGCAGTCCCAGCGCCTGAAAGTAGTTGCCGGAGGCAAGCTCGCAGCCCACCAGGTCGGGCTTGTTGTTCCATTGCACGCTCACGTTCTGCAGGTCGCTGGCGATCAGGCCCTCGAACACGCTGTTCTGGTCGCGCAGGTCGCGATACATGGGATAGGAGAAGTAGTCGTGATCATCGCCGCCGAAAGAGTTGAAGTGGCCGCGCACGGAGCCGGTGAATTCCAGCCGCACCAGTTGCTCGGGATGGCTGACCGGCAAAGAGCGCAGCAGCGCCTGGTCCAGCAGGGTGAAGATGGCGGTGTTGGCGCCGATGCCGAGCGCCAAAGTAACGACGGCGACGAGAGTGAAGATGGGTGCCTTGCGCAGTTGGCGCATCGCGAAACGAAGATCGTGGAAAAGCTGCATGATTGTTCCTCTAGCAACGAGCAATTAGCAACTAGCTCTTGCCCTTGGCTCTTAGCAATTAGCACTCAGCAATGAGAAGCCATCAAGCCATCTCATAATTCGTTTTGTATCAGGGCACGTCTTCACAGGCTGCTGAAAAACTCGGATGTTCACGTTCTTGAAGGGGCGCACCTTCACGTGCGCCGTTACAAGCCCTCTATTTTTGTCATCCCGAACCGACTTCAGTCGGTGGGGGATCTGCTTTTACGACTCTTCCGCCGTGCGTTAAGCTGTCCCCTTCAAAACCATTCAATGAGACAAACTCACTGACAACTGCCTACTGACTACTGGCTACTAGCTACTAGCTCCTACTCCATCCGCAACGCTTGCATGGGTTCAATGGACGCCGCACGGCGCGCGGGCAGATAACTTGCCAGCAACACCGTCGCCACCAGAATGGCCATGGCCGCAATCCAAGGCAGAGGATTCAACATCCCGACGTTGAACAACAGGCTGGAAAAAATGCGGCTGGACGCCAGGGCCGCCAACGCGCCAAAAAGTACTCCAACCGCGGCAAGCCGCAGGCCTTGCAGCAACACCAACTGCAACACTGCGCCACGCTGCGCGCCCAGCGCCAGGCGCACGCCGAGTTCGCGGGTGCGCAACCGCACCGAATAGCTGATGACGCCGTAGAGCCCAAGCGCCGCCAGCAGCAACGCCAATCCGGCAAACGTGGTCAGCAGCAGCACCACAAAGCGGCGTCCGAGGAGCGACTCGTCCACGCGCTGCTCCATGGTCTTCACGTCATAGATGGGGACGCTGGAATCCACCGAGCGCACGGCTGCGGCCAAGTCGCCCTTCAAGTCCTCCGGGGAGCGCGAACTGCGCACCACGATGGTGGTTGACAACTGCGGCGCCTGGGCAGCGTCAACGTAGTAGAAGCCCTCGTTTTTGTCGGACTCCAGTGACGAGGCGCGGGCGTGGGCCACCAGGCCTACGACGGTGTACCACGGTCCCTTCACGCGATCGTTAAATCCAATGTGCTCGCCGATGGGGTTTTTCCCCGGCCAATATTGGCGCGCAAGAACCGTGTCAACGATGGCGACCCGTTCCGTGCCCTGATGATCTTGCGGAGTGAAATCCCTTCCCATCATTAGCGGCACGCGCAAGGTAGGGAAATACGCGGGTGAGACGGCGTGGACGTTTCCGTGCGGTCCCGGATCGTTCGGTCCTGCGGGACGCCCCTCGATGAAAAAGCTGGCGGAGCCTCCATTGCTGTCAAAGGGCACGGAATCGGCGAGCGCCGCGCTGCTCACGCCGGGAATGCTGTGCAACCGGTCTTGCAGCGCGCGGAAGAACGCTGCGACCCTTGCATCGCTGGCGGCTTGCGCCGCCGCAGCTTCCTTGGCCGCGGCTTCCTTGGCGGCTGCGTCCTTGACTGCCGAAGCGCTGGTCACCGGCAGGGTCACTCCGTACACCGACTGCGGCAGCGAGAAGCGCGCCGAGAGCAGGCCGCTGGGCTGGAAGCCGGTCTCGACTTGCTCCAGCGCTTTGAGGCTGGTCAGCAGCAGGCCCGCGCCCGTAAGCAGCAAGAGCGAGAGCGCGATCTGCGCCACCACCAGCGACGAGCGCGCCCGCTGATGCACCAGGCTGCCGGTGCCCGAGCGGCCGCCCTCCTGCAATGCGTTGAACCAACCCGGCTGGGTGCGCTGCCAGGCCGGAACCAGTCCGCACAGCAGCGAGCACAGCACGGCAATGCCAGTCACAAACAACAGTACCGGCCCGCGGAAGGAAGGCTGAATTTGTGTGCCCAGCATGTCGGGCAGATAGCGCAGCATCAGCGGCGCAGTCGCCTTCGCCACCACGAAGCCAAGCGCGACTCCGGCGACGGTCAGTACGATACTTTCCACCAGCGCCTGACGCAGCAGGCGGACGCGTTGCGCACCCAGGGCAACGCGGATGGCCAAATCGCGCTCGCGTGCCGAGGCTCGCGCCATCTGCAAACCCGCGATGTTGGCGCATGCGATGAGCAGCACCATGCCGACCGCGATCAGCAGCATGGTGAGTGGCTTGCGCAGGTTGCCGCCGATGAATTCCGTTAGCGGCATGGCGAACATGCCCCATCCGGTGGCACGGCCGAAACTGTTGCCGCCCTCGGAGGTGATGTTCTCTTGTGCTTTGCGATCGAGATAGGCGTTCGCCTGTTGCAGGGTTACGCCCGGCCGCAGTCGCGCTACTGCGAACAGATATTCGTTGTGGCGAAAATACGCGTCGTGATACTGGGCTGGCGGAATTGCGATCGGCACCCAAAGCTCAGCCTGGTTTGGCCAATTGAACGACGGGCCCATCACGCCCACGACGCGAAACGCCTGCCTGTTGAGCATCAGTGTCTGGCCAACGATGTTGGGATCGGAGCCGAAGCGCTTCTGCCACGCGCGATACGACAGCACGGCTTCGTTGC
>JARLJI010000174.1 GCA_031291295.1 Rhodoferax sp. | reverse complement strand
TTGTCGCTGTGAGATGACATGTGTTGGGGACCCCCTCGGCTCAGACGCTCGATGATTGTTGGGCGTCGGAAAAATGGTTTCAGGAACTCGAGGAGGTCCCACTGATGACGATGATAGGCGGCTTGGACGTGCACCGACAGCAGATTACGTTCGACTATGTCGACGACGAGGGGTTGGTGCATTGGGGTCAGATTCGTCCGGCGACGCGCAAGACGTTGCGAGACTGGTTGGCCAAACACTGTCCAGACGGTGACGGCGAGTTCGCGATGGAGGGTTGCACCGGGTGGCGCTATGTCAGCGAGGAGCTGGCCGCCGCCGGGGTGGGTGTGCATTTGGGTGACCCGGCCGAGGTGGCGGCGTTGCGGGGGCCCAAGAAGCGCGCCAAGACCGACCGCTGGGATGCGCGGCTGCTGCGCACCCTGTTGTTGGAGGGCCGGTTTCCCGAGTCGTGGATCCCGCCGGCGCATGTGATGGAAGTACGCACGCTGGGTCGGCTGTATTGCGCGTTGATGGACGAACGCCGGTCTTGGCAGCAGCGCATCCACGCCCAGTTGTTCCACCAGGGCTGCCCACCGATCACCGCATTACTGTCGCAAGCTGGCCGCGAGGCGCTCGCGGCTGCGGAGTTGTCGGCGGCAGGGCGACAATATCTGGATACCGCGCAGCGCCGTATCGATGAGCTGAATGCCGATATCGCACCGCTACGAGCGCAATTGGTGGCGTTCGCCCGTCATCAACCCGGCTGCCAGGCACTGCCAGCCCGCCCCTACGGGGTGGGCTGGCTCAGCGCGGCCATCATCTGGGCTGAAATCGGTGATGCACGCCGATTCCGGAGTTCAGACCAAGTGGTGCGCTTCGCCGGGCTCGACATCACCGGGTATTCCTCTGATGCCAAACGCGCACCGGGGCATCTGGCCCGCCAAGGCTCACCGGAGCGGCGATGGGCGGCGTTTGAAGCCGCCAAATGCGCCGCTCGACCGGGATCACCCGATTACGTCGACTACCACCAGGTGGCGGCCAGAAAGGAGGGCAAACGCCCCACCCTGGCGGTGGAACGCAAAATTTTGCGCCGCTGCTATCACATCCTGCGTGAACTCGGCGCCACCGCCCTGGCGGCGCCAACGGCCAAACCCAACAAAACCGCTGCCTGACATGCGTTGTGCGTGTGCCTTGCCCATTAATCACCTGATGCCTGCGGTCGGCTCCCTGAACCCGCCTGCGGCCACCCGCACGCCGGGTGGACCACCTGCTGAGATTGAGCGGCCGCACCCTGCAACAAGCCCGCACGCCGGACACCCCATCCATCATCATGTCGCCGGACCTTGTCCGCGGACCCAGATAAGGCTGGGCGCCGGCCCACGCACACGCCCTTCCCCACAACACCTAGGACAAAGCACATGACGTGCAGCCCAAAACCAATCCAAACCAAT
>JARLJI010000173.1 GCA_031291295.1 Rhodoferax sp. | reverse complement strand
CGGGGCTGGGCAAGCCCGGACCGGGTACGTGGGGCTCAGTGGGCGCGGTGCTGGTGTGGGCGCTCTACGCCTTGGCGGTGCATCCGTCGGCGCAGGGGCTGCTTGTGGCGCTCCTCGTCGGCATCGTGGTTTCCATTGTTGCCGGCGTGCCGGCAGCCACCATTGCCGCGCGCGAAAGCGGCCGGCACGATCCCGGCTTTGTGGTCATCGACGAGGTGGCCGGCCAGTGGATCGCGCTGCTCTGGAGCCCCTTCGACTGGGAGCACGGTCTGGTGGCACTGGTGCTGTTCCGGCTCTTCGACATCACCAAGCCTTTCCCTGCGCGGCAGCTCGAACGGCTTCCTGATGGTTGGGGCATCGTCTTCGACGATGTGGCCGCCGGGCTGTATGCTTTGGGTGTAGGTTTGTTGCTGCAGCACTTCATTCCCCTGCTGCATCCGTAAAGGCGAAAGATGTCAAGCGCCCATTCCCAATCCGCAACAGAAGAAGTCTTCCACGCCCCGCGCATCGACGACGTGCAGCCGGCGGCTGCGTTGCCGCTGGGCGAAGTGGTGATTGACGGCGCGCGCCTGGGTCCGCATGGCACCGTGGCGCCGGCCGTGCTGGTGGGCACACACGCGGCGCAGGTGGTGATGAGCCGGCCGGGACGCATCGCGTTCCGCGTGCCGGAGGATGCCACAACCGGATTGATTGAGGTGCGCTCGCCCGCGGGCGTGAGCAACGGCGTGCCACTGCGCGTGGCGCGTGAACTGACCAGCGGCCTGCACCCGGTGACCAATCCCGCGGTGAGCCGCTCGGGCATGATCTATGCCACGGTCTCCGGCGCGCGCGGCAAGCAGACGCCGGTGTCAGTGGTGCGTGTGAGCCCGGACGGCCGCGCGACGCCGTTTGTGACCGGGATTCTGAACGCGACGGGACTGGCTTTCAGCCCCGACGGCGACCTGTTTGTGACCTCGCGCGCGTTAGGCGCGGTGTACCGCGTGGACGGCACTGGCGAGAGCACACAGTACGTCGAGGGCATGGGCGTGGCCACGGGCGCCGTGTTTGACGCCGCCGGCAACCTGTTTGTGGGCGACCGCAGCGGCACCATTTTCAAGATCGATCCCGAGCGGCGCATCTTTGTCCATGCCACTCTGGAGCCGAGCATTGCGGCGTATCACCTGGCCGTGGACGCGGAAGGCACGCTGTTCGTGACCAGTCCGTCGCTGAGTTCGAACGACGCCATCTGGGCCATCGACACGCACGGGCAGGCGCGGGTGTGGTTCCGCGGGCTGGGCCGGCCGCAGGGCCTGGCGCTGGCTGAGAACGGCGACGTCTACCTGGCCGCATGCCTGCGCGGGCGGCATGGCCTGGTGCGCGTAACGCCCCAGGGCGAGGCTACCCTGGTGGTGGCCGGCGACAACCTGGTGGGCGTGGCCTTTTCGCCGCAGGGCACCACCGTTTTGGCCACCAACGAGGCGGTTTATGATGTGGACCTGGGCGTGGAAGGGATGCACCTCAGTTAGCGCCGCCCGCCGCATCCATCCCCAGGAGCGACAAACTTACTCATGAAAGCTGAAATCATCGCGGTCGGCTCCGAAATGCTGACTCCCCACCGGCAAGACACCAACTCTCTCTACGTGACCGAGCAGCTGAACGCGCTGGGCGTCGCGGTCGCTTTCAAGACGATCGTGGGCGACCGGCGCAAGGATCTTGTCGGCGCCATCCGCACCGCGCTGGGCCGCACAGACATCCTCGTGATGATCGGCGGGCTGGGGCCCACCGAGGACGACCTGACACGCGAGGCCGTGGCTGAAGCGCTGGGCCTGGGACTGCGCCGCGAGCCCGCGCAGGTGGCCGCACTGCACACGCGCGCAGCCACGTGGCGCATGACCATGCCGGAAAACAACCTGAAACAGGCGGACGTGATTGAGAGCGCGACGGTGCTGCCCAACGCCAACGGCAGCGCGCCGGGCCAGTGGCTCGACACCGCGTTTGAGGGCTATCGCAAGCTGGTGATGCTGGTGCCAGGGCCGCCGCATGAGTGCCGTCCGCTGTTCGACACCGAGTGCGCGCCGCGGCTGAAGGAATT
>JARLJI010000021.1 GCA_031291295.1 Rhodoferax sp. | reverse complement strand
TCACATCGCGGAGCTGATCCTGCCACTGCTTGAGGGTCAGCGGATCGGCGTTCTGGAACGAGGACTGGCCGTCCGTGACCATCTTGTAGAACTGGCCAACGATGGTCTCGAGAAGGTCGACCGAGGTGATTTCGGAAAGGCTGGAGATGTCGGCCGAGTTCATGCCACCAAAACTCGCTGCGGCATTTACCACCATGATCTTGTAAAGCGGGATCGTGGTGGCACCGAGCAGGCCGATCTCCTCCGAGGTCAATTGCTGGTTGCCCTGGATGCGACCGGCGATGTCGATCAGCAGGTTGTAGACGCGGGTCTTGAGCGCATTGCTGGTGCTGACCGACAGGCTGGTCTGCGTCGGGTTGAGGCACTTGTCGGTGGTGTCGCAGGCATAAACGCTGGCGCTGTTGCCACCATCGAGCAGCGCGGTGATGAGCGCTGGATCGCCTTGGCCCAGAAACTTGAAGGTCGGGCCCTGGCTGTCGCTGGTGCCGGGCTGGTAGATCACCGTGCCAACGAGGCTCATCAGGTATTGTTTGAAGTCGGTATCGAAGCTCGGATATTTCTGGCTCAGCATCGACCATGTGTAATTGTAGGGGCCAGCAGGGATCGTGCTGTCCGAATTGCCCTTGATCGTCGAGGATTGGCTGCCGCCGGTGCCGCAGCCCTGTTCGGATGAGGCCCAGTCCGAGAAGACGCCCTGGCTGTTGCCGATGATCTTGCAGAACTGGCTGTCGCGCGCGCCGACCATGCCGGCAAGGCCTGCTGCCACCTGTTGGCCTGCCTGACAGGCATCGAGGCTGTGCTGGGTGAACTGCTGGACCTTCTGCATCATCTTCTCGATCGAGGTGCCGATCTGCGAGGAGATGGCGTTGATCGCGAGGTCGAAGACGAAAGCCAGCGCGCCATTGGCCGCGGCCTTCATGGCAGCGACGATCTGGTCGGTGTTGATGAACGAGAAGCCGCCGGTGAAAATGTCGATGCCGCCGCAGCCGGCCTTGACGCTCGGCATCTGGAGCGAGCCCAACTGGTAGGTCGTTTGCGCCGGGAAGCGAACCCAGAGATTGCCGCCCGAGTAATAGCCGCCCTGCTGGCCATTGTAGGCGACAGGGCCAGTGGCATTGGCCGCCCCGCCGAGGTTGGAGAAAAACGAATTGAGCTGGCCGTTCACATCGGCCTCAGCCGTCTGGACGCAGAGCAGATTGCCCAGCGCCAGCACGACGAGGATGCGGGCCAGCCAATGGCGGATCGCGTGGGGCCAGCGCATCAGAAGTCGCTCCCCGGCTTGACGCTGGTCAGATAAAAGATGCGTTGCAGCACCTCATCCTCGGCCATGATGCCATAGCCGATGGGGATCGGCTTTTTGAGGTAAGTGTCGAAGAGCACGAGGGCCGGCACCTGGCCGCCTTCAAGGCCCATCTTCTCATATTGGCCCTGGTTGACGACATAGCGCGGAAAGGCGGGCGTCGGCCCGCCATCCATCGATACCGGCAGAACCGAGAGGTGGTATTTGTCCGAGAGCGAGCGGACGATGGGTGAGAAGACCTCGCAGGCCCCGCAGCTTGAGGAGTAGAAGAAGAACAGGCCGTAGCGTTCCGACAACGAGGCAATGACGGCCTCCCGGTCGGTCTTGCGCTGGGCAAGCCAAGCAGTCTTGCCCAGCGTGCTGACCGGCCGCTGAAGCGTGTAATCGAGATCAGGGTGCTGCCAGATCGCGCGTTCCCAGACATCGGCGAAGGTCGAGGCGCGGTCGAGCTGTTCACGCTGATAGCGGACATAGGCAATGATGTTGTCCGAGGTCGGCTCGAGGATGGCCTTGGCCTTCAGTTCCTCAAGCCGCGCGCCGATCTTGTCGAGTTGCTGGCGGTAGCTGGGCGATGCGGCACTGGCCGAGGCGCTGGGGTCGGCAGGCTTGGGCTTGGGGCGCTCGCAATAGAACCAGGTGCCGAGTTTTCGCTCGCCGCAATAGAAAGGATCGCCGGTGACTGTGGACGTGTCCACATGTTCACCTGTGGTGCTGTCCACTTGTCCACCCGTGGACGGGTCCACAACCTCACGATTGGACATGTCCTCTTGTTCCAGCGCGGTGCTGGCCGGAGGGGCGTCCATAGCCATCAGCGGGCTGGCGGTGACGAGGCTTGCGCTGGTCAGCAAAGCGATCAGCATGGCGGCGATAGGGCGTGAGGCTTGGCGCATGGCGTCAGGATCCTTGACCATGGGTTTGATAGTAGGCTTGGACCTTCTGCTGGATCTGGGCCGAGGTCTGGAGCGAGGCGGGCAGCGACACGGCGCTGGTGAAGTCGGCAAAGACCTCTGAGAAATCCATCTTGGACAGGTCGAGCTTGGAGAACTGGTCGACGGTGAAGCCCGTGCAGGTCGGCGACTGCGGGCTGCCAAAATCCAGCCCCAATTGTGCGCGGCCCTGCTCCTGGATCACGCGGGCGAGTTTGGACTGGTAGCAGCAGTAGCTCTTGCGCATCGTGGTGCAGACGAAGAGCGCCTTTTCCGAGCAATACTCACCGACATAGTGGCACAGGCCCATGCGGTCCTTGACGTCGAGTTGCATCTCCTCGCCCGAGCACATGAAGAGCGGCAGGAACTGGGTCACAAGGCCAAGCAGCATGGCAGGGTTGCCTGAGGCGAGCCCGATCGCGGCGGAGGCCGCCGCTGCGCCGGTCAACAGGCCGGAGACCTTGCCTGCGCAGCAATTGACGAGGCCGAAGAGCGGCTTATGGCAGCCGGTGGCATCGCCGTCGAAGATCGTCAGCTTGTTGGCGTCGAACTGCTGGTTGGCATCCTTCATGGCATTCATGGCCACGAGCGCATTGGCCAGATCAGGGGCTGGCGATGTCGGAAGCTGGGTGCAGCTCCCGTCGATGCAGTAGACATCGCCGCTACAGGAATAAGCTTGGCTTGTCTGCGTTGCGGCAGGCGTCGTGCATTTATAGACCTCGCTCTTGACCTGACAGGCGCCCGTCTGTGGGCTGTCGAGGCAGACCTCATGGTCAAAGCTGCAAGTGCTCTTGGCTGACAGCGTGGCGCAGTCATTGGCGCTAGAGAGAGTGCTGCACTGATAGGTCGCCTGCCACTGCCAGCAATCATGGGTGACCGCGACACCGTTAATGTTGCGGGTGGTGGGTGATGCATCCACACAGACCTGTGTGGGTTGCAGGCAGGTCTCGCCGGTTGGCAGGGCCTTCAGCTTGGCCTGACAGTCGGCATTATCGACGGTCGAGCCCTGATAGGTCTGGATCTGCCCGACATAGGTGCTCCCGGGCACGCCCGGCGCCTGATCCTGCGGCGGCGGCTCAAAGCACAAGGTCGTGTGGTTGATGCAATAGGTCTTCGACGCGCTGGCCCCATAGTTGGTTTGCGCGCCGCAATTGTAGGTCGTGTCCGTCTCGGTGAAGACCATGCCAAGCCCGGCTCCGGGCGGCCAGATTGTGACCGAGGGCTTCTTGGTCTGCCCCACCTGCGAGCAAGAGGACTGGCTGGCAAAGCTGCCGCAGTCCGAGACTTCACCCCAGTAGAAGGTGCCGCCGGTGTTGGGGTTGTAGATGTCCCATTCCGAGGTGTGACAAGTGTATTGGTAGGCGCTGGTGAACTGGTTGGCCCAGCCAATGGTGCAGGTGAAATTGCTGTCGGTCTCGGCCGTGCCGATCTGGCAGGAATCGTAATAGGTGCTCGCCGTCCCGCTGCTCGCAGGGATTGGCTGGCAATTGCCCTGCGAACTGCCCGTAATGCCGGTGTAGCTCGTCGGGCTGCTTTCAACCTGCTTGGCGCTCGACAGGCCAAGCGTCGAGGTATCGACTGTCGGTCGGTTAGGATTGGTGACAATGGCATAGGGCTGCGAGGTCACCGCTGCGACCGCGCCATCGCCGGCGAGGCTGTTGGGGTTCGACAGATATTGGCCCTGCGGCAGATCGGCACCGCCATAGCCCGGCACGGCATTGGGCGCGGATTGGCTCGTGACATTGCCAGTGACCTGGCCCTGCAATTGGCTGGCGATCGCGCTGGCCGTGGCCTTCGGGTCAACTGTCTGGGCGGCAAGCGGTGTGCTGGCCAGTAGGGCTGCGGCAACAACTGCACCGGACGCCATTCCGCGAAGCAGGATCGAGCGCGCCCTCATGGCACGCGCTCCAGATTGGCCAGCGCTTGGCTGGCCACAGGCGCGCCGGGGCCGCGACCCTGCGCGATCGTCTCGAGCGCGAAATGCGTCGTCACATTCCCGGCGATGCGGTCAAAGGGTGTTGGCTTGCTGGCGCAGTCCTCGCCTGAGCACAGATCAAAGCTTGATGATGCCGCTACATAGGTGGGAACCGCCTCGATGCCATAGGCCCTGAAAAGCCGGGGATCGATGCTGACATGGGCGCCAGACGTATCGCCGATGGCCTGATGCAGCGCGGCCATGAAGGGCTTGGGGCCACCGGGAGAGAAGCCTCGAAAAACCACCATGCCGCCCGCCTTGGAAACATCGGCGATCATGCGCTTGAGGGATTCAGGCGGCATCGACAGGCTGGCAAAGGCAATGAGCATCGGGGCGGATTGGGGCGAAGGCGCCATGCTGCGCCCCGCGTCCGCGACCAGCGCATCGAGATCGACTGGATCGCCTGTCGGGTTCGCCTTGGCCCGCGCTGCTGCCTCGGCTTTCACCTTGGCCTGCGAACCCTCGACCAGTGCGGCCATATCATCGGCCAGATCGGCGTTGGCCTCAGCCTGATGGCCAAGCACTTGATCGACGAATTGGCCCAGATTGCGGGCATGAGCCTGCGCCGACTTGTTGATGGCATCGAGATCGAGACCATCAACCTGCGTTTGCGCCAGCACGGTA
>JARLJI010000020.1 GCA_031291295.1 Rhodoferax sp. | reverse complement strand
GCCAGATCGAAGCCAAGGCGCTGCGCAAGCTCAAGCACCCGAGCCGCTCGGACAAGCTGCGCAGCTTTATCGACACGCTCTGATCTGCCGTCATCCCGGGCACCCTGCTGTCATCCCGGGCTTGACCCGGGATCCATCAGTCAAAAGCGCCTCAAGCCCTTACCCAGCGGGCGTGATGCGCTATTTTATTTGTAGCATCTGAAGACTCGCGCACGGCACCGTCAGGCGACGGCCGCCTGCGCCTGCAGGGCCTCGATGGCGGCCGCGTCGTAACCCAGGCCGGCGAGCAATCCCGCCGTGTGTTCGCCCAGCATGGGCGGCTGCAGGCGCACGCCCAGGCGGTGCCCATCCATGGTGATCGGACACAGCGCGGCCTTGGCGGTCTGGCCCGCGCGCGCGCCGTCCGGCAGGCGCACGTCGGCCAGGCCACCGGTGGCCAGCAGGTGCGGGTCGTCATACAGTTCTTCGGGCTTGCGGATCGGCGCGAACGGCAGCCCGTGCCGCTCGAAAATGGCTGTCAGCTCGGCCGCGCCGTAGCCGGCCAACCGCGTGCGCAGGTCGGCCAGCAGCGTGGCGCGGGCCCGCACGCGGTCGTTGTTGGTGGTGAGAAGCGGGTCGGCCTTGAGGTCGGCAAAGCCCAGGGCGTCGCAGAACGTGACCCACTGGGCATCGCTTACCGCGGCCAGGAAGATCTGCTCGCCGTCCTTCACGGTGAACACGTCATACAGCCCCCAGGCCGAGATGCGCTCGGGCATCGGGGCCGCGGCCTGCCCGGTGATGGCGTACTGCAGCATGTGCTGGCCGACCAGGAACACGTTGTTCTCGAACAGGGCCGACTGCACCTCCTGGCCGCGCCCCGTGATGCCGCGCTGGATCAGCGCCCCCAGTGCGCCGATGGCGCCGAACATGCCGCCCATGATGTCGTTCACGCTGGTGCCCGCGCGCAGCGGGTCGCCCGGGCGGCCGGTCATGTAGGCCAGGCCGCCCATCATCTGCACCACCTCGTCGAGCGCGGTGCGATGCTCGTACGGGCCGGGCAGGAAGCCCTTGTGGCTGACGTAGATCAGGCGCTCGTTGACCTGCCTCAGGCTCACGTAGTCCAGCCCGTATTTGCCCATGGTGCCGGGCTTGAAGTTCTCGGCCACCACATCGGCACTGGCCGCCAGCTTGCGCGCCACCTCCAGCCCGGCAGGGTGGCGCAGGTCGATGGCGATGCTTTTCTTGTTGCGGTTGAACATGGGGAAAAAACCCGACCCGGCGCCCAGCAAATGGCGCGTGCGGTCGCCGTCGATCGGCTCGACCTTGATGACCTCGGCCCCCATGTCGGCCAGCACCATGCCGCAGGTCGGGCCCATCACCATGTGGGTAAATTCGACCACGCGCAGGCCGGTCAATGGAAGTTGTTGACGCGACAATGGTTCGCTCATGATTCAGGTGCTCTCGTATTCGGGGTCAGTTTAGGCGCAGTCCGGCGAAGCCCTTCGACACGCTCAAGGCGCGAGAAGTCCCACTTTTTTGACAAATGCACCCAAAGGCGCCGACCACATCGGCCCGCCGTGCAGCAGCAGCTGGTGCCCGTCGTAGCCGTCCACCGGCCCGGTCATCACCAGTTCGGTATCGCTGCCGCCGGCCCGGTAGGCCTCAAACCAGACCTGGGGCATCTGCGGCCCCCAGTACTGGTCGTTCTGCGCGTACAGCCACAGGCTGGGCACCCGGGCCTGCCGGCCGAACTGGCGGTAGGTCTCGGTCAGGTTGTCCGGCACGCAGCTCTTGCCCGGCGAGCCATGCGGGTTGCCGCCCGCGCCCCCGGAAAAGTTGACCGCGCCGACCACGCCCGGCAGGTTCAGCGCCGCCGTGGCCACCGTGGCCATCCCGCCGACGGACTGCCCCTCGATCAGGATGCGGTCCTTGCGCACCCAGGGCTGCTGCAGCGCCCACTCGTAGGTCGCCAGCACCGTGCGCCGCGCATGCTCCGCCGTCCGCGTGAAGTCGGGGTTGCCGGAGCACCGCGCGTCCTGCCAGCGGCCACCGGAGTCCTCGACGTCCGCACCGCCGGTCTCGCCATAGCCCGGGCGTTCCGGCGCCACCACGGCCACACCTTGGCGCAGCCAGTAATTGCCGTGGCCGACCGCGATGGGGTTCCGCAGCCTGGAGCGACCCACGGATGAGCCGGCCCGGCCGTGCGAGAAGATGACCAGCGGGAACGGGCCGGCGCCGGCCGGCTTGTAGATATCCGCCACCACCTCGCTCGGCTTGCCGTCGATCAGCAGCGACAGGCGGGCGACTTCGGGCAGAACCTGTTCGGTGACTGGCTGGGCGGGCAGCGGCCCGGCCAGGGCCAGGCCCAGCAAACCCGCCGCCAGATAAAAAAGACCAACACGCATGACCCATTTCCTTCGCAGTGGCGCGACTATAACCACGGTAGCCATGGCGCCGTATTCGCTATCCTCCACCATCTGTCAATAAAATGCCTATGGAACTTCCAGGATGGGACCATGAAAAAGTCGGACGCGAACCCAGGCCAGTCGGCATCGGCGCTCATCTCGCAAAGAGTCGCCGAACTCGGGGACTGGCGCGGGGACGCCCTCGGCAGAATGCGCGAACTCATCCGGCAAGCCGACCCGGACGTCGTCGAGGAGTGGAAGTGGATGGGCACGCCGGTTTTCTCGCATGACGGCATCATCTGCACGGGCGAGTCCTACAAAGACAAGGTGAAGCTCACCTTCGCCAAGGGCGCCGCGCTGCAGGATCCGGCCCGTCTCTTCAACGCGAGTCTCGACGGAAACGTGCGCCGCGCGATCGACATCTTTGAGGGCGAAGAAGTGGACGCGTCCGCCTTCAAGGCGCTCGTTCTCCAGGCGGTTGCCCTCAACATTTCCGGCAAGTCGAAGCCGTCGAAAAAAGCGAAGTCCTGAGGGATTGCGCCCCTGTCATCCTCTATTTTGAAAGCTGACCATGCCTGCAAACACCGTTCGACTTCACCGCGTAGTCCGGGCCACTCCGGAGCGTGTCTACCGCGCATTCCTCGACGCCGACGCGATGGCCAAGTGGCTCCCGCCGTACGGCTTCACCTGCAAGGTTCATCACATGGACGCCAAAGTCAAAGGCACGTTCAAGATGTCCTTCACGAACTTCTCGACGGGCCACGGCCACTCCTTCGGCGGAGAGTATCGCGAGCTCGTGCCGCATGAGCGCATTCGCTATTCCGACAAATTCGACGACCCGAATCTGCCCGGAGAGATGGTGACAACCGTTTCCCTGCGGCAGGTCGCGTGCGGAACCGAGCTGACGATCGTGCAGGAAGGAATTCCAGAAGCCATTCCCGTCGAGATGTGCTACCTGGGGTGGCAGGAATCACTCGCGCAACTTCTGACGCTGGTCGAGCCTGTGATCCCGGACTGATCTTCACCTGGAGCCCTCATGCATCACTACCCCGCAGACATCTACACCGAACCCGAACCGGATGCCGACACGCTGGCCAACCTCGGGCCACTGACCCGCATGGCCGGCATCTGGTCCAGCGCTGCCGGCCAGGACGTCAGTCCGAAACCTGACGGTCCCGAACATCAGCGGTTCATCGAGCACTACGAACTCCAGCCGATCGACGCCCAGACCAACGGGCCGCAACTTTTCTACGGGCTGCGCTATCACACGCGGATTGTGAAGCCGGATGATCCGGAGACCTTTCACGACCAGGTCGGCTACTGGCTGTGGGAGCCCGCCACGCACGCCCTGCTGCTGACGCTGTCGATTCCCCGGGGCCAGACCGCGATGGCCGTCGGCCAGGCGGCCCCCGATGCGACGTCATTCACGCTGGAGGCCGTGCGCGGTTCGCTCACCAACGGCATCATCTCCAATCCTTTTCTGGAGCAGGCGTTTCGCACGGACCGCTACACGATCAAGGTCGATATCCACGCGGACGGCACGTGGTCGTACGAGCAGAACACCCTGCTGACCATCCCCGGCCAGAGCGAGGCGTTTCACCACACCGACCGCAACCGGCTGCGCAAGATCGCAGAGCCCACGCCCAATCCGGTGGCGCTGGCGGCTCAACAGAAGGTCATATAACAATCGGCCTGCAGCCCTTATCCCGCCTGCGCAAGCAGCTATGTTTTTGGAAGCGCCGGGTCTAACCCGGCGCTTGAAGGTACAGCGCCGCCAGCCGCTCGCGCTCCTTCGATCCCACACCCAGCGCCTTCTCGAGGTACGGCAGCACGCCGCCGTAGTCGGCCTCGACGGCGTGCAATGCCGCGTCGAGAAAGTCGGGCTGCACGCGCCACAGCACGTCCAGCACCTCCTGCGGCGCACGGCCGGGGGCGGCGCTGTGCGGCATGCGGAACAGCTCGTTGGTCAGCAGGTAGTCCTGCATCGCCACGGCGCGCGGCACGCCCAGCGCCAGCAGGATCATCGCGGCGGCGAAGCCGGTGCGGTCCTTGCCGGCCGTGCAGTGAAAGACCAGCGGCGCGTCGCTCTCCAGCAGGTGGCCGAACAGCGCCGCAAAACGCGCCGCATTGTCGTGCACGAAGGCGCGGTAGGTCTGCTGCATCAGGCGCACCGTGTCCTGGGGCGTGAGCTGGTGGCCGGACTCCAATAGATCCTTCAGGCGCTGCACCACCGTGGGCTCGATCGGCAGCGCGTGCACCGCCACGCCCGGCAACGCATATGGCAGCGCCGCGCTCTCGGCCTCGCCGCGCAAGTCGTAGGCGCGCGCCAGGCCCAGGCTGGACAGCACCGCCACGTCGTCCGGCGTCAGCGCGGCCAGATGGTCCGAGCGGAACAGCCGGCGCCAGCGCAGCGGCCGCCCGTCCTGGCCGGCATAGCCGCCCAGGTCGCGGAAATTGGTGGCACCAAGGAGATTCAGGGAACGGGTGGGGTTTGGCATGGCGGGTCGCGGGTCGGGTTGGGTTCGGGTCGTTTGGCTAGCGGCGGGCGCTCTTCATCGCGTCCACCAGTTTCACCGTTTCCACGCTCACGGTGGTCACGCGCGCCAGCAGGTTGATCACCTTGTCCTTGTAGTCGGCAAAACGGTAGGTGTCGAACTGCTCGCGGATGGTCGGGTCCTTGGATTTCTTTTCCTTGTACTGGTCGAGCACCCAGTCGAGCGCGCAGCGGTTGCCCAGCTTGTAGGTCCAAGCCTCGGGCGGGATGCCGTGCAGCGTGGTTTCCGAATCGAGCGCGATGCTGCCGGCCGCCGGGTCGGCACGCAGCAGGGCTTTCGGGGCCAGCCCGGCGGCGCGGGCCCTGGCATCGGGCGTGTCGGTGCGCGTGAGCGGGAACGGTTCGACACTTTCATAGCCGATGTGCAGCGCCATCAGCGCCTCGCCCCAGCCGGCCCATGGCCAGAAGTCGGCGGGAGATGTGCCATACAGCGGGATGCGCGGAAATTCGCGCTTGAGGTTCTGCGCATATTTCTCGCGGTACGCCGGATCGTGCAGCACAGCGTAGCAGTAGTGGAAGATCGCCTCCTTGGTGATCTTGCGCCCGCCGGTTTTACCCCCTCTCCCGCTGGGAGAGGGCTGGGGTGAGGGCTCCCCGCCCTTGTAATGGACGGTGAACTGCTTGAGCGCCCAGTCGGTGATGTTGTCGACTCTATTTCCGGAGTCGTCGTAGCGAAATTGGCTTACCGACTGTGCAGGATCAAGCGAAAAAATAGCGTAATTCGGCAGAACGTTTGTGGCAATAGCACCAAACTCAAGCCGATTGCCGGAGACGAAGCAAATGGCGTTGTTTTCCCAACGACCATCAATCGGAAAGATGCGATCCTGCTGGTAGGTTCGGTGTGTGAGGACCTTCGCGTAGTAAGTCGGTACTTCAACAAATGGCCGATACAGTGATTTCCGGAGATGCGTTGAATTAAACGCCAAGGGAGTCCCTCGATCCAAATGCGCTTCCAGTTCCTCCGTCCACTTGATTTCCCGAGAAACAAAGTCCCGTAACGCTTTGGTCCTTTGCCTTCGATCTTTGATCTGAGCATCAAGGGAGGCGGCCCACCGGACCTTTTCAGACTCAAACACTGTGCAAAAGCGAGTTGCCTTCTCGCGAAGTGTGTCCTCAGAAAAATCCGTCATCCATTCGTCTCTTGCGGTCACGATGCCATTTGAGACCAGCTTGAAAATCGCCCTCTCCTTCCCGGCCGTCTTCGCCGCCTTGGTTTCCTTGCTCGCCAGCGGCAGCAGCGACTCGAAGTCGTTGTTCGTCAGGTTCACCCAGTTCGCCGACTTGTCCGGTTGCACCTCGTCGAAGTCGAGGCTGCGCATCGTGTGGCTGGCCAGGAACGCGAGCTTTTCCTCGGCGGTTTCCATCTCGGGCCGGCGCACGTAGTAGACGCGGGCGCAGCCCTCACCCGACCCTCTCCCAGCGGCAGAGGGCTTTGTTTTCTTGACCATGAAGCTGATCGCCACGCCGGTCTGGATGCCGAACACGTTGTGCTTGGTGCCGCTCAGTTTCGGATTGGCGCGCACATCGCCGCCCAGATCCACCACGTAGATGTCGGCAAACTCCTGCGCCACGGTCTTGCGGAAACCGTCGAAGGTGCGGCTTTCGATGAAGCTGCGGTTCGTCACAAACGCCAGCACGCCGTTCTCGCTGAGCCGGTCGCTGGCCCAGCGGAAGAAGCGCGCGTACATGTCGTAAAGCTTGGTTTTTTGCGCCGTGCTCTCGGCGATATAGGTCTGCTTGATGCGCGCGTCGATCTGCGGGTACTCGCGGTTCTTGTTGTTGTCGTTCTCGTTCGCCTGGTTGGCGTTGTAGGGCGGATTCCCGATGACGACGCTGATGCGCCGGCTGTTCTGGCGCTTGATGCGGGCGACGTTTTCCTCGCTCACGCTGCCGAAGATGTCGGCCGTGGTGCCGTGCACGGCGGTGTGCAGGCCCACGTTGTCGAGCGTGTCGACAAAGCACAGGTTGGGAAACTCTTCGTAGCTGCCGGTGATGGCGGCGTAGGTCGATTCGATGTTCAGGTTGGCCACGTAGTAGGGCAGGATGGCGACCTCGTTGGCGTGCAGTTCGTGCGCGTATTTGTGCGCCAGCTTTTTCGGCTGGCCGCGAAAGTGCTCCAGCAGCTCGCAGATATAGGTGCCCGTGCCGGTGGCCGGGTCGAGGATGTCCACGTCCTTGTCGATCAGGTTCTTGCCGAAGTGCTTTTCGCACAGCCAGTCGGCGCCGTCGATCATGAAGCGCACGATCTCGCCCGGCGTGTAGACCACGCCGAGCCGGTCGGCAGCCTTGGTGTTGTAGACCTTGTAGAAGTTCTCATAAATGACCTTCAGAAAAGTCTGCTTCTCGCCGTGGCTGCCGATCTGCGCGGCGGCGGCGCGGATGGCGGCGTAGTAGGTTTCCAGGCCCTTGAGGGTCTGCTTCTTGAGGGCGCCGGTGAAGAACGCGCCTTCCAGCGCATACAGCTCGCGCGCCACGTTGTTGTGCTGGTGGAAGTCGCTGTCGTCAAACACCTTGGCGAAGATTTCTTCGGTCAGGATGTGCTGGATCAGCATCTCGCGCACGTCGGCATCGGTGAGCGCGGGGTTGATGGCCTCCTGCGCATGGAGCAGAAACTTTTCTTCGGCCTGCCGAAAGCTGGCGTTGGCGTCGTGCGCGCGCTCGATCATCTGGCGCAGCGCCTGCAGCACGGCAGGCAGGTCGGTCTTGAACTGCTCGACGGCGGCGCGAAAACCGGCGATCTCGGGACGCTCGAAGCTGAAAAAGAGTTTCAGCAGTTTGCCCAGCGCCTCGGTGTCGGTCATGTCGCAGCGCAGCACCTCCTGGCGGTTTTGCCACAGCACGGCGATGGCGTCGTCGCTGAAGATGATGTTGTCCTGCGGGTAGCCTTTTTTGAATTTCTTGGTGACCTCGGCGTCGAGGTCGTCGTCCGCGTCCTTGGCTTCCCAGTAGCCCAGCGGCATGCGCAGCTCGTGCAAGAGCGCGCCATCGACGGCGATGTTGGCCTTGGTGGCGGTCTTGAGCGGGTATTCGGCCAGGAAGATCAGGCCCTGCTGCTTGCCCCAGGCCTTGAGCAAATCCTTGAAGGCTTCGCGCACGATGGTTTCGCGCTGGCTGCCGCTGGCCTTTTTGATGACATCGAGTTGACGGAGATAGTCGTTGATGAGAAGTTGGCTCATGGGGCTCCCTGTTCAAGCGATTCTAGGGGGCGCCATGACCTGTGTTTTAATCCCATGCCCTCCCTGGCGCTGAGGCCCCTGCCCCAGCCTAACCCCCCTTCGTAGGCGGCATCATGGCATCCAACATCAGCATCATTTCATCCATGGCGACCCGGCAAGTGCTGGCCGAGCTTGTCGCCCAATTCCAGCAGAGTTCCACGCAGCAAGTGTCCATCGAGTCGGTGGGCGGCGTGGACGCGGCCAGGCGCGTGCAGAGCGGCGAGGCGTTCGATGTGGTGGTCCTCGCGGCCAACGCCATCGAGCAACTGACCCAGGCCGGCAGGATCGTGCCTGGCAGCCGGGTCGACCTGGTCAACTCTGGCGTCTCCATCGCGGTGCGGGCCGGCGCACCGCACTCGGACATCGGGTCGGAAGAAGCCGTCAAGCAGGCCGTCTTGACGGCACGCAGCCTCGGCTACTCCACCGGCCCCAGTGGCGTGCACCTGGCCAAGCTGTTCGAGCGCTGGGGCATCGCCGACGAAATCAAGGGCCGCATCGTGCAGGCGCCCCCCGGCGTGCCGGTGGGCTCGCTGGTGGCCAGGGGCGAGGTCGAGCTTGGGTTCCAGCAACTGAGCGAGCTGATCCACCAGGAAGGCATCGACGTGCTGGGGCCGCTGCCACCGGCGATCCAGATCAACACCATCTTCTCGGCGGGCCTGTCGGTCACGTCGACACAGGCCCGCGCGGTCAGCGCGCTGCTGGACTTCATGGTCTCGCCGGCGGCGGCCGACATCAAGCGGCGCAACGGCCTGGAGCCGGCCTGACGCGCACGGCTCGCGGCCAGGTGCGGGCGCGACGGCTCAGACCGCTTCGAGCGCCAGCAAGCCGGTGGCGGTGTTGGAGATGGGAATGTGGTAGTTGCTGTGCACCTTGCGCACGCCCGAGGTGCCGCCGGCGCTCAGGGCCCCGCGCATGGCCACCCACATCAGCAGCTCCACGCCCTGCGTGCCGGTCTTCTCGACCAGTTCGTGAATGCTGTACCGGGTCACCCACTCGGGGTTGGTCAGCAGGCTGTTCATGAACTGCAGGTCGAACTCCTTGTTGATGTGGCCGGCGCGCTCGCCGTCGAGCTGGTGCGACAGGCCGCCGGAACCGATCACCAGCACCTTCTTGTCGCTGTCCCAGGACCGGATCGCCTCGCCGACCGCCCGGCCCATGGCGTAGACGCGGCGTGCCGAGGGCAGCGGGAATTGCACGGTGTTGATGCAGACGGGCACGATCTGCACCGGGCAGCTGTCGGGCCAGAGCAGCTTGAGCGGCAGCGTCACGGCGTGGTCCACCAGCATTTCCTGGCAGGTCACGATGTCGAACTCCTGCTCGATCAGCGTATTGATCACATGCCACGACAGGTCCTGCTGGCCCTGCACTGGTGGCAGCGTGGGGATGCCCCAGCCTTCGTCCGCGCTGTTGTATTGCTGCGCCGCGCCGACCGCGAAGGTGGGCATCTTGTCGAGGAAGAAGTTCAGGCCGTGGTCGTTGTAGAACATCACCGCCACGTCGGGGCGGACCGTGTCCAGCCAGTCGCGGATCGGCGGGAACCCGTCGAAGAACGGCTTCCAGTACGGGTCCTGCTGCAGGCTCTTGGCGATCGCGCTGCCGATCGCGGGAATGTGGGAGGTGCCCACGCTGCCAATGAGTTTTGCCATGATATTTGTCCTGTTGACTGTTTACGGGTGGGCCGCCGCGCGCAGCTTGGCCCGGAATTCTTCCTTGCTCATGCCGGTCTGCTGGGCACCGATGTCCTGCATGTCCAGCCCGAAGATGCCGGCGAACTTGGCCAGGTAGTAGGCATTGCCGCCAGCGGCGATGAGGTCCAGCACATTGCGCGCGCGGATGGCCGCGGCCTGCTGCTCGTTCAGGCCGTATTGGCGCATGTAGGCCTCCTCGTCGGCCTTGAACGCCTCGCGGTTCCCGGCCGAATTGAACGAGAAGCACATCTTGTTGAGCGCGTAGCCTTTTTGCGCCTGCACGCTGTCGAACAGCGTGGTGCCGGGAATTTTGGGAAGCGGGGTGGTCACATCAATCTCCTGAGTTGGAATCTTGCTACACGTTCAGTATTGCCGCCCCATTGCCAAAGATAAATAGATGAATGATCATAGGATGCATGAGTAAATTCGATTGGTCCGACCTTGACGCGCGGCTCCTGCAGCTGCTGGTGGCCGTGGTGGAAGCCGGCTCCATCACCGGCGCGGCGCTTCGGCTGGGCGTCACCCAGTCTGCCGTGAGCCACCTGCTGGACAAGCTGCGCGGCATCACGGGCGACGCGCTGTTCGTCAAATCGGGGCGCGGCATCGTGGCCACCGCGCGGGCCGAGGCGCTGGCCGCGCAGGCGCGCGAGCTGTTGGGTGAGCTCGAGCGCTTTGCCCGCTCCGGCGAGTTCGATCCGGCACGCTGGCAGACCACCTTCACCATCGCGGCCAACGACTTCCAGCGCGACGTGCTGCTGCCGTCCCTCGTGGCGCGGCTGCGCGCGCAGGCGCCGGGCGTGGCGCTGCGCGTCATCCCCTCCGACGTGCCGACGCTGGAGATGCTGCGCCACGAGCACTGCCAGCTCATCATCAGTCCGCGCCCGCCCGAGGGCAGCGACATCCTGCAAAAGCGCCTGTTCGAGGACCGCTACCGCGTGTTCTACGACCCGGCCGTGCGCGCCGCGCCGCGCGGCCGCGCCGACTACCTGGCGGCCGACCACATCACCGTGCTGTACGCGCCGCGCCGCGCGCTCGACCTGGACCAGTGGCTGGCCGAGCGCGGCGTGCAACGCCGCTTCGCCGTGATGGTGCCGGGCTTCGCCGGCCTGGGCGCCTTCCTGCGCGGCAGCGACCTGCTGGCCACCGTGCCCGGCCTGCTGCAAGCGCACTCGCTGCGCGGCCTGGCCAGCGCCGAGCCGCCCGTGCCCTGCCCCGCCCTGCCGATGTACATGATCTGGCACGTGCGCCACCAGCACGACGCCGCGCACCGCTGGCTGCGTGATCAGCTCGAGGCGGTGGTCGGGGCGGCCGCCGCGCCGTGAGGTCCGGCAACCTGGTCCCTGAAGGTTCGGGGAGACACGCCTGCCGCGCGCGTAAAGACGCGACTGAAATGGGCCGGGTCGGCAAAGCCCAGTTCGTAGGCGATGGTTGAAACGCGCAGGTTGGTATAGGCCAGCTTGCGCCGGGCCTCCCGCAGCACCCTGGCGTTGATCCGTTGTGAGGGAGCTTCGCCCGTCGCCGCACGGACGATGCGGCCCAGGTGCGTTGGCGAAATGGACAACACCCGCGCATAGTTGGCCACGCCCCAGTGTTCCAGGAAATGCGCTTCCACCAGGGCCTCGAAGCGTTTGAGGAAATTCGTCTGCGCCGACTTGGCATCGGCCGGGTCGGATTGCGAGACGGTGCGCGCAACCAGCCCCAGCAAGGTGGCACACAGACTGCGAAGAATCAAGGCGCGGGCGCTGGCCAGGCTGTTGAATTCGTGCCAGATTTGCTGGACCAGTGCGCTCAACCCAGGCTCGGCGGGACAGACCAAAGACTGCCCCAGCGTGTAGCGCACGTCGCCGACGCCCGTCAAAATGAAGTCCAGCACCTCGTCGGCCAGTGTCACCACAAAGCCTTGTGAATCCGGCTCGAAACGGAACGCGTGAACAATTCCCGGTGGCACGTTGATCAGCGTCATCGGCCCGAATGGGTAGGCGCCGCCGTCCAGATGGACCACGCCGGCGCCGGCCTGCAGCAGAATCACCTGGTGCAGCCTGTCATGTCGGTGCGGGGCGAGTTCCCAGTGGTACAGCGACGAACGCGCGGCAATCGTCTCGCAGTGCACAACGTCCGGCAACAGCGTGGACTCCCCGAACAAGCCCTGGGACAGAACGATGCCGTTGTGTAGCCTCATGTTCGAATCGTACAAGTACTGGACGTATTTGGGCATTGATGGCGCGCGGCTTTGCAAATATTCTTGGCCTTGTTCAACCCCGCATCAGACCTATACCTCCAGGAGACTTCCATGAAAACCAGCGTATGCATCATCGGCGGCGGCCCTTCCGGGCTCCTGCTCTCCCAGCTCCTGCACCTCAAGGGCATCAGCACGGTGATTCTGGAACGGCAAAGCCGCGAGTATGTTCTCGGGCGTATCCGCGCCGGCGTACTCGAGCATGGTTTTGCGCAGTTGATGCGCGAGGCACAGTGCGGCGAACGGATGGGCCGCGAAGGCGAAATTCACGAAGGTTTTTTCATTGCCCACGATGGCAAGCAGACCCGGGTCGATCTGCACAAGTACAGCGGCGGCAGTTCTGTGGTGGTCTACGGCCAGACCGAGTTGACCCGAGATTTGTACGAGGCGCGGGATCGCATGAAGGGCGTCGTCATCCACAACGCCGAGGACGTTCAGCTTCACGATCTCAAGTCGGGCAGCCCCTGGGTGACTTACCGGGATGGCGATGACATCGTGCGCATTGACTGCGACTTCGTCATCGGTGCCGATGGCTTTCATGGCATCAGCCGCAAGTCCATTCCGCGCGACGTGATCAAGGAGCATGAAAAGGCCTATCCCTTTGGCTGGCTTGGCGTGCTGTCGCGCACAAAGCCTGTGTCGCCCGAGTTGATTTATGCCAAGCACGAGCGCGGTTTTGCACTGTGCTCGCTGCGCTCGCAAACGCTCAGCCGCTATTACATCCAGGTGCCATTGAGCGATTCGGTGGAGGATTGGGCAGACGACCGGTTCTGGGCCGAACTCAAGCGCCGCCTGCCGGCAGACGTCGCTGCACGCCTCATCACCGGCCCGTCCATCGAAAAATCCATAGCGCCGCTGCGCTCCTTTGTGGCCGAGCCGATGCGCTACGGCAACCTGTTCCTCGCGGGAGACGCCGCGCACATCGTGCCGCCCACCGGTGCACGCGGGCTCAACAGCGCCGCATCGGACATCTACTACCTCTACCACGCGCTGATGGCGCACTACCAGAACGGTGACGATTCAGGCCTGGACGGCTACTCCGCCAAGGCACTTGCCCGAGTCTGGAAAGCCCAGCGCTTTTCCTGGTGGATGACAACGATGCTGCACACCTTTCCGGACAGCACCTCTTACGAGCAGAGGCTGCAGCAAACCGAGCTGGACTACCTTTTCTCTTCGGACAAGGCGATGGGCTCATTGGCTGAAAACTACGTCGGCCTGCCTTTCTGAGGCGCCGGGATTTGCGGGGGCACCCTCGACGCCCGGCACTTGGGCTTGTTGATGTCGCAAGGCGGCACGTCCCCGATCCCGCACGCCGATGCCAAATGGCGCGTCAGAAAGTCTCGGTATCGACTTCGCTGGCGCTCTGCGCGTTATAACGGGCGCCGGCCACGGTCTTCTGGTTGATCAGGGCCTGCAGGCGCGTCAGCACATCGGCGCTGAGGCTGACTTTGTCGGCGCCCAGGTCTTCCTGCAGATGCGCGACGCTGGTGGTGCCGGGAATGGGAATGATGTGTTCGCCCTGGCGCAGCAGCCAGGCCAGCGCGAGCTGGGCCGGCGTGCAGCCGGCCTCCTGCGCGATCGCGTGATAGGCCGGCAGCAGCTTGAGGTTGGCGGCATAGTTGTCGGGTGCGAAGCGCGGCATGGCGCGGCGGATGTCTTTGGGCTCAAGCGCGTTCACGTCGATAGCCGCGCCGCACAGAAAGCCGCGCGCCACCGGGCTGAACGCGACCAGCGTGGCGCCGAGTTCGCGGCAGGCCTGCAGCAAGGCGATCTCGGGGTTGCGCGTCCACAGCGAGTACTCGGTCTGCACCGCGCTGATCGGGTGCACGGCATGCGCGCGGCGCAGCGTGCCGGCCGACACTTCGGACAGGCCGATGGTGCGGATCTTGCCGGCGCGCACCAGCTCGCTCAGGGCGCCCACGCTGTCTTCGATGGGCACCTTCTTGTCCCAGCGGTGCAGGTAGTACAGGTCGATCACGTCGGTCTGCAGGCGGCGCAGGCTGGCCTCGCAGGTGGCGCGCACGGTCTGCGGCCGGCCGTCGATCACGCGCACCAGCTTGCCGTCGCCGGCCACGTCCACGCCCTGCATGCCGCACTTGCTGGCCAGCCTAAAGCGGCTGCGGTGCCTGGCGAGCACCTTGCCGAGCAGGGTTTCGTTGGCACCGAAGCCGTACAGCGCGGCGGTGTCGAACAGCGTGACGCCGGCGTCCAGTGCGGCCAGCAGGACTTTTTCGCCCTGCTCTGCCGATGGCGGGGTTCCATAGGCATGGCTCAGGTTCATGCAGCCCAGGCCGATGGCGGAGACGGTGAAGGGGCCGAGTTGTCGTGTTTGCATCTCAATTCCTCAAGAAAAAAATGCCCGCAGCCCGCATGGTACGGGCGCGAGCAGCTATTGAATCAGGAGCGTCCGCTCAGCGCAGCTGCCGCTCCAGCTGGTCCAGCACCTGGTAGCACGGGAGCACCTGCGCCACGCTGGAGTTCGGCTCGCGGCCTTCGCGGATGGCGGTGAAGAACTCGCGGTCCTGCAGCTCGATGCCGTTCATCGACACGGCCACCCTGGACACGTCGATTTGCTCGTCCCTGCCCGTGAACAGGTCATCGTAGCGTGCGATGTAGGTCGCCGTGTCGCCGATGTAGCGGAAGAAGGTGCCCAGCGGGCCGTCGTTGTTGAAGGACAGGCTCAGCGTGCAGATCGCGCCGTTCGCAGCCTTGAGCTGGATGCTCATGTCCATGGCGATACCAAGCTGCGGGTGGATCGGGCCCTGCACGGCGTTGGCCTGCACGATCGGGCTGCCGGCCTGGTACGCGAACAGGTCCACCGTGTGCGCGGCGTGGTGCCACAGCAGGTGGTCGGTCCAACTGCGCGGCTGGCCCAGCGCGTTCATGTTGGTACGGCGGAAGAAATAGGTCTGCACGTCCATCTGAAAGATGCTGAATTTGCCGGCCTCGATTTGCTGGTGCACATACTGGTGGCTGGGGTTGAAGCGGCGGGTGTGGCCGCACATGGCGACCAGGCCGCCCTGGCGCGCCAACGCCACCACGGCCTCGGCGTCGGCCAGCTTGTCGGCCAGCGGAATTTCCACCTGCACATGCTTGCCCGCTTTCAGGCAGGCGATGCTTTGCGCGGCGTGCATCTGCGTGGGCGTGCACAGGATGACGGCGTCCACCTCCGGCAGCGCCAGGCTGTCGGCCAGCTCGGTCGTTACATGGCCAATGCCGTATTTGGCGGCAACTTCCTTCGTCTTGTCCAGATCGCGGCTGACCAGCGAGACAACTTCGACGCCGTCGATGTTCTTGATGCCGTCCAGGTGCTTGATGCCGAACGCGCCTGCGCCCGCGAGGGCGACTTTGATGGTTTTGGCCATTATGAATTCTCCAGAATCAGATGGCCGACGGCCGTGTTGGATGCGGGGACATGGTAGAAGCGGTGCGCCACCCGGGGCGGCTTGCCGCCGGCCACGTCGGCCATGGCGCCGCGCGCGATCAGCCACATCACGAGTTCGATGCCCTCGCTGCCGGCTTCACGCACGTAGTCGATGTGAGGCTTCTTCGCCAGCGCCGCGGGGTCGGCGATCAGCTGGTCGAGGAAGGCGGTGTCGAATGCCTTGTTGATGAGACCTGCGCGCGGGCCCTGCAACTGGTGGCTCATGCCGCCCGTGCCCCAAATCTGCACATTGAGCGGCTCGTCATACGACTCGACGGCCTTGCGGATGGCCTGGCCCAGGTTGAAGCAGCGCTGGCCGCTCGGCACGGGGTACTGCACCACGTTGACGGCAAACGGGATCACCGGGCAGGGCCAGGCTTGCGGCTGGCCGCACAAGAGCGACAGCGGCACCGTGAGGCCGTGGTCCACGTCCATCTTGTTCACGATGGTCAGGTCAAAGTCCTGCTGGATCACCGACTGCGCGATGTGCGAGGCCAGCTCCGGGTGGCCGATCACGGTGGGCACGGGCCGGGCGCCCCAGCCCTCGTCCGCCGGTTTGAACTCGGCGGCCGTGCCGATCGCAAACGTGGGGATCATGTCCAGGCTGAAGGCGGTGGCGTGGTCGTTGTAGACCAGAAAGATGACATCGGGCCGGTTGTCCTTCAGCCACTGCCGGGAGAACTCGTAACCCTGGAACACTGGCTGCCAGTAGGGTTCATGGGTCTTGCCCAAGTCGAGCGCGGCACCGATCGCCGGAATATGCGAGGTGTAAACGCTGGCGGTGATTCTGGCCATGTCAGGCGCTCGCTTTCTGGCCGCTTCGGCCTGCCTTGCCCTGGGGCTGGTGCTGCGGCTGTGCGTCGCCGTCTTCGCCGGTGCGGCGATTGCCTTCGACCGAGCGGCCGCCGTGGATCATCATGTCGCGGTATTCCTCCTCTGTCATGCCGGTCATGCTGCCGGCCATCTGCTGGAAGCTCTTGCCGTCGGTGGCGCCGATCTTGGCCAGGAAGTAGATGTTGCCGCCCAGGCTGATGCATTGGTTCAGGTCGCGCGCGAGCACGGCCTGCTTCTGCGCCTCGGTCATGGGCCACCCGTCCAGGTAGGCCCGCTCATCGGCCTTGAAGCGCTCGCGGTTCGCGGCCTGCATGAGCGACATGCAGAACTGGTTCAGGTGGTAGCCCTTGCGCGATTGCTCGGCATCGAAGATGGTGGTGCCCGGAACGTCCAGATACGGTTTTTCGAGTGACATATCAGGCTCCCCAATACAGGCGGTTCGGATTGTCCACCAGCAGCTTGCGCTGCTGCTCTGGCGCCGGCGCGATGTGCGGGATGAAGTCCACCAGCAGGCCGTCGTCGGGCATGTGGTCCTTCAGGTTCGGATGCGGCCAGTCGGTGCCCCAGAGCACGCGATCCGGGAACTCCTCGACGATGCGCCGGGCGAACGGGACCACGTCGCGGTAGGCATTTTGCTCGCCTTCCAGTGCCTTCGGGCCGCTCACGCTCAGGCGCTCCGGGCAGGTCACCTTGCTCCAGACGTTGCCGTGCTCGCGCATGAACTTCAGGAACAGCCCGAACTCGGGGCCGTCCACCGGCTTGCTCACGTCCGGGCGGCCCATGTGGTCCACCACCACGGTGGTCGGCAGCGCGCTGAAGAAGTCCCATAGTTCGGGCAGGTCCACCGCCTCGAAGTAGATCACCACGTGCCAGCCCCATTTGGCGATGCGGCCGGCAATTTCCAGCAGCTCGTCTTTGGGTGTGAAGTCCACCAGGCGCTTGACGAAGTTGAAGCGCACGCCACGCACACCGGCATCGTGCATGGCCTGCAGATCGCCATCGCTCACGCTGCGCTTGACGGTGGCCACGCCACGCGCGCGGCCGTTGGCCGCCCGCAGCGCATCGAGCAGCGCGCTGTTGTCGGCGCCGTGGCAGGTGGCCTGCACGATCACATTTTTCTCGAAACCCAGGTGGTCGCGCAACGCGAACAGCTGGGCCTTGCTGGCGTCGCACGGCGTGTACTTGCGCTCGGGCGCATAGGGAAACTCGGCGCCGGGGCCGAACACGTGGCAGTGCGCGTCCACGCTGCCTGCGGGCAGCTTGAAGCGGGGCTTGCTCGGGCCGGCGTACCAGTCGAGCCAGCCAGGGGTCTTGGTGAAATCACCGGTGGTGGGTTTTGACATGGTGTATCTTCAGTCGATGTATTTGAGACCGGCTTTTTCCAGCGGCTCGCGCATCTTGTACAGGTCCAGGCCCAGCACGCCCGCGGCGAACTTGGCGCGTTTTTCGCCTTCGAAGCTTTCGCGCTTCTCGGCCGCATCCGCCACTTGTTGCGCAATGGCGGCGGGCACCACGACGACGCCGTCTGCGTCAGCCACCACCACGTCGCCCGGATTGACCAGGGCACCGGCGCACACCACCGGAATATTCACCGAGCCCAGCGTGGCCTTGATCGTGCCCTTGGCATGAATGGCGCGGCTGAAGACCGGAAAATCCATCTTCTCCAGCTCGGCCACGTCGCGCACGCCCGCATCGATGATCAGGCCCCTGGCACCGCGCGCCTTGAAGCTGGTCGCCAGCAGGTCGCCAAAGAAGCCGTCGAAGTTGTCGGTGGTGCAGGCAGCCACGGCCACGTCGCCAGGCTGCAATTGCTCGGCGGCCACGTGCATCATCCAGTTGTCGCCCGGCTGCAGCAGGATGGTCACCGCCGTACCGCACAGACGGGCGCCCGGGTAGATGGGGCGCATGTACGGCTTCATCAGGCCGACACGGCCCATGGCCTCATGCACGGTGGCAACACCGAATTGCGAGAGTTTTTCGACGGCGGCCTTGTCGGCGCGCACGATGTTGCGTTTCACGATACCCAGATTGTTCAGGCTCATGGGATTCTCCTTTTGCACTTGTGGTAACCCGTTCGTCCTGAACCTGTCGAAGGGCAAGGCTTCGACAGGCTCCGCCCGAACGGCGGGGATTACTTGTTTTTTGCCTTCAGCACCGCGTCCAGCCGCGGAAACACCCGACGCGCATTGCCTTCGTAGATCTGCTGGCGGTCGGCCGCGCTCAGGATCTTGCTGGCCTCGATGTAGCGCTTGGTGTCGTCGTAGTAGTGGCCCGTCTCGGGGTCGATGCCGCGCACGGCGCCGATCATCTCCGAGGCGAACAGCACATTCTTCACCGGGATCACGGTGTTCAGCAGATCGATGCCGGGCTGGTGGTAGACGCAGGTGTCGAAGTAGATGTTGTTCAGCAGGTGCTCGGACAGCAACGGCTTCTTGAGCTCCTGCGCCAGGCCGCGAAAACGCCCCCAGTGGTAGGGCACGGCGCCACCGCCGTGCGGGATCAGGAAGCGCAGCGTCGGGAAGTCCTTGAACAAATCGGCGGTCAGGCACTGCATGAAGGCCGTGGTGTCGGCGTTCAGGTAGTGGGCACCGGTCGTGTGGAAGGCCGGGTTGCAACTGGTGCTGACGTGGATCATCGCAGGGATGTCGTACTCGACCATCTTCTCGTAGATCGGGTACCAGCAGCGGTCGGACAGCGGCGGCGAATTCCAGTGGCCGCCCGAGGGGTCGGGGTTCAGGTTGATGCCGACGTTGCCGTATTCCTTCACGCACTTCTCGAGTTCGGGAATGCAGGTTCCGGGATCCACGCCAGGCGACTGCGGCAGCATGGCGGCCGGGATGAAGTTGTCGGGAAACAGCGTGGACACGCGGTAGCACAGCTCGTTGCAGATCGCAGCCCAGGTCGAGGACACGTTGAAGTCGCCGATATGGTGTGCCATGAAGCTCGCGCGCGGGCTGAAGATGGTGAGGTCGGAGCCGCGCTCCTTCATCTTGGCGAGCTGATTGACCTCGATCGATTCGCGCAGCTCGTCGTCGCTGATTTTGAGGTCCGCCACCCGGGGCTTGACGGCCGGGTCCTTGATGCCGGCAATTTGCTGGTTGCGCCAGTTCTCCAGCGCCTTGGGCGCCGTGGTGTAGTGGCCGTGGCAGTCGATGATCATGGTCGCGTCCTTCCCGTGTCGTTGGATCGTTGAAGCAGAAAATCAATATAGCGCTTGCGGGGGGTCCCTGCGAGGCCAACAGCCGAATGGCCGCATCCCCGCGTTCCCCTTTCCGCCGCCCGGCATTGCGCAAGCGGCGTTGTCATGCGCTCGATTGTGATCGCGCGGGCGCCAAAAATGAAGGGGACGGCGTCACTAGCAGCTATATCATTCGGGCATGGCCGAATGAGGATTATTCAACCAACGTTTCCTATGGATTTAAAACAGATCGAGTATTTCGTGCGGGTCGCCGAGCTCGGCAGCTTCACGCGCGCCTCCGTCGTGCTGGGCGTCGCGCAGCCGGCGCTGAGTCGCCAGGTGCGGCTGCTCGAGGTCGAGCTGCGGCAAAACCTGCTGACGCGCAACGGGCGCGGCGCCAGCCCGACCGAGGCCGGCAAGCTGCTGCTGGAGCACGGGCGCGGCATCCTGCACCAGGTCGAGCGCGCGCGCGAGGAACTGGGTCGGGTGCACGGCGCGCTGGCCGGTCGGGTCGCGCTGGGCCTGCCGCCGAGCATCGCCAAGGTGCTCACGGTGCCGCTCACACGCGCTGCGCGCTCGCAGTTGCCTGACGCCGCACTGTCGATCAGCGAAGGCCTGTCGGTGTCACTGCGCGAAGCGCTGGTCACGGGACGGCTCGACATTGCGCTGCTGTACAACACCCTGCCGACGCCGGGCGTCGAGGTCACGGCGGTGCTGCAGGAGGAGCTGTTTCTGGTGCAGCGCCGGGCGCCAGCATCGCGCCGCGCCCGTGCAGCCTCGATCACGCTGCGCGAGCTGGCGGCGATCCCGCTCGTCATCCCGACCCGGCCCAACGCCATGCGCATGCTGGTCGAGTCCGAACTGGCGCGACTCGGCTGCCGGCCACAGATCGCGCTGGAGATCGACGGCGTGCCCGCGATCCTCGACCTGGTGGCCGATGGCGCCGGCAGCGCCGTGCTGTCCATGAACGCCGTGGCCACCTCGGGCAAGACATCAAACTACATCACGCGGCCGATCCAGACGCCGTCGCTGCGCAGCGAGCTGTCGCTCGCGGTCAGCTCGCTGCGTCCTGCCACGCTCACCCAGCAGGCCATGCTGGCGCTGATTCGCGAGACCCTTGGCACCGTCTTCACCACCACTTGAGTCACCATGACTTCCACCATCCCTTTGCTGGTCCTGTGTCCGCTGCCACCGCCGTACCTCGCGCAGATCGCCGCTGCCTATGACGTGATCCATGCGCCGGATGCCGCGCTGCGCGCACAGGCCATCGCGGCCCACGGCATGCGCGTGCGGGCCGTGCTGACCATCGGCCCGATCGGCCTCACGGGCGCCGAGATCGCTGCCCTGCCCGCGCTGGAGCTGGTCTGCGCGCTCGGCGCGGGCTACGAGCAGATTGACGTGGCGGCCGCACGAGCGCGCGGCATCGTGGTGGCGAACGGCGCCGGCACCAACGACGATTGCGTGGCCGACCATGCCTTCGGCCTGCTGATCACAGCCGTGCGCGGCATTGTGCAGTTGGACCGCGCCTGCCGCGATGGCGTGTGGCGCGACCAGATCCCCGACTACGCGCCCTCGGTCTCGGGCAAGCGGATCGGCATCCTGGGCTACGGGTTGATCGGACAAAAGATCGCGCGGCGCGCCGGCGGCTTCGACATGACGGTGGGCTACCACAGCCGCCACCGCCGGGTCAACGCGGCGCACGCCTGGTTCGACAGCCCGCTGGCGCTGGCGCGCTGGTGCGACTTCCTGGTCGTGGCCACGCCCGGCGGCGCCGGCACGCGGCACCTGGTGAACGAGGCGGTGCTGGAGGCCATCGGCCCGCAGGGGGCGCTGGTGAACATCGCACGCGGCAGCGTGGTCGACACGCAGGCGCTGGCGCGGGTGCTGCGCGAGCGCCGGCTCGGCGCGGCCGGCATCGACGTCTATGAGAGCGAGCCGCGCCGGCCCGAAGAACTCATCACGCTGCCCAACATCGTGCTCACGCCGCACGTTGCGGGGCGCTCGCCCGAGGCGGTGCAGGCGACGATCACGCGCTTCCTCGCGAACATGCAGGCGCACTTTGCGGGCCGGCCAGTGCTCTCGCCGGTCTGATCCGCCGCGCGCAGAAATCTACATGAAAAGTACCTCTAGCCCATACTGGGTCTCCACAAGCAGCTATTTTTTTTATAGCGACGACGGCTCTCGTGCCGCGATCAGCCGGTCCGCATAGTCCTGCCAGCGCGCGTCCTTCGCGATGCCCGCGAACACGCCTGCGCGCGCCTGGTCGGCCACCCACTGCTGCTTGTCGGCAATCGCGGCCGTCATCAAAGGCGCTAAGCCCGCCTCGCGCACGGTGTTGGCCGACTCGCGCATTTCCTCGGCGCGGCGCTGGCCGTGCTGCACCACGCGGCTGAAGAAATAGGCGCCGGTCTGTGGCCAGTCGATGCTGGGGAAGGTTTCGGCTAGGGTCGGCAGCACATGATCTTCCACGCCATAGGCGCGCGCGGTGGTGTAGCTCTCGATCACCAGCGCCTCCAGCCCCTTGATCATCACGCTGCGGCACATCTTGATGGCGCTGGCCACGCCGAGCCGCTCGCTCACGGCCTTGGCGTCCATGCCCCAAGCGGTGAGCACGCCGGCCAGGGCCGCGGCTTGCGCGCCGCCCAGCAGCATCGGCACCCGGATGCCATAGGGCGGCACCGAGGTCATAACACCGGCCTCGACGTAGTGCGCTCCGCGGGCGTCGATCAGCGCGGCGCACTGCTCCTTGGTCCCGGGCGAGGCCGAGTTGAGATCCAGAAACAGGGTGCCCGGGCGAATGTGCTGCGCGGCCTCCTGCGCCACCGCCAGGGTATTGGAGGCCGTCACGGCGGAGATGATGAGGTCGCTCGCCGCGCACAGCGCGCGCATCGAGTCGTGCGCCGTGACACCGGCCTGCGCCGCATGCGCGCGCTCGGGGCCTTGCGTCGCCGCAGCGGCGAACTTGAGGTCCCAGGCGCCCGTGCCTGCCACGCCGGGCTTGTCTTTCAGGCCCGCCGAAAACGTTTTGCCGACTTCGCCATAGCCGATCAGGCCGATGTGCTGCAGTTCCATGGGACGGTTCTCTCCACGTTGACGCGACTATTGCAGGGGAATGCCGGCGCTCTTGATCACAGCGCCCCAGCGCCGGATCTCGCTGCCGAGCAGGTCGGCCAGCTGCGCCGGCGTGCCGGGCCGGGGCTGGACGTTGATCTGGGTCAGGCTGCGCGCCACATCGGGCGCCTGCAGTGCGACGACGACCTCGTGGTTCAGCCGCTGCAGCACAGCAGGCGGCGTTTTGGCGGGCGCGGCCAGCGCGTTCCACGAGGCAACGTTGAAGCGGGTCAGCGCGCCGCCACTTTCACGCACAGTGGGCACTTGGGGCAGGTCCGGTGAGCGCTTCTCGCCCATCACGGCCAAAGCGCGCACGGCACCGGCGCGGATCTGCGACATCATTGAGCTCAGCCCTGCCACCGCGGCGTCGATCTGGCCGCTGCGCAGCCCCGTGAGGACTGCGCCGTTGCCATTGAAGGGAACGATCTGCATATGGATACCGGCCGTGGTCTTGAACAGTTGTGCGGCCAGGTTCTGCGTGCTGCCAATATTGATGGTGCCCAGGTTGAGCTCGTCGGGATTTGCCCGGGCATAGGCCAGCAGGTCCGCCAGCGTCTTGAAGCGCGAGTTTTCGGGTACAACGATCACGAGGTCGAAAAAGCCGAGCGTCGAGATTGGAGCGAAGTCCTTTTGCGGATCGAACGGCAGGTGCTTGAACAGCCCCTCGCTCACCGCCGTGCCGTTGCTCATGAGCAGCAGGGTGTAGCCGTCGGGCGCGGCCCGCGCCACCAGTTCACCCGCCACCACACCACCCGCCCCGGGCCGGTTTTCGATGATCACGCTTTGATGCAGCTGCTCGCCGAGTTTTTTGGCCACAATGCGGGCCGTCACGTCGGCCTCGCCGCCGGGGCCGAACGGTACGATGATTTTGATGGGCCTGGCGGGCCAGTTGTCGGCGCGGGCCAGGCCGGGACCCAGGGCTGAGGCTGCCAGCGCTGCCGCAGTGCTCTGGAGGATGTGGCGTCGTTTCATGTTTTCGGATCCTTTTCAACCCGCGCCCGGGTGACCGGGGCCCAGGCAACTGTCATACCTATGCTGCGATGGTACTGGCACCGCCCTCAGGCGCGCGCCACGCCCAGCAGCTTATCGAGCAACTCGGGCCGCTCGCGCAGCTCCTGCGCCATCCCCGCGTGCACGACCGTGCCACGGTCCAGTACCACGGCGCGGTCGGAAATCGCCAGGATGGCCTGCGGATGCTGCTCGACGATGATGGCCGACAAGCCCTCGTCGCGCGTGATGCGCCGGATCGCATGCAGCAGCTCTTCCACGATGATCGGCGCCAGCCCTTCGAGCGGTTCGTCGAGCAGCAGCAGCCGCGGGTTCAGCACCAGTGCGCGGCCCACGGCCAGCATTTGCTGCTCGCCGCCCGACAGCTGCGTGCCCAGGTTGGTCTTGCGCTCGGCCAGGCGCGGGAACATCTCGTACACGCGCGCGGGCGTCCAGGGACTGGAATTCGAGCCGGCCTGCCCGGGCCGCTCCACCGCCGTCAGGTTCTCATGCACCGTGAGCGACTTGAAGATGTTGCGCTCCTGCGGCACCCAGCCGATGCCCGCGGCCGCACGCCGGTACGACGCCAGTGGGTGCAAGGCGACGTTGCCCAACAGGATGCTGCCGCCATGCTGGCGTGTGGCGCCGGCCAGGGTGTTGATCAGGGTGGTCTTGCCGGTGCCGTTGCGGCCCAGCAGCGCCAGCGTGTGGCCTTCGTCCAGCGTCAGCGACACGTTTTGCAGCACCACGGCTTCGCCATAGCCGGCGCTCAGGTTTTCTACCTTGAGCAGCTCAGGCATGTCGATGAGCCCCCACGCTTGTCACTTCGTGTACTGCACTGCCCCCCGTGGGGGCCCTCGCGCCTTGGGACGGCCCGGCGGCGCTCGCCTCCTCCCCATGCCCCAGGTACACGGCCTTGACCCGCGGGTCGTTGGCAATCTGCCCGGGGTCGCCCTCGGTCAGCACCGCGCCGTTGACCAGCACCGTCATGCGGCTGGCAAAGCTGAAGACCAGGTCCATGTCGTGTTCGATCAGCAGCACCGACACGTCAAAGGGCAGCGCCGCCACGGTCTGCAGCAGTTCCTCGCGCTCGCCGGCCGGCACGCCCGCCACGGGCTCATCGAGCAGCAGCACACGCGGCTCGCAGGCCAGCGCAATGGCAATCTCCAGCAGGCGCCGTTTGCCATAGGCCAGCACCTGCGTGGGCTGCTTCTGCACGTCGGCGAGGTGAAATTGTTCGAGCAAGCTCTGGGCCTGCTCTGCTACATCTTTACTAGCACCAAGCGCACGCCACCATTGGGCTCCCAGTCCTTTTTGTTGAGAGATCACGAGCGCCAGGGTTTGCAGCGGCGTCATGGAGTCGAACAGCTGATTGATCTGGAAGGTGCGCACCAGGCCACGGCGCACGCGCTGGTGCGGCGCCAGCTGGGTGATGTCTTGCCCCTCCAGCACGATGCGCCCCTCGGACGGCTGCAGCACGCCTGTGAGCAGGTTGATCAGCGTCGTCTTGCCGGCGCCGTTCGGGCCGATCAGCGCATGGCGCGCGCCGCGGTGCAGACTCAAAGTGACGTTGCTGGTGGCCGTGATGCCGCCGAAGCGCTTGACCAGGCCCTGGGCCGACAGCACGACATCGGGTTGTTCAGCTTTCACCACTGCGCTCATGCGCCACTCCTTCGCCACCAGGTCCACGGCCGCAGCAAACGCTCGCGCCCGACGCGCACCAGCAGCACCAGGATCAGGCCAATCCAGAACATCCAGTACTGCGGCGTGATGGAGGACAGGTTGTCCTGCAGCAGCTTGAACACGATGGCGCCGGCGATGCCGCCGTACAGCCAGCCGACCCCGCCGATCACCAGCATCAGCAGCACATCGGCCGAGCGGTCGAAGGCCAGCACGTCGAGCGAGGCAAAGCCCGTGGTCTGTGCCAGCAGGGCGCCCGCGGCACCGGCCACGCCGGCGGCCACGGTGTAGATCACCACCAGGCGCGAGCGCACAGGAATGCCGATGGCCATGGCGCGCAGGCGGTTGTCGTGAATGGCCTTGAGCGTGGCACCGAACGGCGAGTTGACGAGCCGGCGCAGCACCAGGAACAGCAGCAGCAGCACCGACAGCGAATACCAGGCCGCGGTGCGCCCGCTCAGGTCGAATTCAAACCGGCCCAGCACCGGGCCGAGGATCACGCCCTGCAGGCCGTCGGCGCCGCCGGTGAGCCAGTCCAGCTTGTTGGCGAGCTCCAACAGGATCAGGGCCATGCCCAACGTCACCATCAGGCGGGTCAGGTCGGTGCCGCGCAGGATGGTGACGCTGCACAGCGCGCCCAACAGCGCCGACAGCGCCATCGCCACCAGCAAGCCAACAATGGGGTCGGGCATGACGAGCTTGGCGAACAGCGCACCCGCATAGGCGCCGAAGCCGAAGAACGCCGCGTGGCCGAGCGAGACGATGCCGGTGTAGCCCAGGATCAAATCCAGCGAGACGGCGAACAGCGCCACGATGGTGATCTCGTTGATCATCAGCGCCTGGCTGGGCAGCAGCCACGGCGCGGCAAACGCCAGCAGCCACACCAGCGGCTCCCACGCCCGCCAGCGCGACAGTTGCAGCAACTCGGCGCGGGCATTGCGAGGTGATAGGGGTGACAGGGGTGACAGGGGCGGCATCACTTGCCTCCCTTGCGCGTGAACAGGCCTTCGGGGCGCCACATCAGGATCAGGATCATGAGCGTGTAGACGATGAAGGCGCCCAGTTTGGGAATGAAGTACTTGCCGCTCACGTCGGCAATGCCCAGCAGCAGCGCGGCCAGCAGCGGCCCGGTGATGGACGAGGTGCCGCCGACCGACACGACAATCAGGAAGTAGATCATGTACTTGAGCGGAAAGGTCGGATCCAGCCCCAGGATTTCGGCGCCCAGCGCACCGCCCAGGCCGGCCAGCCCGGAGCCCACCGCGAACGTCAGCAGGAACACCACGTTGACGTTGATGCCCAGTCCCGCGGCCACGCGCGGGTCATCGACGGCCGCACGCAGGCGGCTGCCGAAGCGTGTGCGCGACAGCAGCAGCTGCAGCACCACGGTGAGCGCCGCGCACAGCGCGATGATGAACAGGCGGTAATGCCCCATGCCCAGCGTCCAGGCGCCGTGGCCGATCTCGGTGCGCCCGCTCAGCCATGGGGGCAACTGCACGTTCTGCTGGCTCGAGCCCATGAAGTAGTCGACCGCCGCCACCGCCATGAAGGCCAGTCCGATGGAGAACAGCACCTGGTCGAGGTGCGGCTTGCTGTACATCGGGCGGTACAGCGTGCGCTCCAGCAGCGCGCCGAGCAGCCCGACCAGCAGGAACACCAGCGGCAGGCACCAAAGGAACGGCACGCCCAGGCGCTGCATCAGCAGCACCGTGAGGTAGCCACCGGCCATGGCGAAGGCGCCGTGCGCCAGGTTGATGAAGTTCATCAGGCCCAGCGTCACGGCCAGGCCGACGGCGAGCACGAACAGCAGCATGCCGTAGGCAATGCCGTCGAAGAGGATGGTGATCACGTCAGAATATGGGACCGCGCAACGTCACGTCTTGCGTCACTTTTTGCTTACTTCTTGCTCTTGCCCGGATCCTTGACGTCCTTGATCACGTCGAACTCGACGTTGTAGAGCTGGCCATCGACCTTTTCGACCTTGCGCAGGTAAACGTTCTGCACAATGTCGCGGGTCTGCGCATCGATATAGATCGGGCCGCGCGGGCTCTCGAAAATCTGACCCTTCATCGCCGCCAGCAGCGCATCGCCGCCGCCCTGCCCCTTGGTCTTTTTGAGCGCGTCGTAGATCACATGCATGCCGTCATAACCGCCCACGGCCATGAAGTTGGGGCGCATGCCCTTGTTGGCGGCGCCAAAGGCGGCGACAAACTTCTTGTTCATGGCCGACGGGTGGGCCGCGGAGTAGTGGTGCGAGGTCACCACGCCCAGGGCGCCGTCGCCCATGTCGTTGAGCTGGTCGTCATCGGTCACATCGCCGGTGGCAATCAGCTTGACGCCGGCCTTGCCCATGCCACGCTCGAGAAACTGCTTCATGACCGCGGCACCCGCACCGGAGGGCACGAACACGAACAGCGCGTCCGGATTGTCGTCGCGCACCTTTTGCAGGAACGGCGCGAAGTCCGGGTTGCGCAGCGGCACACGCAGCGACTCGATGACGCGCCCGCCATTGAACGTCAGGCGTTCCTTGAAATACTTCTCGGCATCGATGCCAGGGCCGTAGTCGCTGACCAAGGTGACAACCTTCGTGATGCCGTTCTTCGGTGCCCATTCGGCCAGCGCCACCGAAACCTGCGGCAGCGTGAAGCTGGTGCGCACGATGTAGGGCGAGGCCTCGGTAATGCTCGATGTGGCTGCGGCCATCACCACTTCAGGGGTCTTCGACTGCGTGGCAATCGGTGCCGTGGCCAGCGCCGACGGCGTGATGCCGAAGCCGGCCAGCACGTTGACCTTGTCATTCACCACCAGCTCCTGCGCCAGCCGCTTGGTCACGTCGGGCAGACTGGTGTCGTCCTTGACGATCAGCTCGATCTTTTTGCCTGCCACCATGTCGCCGTTTTGCGCCATGTACAGACGCACCCCCGCCTCGACCTGACGCCCCGTCGATGCCTGCTGCCCGGTCATGGGCAGGATCAGGCCGATCTTGAAGGTGTTGCTCTGCGCCATCGCACTGAGCGATGGCAGCGACATGGCCGCCAGAGCAGTTGCACTGAGAAATACTCTTTTTTTCATGGGTGTCTCCAGGGTGAATCGGATCATGGGAATCGTCGCTTGTTCGACACATTGGCACCATCGGATCAAACCCGCACCGCACTATCACGACAGATCGGCGCGCAGGCAAGGCCAATTTGCGACTATTTGTTATAGCAAATTGCGATAACGCCAGCGTGGCAAATCCACATTTCAGGCCCGTGTGCGGATCAGCCGCACGCCCGGCATCTGGTCCCGCTGCCGGCTTTGAAGGGCCTCGCGCAGGTTGCGCTGGGCGATGCGCGAGTGCTCGCGCATGATGGCTTCGGCGCGCGAACCCTCGCGCGCGGCGATCGCATCGAGCACCTGCCGATGCTGGTCCTGCGCCACGACCAGCATGTCGCGCGCCTGCGGCGAATTCGCCTGCTGCACGACGAAGCCCGAGGGCGAGGCAAATGGCAGGCTCACGACGCGCTCCAGTTCGCGCGCAATGACGCTGCTGCCGGCCATCTCGCCCACCAGGGCGTGAAACGTCTGGTTCAGCGTCACGTAGCGGGAGAACGCCTCGTCGTCGAGCGCGGACTGGCTCAGCACGGCGCCGATCCGGTCCAGGCACTCGCGCGCCGCGGCGAGCAGCGCAGTGGCCGCGCCGCGCTCGGCCGCCAGTCGCGCCGACAGGCCTTCCAGCGTGCCGCGCAGTTCGATGGCCTCGGAGACGTCGCGCTCGGAGAAGATGCGCACGGCGTAGCCGCCATTGGGCAGCGCGTCGAGCAGCCCCTCCTGCTCCAGCCGCATCAGCGCGGCGCGGATGGGGGTGCGCGAGACGCCCAGCTTCTCGACGATGGTCAGCTCGGCAATCCGCGCGCCGCCCGGCAGCTCGCCCGCCAGGATCATCTCGCGCAGCCGGAGCTGGGCCTTCACGGCCTGCGAAGTAGCTGCCTCCGGGGCATCGACCGAAATCAGAGTGGTGGCATCCATGGGTAAGGCAGGACGTGTCGTGGGATGTGTTGCGAGCTTTTCATTGTATACATAAGTCAACAAAATAAGTCAATAAAACGCTCTCTAATGGGGAATTTTGAATTTTCTGTATACATTCAATCGGCAACCAAGCATAATTGCGGCGCAAATCCATCATGCATCGCGGCCTCGTCCGGCCCTTGCACAGGGATGGCCCTGATGGTTTCACACTTTCTCTGGAGCGAGACATGTTTCCCAAGAACGCCTGGTACGTCGCCTGTACGCCGGCCGAAATCGCCGACAAACCGCTGGGGCGCCAGATTTGCAGCGAGAAGATCGTTTTTTTCCGCGGTCCGGACGGCAAGGTCGCGGCGCTCGAAGATTTCTGCCCGCACCGCGGCGCGCGCCTCTCGCTGGGCAAGGTCTGCGACGACGGCAGCCTGATGTGCGGCTACCATGGGCTGAGGGTGGGCTGCGACGGCAAGACCGTCTCCATGCCCGGCCAGCGCGTGCAGGGTTTTCCGCGCACACGCACATTTCCGGTGGTGGAGCGACACGGCTTCATCTGGGTCTGGACCGGCGACGAAAAACTCGCGGACCCCGCGAAGATCCACCATCTCGAATGGGCGGAGAACCCCGAGTGGGCCTATGGCGGCGGCCTGTACCACATCCACTGCAATTACCGCCTGATGATCGACAACCTCATGGACCTGACCCACGAGGCGTACGTGCACACCACCAGCATCGGGCAGAGTGAAATCGACGAAGCCCCCGTCAGCACCAAGCTGGAAGGCGATGTGGTCACCACCAGCCGCTTCATGGAAAACGTCATGCCGCCGCCCTTCTGGCGCGCCAACCTGCGTGGCAACAACCTGGCCGACGACGTTCCCGTGGACCGCTGGCAGATCTCGCGCTTCACGCCGCCCTGCCACGTCATGATCGAAGTCGGCGTCGCCCATGCCGGCAAGGGCGGCTACCACGCGGACCCGAAAGACAAGGTGTACAGCATCGTGGTGGACTTCTGCACGCCGGAGACAGAGACGTCGATGTGGTACTTCTGGGGCATGGCACGCAACTTCAATCCCGGCGATAAAGCGCTCACCGCCGCGATTCGCGACGGTCAGGCCAGGGTCTTTGCGGAAGACCTGGCCGTGCTCGAGGCACAGCAGGAAAACATTGCGCGGTATCCCGAGCGCCGCTTGCTGATGCTCAACATTGATGCGGGCGGCGTGCAGTCGCGGCGCATTCTGGACCGCCTCATCGCGCAGGAAGCAGACCGGTGAACGCCATGGAAAACATTGCCGTCAAGGTCGTCAAAAAGACCCGCGAAGCGGACGACATTGTCAGCTTCGAGCTGGCACGCGCGGATGGCGCACCCTTGCCGCCGTTCAGCGCCGGATCGCACATCGACGTGCAGGCGCCCGGCGGACTGACGCGCCAGTACTCGCTGTGCAACGCGTCGATCGAGCAGCACCGCTACCGCATTGCCGTGCTGCGCGATCCGGGCTCGCGCGGCGGCTCGATTGCCATGCACGACGCAGTGAATGAAGGCGACGAAATCCACATCAGTGAGCCAAAAAATCACTTTCCGCTCCAGCACGCCCCGCGCACGCTGCTGTTTGCCGGTGGCATCGGTGTGACGCCGCTCTTGTGCATGGCAGAGCGGCTGGCACAGATCGGCGCGGACTTCACCCTGCACTACTGCACACGCTCGGCGGAGCGCACCGCGTTTCGCGAGTCCATCGGCGCCTCGCGGTTCGCCCGCCAGGTTCAGTTCCATTTCGATGCGGGGCCGCCCGCGCAAAAGATGGACCTGGACGCGATTCTCGCAGCGCAGGCGCCCGACACCCAGCTCTATGTCTGCGGCCCGGGCGGCTTCATCGACTACGTCATCAACACGGCCAAGGCCAAAGGCTGGCCCGGCGATCAGATTCATCTGGAGTATTTCAGCGGCGCGGCACAGGACACTACCGGTGATACCGGCTTTGAAGTCAAGATCGCGAGCACCGGAAAATCCTATGCCATCGCCCCGGACAAAACCATCATCCAGGTACTGAAGGACAACGGGATTGAAATCCTCACCTCCTGCGAACAGGGCGTTTGCGGCACCTGCATCACGCGCGTCCTTGACGGCGAGCCGGACCACCGGGACATGTACTTCACGGATGAAGAGCATGCCAAGAATGACCAGTTCACCCCGTGCTGCTCTCGCGCCAAGAGTAAAACACTGGTGCTCGATTTGTAGCACCGGCCCTAACATACGACGTTTTCAACCCCACCAACCTCTCAGGAAACCGGCATGACCCAACTTCCCGCCCGCTATGACCACGTTGGCAGCTTTCTGCGTCCCAAATACCTGCTCGAAGCGCGCGAGCAAAAGGCCAGGGGCGACATCGCGCCCGAGCAACTGCGCGCAGTAGAAGACAAGGCCATCACCGAGATCGTGAAGTTCCAGGAAGACGTGGGCCTGAAAAGCATCACTGACGGCGAGTTCCGCCGCACCTACTTTCATATCGACTTCCTGGATCAGCTCGGCGGCGTGAAGACCGACATCCCGGTCACCATTCAAAAGCCGGACGGCACGCAGGAACTGGCCCCGCCCGTGATGCGCGTGGTGGACAAGGTGCGGCACGTCAAGAACATCCAGCTGGCCGACTTCCAGTACCTCAAGAGCCAGGTGTCCCCGGGCAAAACGCCCAAGGTCTGCATCCCCTCGCCCACCATGCTGCACTTCCGCGGCGGGCGCGCCGGCATCAGCCGCGAGGCCTATCCCGAGCTCGACCCGGCGTTCTACGACGACGTGGCGAATGCCTATGGCGACGAGCTGCGCTCGCTGGCTGCCGCGGGCGCCACCTATGTGCAGATGGACGACACCAACCTGGCCTACCTGTGCGACGAGAAGATGCGCGAAGCGGCCAGGGCGCGCGGCGACGACCCGAACGAGCTGCCGCACCGCTACGCCGCCTTCATCAACAAGGTGGTGGCGCAAAAGCCGGCCGGCATGCTGCTGGCCATGCACCTGTGCCGCGGCAACTTCAAGAGCACGCACGCGGCCGCTGGCAACTACGAGCCGGTTGCCGAAGCGCTGCTGCGCGAAATGAACCTGGACGCCTACTTCATGGAGTACGACGACGAGCGCAGCGGCGACTTCAAGCCGCTGCGCTACCTGCCCAAGGGCAAGACCGTGGTGCTGGGCCTGGTGACCACCAAGTTCGGCCAGCTCGAGGACAAGGACGACCTGAAACGCCGCATCGAACAAGCCGCCAAATACGCGCCGCTGGAGCAACTGGCGCTGTCACCGCAGTGCGGTTTCAGCAGCACCGTGCATGGCAACGACATTGCGGTGGAGGCGCAGCGCGCCAAGCTGCGTCTCGTGGTGGAGACGGCGCAGGAAGTCTGGGGCACGACCTGAGGCGACTGCCTTGGCGGGGGGGCCTGACCTCTTCACTGCGCCTGCGCGGCCGCGAGTTCGGCGTCCCTGGCGCGTGCCCGTGCCACCGCGGGACGCGCGTTCACGCGATCCATGTAAGCCTTGATCACCGGCAACTCGGGGACGAGCTTGAACATCGTGGTCCAGGTCAGCGCCGTACCCCAGAGCACGTCCGCCGCGCTGAACGTTTCGCCCAGCAGGTACGGGCCTTTGGCCAGCTGGTCGGTCAACGTCCCCAGCATGGTGTCGAAGTTGCCGTAGGGCGAGGTGGCCGGCGGCGCCGGCTCGCGCTTCATGGCCCGGTCCACCACCGCGGGCTCGAAGCACGAACCATAAAACACCATCCAGCGCAGATAGGGTCCACGCAAGGGATCGCCGATGGCCGGGGCCAGGCCGGCTGCCGGAAACAGGTCGGCCAGGTACAGGAACACGGCGGGCTGCTCGGTCACCAGCGCCTCGCCGTGCCGGATGGCGGGCACCTTGCCCATGGGTTGATCGCCCGATAGGCCGGCTCGCGCTGTTCGCCCGCCTTCATGTTGAGCACGTGCAACTCATAGTCGGCGCCCAGTTCCTCCAGCAGGATCAGCGTGCCGGTGGAGCGCGTGTTGGGTGAATGGAAAAACGTGAGCCGGTTGTCCTGATTCATGGCGAGCTCTCCTGAGGGCAGATTGAATGCGCCATCGTAGTGGATCACTCGGTTTGGCGCCACCCGGCGGGACGGCGATACTAGCACCATGACCAGCCGACCTGACGCTTCTTGCCGTGCGCCTCTGCGCCAGTGGCTGCGCGGGTTTGCGGCCTGCTGCATCGCCTGCGCCATGGCCTCGGCGAGCATGGCCGCCCTCGCCGCCGACGCACCCAACGACCTGCTGCGCATCGGCTCCAAGCGTTTCACCGAGTCCTACATCCTGGCGCAGGTGCTGGCGCAAACCGTTGGCGCACGCACCGGCACACCTCCAACGGTCCTGCAGGGGCTGGGCAACACCGCCATCGTTTACGAGGCGCTGCGCTCGGGCAGCATCGATCTTTACCCGGAGTACGCGGGCACCATCAGCCTGGAAATCCTCAAAAGCACCGCACCGATGTCGATGGACGCCATGAACCAGGCCCTGGCACCGCTGGGCCTGGGCGTGGCCATTCCGCTGGGCTTCAACGACGGCTACGCGCTGGCCATGCGCGACGCGGATGCACAGCGCCTGGGCATCCGGTCGCTGAGCGATCTGGCGCAGCACCCTGAGTTGAAGCTGGGGCTGTCCAACGAATTCATCGGCCGCGCCGATGGCTGGAAGGGCCTGGCGCAGCGCTACGGCTTCACGCAGGTGCCGACCGGCTTGGACCACGGCCTGGCCTACACCGCGTTGGCGCAAAAGCAGGTGGACGTGATCGACATCTACACCACCGACGCCAAGATCGCCCAGCTCGGCCTGCGCGTGCTGCAGGACAACCTGCATTACTTTCCGCGCTACGACGCGGTGGTGCTGTACCGGCTGGATGTACCCAAGCGCTTTCCGCAGGCTTGGGCCGCGCTGCAGACGCTGGCCGGCAGCATTGACGAGAACGCGATGATTGCGATGAATGCGCGGGCCGAACTGCAGGGCGTGGCGTTCGACGTGATTGCCCGCGACTATCTGGCGGGCAAGGCGGCGGGAACCGTGGCCGCGAATGCCGCCACAACAAAGGCTGCAACCGGCAATGCCCCCGACGGCGCCCGGCGCGGCTTCTGGGCCAAGCTGTTCGGGCCCGATCTGGCGCGGCTCACCGTGCAGCACCTGGCGCTGGTGGCGATCTCGGTGGCCGTGGCCGCGCTGCTCGCCATCCCGCTGGCGGTGCTGGTGTTTCCTCATCCGCGCCTGCGTGCGCTCGTGCTCGGCGCCACCGGCCTGCTGCAAACCGTGCCCTCGCTGGCCATGCTGGCGGCGCTGATTTCGTTGATGGGCGTGATCGGTGTGGTGCCGGCGCTGCTCGCGCTGATGCTGTACGCACTGCTGCCCATCATGCGCAACACCACGACCGGCCTCGGCGAAGTGCCGCAGGGCCTGCGGCTCGCGGGCCAGGCGCTCGGCATGACGGCGCGCCAGCGCATGCGCTACATCGAGTTGCCGCTGGCACTGCCGACCATCCTGGCCGGCGTGCGCACGGCCACCTCGATCGCGATCGGCACCGCGACCATTGCCGCCTTCATCGGCGCCGGCGGCTATGGCGAGCGCATCGTCACCGGCCTGGCCCTGAATGACGACCAGCTGCTGCTCGCCGGTGCCCTGCCCGCCACCGTGCTGGCGCTGCTGAGCGAGGCGCTGTTCGAGGTCATTGAGCGGGTGATCCGGGGGCGCAGGGCCTGAACCGGCTCAAGAAACCCGGTCATCACGCCCTCCTGCGAGCATCCCGCATAGCCCCATGACAGCGCGCCTTCCGGCGGAACGTCGACCTCTTACCCGTGAAATTTACGAGAATAATGTCTCTAGCCCTTAGGTAGGGCCGGTATATTGCTATTATTTATGTAGCAATCAGGACTTCGGCTGATCCAGCCCCAGCAGCCGCACCGCGTTGTCCTTGAGGATGCCGGGCTTCACCTCGGGCTTGAAGCCGGCCTCGTCGAAGTCCTTCATCCAGCGATCCGGCGTGATCAGGGGGTAGTCGCTGCCGAACAGGATGCGGTCCTTCAACAGCGTGTTCGCGTACTGCACCAGTTGCGGCGGAAAATACTTCGGGCTCCAGCCCGACAGGTCGATCCAG
>JARLJI010000019.1 GCA_031291295.1 Rhodoferax sp. | reverse complement strand
CTTGCTGGTGATCAAGGCGTTTTCCCATGTGCGGCCGGCACCGGGGCGCGCTGAAGCGGTCGGCAAGAGCTCGGTGTTGCGCGGTTCGCTGAACAACATCACGGCCGCGTTGCGGTTTTTCGCCGCCAGCCACGTGATGGCCGGATTGCTCTTCTACACCATGCTGCGCAACGCGCTGTTGTCATTGGCGACGCTGATGATGACGCCGTTGCTGCTGTCCACCCTGGGCAGCCAGACCCTGGGCCTGGCCTACACCTGGGCGGCGCTGGGCGGACTGTCGGGCGCCGGGTTGCTGATCTCCATGGGCAACCCGCGGCGCCTGATGGTGCTGGTGGCGGTGGCCGACCTGCTGTTGTCGAGCTGCGTCATTGCCATGGGGGCGGTCTCCCATGCGGTTGCCTATTGCGCCCTGGCTTTTGTCGCGATCACCGCGGCGAGTGTCGCCGATGCCAGCGTGAACTCGTTGTGGATGCGCAAGATCCCCGCCGGCAACCGAGCCAGTGTGTTTGCCCTGATCAGCATGTTGACCATTGCCACCACCAGCCTGGTGATCTTTGTCGGTGGCCTGCTGGTGGACCACTGGTTCCAGCCGGCGCTGCTGCCTGGCGGGGCCTATGCCGAGTCGATCGGGCGCTGGATCGGGGTGGGTGCGGGACGTGGCGTGGGCATGCTGTTCGTGGTGGCGGGGGCGTTCTTTGCGCTGCTGTCCCTGACAGTCCTGGTCTACGGGCCGATGCGCCGCCTGGAGGGCGTAGAGGCTGAAACGGCGCCCTTGCGTAGCGGCGACACGACCCGGGCCGACGCTCTGTGACAGCCGGCCGGGGCGCCCCTGTGCGACGGGCCGCCCCATGGGTTGTACCGGATTCCCGTGACAGACAGGCCAGGTCCCGTGGGTCAACCTTTGCAAGCTCGCGTGCAACGTCCCGGATTCGACAGGACTGCGCCGCACCGCCATCCGAGCCGACAACAATCGATAAAGGAGGACCTATGCGTCCGTCGTTTTATGAACCCAAGCGCTTCCCCAAGCTCAAGTACCTTGCCGACAACTGGGAAGTGATCCGTGAAGAGTTTCT
>JARLJI010000172.1 GCA_031291295.1 Rhodoferax sp. | reverse complement strand
GTCGGGCAATACCGCCACCAGCGCACCACTGTCCAGATGCTTGCGTACGCCATGGTACGGCGCCTGGATCAGGCCGAACCCGCCCAGGCACGCCGACTCGTAGCAATCGGTGCTGTTCACCGTGACACTGCCGGCCATCGGCACCTGCTGCAACTTGCCGTTTTGCAGGTACTCGAACCCCGGGGAGCGCGCCCCCAGCATCCCGACATAGTGGATCAGCCGATGCCCGGCCAGGTCGGCTACGGACTCCGGCCGACCATAACGCCGCAGGTAGGCGGGACTCGCGCAGTTGGCCATCGGCAGCTCGCACATGTGCCGCGCCACCACCGATTGATCGGGCTGCGCACCGACCCGCAGCACACAGTCGAACCCCTCGCCCACCAGGTCGACGCGACGGTCGGTACTGCTGATTTCCAGTTCGATGCGCGGATGCAGCGCCATGAATTCCGGCAGGCGTGGCATGATCACGCGACGGGCCATGACGCTGGGCATATCGAAACGGATGCGCCCGGCCAGCAAGGCCGCATCCTGGCGGAACAAACCCTGCAATTCATCCATCTGCGCCAGCAGGTCCTTGCTGCGTTCATACAGCACCAGCCCGTCCTGGGTCGCCTGGACCTTGCGCGTGGTACGTTGCAACAGGCGCGTGCCCAACAGTTCCTCCAGCGCCTGGACATGCCCGGACACGCTGGACTTGGGCAGCCCGAGACTTTCTCCCGCGAGGGTAAAACTCGACAGTTCGGTGACCCGGATAAAGGTCCGCAGCAAGTCCAGCTTGTTCATGACAGCGTCCCTCAATTGTTCGGAACAGACGATCAGTGTTTCCGATTTATCGGTGTTTATCCATTCACTGACGGACAAATACACTTTCCTCAGCGTTATCCATTCCTTGAGGAACACGACATGACTCGTAAAATCGCCCTGATCACCGGTGCCAGTCGCGGCCTTGGCAAAAGCGCCGCGCTGCACCTGGCCGCCCAAGGCATCGACATCATCGGCACCTACAACAGCCGCGCCGACGACGCCCGGGCAGTGGCGGCGGAGATCGAAAAACTCGGTGGTCGCGCCGCCATGCTGCAACTGGATGTCAGCCTGATCGACAGCTTCAAGGCCTTCAGCGAGGGCGTTGCCAAGGTATTGGCCAGGGTCTTCGGTCGTGAGCAGTTTGATTTCCTGGTGAACAATGCCGGGGTCGGCGTGCACGCGCTGTTCGCCGAGACCACTGAAGAGCAGTTCGACCAGTTGCTCAACGTGCACTTCAAAGGGCCGTTCTTCCTGACCCAGAAACTCTTGCCACTGCTCGCCGACTGTGGGCGCATCGTCAATATTTCCAGCGGCCTGGCACGCTTCAGCCTGCCGGGTTATGCCACTTATGCGGCGATGAAAGGTGCGATGGAGACCTTGACCCG
>JARLJI010000171.1 GCA_031291295.1 Rhodoferax sp. | reverse complement strand
TTCTGTTCTGCCTGCCGCCGCTGCTGGATGTACGCGCGATCAGGCCGGTGCTGGTGCTGCGCAGGCTGGTGGAATCGGGGCCGGTGGGGATTCGCGGCTGGCTGGCGAAGTGGTGGGCACGGCGGCTGCAACTGGCAATTGCGGCGTTGGTGCTGGCGGCGCTGGGCGGAATTGCGTGGGCGCTTTCCGACTCGGCCAAGGTCGGGACGGCATTTGCCGGGATGTTTGCGGTAGCGCTCGTGGTTCTGCTGGCGTTGGCTTCGGTGGCGTTGTGGCTGGTGCGCTTTCTGCTTGATCGCGTGCGGCTGCGACTGCCATCGTCACTGCGGCAAGGATTGGCGAATCTTTACAGGCCAGGGAACCAGTCTGCGGCCGTGCTTGCTGCGCTGGGGACGGGCGTGATGCTGATTCTGGCCGTTTACCTGATGCAGGCGCAGGTATTGCGTGAGCTGAAGGAGACAGCTTCGCCGAAGTTACCCAATATTTTTCTGGTGGATGTGACGACAGACGAAGTGGCCGGGGTTAGGGATTTCTTCAGGCATCAGACAGGCGTTAACCAGGCGCTGGTTTTGATGCCGGTGGTGCCGGGCCGGTTTATTTCAATCAACGGGCAGCCGGTGGACCAGTTGAAGGGGCAGCACTATCCGCGGCGGATGCTGCAGAATGCTGAATTGACCTGGGCCGATGCGCCTCTGGCTGGCGACAAGGTGACACAGGGCGCCTGGTGGAAGGACGGCAGCGCCGCTGAACTCGCGGTACTGGAAGGCGTGGCGCGGAGGCTGAATCTGAGCGTGGGGTCGGCGGTTGAACTGGAGGTCGGCGGCGTTCCGCGGGTGCTGAAGGTGAGCGCAATCTACCGGGCCGACGGGCAGCACCTGGGGGGGCGGGTTGAGTTTGTAGTGCCTTCAGGACAGCTCAAGGACCAGCCGGCAACGTGGTATGGCGGCGTACATATCGACCCGAAGCAGGTTGCGACGATGGAGAGGAGACTGTTTGCCGCCTATCCCACAATTACGGTGATCAACGTTGCCGATGTGCTGCAGCGGATTGAG
>JARLJI010000170.1 GCA_031291295.1 Rhodoferax sp. | reverse complement strand
TGTCACGGATCGCCGTATTGGAGCCACCGATGTTCGGCGTAATGGAGCCAGTTTCTGGTGCCTGAACAGGGCTCCCGAAGGGGTTGAAGGACGGGGTTATTTTGCCGCTTTTGCGGGGGCGGTTTTGGTTGTGCCGACCGGTGTTCTGGGGGCACGGTACGACGCGCCATCGAGCACCATGCAATAGGCGTTGTGACGCAGCCGATCCAGCGTGGCGCTGGCCAGCAGGCGGTTGTTGGGGAAGGCTTGATCCCACTCGGGGAAGTCGAGGTTGCTGGTGACGATGGTCGATGCCTGCTCGTAGCGTTCGGCAATGAGGTCGTGCAGATCCTCGTCGGCCGGCGAGCGCAGGGGCTTGAGCCCGAAGTCATCAATGATGAGCAGCGGCACGCGCGCCAGTGTGGCGAGCTTGCGCTCATACCCACCGGTGGCGCGAGCAGCGTTCAGGCTCTGGGTGAGCGATGCACAGGTGGTGAAGATGACATCGACACCTTGGCGCACGGCGCAGTGGCCCAGCGCCTGGGCCAGATGTGACTTGCCCGTACCGCAGGGGCCCACGATGAGCACCGGCGCCTTCTCGTGCAGATACCTGCCCGTAGCCAAGTCATGCACGAGGCTGCGGTTGAGGTTGGGCAGGCGTTCGAAGTCGAACTGGTCCAGCGTCTTGGTGGTGCGGAACTGGGCGCGTCGCAGGCGGGAGCTGAACTTCTTTTGCTCGCGGCGGGCCACCTCGTCGCTGATGAGCAGGGCCAGGAAGTCGGTGTAGGCCAGCTTGCCCTGGATGGCTTCGCGGTTGCGCGCCTCCAGGGAGTCGAGGATGCCTGAGAGGCGCAGTTGCTTGAGTTGGGGGCCCAGTTCGGGGGCGGGGTTCAGGTTCGTCATGGATGGCTCCTTGGGTGGTCGGTCAATGCAGCCGGCCTGGCTGCGGGTTGGGGAAGAGTTCGGCGGCAGGCCGGGTGAAGCGGGTGGTACCGCCATAGGCTGTCGGCGTGCTGTTGTCGCTTGGGGCTGCCGGCAGATCGGCCTTGGTGGCCAGGATGGTCTTGACGGTGCGGTAGTAGGGTGAGTCGTGCGTCAGGGCTCGTGCGCAGGCCGCCTCCAGCCGCTTGGCGCCGTAGGGCTTGAGCAGGCCCAGCACACCTTGTGCGGCACGCAGCCGCTCCAGGACGTTGTCGGCGAGCAAGCGCTCGATGAGCGTGCGGCAGCTCGGCCCGATCTGGGCGGCCTGGGTGGCGCACCACTGGCGGTCCTTGGCGAAGAAGGCCTGCGCCTCGGGTGGCAGGTGCGCCTTACAGCTCACGCGCTGGCCGGGGCGCTGCCCTCGGGGATGCGTGGCCACGTGGCGGTAGTCCTCGTAAAGGGCCACGGCGGCATCGGTGGCGCGCAGCCACAAGGTCTTGCCCACCAGGGCGAAGGGCGCCGAGTACAGGATGCGCTCGAATTGCACGTGGCAGTCCTTGTGCACGTTCACGCGGTGCCAGGTGCCCAGGTCCGGGGCGATGGCCGGCAGTGGCTTCAAAAGCGGCTGCTCCAGGGCGAACAGGGTCAGCGGTGGCTGGCGCGTGGTGCCATGGATGCGCTGGCCAGCGGTGGCCATGACCCACTGGCGTGCCTGGGCATTGAGGTCGGCCAAATCGCGGAACTCGCGCAGGGGCAGGAAGTTGCCCTTGACGTACTTGACGCCAGCTTCGACGATGCCCTTCTTCTGGGGATCGTGTGGCGGGCAAGGGTCGATCTTGAAGCCGTAGCCCTCGGCGCACTCGGCATAGGCGCGCTGCACGAGCGGGTCCTGGGCGCAGGCCCGGGTGATGGCGCACTTGGCGTTGTCGATGACGATGCGCTGGGGCACACCGGCGAACCACTCGAAGGCCCGGCGATGGCAGCCCAGCCAGGTCGCCACCGTCTGGTCCCAGACGAATTCCAGGTACTGGTGGCGGCTGTGCGCCAGCGTCATCACGAACGCCCAGGTGCGCCGGGGCTTGCCGTCTGGGTGCACGAGGATGGGGCCAGCACCAAAGTCCACCTGCGCGGCCTCGCCCGGGGCAAACTCCAGCCGGCAGGTGACCTCGGGTGGCAAGGTGGCGCGGATGGCGGCGACCATGCGGCGCACAGAGGAGTAGCTGCCCCTCCAGCCGTGTTGGCGCTGCAGTGCCTGGTGGATGGCCGTGCCAGGCACATTCTGCTCGACCCAACCGGCCACCCTGGCGCGGTGATCTTCCAGCGTGGAGATGGTGCTGCTGGCGCGCTTGGGCGGGTTCAGCGCAGCCGCCAGGGACTCGTCGTCAGGCAGTGCCACATTGGCGTCGAGCCAGCCATGCTCCTGGGCCAGCTCCCGCCATGGGCCGGCCTTGCGCCGGCCCATGATCTTGGCCTCAGCGATGTCGCGGTCAGAGTCGCCCTGGCGCATGCGCAACAGGGCCTGTCGGTAGTGATGCATCTCGAATCTCCTGCGGGCCATCCCCTGTCTCCAGGCAAAAGCCCACAGGGTAGAGATGGCCCGAATCGATTCGGGAGACTGTTCAGTCAGCGGCCACTGGCTCCATTACGCCGATCCGCCGCTGGCTCCATAACGGCGATCACGCACTGGCGCCAATACGCCGATCATCGGCTGGCTCCAATATGCCGATCACGAAGTGGCTCCATTACGCCGGTCGGTGACACCA
>JARLJI010000169.1 GCA_031291295.1 Rhodoferax sp. | reverse complement strand
GGCAAGAATAGCGCAGAGCGCGCCCGCCGCAAGCCTGCTACCGGTAGGCCTCCGCTAATCGTGATCATCCATCGGCTGCACGGAAAAGTTGTCAATCTTGGGTTATTTCACCGGATTGCTCAGTGCATTCAGCACGATGTCCTCGGTCAGAATTTGCGGCAGGATGATCGGCTCCGCGGCCCCTGGCGCATAATAGAGATACAGCGGTACGCCTGAGCGGCCATGGGCTTCCAATAACGCCGTGATGGCCGGGTTTCGATTGGTCCAATCGGCCACGAGCATAGCAATACGCTTGTCGTGGAAGGCGGTGTGCACCTTGGGCCGGGCTAGCGCGGCTTCTTCATTAACGAGGCAGGTGATGCACCAAGACGCGGTGGCATCGATGAAGACCGGCCTGCCGGCTTGGCGCAAGGCCGCGAGGCGCTCCGCCGTGTAAGGCTCGGACGGGATTCCCGCATGGGCAGTGACGGAAATGGGGGCTGGCGGATGCGCCGCTGCAACGACGTAAAGCGCGCCCGCTGTCACCACCAGAAATACCAGCGCGCCCCCTGCCAGAGCAACTTTGCGCGCCCCCGATAGGATGGCAAGGCGGCCCCAGAACCACAGCGCCAAAGCCAGCGCCACGGCGGCGACAGCGATCGCGAGCAACCCTTTGGCATCGACTTGCTGCGCCAACACCCAAACCAGCCAGCCTGCCGCCGCATACATCGGCAGCGCCAAAATCTGTTTGAAGCGCACCATCCATGTGCCGGGCTTGGGCAAAATGCGATGCAGCGCGGGCCACAATCCGAGAAGAATGAACGGCACTGCGAAACCAAGACCGAGCGCCACGAAAATACCGACTACGACGGGCGCCGATTGCGTGAAACCAAAGCCAATAGCGGTGGCCATGAAGGGCGCGGTACAAGGCGCCGCTACTGCCACGGCCAAAACGCCGGTGAAGAAGGCGCCGACAAGTCCACCTTTGTGGGTGAGCGCCTCACCTGCAGAAATCGGCTGTATCTCAAACAATCCCGAGAGATTGAGCCCCACAGCGAACATCAACAGCGCCAGCACGGCGACAACAATCGGCTCTTGCAGTTGGAAGCCCCAGCCGATGGCCGCGCCACCGGCGCGCAAGGCGACGATGACCAAGCCAAAAGCGACAAAGCTCGCCACTGCGCCCAGCGCATAGGAGAAGGATTCGGCGCGGGCATGGGCCCGATCGGCTCCGGCATGACTGGCCAGCGACAAGGCTTTCATCGCCAGCACCGGCAAAACGCAAGGCATGATGTTGAGGATCAGCCCACCCAGCGCCGCGAAAACCAGCGCCAGCCAGATGCTGACCGTGCCGCCCATGGCAGCCTCTGGCACCGCACCCGGCGCGGCCTGCACTTGCAACGCCTGCACCGAATGGTCCGCTGAGGTCAGCACCAACACCCCGGAAAGGCTTTTCAGCCCCGCCATTTTGCCCCCCGGTGCCAGCGAGAGCACCAGACCGTCCTTGGCCAAACCGAAGCTTTGCTTGGCCGCATCGGTGACTTCGCCTGATGTCGCCGGAAAGAACTGCACATCGACCGGCTTCGCCGTGCCCGACAGAGCGGGCGCCTTCACATAAAGTCGCAGATCCTTACCGAGCGCGTAGTGCATCGGCCATGGCGAAGCGGCAGGAATCTTGGCGCGCGCGGCCGCGAAATCGGCGGCACTGCTGGCGTCAGGCGCGGCCCCTTTGGCATCGACCACCAGCGGAAGCTCGACGGTGGCATCTTCGGGAATGCAG
>JARLJI010000168.1 GCA_031291295.1 Rhodoferax sp. | reverse complement strand
TTGGCAGCGTGCATGTGGAGGGAGGCTCCTACACCGGCGCTGGCATTCTGGCCACGGGCGTCAATGCGGACGCGCGGGTCGATGCCGATCCCCAGCGGTTGCTGATCACGCAGATTGTTGCGCACCTGCGCCAGGGCGGCCAAATTGAAGGCTCGGTCGACCTGCATCCCTGGCTCCCGCCCGCCGCGGTCGTACCCGCTCAACTCACGGCGCATGGACCGGAGGAATCTCGATCGAGCCGCAATGTGCTGGTTCGGGCTGCGCCCTTTCCGGTCCCGTTCAATGGCAAAGTGACGGCGGATTTCAAGGATGTGGCGCTGGATACGGTCCTCGACATTGTCGCCGCGCCGCCTTACCGGCGCCTGGGCCTCGATGCCCGCCTAAACGGCCCGGCAGAGGCAACCTGGTCCAATGGGGACGCGCGCACCGTCTCCGTGAGTACGACCCTGAGCTTGAGCCCGTCCGGACAGACACCGGCTGGGGAAGCGCACACGAGCGGCGCCATCGATGCCACCTACACGCAGCGCAACGGCCAAGTGGACCTTCGCAATCTGGAGTTGCACCTGCCGGGCAGCGAGTTGCAGGCGCACGGCGCGCTCGGCGCTTACCCGGTCACCAGCCCGTCGGCACTCACCGTCGATTTTCATTCCCGTGAATTGTCGGAATTCGACGCCGCGCTGCGCAGCCTGGGCCTGAAGCGCAATGGCAAGACCGGAACTGCGGCTCTGCCCGTCGACCTGGCGGGTCAGGCCGATTTTTTGGGGACCTGGACCGGTTCTTTGGTGAAACCGCATCTTACGGGCACACTAAAGGCCACGCAATTGGCAATCGAGACGCCGTCGGCAGGCGGGAATTCCGGCCAGCCGCAGTTTGTCCGCTTCGATTCGGTCGATGCCACGGGCAGCTACTCCGAAGTCCACATCGCTATCGAACACGCGCAGTTGATTCGCGGCGCGGCTAGGGTTGTGCTCAAGGGAACGCTGGATGCTTCGCCAGGCCCTGGGCCCCCAACGACCAGCCTTGGTCGTCGGGGTAGTGAACCGCAACCGGCGTTCGATGGCAACTCCGTCCTCCATGCGCGCGTTGACGCCGCCAACATCGACGTCGCGGATTTGCAGCCGTTCCTTGCCGCTGCCGGCGGCCGGAGCCTGCCGATGACAGGCACGTTTAATGCGCGCATCCAGGCCGATGGCCCCCTCCATACGCTGGCAG
>JARLJI010000167.1 GCA_031291295.1 Rhodoferax sp. | reverse complement strand
CCACCGAGCAGATCCTTAGCCAAGGCTTGGCGGCGGCGGATTTCGGCACGCTGATCCTTGATCAATTTGTCGGCATCACCGCGGGCGATCAGATTGGCGGCCAATTCCATCAGCAGCGGTGAGGCCAGCCAGGAGGTGATGCGCAGATTGCTCATGGCATCGGCATAATGACGTTCCGGCACGCTGAGGAAGGCGAGCCGCAAGGTCGGTGCCAAAGCCTTCGACAATCCGGCGATATAGAAACCGCCATGCGGCAAGAAGCTGGAAATCGGCGGGCTGGGCTCGTCTAGCAAGGGTGCGAAGACATCGTCCTCGATCAGTGGCACACCATGGCGCTCGAGCAGTTTGGCGACCGCTTTGCGCCGGGCGGTGGAAAGCAGCGTGGCGGTGGGATTGTGCAACGTCGGCACCAGATAGACCGCCGCCACCTTGTGCGCCTTGAGCAGGCTTTCGAGATGATCAGGCTGAATGCCTTGGCGATCCATCTTGATGCCATGCAGGCGCAATTTCAGCCGCTGCGCCGCGCCTTTGACGGCTTGCGAGGTGAATTCTTCGGCGAGGATGGTATCGCCTGCCCGGCACAAGGTCATCAAGCTGATGAAGCCCGCATGCAGCGCGCCGGAGGTGATCAGGATGTGCCGCGGTTCGGCCACCACGCCGCAACGCGACACCCAGCCTGCCGCCACCGCTTGATGGCCGGGCCAAGCGCTGTTCTGCTGATACTGCAAAAGCTCAGCGAAATAGGGTGTGGTTGCCAGCGCCGTCAGCTGTTTCTTGAAGAGGTCGGCATTCTTGATGGCACAAGGAAAGTTGTCGCAAAAATCGATGGCGCGGGCGTAAGGGTCTTCATTCGGCCAGGACAGGCCCGAAGCACTGCCACGCACGAAACTGCCGCGCCCCACCTCACCGCTGATCAGCCCGCGCTGCATGGCCAGGCGATAAGCTTTGTTCACCGTGCCAGGGTTGAGGCCGAGCGTATAGGCCAGCAGCCGTTGCGGCGGCAGGCGCGTGCCCGGCTTGAGACGGCCGGTT
>JARLJI010000018.1 GCA_031291295.1 Rhodoferax sp. | reverse complement strand
CATGCTTTGCGCTGGCGGTGCTGCTGGAACGCAAGGGGCTGGGGCGGATACAGAATCGACTTGGACCCAACCGCACAGGCCCTTTGGGAATTCTGCAGCCGGTGGCCGACGGCATCAAATCGCTGACCAAGGAAGACATTGTGCCGTCGAGCGCGGACGGGGCGGTGCACTTTCTGGCGCCGCTGGTGCTGGTGGTGGCTGTGTTCATGGGATTTGCAGTGCTGCCCATGGGCCGCAACATGGTGCTGGCGGATATGGACGCCGGCCTGCTGTTTTACTTCGCGATTGGGGCGTCGACGGAGCTTTCAGTGTTCATGGCTGGATGGTCGAGCCGCAACAAGTACTCGCTGATGGGGGCCATGCGCGCAGTAGCGCAGATGATCAGCTACGAAGTGGCGCTGCTGCTTTCAAGCGTGGCGGTGGTGATGATCTCGGGGTCGCTGTCGCTGACCAAGATCGTGGAGGCACAGAATCACTACAGCTACGGTCTGCCGCACTGGTACATTTTTACGCCGTGGGGATTGGCGGGCTTTGTGATGTATGCCATTGCGACCACAGCCGAGACAAACCGCTCACCATTTGATCTGCCTGAGGGCGAGTCGGAACTGGTAGCGGGCTACCACACAGAATATTCGGGATTCAAATTCGCGCTGTTCTTTTTGGGTGAGTACCTGGCGATGTTTTCGATTTCCGGATTGGGCACGACGCTGTTTCTGGGCGGATGGACGGCGCCATTCTCGTTCCTGACCTGGGTGCCGTCGTGGTTCTGGTTCTTCTCAAAGTTGATGATGTCGATCTTTGTCTTTATCTGGTTGCGGGGGACGCTGCCGCGGCTGCGCCAGGACCAACTGATGAACTTTGCGTGGAAGTTTGTGCTGCCTATGTGCCTGTTGAACCTGCTGGTGGCGGGGTTGTGGCGCTTTATGGGCGATGGGTGGCTGCGGTGGGTGATTTGCTCGGCGATCCTGCTGGCAGCGTATGTGGGTCTGGGCTGGGAAGAGATGCGCAGGATGCACATTGGTGCGCGGAGTTATCGCTATGCGGAATGAGGGGCAATTAATCGGAATCCGTGGCAATGAGAATGCGCAATCCCAGGTCCCAAAAGCGGGACCTGGGGCACCCCGCACCCATGTTCTGCGCTCATGCCATGAAGGGAGCGGCGGCCGATGAGCTTTGCGTTTTACCTGATTGCAGCGCTGACAGTGGCTGGCGGGCTGGCGGCCGTGCTGCTGAAGAACACAGTGCACTGTGCGTTGGCGCTGACGGTAGCCTTTGCCGGACTGGCGTTGTTGTTTCTTCAGTTGGACGCGCAGTTCGCGGGGTTTGCGCAGATCCTGGTTTACATTGGCGCGGTGGCGATTTTGGTGGTGTTTGCGATTCTATTGACGCGGGGATCGGAAACGCCCAAGGATGGCGGGATTTTCAGCCGGACATGGTTGACGGGGCTGGCGGTGGCTGCGGCGGTGTTTGCGATGCTGGGCTGGGCGGTGTTGCAGAGCGTGACGGGATTGCCACGAGCCACGCCTGAGCCAACGGTGACGGTGGGCGACATCGGTGTGGCGCTGATGGGCCGGTACGTGCTGGCGCTGGAGATTGTGGCCCTGCTGCTGACGGCGGCACTGATCGGCGCGGTGATCGTGGCCATGCACGAGAAAGAGGGGGGCAAGTGACGCCGCTGGCGGGATATCTTCTGGTGGCCGCGCTGCTGTTCGCCATAGGGCTGGCCGGGGCATTGACGCGCCGCAACGCCATTCTTGTGCTGATCGGGATTGAGCTGATGCTGAACGCGGCGAATCTGAACTTTATTGCGTTCTGGAGGTACGGGCCGCATCCCGAGGCGCTGACGGGGATGATGTTTGCGATTTTTTCGATAGCCGTGGCGGCAGCCGAAGCCGCGGTGGGACTGGGGTTGGTGATTGCTATCCATCGCCACACGCACACGACGGACCTGGACCAGATCAACCGGATGAAGGGGTGAGAAGTTGATGCAAGAGACAATTTCGTTCACTCCGCAGATCGGACCCTCGGCGATTGCGCAGGCGCTGTGGCTGATTCCGGCAGTGCCGATTGTCGCTTCGGGAATTGTGGCGGTGTTAAGACAGCCCCGACGCACGATGGCTGCGACACTGGCGATCGGATCGCTTGCAGTTTCGCTGCTGTTGTCTCTGGCGGCGTTCGGACATGTGGTGGCGGGCTGGTCGCATGGCATTGCCGTGCGCGAGACGGTCAACTTTACCTGGATTCAGTTTGGCACGACGCACGTGGACCTGGGCTGGGTGCTCGATCCACTGTCAGCGGTGATGCTGGTAATGGTCTCGCTGGTGGGGCTGCTGATCTTCATTTACTCCATCGGCTACATGGAGCACGACGAGAATTTCACGCGCTTCTTCTGCTTCCTGAGCCTGTTTGCGGGGGCGATGCTGGGCGTGGTGATCTCAAACAGCCTGCTGCTGCTGTTCATGAACTGGGAACTGGTGGGACTGACTTCCTATCTGCTGATCGGGTTCTGGTACCAGAAGCCTGCGGCGGCGGCGGCGGCGAAAAAGGCATTCCTGACCACGCGCGTGGGCGATGTTTTCTTCCTGTTGGGCATGGTGTGGCTGTTTGCCCAGACGGGCACACTGCTCTTTTATAACCACGGCGCGGGTTCGATTGAAACGCTGGCGTTGGGCGGATTGCTGGCAACGCCGTCGGGGCTGGGGCTGACCGCGGCGGGCGCAATCGGGCTGCTGATATTTGCAGGAGCGGCGGGCAAGAGCGGCCAGTTACCACTGCATGTGTGGCTACCGGATGCGATGGAAGGCCCCACGCCGGTGTCGGCGCTGATTCACGCGGCGACGATGGTGGCCGCGGGTGTTTACCTGATCGCGCGAGTGTATCCGCTGATGCAGGCCGGAGCGCTGGCAGGCGGCACGACGACAGCGCTGACGGTGGTGACATGGGTGGGCGCGTCAACGGCGGTGTTTGCGGCGCTGATTGCGGTAGCGCAGAACGATATCAAGCGCATCCTGGCGTACTCGACGATTTCGCAACTGGGCTACATGATGGCCGGGCTCGGCATGGGCGGCGTGGCCGTGGGCATGTTCCACCTGATCACGCATGCGTTTTTCAAGGCGCTGCTGTTCATGGGCGCCGGCTCGGTGATTCACGGCAGCCACGAGGAACAGGATGTGCGGCGCATGGGCGGGCTAAGGAAGCTCATGCCGCTGACTTTTCTTACCTATGCCATCGGCATGCTGGCGCTGTGCGGGTTTCCGCTGCTGTTCTCCGGCTTCTGGAGCAAGGACGGCATTCTGGAAGCTGCACAACATTGGAGCGTGGCGAAGGGGCCGTTTTACATGCTGGTCTTCGGCGCGCTGCTGACGGCGTTCTACATGACGCGGCAGGTGAGTTACGTCTTCTTTGGCAACCGGCGCGGGCACGAGGCAGCGCATGAGAGCCCGGCGGTGATGACGCTGCCGCTGGCAGTGCTGGCCTTCTTCGCTATTGTGCTGGGAGCGATCGGAACGCCGGCATGGCCGTGGTTCCGGGCATTTCTAGAGGGGCACGCGGCGGGGTTTGACATGGCGCGGTTTGGAGAGGTGGGGCTGCTGCAACTGATGGGGACATCGGCCGCGGTAGTTTTTCTTGGGCTTGGATTGGGCTGGTGGATGTATGGGAACCGGTCGTCGCAGGCAGAGGAACCGGATGCGCTGGAGCGGGCTGTTCCACCGGTATGGGCGGCGCTGCACGACAAACTCTATGTGGATGAGTTCTACGGAGCGACGGTGATTGCGTTTTACCAGTGGTGGGCGCAGGTTGCGGACTGGCTGGACCGCCGCGTTTGGGGCGGGGTGGTGGCCGGAGTGGCGTGGACCTTCAGCGGTTTTGCGCGGTTGAACCGCTTTCTCGACACCAACGTGGTGGATGGCAGCTTTGACAAAGGCTGCGAAGAGATGGCGTCGGGTGGAGGACTGCTGGCGCGGGTACAGAGCGGGCGAGTACAGACCTATCTGAGATTGCTGGCGCTGGCGGTGGTGGTGCTGGCCGCAATTCTGATCTGGAGCAGCAGGGGATGAACGGAATTCCTATATTGACGCTGCTGACATTGCTGCCTGTGGTGGGAGCGGCGATTGCACTCTTTTCCGGTAGACATGCGCGGGCCGTGGCCCTATCGACGACCCTGGCGGGGCTGGCGCTGGCGCTGACGGTGTGGACGCAGTTGCCGGGCGACGGTTCGATGGGACTGGTGGAGCGCGCGGCATGGGCGCCGTCGCTGGGGATTGAGTACCACCTGGGCGCCGACGGGCTGGGCGCATTGATGCTGGTGCTGTCGGCCATTGTGACGTTGATGTCGGTAGACGCGGCGCACCGGGTACATCATCAGCCGGGACTCTTCTTTGCGCTGGTGCTGCTGCTTGAGGCGGGGCTGTTCGGATCGTTCACGGCGCTGAATTTCTTTCACTGGTTTCTGTTCTGGGAACTGAGCCTGATTCCGGCGTTCTTCCTGATCAAGATATGGGGCGGACCGCGGCGCGGACCAGCGGCGACGCAGTTCTTTGTGTACACCATGGCAGGAAGCGTGGCGCTACTGCTGGCATTTCTGGCCGTGTTTCTTTCCACCGGCAGCATGGACTTTGGACAACTGGCGGCGCTGGCCGCGACGGGTGGGCTGGAGCAGGCAGTCACGGCGCACCTGGGACCGGTGACGATGTGGCTGGCGGTAGGCGTGCTGGCGGGATTTGCAGTGAAGGTGCCGATGGCGCCGTTTCACACATGGCTCCCCGCAGCTTATGCTGAAGCGCCGTCGCCGGTGACGATGCTGCTGACCGGCGCGATGTCGAAGATGGGCGTTTACGGTTTACTGCGGATCGCGCTGCCGCTCT
>JARLJI010000166.1 GCA_031291295.1 Rhodoferax sp. | reverse complement strand
CTACTGCCCCAACGACCTCGCCGAGCTTCACGGCACTGCGCGCAACAAGCTCAAGAGCGCGCAGAAGCGTCCCTCCATCATCGCCGCCTGCCGGATGCAGGCTACGCTTTGGTAATGTCATGATTTATGGAAATCTCAATAGGCAAGAAGTTGTTTGCTTTCATCCTGGGTGATCCGTGTATTTTCTTGGCTTGATTGACCCTGCCCCTCCTCTTCGGAAAGCGAGAGGGATCTCTCGCCGAATGACCACAAGCGATGCCAGGCACAAGCTAATCCTTTAGCGTGTTCCGCGTATTTGTGAAAAGAAGATCGCGGCCAGCAAGCCAAACGCCGCAACGCCGATGCCCAGTCCCGAGTAGCCCGAAGCCACAAGCAGAGTGCCGCCCAGCGCCGGGCCGGCGGCCGAGCCGATCATCAGCATCGCCGGCGTCGCGGCCACCGAACGCCCACTGGGGTCCAACCGGGCCATGAGACCAAACAGGAAGGTGTGCATGAACAAGAGGGGCGTGGTCAGTATCGCTACCACCGGCATGTACACGTCGAGCCGGGACACCTGCGTCACGAGCAGCACCAACATCATGTGGAACAGAGTGCCACCCAAGATGGCGCGCTCGGGCCGCAAACGCTTCTCGAGCACCGCCGCCAGCGGTGACGGCACCAGGTTGGCGAAGCCGATGGACACCAGCACACCGGCCACCAAGCCGGCCGAGTAGCCGCGATCGATGCCCATGCGCTCGACGAAGGGGAAGATCATCGAGTGGGCCATGCAGAGGGTGCTCATGCCGATGATGCCGAACCACACCTGTCGCGAAATCCGCCCCGTGGTCCCTTGCGGATGCTGCCGCGCTGCGGGCACCTGCGGAAAGGCCAGCACTGCCACCAAGGCCGCGAGCCCCATGACCCCCGCAAACACGAACCACAGCGCCGTACCGCCCTGCTTGCCGATGATGGCCGGGCCGCTGCCGAGCACCAGGATCCCGAAAACGGCCACGGCCACGCCGGCATAGGCGAACATGCGGTGAGGGTTATCGCTGCGGCCAATCGTGCCATCGACCATCGTCAACGCGCTGCCCGCGCCCAGTCCGCCGATCGCGTGCAACACGAGCATTGTCGGGTAGTCGTTGCCAGCGAACGTGGCCAACGCGACGAAGGCCAGCGCCGCCACCGCGTAGCCCACCACCGTCACCGTCTTGGTCAAAGAACGGCCGTAACGGGGCGCGAGCAACATGCTCGCGATCACGGCGCACAGCAGGTACACGGTGGCCAGCAGCCCCGCCTTCTGCGGGTCGAACTTGTAGAAACCGATCAAGTTGGCGCCAACCCACACAGGCAGACCCACGAGATCGAGCATGCCGGCGCAGTGCCCAAGCAAGAGGGCGCCGACGTTGCTGCTGGTAAAGCCGTCGTCGCGCGCCCCGGCTCGCCCGATCGGTGCCTGAACAGTGGTGGAAGTGGTTTGCATCGTGGTCTCCTTACTAGGTGTTCTCGTCGTTGTTTCGTCGTCGCGGCGCGGCTTGATCAACACCGCCGATGTGCAGTCCGTAGCCCTTGAGATACTGCACTGCGACATCGGTGTCATTGAAACTGAAAGCCGAAGACGTGCGCGTTCGGTCTATTGATATTTCCGTAAATCGTGACAACCGCTGAGCGTTTCAAGCGTTATGTCTCCAGTAGCAATGCTGGAGAATATTGGCGTGATGCAAAAACGATTGAGCGAAGCGGCGAAGAAACGATTGAAGGCGGGTCGGATGCT
>JARLJI010000165.1 GCA_031291295.1 Rhodoferax sp. | reverse complement strand
GCTGCTCGGCCTGCCTCTGGTGGGCGAGCTCTGGCGCCAGGTGATTATCCGTTGCTTCGCCCCGCGTGAAGATGACGGCCATGAAATCTCTCTCAAGGACGGTCGGCGCCTGTCGATCTCCACTCGTTCGCTGGATGCCGAGCCAGGTCAGCTGGTGTTGCTCAACGACCTGACTGAAACCCGTCGCCTGCAGGATCAACTGGCCCGGCATGAGCGCCTGTCGTCGCTGGGGCGCATGGTCGCGTCACTGGCGCACCAGATCCGCACGCCGCTCTCGGCGGCCTTGCTCTACGCCAGTCACCTCACCGAGCAGGTGTTGCCGGTCGAGACCCAGCAGCGCTTTGCCGGGCGCTTGAAGGAGCGCTTGCACGAGTTGGAGCACCAGGTCCGCGACATGCTGGTATTCGCCCGCGGCGAGCTGCCGCTGACCGATCGGTTGACGCCCGGTGGCTTGATGCAGGCGTTGCAGGCCGCGGCGCAGACCCATGTCCAGGGCGCCGCCGTACGCTGGCAATGCGACAGTCATGTCGGTGAATTGTTGTGCAACCGCGATACCCTGGTGGGCGCACTGCTGAACCTGATCGAAAATGCCCAGCAGGCCAGCACCGGCGAGGCACGCCTCAAGGTGCACCTGTACGCCCGTGGCACGACCTTGCGCCTGTGCATCAGTGACAATGGCTCGGGAATCGAGCCGACGGTGCTGGCGCGCCTGGGCGAACCGTTCTTTACCACCAAGACCACCGGCACCGGCCTCGGCCTGGCGGTGGTCAAGGCCGTTGCCCGGGCGCATCAGGGCGACATGCAATTACACTCGCGGCTGGGGCGTGGCACTTGTGCGATGGTCTGCCTGCCGCTGATTCCGGGTGCCATGGAGGCTCAAGAATGAAATCGCTGCTCAAGGTCCTGCTGGTCGAGGACGATCATGCCTTGCGTGAGGCGCTGGCCGATACCCTGCTGCTGGCCGGGCATGGCTTCCATGCGGTCGGTTCGGCCGAGGAGGCGCTTGAGGCGGTGGCCGCGGAGTCGTTCGGCCTGGTGATCAGCGACGTCAATATGCCGGGCATGGACGGGCACCAGTTGCTAGGCCTGCTGCGCGCGCGTCAGCCGCAACTGCCGGTATTGCTGATGACCGCCCACGGGGCGGTGGAGCGGGCGGTGGATGCGATGCGCCAGGGCGCGGCCGATTATCTGGTCAAGCCGTTCGAGCCCAAGGCCTTGCTCGACCTGGTGGCGCGGCATGCCCTGGGGCGGTTGAGCGCGGTGGACAGCGAGGGGCCGATCGCCTCGGAGCCGGCCAGTGCACAGTTGCTCGAGCTGGCGGCGCGGGTGGCGCGCAGTGATTCGACCGTACTGATTTCCGGCGAGTCCGGCACCGGCAAGGAGGTGCTGGCGCGGTATATCCATCAGCAATCGCCGCGCGCCAGCCAGCCGTTTATTGCCATC
>JARLJI010000164.1 GCA_031291295.1 Rhodoferax sp. | reverse complement strand
GATCCAGGGCGCGTTCACGTTCGGAGGGACCGGCGCGGCCGATGAACAGGATCCGACGCAATCCGGCTACGGCCTGGGGTATGGTATCGGGCCGGGCGGTCCGCATTACAACTTCAGCGGCAAGGTGTACGCCGAGGTGCGCTGGGGCGATCAGCCGGCCGGGGACATCATGTCCAGCCTGACCTGGAACGATAGCGCCTGGACGCCGCCCAGCGGACAGAACCTGACCGGCCAGGGCGTGGCGTATCTCTACATCAACGTGGGCTATGATGCATCGCTGTTCCCGCAGCCGCCGGAGATTCGGCTCACCGTCAACGGCAAAAACCGTATCTATGATCCGCGCACCGGAAAGGAGGGCTTCAGTACCAACTGGGCGTTGCAGGTGGCCGACGTGCTGGCTGATACTGACTACGGCGTGGGCGAGGGGCCGGTGAGTGGCTGGCCCACCGATGCCATCGACCAGCTTATTGCCGCGGCCAACGTCTGCGATGAGCAGGTGATGACCAGCCAGGGCTATGAATCGAATTTCGCCCAGCACATTCATTTCGACACATCCACGCCGCCGGGCGAGATGCTGGCGCAGATGATGCCCACCGCCGCGGGCCGCATCAGTCATATCGGTCCCAGCTGGTATATCTGGCCGGCTTACTGGCAGGGGCCGAGTTTCAGCTTTGACGAGAGCGCGCTGGTGGATACGCCGCAATGGAGCCCCACGCGCAGCTTCCGTGACCTGGTCAACCGCGTCAATGGCACCTATACGCCGCCGAACTATCCCTACAATGTGGCGGGCAACCTGTATGACCGCAACGGCTGGTACTACGGCGCCACGGCCGACAACTGGCCGCTGGAGTGGCAGCCCACGAATTACCCGCAGTACGCCTGCGACGTGCGCCACGGCTACGCGAGCGACATCTACCTGGCTGACGATGGCGGCGTGCAGCTGCCGCTGGAGCTGAGCCTGAAGGGGTGCATCTCGATTGTGCAGGCCCAGCGTGTGGCCAAGATTCATTTGCTGCGCAACCGGCAGCAGGGCTCGGGCAGCTTTCCCATGTTTCTGGCAGCCATGCAGATGCAGCCGCTGGATGTGATGCAGTTCAGCTTCCCGGCCATGGGCTGGACCGACAAGTATCTCGAGGTGGGCCAGTTCCAGTTCACGCTGGGCACGGCGCGCGGCCAGAACGGCGAAGAGGTGCCCACGCTCACCACCGTGGTTCCGGTACAGGAGACTGATCCCAGCGTTTACGAGTGGACCGCGGCCGAAGAGCTGACGCCCTACGACGTGCCTGCATTACCCGGCGCGCGGCCATATGTACCTCTGCCGCCCACCGGCGTCACGCTGACGGACAACACTACCACCACCGTGCTGCAGTCCGACGGCTCCGTAATGCCGCGCATGCTGGTGAGCTGGACCGCGCCCACGGATACTTACGTGAACAATGGCGGCAGCATCCAGGTGCAGTGGCAGGACTACTTCGCCGTTTTCCGCGGCGGCGCGTGGATCGACGTGGGCACCTTCTCCGGGCAGGCCACCAACTGCTACATCGACAGCGTTTCATCGGTTGAGACTGTGAATGTGCGCGTGCGCTCGCTGTGGGCCGATGGCACGCCGGGAGCCTGGGTGCAGGTTTCCAACTGGACGCCCGCGCGGATTCAGCCGGTGCTGCCCATCCGGCCGATCGGCGGCGGCGGCGTGGCGCTGCAGTTCAGCAGCGGTTTGACGCTGGACCAGATTCAGCCCGTCGAGGTGGGCGCGGATCAGACCAGCAACCATTTCGCGGTGATCTCGGGATCTTTCCCCTCGGCCACCACGTTGGTAAGCACGTCCTGGGTCACGCTGGCCACCATCACGGTGCAGGTCTCGGGAGACGGTGACACGCTCGTCCTGTTCACCGCGCAAGGCAATGCGGCGAGCGAGATGACTGGCTTCCGTATCCAGGTAGATGGCGCTGGAAGCTATGGGTACGGCGGCTTCTACGGCGCCACCGGCGTGGCTTCTATCACAGGATTGAGCGCGGGCGCGCATACGCTCACTCTGCAGGGCATCGATGGAAACAGTCCTGTTAGCGTCCCGGCCAATACGTGTTTTGTATTGATGCAGCAGCTCACGGCGCCCACTGGCGGGTTCAAGACGGCTCCGCTGACGACCGGCGGCGTACTGCTCACGCCGGCATCGATTTCGTAACTTGCAAACAACCTGGAGGATCCAATGAAACCTCTGTTGAGGGCGGCGATCGCCCTGTGCTTTGTGGCGGCCGCGATGGCTGCTTTTGCTGCTGCGCCGGTGGGCTATGTCGCGATGACGGGCAGTCACCTGACGGATTTCGGTGGCAACCTG
>JARLJI010000163.1 GCA_031291295.1 Rhodoferax sp. | reverse complement strand
GGCGCAGCGCAAGGCCGGTCTGAGGCTGCTTCCGGTCATCGGGATCGGCTACGGCCTGGCTTATATAGACCGCCTGAACCTCAGCTTTGCCTCGCTCCAGATGAACCGCGATCTGCACTTCAGCGCGTCCGTCTACGGCTTTGGCGCCGGCCTCTTCTTCATCGGCTACGCATTCTGCGAGGTGCCGTCGAACCTGCTGATGCTGCACTATGGGGCTAGGCGCTGGCTGGCGCGCATCATGTTCACCTGGGGATTGCTGGCCGCGGCCACCATGTTTGTCCGCACCCCGTTCGAGTTCAACGCCATGCGGCTGCTGCTGGGCATGGCCGAAGCGGGTTTCTTTCCCGGCGTGCTCTACTACCTGACGCTGTGGTTTCCGACCCGCATGAGGGCACGCGCCGTCAGCCGGTTTTATATTGCCCTGCCGCTGAGCTCGGTGGTGATGGGATCGCTGGCCGGATGGCTCCTGGGCCTGGGCGGCAAGCTGGGCCTGGCAGGCTGGCAGTGGCTGTTCCTGGTCGAGGGACTGCCCGCGGTCCTGTTCAGCCTGGTGATTTTGAAACTGCTGCCCGATGGGCCGGCCAAGGCCGCGTGGCTCACGCCGCAAGAGAAGGCCTGGCTCCAGAATCAGCTCAAGACCGACAGCCAACAAGCACACCTGGGGCACGAGGCCGGCGTGATGCAGGCCCTGTTTTCGCCCAAGGTGTGGATGATCGGCGCCTTCTTTTTCTGTGCGCTGACAACCAGTTACGCTTATGGATTTTCCGCGCCGGCCATTCTGCAAGGAGCAACGGGTTGGAGCGTGGCCAACGTCGGCTACCTGGTGGCCTGCTTTGGACTCGCCGGCGCAGCGGCCATGCTGCTCAACGGCGCGCACTCCGACCGATCCGGCGAACGGGCGCTGCATTGCATTGTGCCCTGCATGGTAATGGCCGCCGGTTTTGTGATTGCCAGTTTCGCGCAGTCGCCGTGGCTTGTCGTGGCGGGGCTGGCCGCGAGTTTCATTTCGTTCATGTCGATGCAGGGGCCGGCCCTGTCGGTGCCGACGCAGTTTCTTGCCGGCCGCGCAGCCGCGGCAGGGATTGCGGCCATGAATACTATCACCATGTTCAGCGGATTCGTCGGTCCCTATTGGATGGGCCTGATGAAGGATGCGACGGGAAGCTACCTGGCCGGGCTGCGCGGCCTCGCCCTGCCTGCCCTGGGAGCGGCCGCGGTCATGTTTGCGCTGACGCGAAGCTTGAACAGGCGCGTCATCGTTCCGCTTGTCAAAGCCGCCGAGTGGGCCGGCTAGGAATTGCCCGTTTAGGGCGCCGGTTACCAGCGGATCAGCGGCAGCAGGCTGGAGTAATCGTCGCTCCAGAGCCGCACCCTGGAATCCTCAGCAGGCTGTTTCGCTCGCTCTGCAACTTCGGGCTGCGTGAAGAAGTTCGAATTCTCG
>JARLJI010000162.1 GCA_031291295.1 Rhodoferax sp. | reverse complement strand
GCGTTGACTGGCCTCTCATGCAACGTGGCATGCACGATGCGCGACTCCATCTGCGCCGTGACCGTGGCGGGCCGACCTGCGCGCGGAGCATCCTTGCGAAGCGCATCGATGCCGCCGTCCAGAAAACGTTGACGCCACAGCGCCACTTGCCGGCGATCGAGCCCCGCCTGGAGCGCGATGTCCTTGTTCTGCCGGCCTGCGGCGGCCATCAGGACCACGAGCGCTCTCTGCTGAAGCCGAGCCTGCACTCGTCGGCCCTTGGCCAACACACGAAGCTCCCGCTCGGTGTGCTCGTCCAGTTCAATCGTCTTGGCAATCCGCATCGCTCCAACCTCCTGAGCGATTGGAGTATGCCGACTCACATAAGTTCTATTACTTCACGCGCACTACACTAGTGAGGCAAGCTGGCATGCCGTAAGCCACGTCTAGCTGGTGGCAATCAAACTATACGTATCAAGGATAAAGGGGGATAAATAGTAATGAACCTGAACCGCGCCGGCGCTTATACGACAGATCGTTCAGATATCTTCGATCTCGTGCCCGAATCCGCTATCGAAGTTCTTGATGTAGGTTGCAGCAATGGGACACTTGGGGCAAGCTTGATGGCCGCGAATCCAAATCGCCTCGTCACCGGGATCGAATTCTTGCCAGAGTTCGCCAGAGAGGCCGAGAGCCGCCTTCATCGAGTCCTGCAGGCGGACATTGAGATGTTCGACTGGGGCCTGTTCAAACAGGGGCAATTCGACTGCATGATTTTCGCGGATGTCCTGGAACACCTTCGGGCTCCGGACCGGACTCTCGCAGATGCGCTTCCACATCTGCGACTTGGAGGGCATGTCGTTTTGAGTATGCCCAATATCAGGCACGTTTCGGCACTCTGGTCTATCGCCGTCAAGGGCACCTTTCCCCGCCGAGATCGGGGAATTTTTGACCAGACACATTTGCGTTGGTTTACTCTAGCCGATGCGAGGTCACTACTCCGAAGTCAAGGGCTAATTATTGAAAACGAGTCATTTGGGCTGCGACTCGGCGACAAGGGTGGCGGCAGATGGAACCGACTGATGAAAAAGTGCCTTAACCCAGTCTCAGGCGTTGGCCCAGTGCGTGAGTTCCTCACGTATCAGTATTGCATCCAAGCAAGGAAGTGAGCTTGACCGAGTTGCATTAGGCAAACATTGGGTTCAGTTATTCAAACGGAACCAACAGAAAACTATACAGCCCGCACCCGATTGAGCAGCTCCGCCAACGCCTCACTGCGCCCGCGCCTGGATGACTGCCGCACAGCCAATGCTTGTGGCAGCTCGACTTTTCCTCGTCGCCAGTCATGCACCAATGCAGGCAACGCCTGCGCAATTTCGTCCGCTGAATCAAGCCGCGCGATGTCATTGAGGCCCGCTTCGCGCAGCACTCCGGCCGTGTCGCCAGCGGGATCGGTCAGGCCCAGTATCGGTTTGCCCGCGCGCAGGTACTCGTAAATCTTGGCCGGTATCTGCGCATTGCAGTTGCTGGCCTGCATGACCAGTAGGGCATCGACCGCCAGCATTTCGGCCAGTGCATCGCGGTACGGTATGGCAGGGCACAGCTCGATAAAGTCCTGCGCGCCGTGGGCTTGGGCCAGGCTTTGCAACAAGTTGTCGTGCACCGATGCGCGAAAGCGGATGCGCAGCTCAGCCGGGCTTAGGCTACCCGCCTTTTGCAGGCGGCCCAGCGCTTCAAACAGTTGGGTGGGGTCACGCTCCGAGGGGTAAACAATGCCGCTGTGCAGCATTACGAGCGGCCGCTTGCCGTTCGCCAGGGCGCCGTCGGCGGTTGCCTGCGGCGCCACCGATGCAAAGCTTTCTTCGTCATAGCCGTTTTCCAGCACGACCATGCGGCTGGCTGCGCCAGGGTAGCGCTGCTGATACATGCGCGCCGCGCCGGGGGTGGTGAAAACGCAATAGCGCGCGTGCGTCGCGGCGTCTGCCTCTATCGCCCTATAGCTCTGCCAGGTGCGCGCGTCAGCGGGGTAGCCATCTTGTGCCATCGGGTCGCGAAAGTCCGCCATCCACGGGATGCCGGTTTTGCGGTGCAGCTTCGAGGCAATCACATGCGCCGTAGCAATCGGGTAGGTGGACCAGATCACGTCGGGCTTGTATTCTTCAATCAGCTGCAGACCCTGGCGAATCGCGTCGAACTTCCAGCTGATCCAGCGGTCCGGCCGGGCCATCCAGCCCAGGTAGCGCCCCTTGAGTTGCAGGTGGCGAGCGGTGTCCAGCGCGAAGGCGCGGCGCACCACCGTTGCGGCAGGCACGTCGGCCAGCAGGTCATCGCTGGTATTTTCATAGGCACGCGGGTGGGCGCTGAGCACCAGGGGCTGCCAGCCCATGGCCGGCAAGTGCTGCACAAAACGCAAGGTACGCTGGATGCCGCTGCTGCCCGCCAGCGGCGGGAAGTGGTAGGCAATCATCAGGACTCGTTTCAAGCAGGCTCCGGAGTTCCGCGTTTTCAAGGACGAACGCGTGGTACACGTGGTACAAAGTGTGCGGCCCGCCGCACTGGCGCCGTCAGGAAGACACCCACAGGATTCTATGGCAGAGCATGTCCACCACCGTCCGCGCACAGATCGACGCGACGCCACGCGCCTGACGTTGCTGCCCGTCGTGTTGGCCCTGATTTCGGGGGCCGCCGGCCTGACGCTGGCCGTGCATTACCCGCTGGCCCCTGCCGTGATGACCGCTTTGATGCTGGCAGGCTGGGCCGCCTTTTTTGCCTGGTCGCAACTGTGGTTGCTGCTGGTGCCGGCGCTGCTGCCCTTGATTGGCCTGGCGCCGTGGACGGGCTGGATCACCTTTGAAGAGCTGGACATCCTGGTTTTGGCGGTGGCGGCCGGCGGTTATGCGCGCATGGCGTGGCCTGTGCGGACGAACACGTCGGGCGATGGCAGCTCGCGGGACGCCATGCCGGGCATGGCGGCCGTATCGGTGCTGGCCTGGCTGCTGGCGCTGCTGTTTGCGCTGTCCACCCTGGTCGCCGTAGTCCGGGGCTTTGCGGACGCGGGCGGCTTCAGCTTTGGCTGGTTCCAGGGTTATCTGGAGCCGATGAACAGCGTGCGACTGGGCAAGAGTTTTCTGCTGGCGCTGCTGGTGCTTCCGCTCTGGCAGGCGGCTTCCAGGCAGGCGCCCGAGCGGGCACAGCGCCTGCTGACCTGGGGCCTGATGCTGGGGCTGGCCGCTGCGGCACTGACCACCATCTGGGAGCGCGCCGCATTTACCGGGCTGCTCAATTTTTCTTCGGACTACCGCACCACCGGCCTGTTTTGGGAGATGCATGTGGGCGGCGCCGCGCTCGATGGCTTTTTGGCCTTGACCGTGCCTTTTGCGCTGCGCGAGCTGATGGGGGCCGGCACGCCGACCCGCTGGGGCCTGGCGGCCACGGTGCTGGCACTGGGCGCCTATGCCTGCCTGACGACCTTTTCGCGCGGCGTTTACCTGGCCGTGCCGGTGGGCGTGGTGGTGTTTTTGGGTTTGTACGCCTGGCAGCGCAGGCCGCTCGTCCCTTCGCCCGCCACAGGGCACGTGAACACGGATCAGGACAACCCGACGGGCACCGGCATGCATCTGGGCGCCGCGCTATGGCTCGTGGCCGGGTTTGGCGCCGGCGCTGCCTGGATGTTCCAGACCAGCGGCTACCGGGGCATGGCGGCGCTGCTGGGCACGGTGGCACTGATGCTGCCGCTGGCGCAGGTATTGCGCCGCTTCAAAGCCAGCCAGTGGCTGGCAGGCATGGCGCTGGGACTGGTGCTGATGTTGCTCGCGGGCGCGATAGGCTGGCTGCTGCCCAAGGGCGCCTATGTGGCGTGGGGGCTGGCGGCAGTCTTGACGGCGGTCATGCTGTGGCTTGGCCGGCGCGCAACCCCTGCGGCTGCGATGGCCGGCCCCATGGCCTTTGGCGGATTTTTGACAACTGTGGCGGCTGGCGCACTGGTGGCCAACCACTGGGGTGACGCAGCGGGGCTGCGGCATGCTGCGTCCGCCTTGCTGGCCGTGTTGGCGGTGAGTCTGGTGGCGGGAGTGCGCCGCAAACCCCTGTGGCCGCAGGCATTGCGCTGGCAGGCCACCACGGCATGCACCTTGGGTCTGGTGGCGGCGGTGGTCGGCGTGATGGACGGCGGCGCCTACATGAGCGACCGGTTTTCCACCGGCGAGGGAGACCTTAACGTCAGGCTCGCGCATTGGCGGCTGGGCCGCGACATGCTGCGCACACCGGCCGACTGGTGGCTGGGCAAGGGGATGGGGCGCTTTCCGGCGAATTATTTTTTGATGGGCGATCCGGAGCAGCACCCGGGTGACTACCGGCTCAAACAGGAAGGTGGCAACACCTTCCTCACCCTCACAGGGGGCTTGCACGTGCTGGGTTGGGGTGAAATTTTTCGGGTCACACAGCGGGTGGCGCCCCCCGGCAGCGCGGCGCTGGTAACGGCGCGGGTGCGCGCGGACAAAGATGTGCAACTGCATTTTGAAGTATGTGAAAAGCACCTGCTCTACAACCAGGGTTGCCTATTGGCTGAGCCCACCGTCAAGGGCATGCCGGGTGTGTGGCAAGACCTGCGCGTGCCATTGAAGGACGGGGCGGTCAGCCGCGGTGACTGGTATGCGCCCCGGCTGCTGGCGTTTTCCATGGCGATGGCAACACAGGGGGGCGTAGCCAACTTGGCCGACGTCGCCTTGACCGGCGCCGACGGGCGCCAGCTGCTCGCCAATGGCGACTTCTCAAAGGGCATGGCGCACTGGTTTTTCTCCAGCGACCGCTACCACATGCCCTGGCACATCAAGAGCCTGTACATGAACGTGCTGTTCGATCAGGGACTGCTCGGGACCACGCTCTGGGGCCTGCTGCTGGCGGGCGCCCTGTGGCGCACCAGCCTGGGCGGCGCGCGCCGGCACCCGCTGGCACCGGCACTGGCGGCCAGCCTGAGCGGCTTTGCCGTGGTCGGGCTGTTTGACAGCCTGGTCGATGTGCCCCGCTTGGCCTGGATCTTTTACCTGCTGGTGCTGGTGGCTTTGACCCTGCGGCGCCAGCCGCACGCGCCCGCCACGCCGCAGCGGCCGAGGGCCATCGTGGGCGTGGCCGCGCTGGCGCTGCTCTGCCTGATGAGTGCGCTGCCCGGCAACGCGCGGGCTGACGCTGCCGGGCCGGCCCCGCAAGTCATCCACGTCGGCCCCCAACAAACTATAAAAACAATAGCCGATAGTGCACGACTGGCAAGGGCTGGAGCCACTATTGATGTAGATTCCGGCACCTACGCGGGGGACGTGGCCGTGTGGACACAGGACAACATCACGCTGCGCGCCGTGGGCGGGCGCGTGCGCTTGCTGGCCCAGGGCACCGCAGCGGAAGGCAAGGGTATCTGGGTGGTGCGGGCCCACGGCATGCGTGTGGACGGCTTTGACTTCGAGGGTGCGGCGGTGCCCGACCGCAATGGCGCGGGCATCCGGCTGGAAAGCGGCTCGCTCCAGGTGCGCAACTGCCGCTTCCTGTACAACGAAATGGGGCTGCTCACCAACAACGACCCCGCCACGGTGCTCGACATCGAAGACAGCGAATTTGCCTACAACCAGCGCCCCGATGGGCACAACCACAACCTGTACGTGGGGCAGATTGCGCGACTGTCGGTGACGGGCAGCTATTTTCACCATGCGCACATCGGCCACCTGCTCAAGAGCCGGGCGGCCGTAAGCCGGATCGTCAACAACCGGCTGGTCGACGGGGCTGGCGGCACGGCCAGCTACGAGCTGGAGTTTCCGAATGGCGGCATGGCCTATGTGGCGGGCAACACCATTGCGCAAAGCACCACGACAGAGAACCCCATCCTGATCTCGTTTGGCGCCGAAGGCTACAAATGGCCCCGCAACGAGATCGACCTGGAAAACAACACGCTGGTCAACCCGCTGCCGCTCGGCGGCGTGTTTTTAAAGGTGGCGCCTGGAGCCGATGCGATACGCGCCGTGAACAACCGGCTGGCCGGCATCGGCGCGCTGGAGTCGGCCGGCCCCGGCGAGTACCGCGACAACACGCACATTGACCTGCATGATGCAATCACCCAGTGACAGCACCTCCTCTGGTATGAGGCTCGGGCCGGGCCGAGCCATATGGTCAGCCGCAACTATCAGCACCGCTGATAATTAAGGGGCACATGTTAGATATCTTCCTCACTGTGGACGTGGAAATTTGGTGCGATGGCTGGCACAACATCGATGAAAAATTTCCGGGTGCATTTCGAAAATACATTTATGGGCCCACTCCAATGGGTGATTTTGGGTTGCCGCACAAGATCAAGGTCTTGAAACAGCATGGGCTGACGGGCGTATTTTTTGTCGAGTCACTTTTTTCGACGCGCTTCGGAAATCAGCCGTTGGCGGAGATCGTCGGTTTGCTTAACGACGGCTTGCAAGAGGTGCAATTGCACCTGCACACTGAATGGGCCGATGAGTCGCGCCAGCCGATTTTCGAGCACGTGCGGGAAAAGCGCCAACACTTGCGATACTTTTCGCTTGAAGAGCAGACGCAACTGATTGCCCTTGGCACAAGGCTGATTTCCAACGCCGGGGCGGAGGAGGTCAACGCTTTCAGGGCGGGGAGCTTTGCGTTCAATGCAGACACCTTGACCGCCCTTGCAACAAATCACATTCCATTTGACGGCAGTTACAACGCCAGCATGTCCGGGCCAGACAGCGGCGTCATGCCAGGGGTGACCCTCGTCGAGCCCATTGAATGCCGTGGCGTCTATGAGTATCCGATGACCGTGTTCCGTGATGGGACGCGTTCCCTGCGACATGCGCAATTAACCGCCTGCTCTTACAAGGAGTTGGAACGGCTAATGTGGCAAGCCCTGGAGACTGGACGAAGTTCGTTTGTCCTGCTGTCTCATAGCTTTGAATTGATGAACACGGCCATGAATCGACCCGATGAAGTCGTTGTCAAACGCTTTGGCAGGCTTTGCGCCTTTCTGGAAAAAAATGCAGATTGTTTTCGCGTGAGAGGGTTTCAGGGCCTGACGCCCGTGGTGAAACAATCGCAACCAGCTCCGTTGAACTCCCCGCCATGGGTGACCGGGCTACGCATGATTGAGCAAGCCTATCGGAGAAAGTACCAATGAGCCCATGGCAGGATCAACAGGTTCCGTTCAAGTTTCAACTGAGCGACTGGACGCTATTCAGCGTGTCGCGCAGGCTCCAGGTCAGGACTGCAGACCTGTTTGATGAAGAGCCAAGTTCCGGTCCACCCGCACTGCCGATCGAAGAACTTGCCACCGGTAGCCAGGGTTTTCTGATCCGGGGCATGCCAATGGGCACGGTGATGCCCGCGTTCAGCCGAATCGACGACTATGTCTGCTATGTGCCACTTCAGTATCAACATAGCTACATTGATTTTTCTTTGTCGTTCGAGAGCTATCAAAAAAAATTCTCGTCCAAAACCCGATCAACGCTTCATCGAAAAGTCAGAAAATACGCAGAACACTGCGGCGGCACTATCCGCTGGAAAACTTATCGGCAACCTGATGAGATGCGGGACTTCTTCCAGGCGGCGCGAACGGTATCCAAGTTAACGTATCAAGAACGCCTGCTAGATGCGGGCATTCCCGATTCAGAGGATTTCATCCGGCAAACGGAATTGATGGCAGCAGAGGAATGCATCAGAGCCTATGTCTTGTTTGATGGTGAGCGGCCCGTCGCCTACCTCTATTGCCCGATAGAAAACGACATATTGATTTATAGCCATTTGGGGTATGACCCTGACTACACACAGATGTCGGTAGGGACAGTGCTGCAATGGCTGGCCGTGGAGCAACTATTTTCAGAGACCCGTTTCAGATATTTTGACTTTACCGAAGGGGATTCCGACCACAAGCGCCTTTTTGCGACTGGCCATCAGCAGTGTGCCAATGTCTTCTTCATGAGAAGAAATGTCGCAAACATGGCGCTCATTTATGGCCAATTGATGATCAATTTCGCGTCGATGTGGCTTGGCACCAAGCTCGATCAAATGGGTTTGAAAGCAAAAATAAAGCGCCTTATCCGGTTCTCAACTTGATATGCCGTTCCTCTGGGTCGCCTATTGATATTTCCGTAAATCGTGACAACCGCTGAGCGTTTCAAGCGTTATGTCTCCAGTAGCAATGCTGGAGAATATTGGCGTGATGCAAAAACGATTGAGCGAAGCGGCGAAGAAACGATTGAAGGCGGGTCGGATGCT
>JARLJI010000161.1 GCA_031291295.1 Rhodoferax sp. | reverse complement strand
CCCTACAACAACAACCGGGCGGCGCTCGCCAAGGTGGCTGATCTGGTCACGCCCAACACGCTCAACCCTTCTCAGGTGCGTTGGGAATTGCACCGCGTATGGGAAGTGGAAGCCACGCTGGCACCCGGCAAGCGCCACGTAGTAGCCAAGCGCAAGTACTACATCGACGAAGACAGCTGGCAGATCATTTTGTTTGACGGCTGGGACGCCAAGGGCGACCTCTGGCGCACCAATTTCACCTTGGCATTGGTCGCACCCGACATTCCGGCCGTACTGGGCAACTTCTTCTGGGGTGGCTATGACTTGCAAACCGGTGCCTACTACCTGAACATGGCCACCAATGAGCTGCCTGTGCAAGTGAAAGTGCTTCCCACCTTGGAGCGCAGCTTCTTCAGCCCTGAAGAACTGGCCAACGAAGGCACACGCTGATGAAAACGGCCTTTGCCAAGACACGCCTTAGCCGGATGGTGTCACTGTGTTTAATCGTGATGGGCAGCGTGGTGGTGGCCCACAGTGCCAGTGCGGTCGAAGGGCCTGCTGCTGGTGCGACGCCACGCGTGCTCAGCGAACCGGCATTGCAAAGCCCCAAGGCCCTGAGCGCTGCCATGCTGGCGGTGACCCGCTCTGGCAGTCGCCTGGTTGCCGTGGGCGAGCGCGGCACGGTACTGCTCTCGGACGATGCCGGTAAACACTGGCGCCAAGCGCAAGTGCCGGTGCGTGTGACCTTGACCAGCGTGCGTTTTGTCAACGACCACACCGGCTGGGCCACGGGCCACCTGGGCGTGATTCTGCGCACCGACGATGCCGGTCAAACCTGGGTCAAGCAACTTGATGGTCAGCAGGCCGCCGCTGCCGTGGGCGCAACCGTCGCATCACTGGGTGATGAAAAAGCCCAGCGCAATGCCCAGCGTTTCGCCGAAGACGGCCCCGACAAGCCCTTTTTTGATATCGACTTCGCCGATGCACAGCATGGCTTTGCAGTGGGTGCCTACAACATGGCCTTTGTCACCGAAGATGGTGGCAAAACCTGGCAGCCTGCCCTGCAGCGCCTGCCCAACCCCAGGGGCTTGCACCTCTATGGCGTGCGTTATGTGGGCAACAAGGTCTACGTGGTGGGCGAACAAGGCCTACTACTCAGGTCAGACGATGCCGGTGCCAGCTTCACGGCCTTGGCGTCGCCTTACAAAGGCAGCTTTTTTGGCTTGTTGGCCACGCGCTCAGGGGTATTGATCGCCTATGGTCTGCGTGGCAATGCCTTGCGAAGCACCGATCAGGGCGAACACTGGGACAAGCTCGAGACCGGCCTGCCCATGAGCATCAGTGCTGGCCGCGAGT
>JARLJI010000160.1 GCA_031291295.1 Rhodoferax sp. | reverse complement strand
GTGGCGACACTCCGGCAACCCGCAACCTGATCGACTTCGCGGCCTTCGTGGCGATCTTCCCGCACCTGATCGCCGGCCCGGTGCTGCGCTTTCGCGACCTCGCCGAACAGTTCAACAACCGCACCCACACCCTCGACAAATTCTCCGAGGGCGCCACGCGGTTCATGCAGGGCTTTATCAAGAAGGTCTTTATCGCCGACACCCTGGCGGTGGTCGCCGACCATTGCTTCGCCCTGCAACACCCGAGCACCGGCGACGCCTGGCTCGGCGCCCTGGCCTACACCGCGCAGCTGTACTTCGACTTCTCCGGCTACAGCGACATGGCCATCGGCCTGGGCCTGATGATGGGCTTCCGCTTCATGGAGAACTTCAAACAGCCGTACATCAGCCAGTCGATCACCGAGTTCTGGCGGCGCTGGCATATCAGCCTGTCGACCTGGCTGCGCGACTACCTCTACATCACCCTGGGCGGCAACCGCAAAGGCACGCTGATCACCTACCGCAACCTGTTCCTGACCATGCTGCTCGGCGGCCTGTGGCACGGTGCCAACCTCACCTACATCGTCTGGGGCGCCTGGCACGGCCTGTGGCTGGCGATCGAAAAAGCCCTGGGCATCGACACCAACCCGCGCCGCTTCAACCCGATCCGCTGGGCCCTGACCTTCCTGCTGGTGATCATGGGCTGGGTGATTTTCCGCTCCGAAAACCTGCACGTCGCCGCGCGCATGTACGGCGCCATGTTCAGCTTCAGCGAGTGGTCACTGTCGGAACTCAACCGCGCCAGCCTCACCGGCCTGCAAGTGGCGACCCTGGTGCTGGCCTACGCAACCCTGGCGTTCTTCGGCCTGCGCGACTTTTACCGCAACCCGCCCGCCGCCAAAGCCAAGGCCAAACCCGCCGACGGCCCGGCCACCGCGCAACCCGGTCTGATCAAGGCCGTACCCGGTGAAGCAGCCGGCAGCATTCACCAACCCGGCTATAGCGTCGGGGTCGAGGCCGAGGTTCAACCGGCTTACTGGGTCGCCGACTGGCCGCGTTATGTGATGCGCAGCCTGGTGCTGCTGCTGTTCATCGCCTCGATTCTCAAACTCTCGGCGCAAAGCTTCTCGCCATTCCTTTATTTCCAGTTCTGAGGGAGCCGACCATGACCCGCTCATTCCGCATCCTCTACATCGCCCTGTTCCTCGCCACCTTGCTGGGGTTGGGGTTGTGGTCGCTACGCAGCTTTATCGGCTTCAGCACCAATGCCGACACCACACTACTTGACGGGCGCTGGACCAAGGCCGTCGAGACCCGCTACGACGGTGAATTCCCGATCAAGCGCCTGGGCACCAACCTCTGGGCCGCGCTGGACTTCAAGCTGTTCAACGAAGGCCGCCCCGGCGTGGTACTGGGCCGCGACCAGTGGCTCTACAGCGATGAGGAGTTCAACCCGGTTGCCGGCGAGCAGCAGAACCTGCAAGGCAACTACGCGCTGGTCGAAGGCGTGCGCCAGACCCTCAAGGCCAAGGGCGTGAAGCTGGTGCTGGCGATCGTTCCGGCCAAGGTCCGCCTGTACCCGGAACACCTGGGCGACGTGCGCCCGGCGAGCATCCACGCCAACCTCTACCAGAACTTCCATGCCCGGGCCGCCGCTGAGCGGATCCTTGCTCCCGACCTGCTGGGCCCGCTGCAACAGGCCAAGCAACAAGGCCAGCAAGTGTTCCTGCGCACCGACACCCACTGGACCCCGGACGGTGCGCAGATCGCCGCGACCCAACTGGCCGAGG
>JARLJI010000159.1 GCA_031291295.1 Rhodoferax sp. | reverse complement strand
CGGCAGCATCACCGCCACCGTGTCGTTGCGGCCGATGCCGCGCCCGGCCAGCGCCGAGGCCAGGCGCCGGCAGCGCGCGTAGGTCTGGGCCCAGGTGCGGCGGATCGAGCCGTGGATCACGGCGGGGTAGTCGGGGTAGACCTTGGCAGTACGCTCGATAAAACTGAGTGGAGACAGGGCAATATGATTGACGGCAGTTGGCGCGAGGCCTTGCTCGTAGATGGACATGGTTTGGGTACCCGGTGGCTGATTATTAGCTCTATGTCCGAGGCGCTCGGTCTTTACCGACCCCCTCGATGACTTATCCGGGGTCTTTTATATAATGTTTGCGGATGGATATGGAAGTACTACCTGAGTTGTATAGTATATCTACTATAGTGATTTCAAGGCTCAAATCATGACGGTTGCGCTGCCCGTGAAGTCGCTACCAGCCCGACCTTTCTCCAGACAGGGATCGCGATGAATTCCACCTCCATCAGCCGGCGGCAGGGCTTGTCGTTGCTCGAGCATGACCCGCAACCGAGCCTGCTGCTCGATGCCCGGGCCCGACCGCTGGAACTCAACAGGGCGTTGCTGGCATTGCTCGAACAACTGCCGCTGGCCGATGCGCTGAGCTTGTTGCCGGTCAATCACCTGCCGCTGGTGCGCGCCTGCCTGGACCAGCAACGGGCCATCGAAGGCGTCGAGGCGCAGTTCGAGCAACGGATCCTGATCTGGACCTTTATCCCCGACCCGCAGGAAAATCGCGTGCTGGCGCGCTGTCGCGAAGCCACCGCGCAGATCCTCGCCGAACGCGAATCGGCCACGGCCAGGCGGCTTTATCGGTTGATCACCGAAAACACTACCGACCTGATTTCCCGGCATACCCCCGACGGCTGTTTTCTCGATGCGTCCCCGGCGTCCTCGACCTTGCTCGGTTACTGGCCCGAAGAGTTGCGCGGCCGCCTGGCCCGCGAGCTGTTCCATCCGCAGGATCTGGCCGGACTGACGCACCGGGCCCGTGACGCCCTGGAGCAGGACGGTTATCACACCATGACCTATCGCATCCGCCATCGCGATGGTCACTATCGTTGGTTCGAGACCGCCTGCCGGGCGATTCGCGAAACCTACACCGGGTCGGTGGTCGAGGTGGTCAGTGTGTCGCGGGATATCACTGCCCGGGTTCAGGCCGAGGAAAACAAGCACCGGTTGGCCGAGGTGGTGGAGGCCAACCCTGACCCGGTGTTGTTCATCGAGCCCAGTGGGCATGTCACTTATCTCAACCCGGCGGCCCGGCGCACCCTCAAGCTCGGCGAGCTGTCGGCGATGCCGAGCCTGGGCGAGTTTCTGGCCGCCGATGCGTTGGCGGCCTTGCAGCGCGAGGGTTGGAGTCGCGCCGAACGGGATGGTCGCTGGAGCATCGAGGCCCGTCTGCAACCCCTCGATGGTGGAACCTCGGTGCCGGTGTCGTTGATGCTGCTGGCGCATCGTTCGGCCAGCGGCGAACGTTTCTACTCGCTGGTCGCTCACGACCAGAGCGAGCGCGAATTGCGCGAAGCCCAGCAGCGTCACCACCAGGATGAACTGGCCCACACCGCACGGCTGGTGACCCTGGGCGAGCTGGCCTCGGGGATTGCCCACGAGATGAATCAGCCCTTGGCGGCGGTGGTCAATTACGCCAGTGCCAGCCAGCGCTATTTGCAGGCATTGGACAGCAACCCACAGGCCGTGGAACGGGTGGCCCAGGGCCTGGAGCGGATCGCCGTGCATGCCAATCATGCGTCCGAGGTGATCAAGCGTCTGCGCGCGTTTCTGCGCAAGGGGCGGCGGCGCATGCAGGCCCTGGATATCAGCGAAGTGGCTCGTGACACGGTGCGCTTGTGTGCCTGGGAAGCCAATGCCTGCCAGGTGACGATCGAGGAGCGCCTGCCGGATAATCTGCCGCCGATTTATGCCGACCGGGTGCTGCTGGAGCAGGTGTTGCTCAATCTGTTGCGCAACGCCGTCGATGCCAACCGCGAGGTGCATCCACGGCAGGTATCGCGGATCATCCTGGCGGCCGAGCGCGGCGCTGATGGTGGTGTGGAGGTGAGTGTCAGCGATCAGGGCCCCGGTGTTTCCCCGGCGCAGCTGGAGCAGATCTTCACCCCGTTCTACACCAGCAAGGCCAACGGTCTGGGCCTGGGGTTGTCAATGAGTCGCAGCATCATCGAAGGTTTCGGTGGTGAGTTGCAGGCGCAACCCATGGCCGGCGGTCTGCGGATGCGCTGCTATTTGCCGGCGCAATAATGTACCGGTCTAAAAAAATAACAACAGGAGTAACGCAATGGTGAGTGTGGCGCAGCAGCTGGTCTATGTGGTTGACGATGACCAGGGCATGCTCGACTCGACGGTCTGGTTGCTGGAGTCGGTCGGTCTCAAGGCGCTGCCATTCACCAGTGGGCGGGACTTTCTCGAGGCCTGCGATGCCCGGCTCAATGCCTGTGTGCTGCTGG
>JARLJI010000158.1 GCA_031291295.1 Rhodoferax sp. | reverse complement strand
GATGCATCACAGCCGGCCACACGTGCTTCCGCTCATTTGCTCCCGCTCGAGGTTGCCCTTCGGTCCCATTCAATGTGAAATGCGGCTGCAGGGGACATGCCAGGGCTGCCAGTCCCCTGGACCGGCTTTGGCGGGTTTTCGAAGCACGCAGCGCCACCCCCTAAAACCAAACTTCCCCATTCGGAACGCTAGTGTTACAGCTAAATACATACGATGAAAGCTGTTCACCCCCACCCCGCACTCCAACTGCCGAATTCAAACATCGCGCATCGTGCACCGCCCCTTTCCCAATGGAAGGCAGCCTCGACGACATTACATCTGCTGTGCAACAGCTGAATGATCACATTGAGGCGGAGGAGGGCCTCACCATCGAGCTGGTGTCGCCACTGACGGAGGGGATGGCCGCGTGGCTGGATGCCCGCCGGCCGTTGAAGGCATGCCTGGGCGTGGCAGGCGACCCCACCGGCGCTCCCACACTGTCACTCGCAGAGGAAGTGAGCGAGGAGGACGCGGACGCGTTTTGGGCTGCCTTCAATGGTGTGGCCAGCAGTGACGGCGATGCGGCGCATCGCAAGGTGCTGCGCGCGGCGGCGGCGGTGCTGGGCGAGTCCGTCCTAACAGCCGTCCAGTTCCACACTGCTGTGATGCATTTGACGTGGGCGGCCATCCCGGGCGGCGCGGCATACGGCGTGACGGACGTGCATCTCCTCGCCAACTCGCTGTGTGTGCTGGAGCGTGGCGCTGCCTCTGCCCTGCGCGGGGACGGTGCAGGCGCTGGCCCCAGTAAGAAGGGCAAGGGTAAGGGCGCCAAGGCAGGCGCGCCTAAACCCTCCCGCAAACGGCGAGCGGCGCCGCCCTCTTCGGATTCAGACGATGAGCCGGCCGCGTCCCAGGCTGCTGTCTCTGACGGCGAGGATGGCGGCGCGTCACCACAGGAGGCGTGCATCATCCCCTTTGGCACTGTGGCCGCGGGCGGCAGGGCACTGCTGCGCTTTCTGACATCCGCATCTCTCCTGGATGAAGACGTGCTGCTGCCGTGTGTGCAAGCGCTGGCTGCCCTCATCCCCGTCGGTGTGTGTGACCCCGCACAAGCCTCTGTGCCCTTGCACTGTGTCACCGCGCTGCTGGCGTGTGGGGGGGAGGCGGAGGCGACGTCCCGCAAACTGTGCCGCGCCGTGAAGCCACTGTTGTGTGGCGGCTGGGAGGCGGGCAAGCACCTGCCCGCGGATGCACACGCGCGCGTTCGCACGTCCGTGCTCTCGCTGCTGTCTCACATGCTCACTTCAACTGCAACTGCAATGTCCGCGTGCGGCGGCGTGTCCACCCTGGCGCAGCACCTGTGTGTGGTGGCGCCCGCGCGGGCGGAGGCTCGGGCACAACTCCGTGACGTCATCACATCAATCATCGCCCTGCTGCCGCCCCTGTACCAGCGCCACTTTGTCCGCTTCCTCTCCCGGGCGGTGCGGAACAAGCGCGCGCCGCTGCGGCTGCTGTGTGTAGACCTGTGTGCGGCGCTGGTGCGGGGTGGCGGACAGGAGCTGCTGGCGGGGGCGAGTGATGATCAGCTGCCGCAGGAG
>JARLJI010000157.1 GCA_031291295.1 Rhodoferax sp. | reverse complement strand
CGCCACCCGACGTGAAGGATTACGCTCAATGGGTCGACGCGTGGCGGTGAGCGCATCTTGTTTGCAAGTCTTGTGCGGCACCGAAGCCCACACTGCGCTGGCCGCGGGCATGGCACTCACTGACCGCCGGTTAGAGTGATTCAAACCCGCCAGCCGTTACCGACTTCAGCGGCCCTCTTGCCAACCTTCTGATTGCTGCCGTGAACTCCCACTTCGCAGGCTGTAGCTGCCGGTGGCGAGTGCCCGCTTTCTGGCAGCCCAATTGCATGAACCAGGTTACCGGTCGGTCGTTATTCGTGACTCCCTGCATCGTGCCCAAGGTCGTTTTTGACTTGCGATCGGCACCCCACGAAATCGGATTGCCTAGAATTAGCGTGATCCATGACATATGAACCTAAAACCAAGCCCAAGCGCGTAATGCACCACCGGACAGCCAGTGGTCAAGCGCAAAAGGCCAAGACACGAGAACTAATCATTCAAAGTGCGATACCAGTGTTCGCCAAACATGGCCCGGACAGCCCAGTGATTGACGATTTCGTTCAGGCAGCCGGTATTTCGCGCGGCACTTTCTATAACTACTTCCAGACTACGCGCGAGTTGCTTGATGCTGCAATGGCCAGGCTGTCTGACGAGGTCATTGCAACCATTGTTCCAGTGGTTGAGGGTGAGCCAAATCCAGTGATTCGTTTTGCGTCAGCTGCACGGATGTACTACCGCAAGGCCACACTTGACCCGTTGTTCGGCCAATTTCTCGGTTCCGTTTCCAGTGTGGGCGCGCTCGCGATGGAACATGCGCATGCTGATCTACAGGAAGCCATGCAGGCCGGTTTCTTCAAGATTCAAGACATGGACCTGGCCGAGGCTGTCGCCTTTGGCGTCATGGTCTTTTCCCTAAGGACCGCCAAAGCGCGCGAAGGTGGTGATGCCCGCGCACTGGAGGTGGTGCGTGCGATTTTGTCTGCGCTGGGCGTCGATCCGACCATGATTGATCTGGCGTTGAGCGTGCCATTACCTCCATTTGCTCTACGGGAAATCCCTATCTAGGGCTTACCCTTATAATGACACTTATGTCATTGACATAAGTGTCATTTAAAATAAACTCTTGGTCGTTGTCTCTGGTCTGGCGTGCGCTGTGCGCGCCGACCCATGAATATGGTGTTCAGCGCAGAGGCGGGGCGACACGACAGGAGTAAGCGATGGCGGAGTCCCTCTTCGTTCGCGGCCACACTCAAGGTGGCGCGGAGTGGCACATTCATTACCAGGTAACTGGCACCGGGCCAGACATGGTGATGTTGCATGGCGGCGGACCTGGTGCCACCGGCGCCAGCAACTACAGCAAAAACGTCGAAGCACTTTCACAGCATTACCGCTGCTGGGTGATCGACTTTCCAGGTTGGGGTCAGAGCTCCAAAAACCTGAATGCATTTGGCGCGGAAGGTCCGTTCCAGAACGGTGCCCGTGCCGTGCTGGCCTTCCTGGACGCACTCGGTATTGCCAAGGCCCATCTCGTGGGCAATTCCTTTGGCGGGTCCGCCGCGCTGTGTCTCGCGATGGACCATCCCGAACGGGTGAACAGGCTGGTGCTCATGGGCCCTGGCGGTGGCGTGGTTGCGGGCGCCAAAGGCCCGACCGACGGGATCAAGCAATTGCTCACCTATTACCTCGGTGACGGTCCCAGCCTGGAGAAGCTCCAGACCTTCATCAAGAACCTGGTGTTCGACCAAAGCCTGATCACCCCGGCCTTGCTGCAACAGCGCTTTGAGGCCAGCAACGATCCCGCAATTCGGGCCAATCCGCCACTGGTGATGGTCCCGGGTAGCGCGCCTGGCAAGGAAACGTTTATCAGCCTGGACCCGCGTCTGTCCACACTGCCCCATCGCACGCTATTCGTGTGGGGTCTGCAAGACCAGGTGAACCTCGTGGCGGGGTTGGAGCCGTTCAAGGCCATCCCAAACGCCGACCACTTGCTGCTGACCCACTGCGGTCACTGGGCGCAATGGGAACACCCTGACCGCTTCAACGACGCGGTGCTGAGTTTTCTGCGCAACCCATGAATTTTGACGACAACCCACAATTTTTATATCCAAAAGACAAACATGAGCAACGCAATTACCGAACTGGGCTACCTCGGATTTGAGGTCAGCAACCTTGGGCAATGGGAAAAATTCGCCACCGACGTGCTGGGCATGGGCGTGTCCCCAGGCCCCAACGCTGCCAGCCGCTGGCTGCGCATGGACGAGCAGCGCAACCGCATCATCCTGACCGAAGGCCCGGCAGATGATCACGCTTTTGCCGGATGGCGTGTGGCCGATGCGGCTGCCGTCGAAGCCTTTGGCCGCGGGCTCACCGGCAAGGGCATTGCATGGTCCTGGGGCAAAGACGACGAATTAGCCTTGCGTGCCGTGCAATGCATGTTGTACTTCAACGACCCCACTGGCACACGCCACGAAGTGTTCAGCGGCCCGCTGCTGGCAACTGACCGGTTTGGATCGTCGAAAGTGGCTTCGGGCTTTGTCACTGGCGAGGGCGGCATGGGTCATGTGGTGTACCAGTCCAGCGACTATCCCAAGACGGTGGCGTTTGCACAAGACGTTCTGGGCCTGGCCATGAGCGACACCATTACGGCACAGGCGGGTCCTCTGCCTGAGATGCGCATCGAGGTGTCCTTCCTGCATACCAATGAGCGTCACCACTCCTTCGCGGTGGCACCACAGCCACCCGTTCCCGGCCAAAAGCGTCTGCACCATTTCATGGTCGAAGCGTGTTCAGTCGAAGATGTCGGCTTCGCACGCGACCGTTGCCTGGCCGTGGGTCTGCCCGTGGTGCAAGACATTGGCCAGCATCCCAATGACCGCATGATTTCCTTCTATGGCGTCACGCCCTCCGGTTTTTTGGTGGAGTTTGGTTGGGGTGCAATCAAGGTGGATCAGAACAACTGGCAAGTGCGCTCCTATGACAAGTTCAGCGAGTGGGGCCACCGCCCAGCCGCAGCCGCCTGATCAGAAGAATCAGGAGACAGACGCATGAACACCGCTTCAAACCAATCCAATAGCGAAACGGCGCTGGACGCCGAGGTCATTTTGGTGGGCTATGGCCCCACTGCCGTTGCCGCTGCCAATTTTCTGGGTGCCTATGGCATCAAAACGATTGCCTTTGAGCGCTACAAAGACATCTATGCGCGTGCCCGCGCAGTCACGGTCAATGACTGGACCATGCGCTGCTTCCAGTCCGTAGGACTGGATGCCGATTTGCTCAAAGACATGGATCCGACGAACACCTTGCTGTGGAAGACCTACAGCGGCAAGGAGTTGATGCGTATCAATCTCAACAAATCCACGCTGGGCCAGCCGGCATCGAGCATGATCTATCAGCCGGTCATGGAGCAGACCCTGCGCACCGGTGTGGAACACCATGCCTGCGTGGACGTGCAATTTGGCAAGCAGGTGACGCATGTATCGCAGGACGCTCACTGCGCTAGCGTAGAAGTCGCCGATGTTGAAACTGGAGTCACGACGACTGTGCGCGCGCGCTATGTGCTGGCCTGCGATGGCGGCAGCAGCGGTGTGCGAACGCAACTCGACATTCCCCTGATCGGCTCGACGATCAACACGCTGTGGGTGGTCATTGATGCCCGTGTAAAGAAGTGGTGGCCGGAGCGGCACATCCTGAAATTCTGGTCAGACAAGCAGCGTCCCGTGGTGGACATCCCGCTGTCTCTGGGCAATCACCGCTGGGAATTTCCTCTCTCGGACAAGGAATCAGAGAAAGACTTCGAGACCAAAGAGCAGCTCTGGAAGATGCTCTCCACCATGGGCATCACTCCGGAGCATGTTGAAATTCACCAGCATGCGTTTTATCGTCACCATGTGCGCCGTGCCGCACGCTGGCGCGAAGGCCGGGTCTTCCTGCTGGGTGACGCGGCACACATGATGCCTCCCTGGGCGGGTCAGGGCATGCAGTCGGGTATACGAGACTCCTTTAACTTGTGCTGGAAGTTGCGCGAAGTGATTAAAGGCAGATTGCCCGAGAGCGTGCTCGACACCTACGAATCCGAACGTGCCCCCAACGTGGCCATGATCACCGACGTCTCTGAAGAACTCGGTCGCGTCATCAAGATGACCATGACCGGCCCTGAAAAAATCAAGGCGATGGTGGGGGGCTTGCTCAGCAAACTGAAACTGCCGATTCCGCCATCCCCGCTGGACAAACCGCCCACCATCGGCAAAGGCTGGATTACCGGTGCCCTCTCTGGAAAGAGCGCCGTGGGTCAGATGATTGCGCAGCCGCGCGTGTCGACCCCTGCCGGGCATCGCTGTCGGTTGGATGACCTTTTGGGGCACGACTTTGTAATGCTTGGCGACGAAGTGGATCCTGCGAGCCTTCTGTCTGTGCAGGAACGCAAGGCCTGGGATTCGCTTGGCACACGCTACATCGCGGTGCGTTCGGCTGTGGGGTCTGCACGCGGGGACACCGACATCATGGACATGGAAGGCACCCTGTTGAACTGGTTGCGCCAGCGGCAGACCAAGGCCGTAGTGGTGCGCCCTGACCGCTTCGTGGCGGCAGCGTACGGGACAGGTCTTTCCGTTCCAAAATAGCGCAGGAAATCCCCATGACTGCAACAACCCATCCTGCGCCCTGTATGTGCCGGGTGTCCAGTCGCTATTGAATTAATAGCTTCATCTCATTGAAGCACAAGGGCTGCAGCCCGTTTTCATCTACATCCCGAGATACGCCTTGCGAACTTCGTCGGACGCGGCCAGGTCGGCGGCGGTGCCTTCGATGGCGATGCGCCCGCTTTGCATCACATATGCGCGCGTCGCCACTTCGAGTGCCTGCGCCATGTTCTGCTCGACCAGCAGCACGGCCAGGCCGTCCTGCCGGTTCAGCGCCACCAGCGCGTCGAATACCTGCTCGATCAGGATGGGCGACAGGCCCAGGCTGGGTTCATCGATCAACAGCAGGCGCGGCCCGCTCATGAGCGCGCGGCCGATGGCCAGCATCTGGCGTTCGCCACCCGACATGGTGCCGGCCAGTTGTTCGCGCCGCTCCAGCAGGCGCGGGAAAAGTTTGTAGACCCGCTGCAGACGCTGCCGATACACGGCTTCATCGCGCAGGATGTAGGCGCCCAGGCGCAGGTTCTGTTCCACGGGCTGGCGCGCGAACACGCGCGCGCCCTCGGGGATCATGGCGATGCCTTTCCTGATCAACACCTCGGGCGGCTGGCCGGTGATGTCCTGCCCCTCGAACGTCACGCGCCCGCTCCCGGGTTTAACCGACCCGACGATGGCCAGCAAGGTGCTGGACTTGCCGGCGCCGTTGGCGCCCAGCAAGGCCGCGATCTCGCCGGTGCGCACTTCCAGCGAAATGCCGCGCACCGCCTGCACGCCGCCGTAAGCCACGTGCAGATCCTCCACCTTCAGCATCGCCTCAGGCACGGTGCTTCCTTCCCAGATAGGCTTCGATCACGGCCGGGTTGCGCACGATGTCCTGCGGTGCGCCCTCGGCGATCATCTGCCCGAAATTGAGCACCAGCACGCGGTGCGCCAGTCGCATCACCACCTCCAGCACGTGCTCGACAATGACCAGGGTGACCCCGGCGGCGTGAATGCCGCGCAAGATCTCGGTCAAGGCAATCGCCTCGCTCGGGTTGAGCCCGCCGGCCACCTCGTCGAGCAAAAGCATTTTCGGTTCCGTGGCCAGCGCGCGCGCCAGTTCCACCCGCTTCTGGCCCGCCACGTTCAGTTCCGCCGCACGCACGTCCGTGCGATCGCGCAGGCCCACCAGCTCCAGCACGCGCTCGGACGCTTCGCGCGCATCGGCCAGTTTGGAATGGCGCAGCAACGCACCCACCATGGTGTTTTCCAGCACGGTCATCTGGCCGAAGCTGCGCGGAATCTGGTAGGTGCGCACCAGTCCCATCGCCGCGACCTGCTCCGGCGCCAGCCCGAGCATGGATTGGCCATTGAACGTCACGCTGCCGGAGGTAGGCGCATGATGGCCCACCAGGCCGTCGAACAGCGTGCTTTTGCCGGCCCCGTTGGGTCCGATGATGGCGAGGATTTCGCCGGGCTCCACCGCCAGGCTGATGTCCTTGTTGGCCACCAGTCCACCAAAGCGCTTGCTCAGGTTTTTAACGTCCAGCAGCGCCACGACGCCTCCCCAGCGTGACCAGACCACCCGGCAGAAACATCGTCACCAGCAAGATGGCCAGGCCGAAAACCAGCAGATCCAGGCCGCGTCCGGAACTGCCCCACATCACGCGTGTGCCTTCCGACAGGGGAATGAGCAGCGCGGCGCCCAGCCACGGCCCGGACAGCGTCCCGACACCGCCGAGGATCGCCACCAGCACGATCTGCACCGAGAACGTCAGGCTGAACATCGAATCGGGATCGATGAAGCCGACGTACATCGCGAAAAAACCGCCCCACACACCGGTCATGACGGCGGACAGCACGAACGCCCGCATCTTGTAGCGCTCGGCCGGCACCCCCAGGCTGCGTGCGGCCGCCTCGTCGCCGTTGATGGCGCGCCAGTAAAAGCCGCTTTTCGAGTGCACCAGAAAATGGGTTGCCACAAAGGTCAGCAGCGCCAGCGCGACGGCGATCCAGTAGTACGGCACCTTGGTGCGAAACAGCAGCATCCAGGGCGCGCTGGCAATCGGCGCCTCCATGCCCACGGCGCCGCCGGCCCACTGCCAGTTGGTGACCAAAATCAGGCCAATCTGCAGCAACGCGATCGTCGCCATCGCAAAATAATGGCCCGACAGCCGCAAGGTGGGCCCGCCGACCAGATAGGCCATGGCCCCCGCGATCAGCCCGCCCAGCGGAATGCCGATCAGCGGCGTGATCTTCAAATGGTGCAACAACAGCAGCGTGGTGTAGCCGCCGATCCCGACGAAGACGCTATGCCCGAACGAAATGCGGCCCAGAAAACCGCCGACCAGGTTCCACGAAGCGCCCAGCGCGCCAAACATGATCGCCAGCAGCAGCACCTGGATGGTGAACGAATCCTTGACCACCACGGGCACCAGCGCCAGCAGCGCTGCGAGGACCACGGCGGCCAGCAGCGGCAGCCGCGAAATGGAAGGGCGGCTCATCTCACCACCGCCCGAACAGGCCGCGCGGCCGGTACCACAGGACCAGCACGAACACGATGAAGACACTGACGGTCTTCAGCGCCGGTTCCACGAAATAGCCGGTCATCGCTTCGATGATGCCGATCAGGATCCCGGCGATGAACGCGCCGGGCAGGGAACCAAAGCCGCCCATGCAGACCGCAACGAACGCCATCAGGCCAAACACCGTGCCCACCGACGGGAACACGTAGAAAAAGGTGGTGAGCAGCGCGCCCGCCAGGCCGACGACGGCGCTGCCCAGCACCCAGACCTGTGCGTTGACGCGGTCGGGCGAAATGCCCACCAGCGCGGCGACCTGGCGGTCTTCGGCCACCGCTTGCAGCGCATGGCCCCAGCGCGTGCGATACACCAGGAAAAACAGCGCGACGATGACCACCAGCGCCACGATGCCGGTGATGACCTGCGGCCGCCCCGTGGAGATGCCGGCCAGGCTGATGCTGCCGGAGACCAGCGTGTCGGGCAGGCTGCGGTAGTCGGGGCTGAAAAATATGAAGGCCAGCTGCCGCAGCACCAGGCCCAGTCCGAAGGTCGCCAGAATGGCGGCCATGGCGGGCCCCTTCTGCAAGCGGCGGATGATCAGCGCATAGGTCATGAAACCGACGAATCCGAGCAGGCAGGCCACCAGTGGCGCGGACAACAGGGGGTCGAGGTGGCCCAGCGTGAACATCCAGTAGGCGGCATACATGCCCAGCATCAGGAACTCACCGTGCGCAAAATTGAGGACGTCGGTGATGCCCCAGATCAGCGCCAGACCGACCGCCACCGCGGCATAGATCAGGCCATTGAAAAGGCCGGCGGCTAGCGCTTCAAACACGCCAGGCTCCTGCGGCCGGTTTCACGGATGGCGCCGTGCCCTGGTTCATTTCCAGCCGAAAGGCAGGGTCGGCATCGTGCTGTCGAGTTTGTACTTCTCGGGCCAGACCGTGTGGTACTGGGTGCCCTTGAGTTCAAGGATCAGGCCCGACCCCTTGTCGTTCTGGCCCTTGTCGTCGAACTTGACGCCGGCCCACGGCATGATCACCTGTGCCTCGGCCAGGTTGGTGCTGGCAAGCGCCTTGCGGATGGCCTCGGGGTCGGTCGAGCCGGCGCGGTTGATGGCATCAGCCAGCACCAGCACGCCCTGCATCGAGCGCGCATTGTTGCCGTTCATGTCCTTGCCGGTTCTGGCCTTGTACATGTCGTTAAGGGTCTTGATGATCGGCTTGGCGCCGGCCAGGTCGTTGCCCCAGACGTCGCGGGTCAGCACGCCCTGCACTTGCGGGCCCACCTCCTGCACGAAACGCGAATCGATGAAGCCGGCGTCGTTGGCCAGCAGCACGGGCGGCGCGTATTTGGTCTCGCGCATGGTGCGCACGAACAGCATGGCGTCGGACGTGTAGCTGGCGAAGATGGCCACATCGGGCTTGGCGGCCGCCAGTTTCTGCACCTCGGCCGTAACCGATGCTGACCCCGCCGCGTAGGCGATGTTGGCAACGATGTCGCGGTTGTACTTCTTGGCGAATTTCTCGACCGCCTTGTAGGTGTTCACGCCGAAGTCGGTGTTCTCGTACACCACGGCAATTTTCTTTGTCGGCACCTTCTTCACGCCGTTCAGGAACTGCATCATGTTATCCACGAACGTATCGTCGTTGGGCGTGGTGCGGAAGAACCACTTGTAGCCGCGATCGGTCAGGTCGGGGCTGCTGGACTCGCCATTCAGGAAGGGGATGCCAGCCTGTTCGGCAACACGACTGGCCGTCTTGGTCACGGCCGATTGATACGCGCCGGTCAGCGCCACCACTTTTTCCTGGTCAATCAGGCGCTGCGCATCGGCCAGGCCGGTCTCGGGCTTGCCCTGGGAGTCGCCGAACACTACTTCGATCTTGGCGCCGCCGAGATTGGGCAGGCCGGCACCGGCCGCCAGCGGAATGCCGCCGAGTTCGGGATGCGGGTTGTTGACAATGTCCACCGCCAGCTCGATGGCTGCCTTGATCTCCGCGCCGGTGGACGCCAGGGCGCCGCTCAGCGGGTAAATGGCTCCGATGCGCACCGTTTTTTGCTGCGCCAGAGCGGACTGCCCCAACGCCAGTGCGGCGCAAGCGGCGATGGCCGCCATCAGCTTCTTCATTGTCATTGTGGTTGCTCCTGAAAAACCAAACCTGGTACTACAAAAGGAAATCCGGGACCCATTATTGGTTTGACGGGTCCGCCGGCACCACAGAGATTACCCGGCCCTAAAACGCGGCGAGGCGGCTGTTCAGCAAGTCGGTAACCAGCATGTGCCCTGGGGCGTGCGTGATGCAGAAGTCCGGCCGGACCGCGGCCACCACGGCCTGAGGCGTCACGCCGCAGGCCCAGAAGACGGGCACCTCGCCCGCACGAATCTCGACCGCATCGCCATAGTCGGGCCGGCCGATATCGGCGATGCCGATGAGCGCCGGGTCGCCAAAATGAACCGGCGCGCCGTGCACCGACGGAAAGCGCGAGGTCACCTGGATTGCGCGGATCGCCTCGGCCGCCTTCATCGGGCGCATCGACACCACCAGAGGCCCCGAAAACACGCCGGCCGCCCGGGTGGCAATCGCGGTGCGGTACATGGGCACATTGCAGCCCTGTTCGACGTGGCGCACGGGCAAGCCGCTGTCCAGCATGGCCTCCTCGAACGAGAACGAGCAGCCGATCAAAAAAGACACCAGATCGTCGCGCCAGATCGCTTTCACGTCCGTGGGCTGATCCACCAGGGTGCCGTTGCGCCAGACGCAATAGCGCGGAATGTCGCTGCGAATGTCGATGTCGCGGCCCAGCTCGGGGACGGCAGGATCGCCCGGGTCCGACATGGCCAGCAAGGGGCAAGGCTTGGGATTGCGCTGGCAAAACAGCAAAAAGTCGGCGGCCAGGGTCTTGGGCAGGATGACCAGGTTGGCCTGCACGTGACCGGGCGCGAGGTTTGCGGTGGAGCTTGTCAGCTTTCCCGAGCGCGCATCGAGGCGCGCCTGGTACGAGGGCGACGGTTGGGCGTTCATTAGCGAAAAGCCTCCACCCGGATGTTGCTCTGCTTCAACGCAGCGACGATTTTTTTTGCAAAGAGCTGTGCGTTGGGCTGGTCGCCGTGGATGCAAAGCGTGTCGGCGCGAACCGGCACGTCATGGCCATTGACGGAGCGGACCAGCCCTTCTTCGACCATGCGCCTGACCTGCCCAATTGCGAGCTCGACATCGTCGATCATCGCGTTGGCCTGCGAGCGCGGGGTGAGCGATCCGTCGTCCTGGTACGTACGGTCGGCAAATACTTCGCCGGCCGCGCGCAAACCCAGCTTTTCTGCTGCCGGAATCATCAGGCTACCGGCCAGGCCGTACAGCACCATGGTGCGGTCCACATCATGCACAGCCTGCGCGATCGCGCCAGCCAGGGCCAGGTCTTTCGCCGCCATGTTGTACAGCGCGCCATGCGCTTTGACATGGTGCACGCGCGCACCCAGGGCCTGCGCGAATCCGGCCAGCGCACCGACCTGGTACACCACCATGTCGTAGGCTTCGGCGGCGCTCAAATGCATCGCGCGCCGGCCGAACCCCTGCAAATCCGGAAAGCCCGGATGCGCGCCGATGGCGACGCCCCTGGCATGCGCCATGCGCACCGTGCGGTGCATCGTGGACGGATCTCCGGCGTGAAAGCCGCAGGCAATGTTGGCCGACGTCACGTAATCCAGGACTTCCGCATCGCTTCCCATTTGGTAGGCGCCGAAACTCTCGCCCATGTCGCAATTCAAGTCCAGGGAACGCATCATGTGACCTGCTTTAGTTGGTTGATCGAATCCCGCAGCCGCTGCAGCTCCTGCTCGCGCTCATGGCGCAATTGTTGCGCCGCTTCCAGCGAAATGACAGAAAAACACAAGCGCTCAGGCGCCACCATTTGCGCCAGCAACGGCAGGTCGACGCTGGCCACGTCGGCGATCTTCGGGTAGCCGCCCGTGGTTTGCCTGTCGGCCATCAGGATGATGGGGTTGCCGTCGGGCGGGACCTGGATGGTACCGAAAGCGACAGCCTCGGAAATCATCTCCAGCGGTTTGCGCAGCGCCAGATGGGCGCCTTCCAACCGGTATCCCATGCGATCCGATTGCGGCGTGATGCGAAACGGGGTGTTGCAGAACAAGGACTGCGCCTCTTTGCCAAAGGCATTCCATTGTGACCCCGCCACCACGCGCAGCGGTTGCGGCGAACCGATGGCCGCTGGCGGGATCACCGACCACGCAGGGGCTGCGAACGGCGTACCCCTGGCATCCAGTAATTGATGGAGCTGCGGATAAAGGCGCTGCGCGTGCGAAGCACCGATGTCCAGCACGTCGGCCTTGCGCAGGGCGCGACCCTCAAAGCCGCCGAATCCGCCCCGCAGGAAAGTGCTTTTGCTCTGCATCACGGGGGCGGCGAGAAAACCGCCGCTGATGCCGAGATAAACCCGCGCCCCGCTCTTGCGCTCGCCAAAGTCAAGCCGGGCGCCTGCCGGCACCAGCACCGGACGGCCTTGCGGCACGGCGACACCGCCGATGGTGGGCGACAAATCGGCACCGCAAAGAGCGATCAGATGCGTGCGGCCAAACCCGAGGCTCGGCCCGGTCAGCGTGCATTCCAGCGTCGCTTCGCTCTCGGCGTTGCCCACCAGCAGATTCGCCAGCCGGTGCGACCACTCGTCCATGACCCCGCTGACGGGCACGCCATAGCGCTGATAGCCGTAGCGGCCCAGGTCTTGCAGCGTCGACAACGCGCCGGGCTTGAACACTTGAAGAGTCATGGTCCGCGCGCCTTCAGGGCATCGAATTGCGGCCGCGAGATTTCCACAAAACGCAGCCGGTCGCCGGGTTGCAGCAAACACGGTGGGGTCGATGCCGGATCGAACAGCTTGAGCGGCGTGCGACCGATCAGATTCCAGCCGCCCGGCGATTGCATCGGATAGATCACCGTTTGCCCGTTGGCGATCGCGACCGTGCCTGCGCTGACGCTGGTGCGTGCCGTGGCGCGCCGGGGCACGGCGATTTTCGGGTCCAGGCCGCCCGCGTAGGGATTGCCCGGCGCAAAGCCCAGCATGAAAACCATGCTGTCGGACGCGACATGCAGCGCCACCACCTGGTCCGGCGTCAGCCGGCACGCCTTGGCGACCTCCTGCAGATCGGGGCCAAACTCGCCGCCGTAGCACACCGGTATGTCGACAACGCGTGCGGTGTGCTGGCTGGCCGTGATGCCGCCAGCCAAAAGGGCCTCGACCGCGCCTTTCAATTGCTGGTAGGGCGAGGCCGACCCGCTCGCCAGTGCTTCGGGCCAGAAATGCAGTGCCACCGTGGTGAAGCACGGCACGATATCGACGACACCCTTTGGTGGATGCTTTTGCAGATGGTCGGCCACGGCGTGCACCAACTGGTTGGTGGCCGCATTGACCTTCTGGCCGAATTCGATGATCAGGCAGCCGTCGCCCATAGGCCGAATGCGCCAGCCGCCGTCAGCCGTCGATTTCATCATGTCCCGGGGCAATGCACGCATCAGCCATTGTGCTTTGTGCCGACCAAGGCATTGACATCGGGGTAAACCCGCAGTAATGATGCGCCGATTTTGTATACACTTTTATATACCAACTTGCATCCCACACATCTGTTGGCACCCTTTTTGCGGGGTATGCGGAAATCTTCACCGTCAGCATTCAATCGACCCGAGGTAATTCCATGGACATCCGAAACCCTTCGCCCAACCTCTACAACGAGGATCTGGCTCCGGCCAGGGAGCGCCACTGGGGCGCCTTCAGCATCTTCAACGTCTGGACCTCGGACGTGCACAGCCTGTGGGGCTACTACCTGGCGGCCAGCCTGTTCCTGCTGTGCGGCACCTTCCTCAACTTCGTCGTCGCCATCGGGCTCGGCTCGCTCATCATCTTTGCGTTGATGAGCCTGGTGGGCTACGCGGGCGAGAAGACCGGGGTGCCCTACCCGGTACTGGCGCGCGCCTCGTTCGGCGTGTGGGGCGCCAACCTGCCGGCGCTGGTGCGCGCCATCGTCGCCTGCTTCTGGTACGGCGCACAGACGGCCGCGGCGTCGGGCGCCATCGTCGCGCTGCTGACGCGCTCCGACACCATGATGCAGTTCCACCAGAACACACACTGGCTCGGCCACTCGGGTCTGGAAGTCATCTGCTACATCGTCATCTGGGCGCTGCAGTTGCTGATCATCCAGAACGGCATGGAGACCGTGCGCAAGTTCCAGGACTGGGCCGGCCCCGCCGTCTGGGTGGCGATGCTGATCCTGGCCGTCGGCCTGTGCGTCAAGGCCGGCGGCTTCTCGTTCGAGCACGGCATCCCGCAGGCCGCGCTGCTGGAAAAAACCAAGGACGCCGGCATCACCGGCGAGCCCGGCTCGTTCTGGGCACTGATGGCCGTGGGCGCGACCTGGGTCACCTACTTCGCGGCGCTGTACCTGAACTTCTGCGACTTCTCGCGCTACGCCAAAAACAAGGCCGCGATCACCAAGGGCAACCTGTGGGGACTGCCGGTCAACCTGCTGCTGTTCTCGCTGGTCGCCGGCGTCACCACCATCGCGGCGTTCCAGGTTTACGGCGAAGTGATGCTGCACCCCGAGCAGATCTCGGCCAAGTTCGACAGCTGGTTCCTCGCCGCGCTGGCCGCGCTCACCTTTGCCGTGGCCACGCTGGGCATCAACGTGGTCGCCAACTTCGTCTCGCCGGCGTTCGACTTTTCCAACGCGTTCCCGCGCGTCATCAGCTTCAAGAGGGGCGGCTACATTGCCGCGGGCATCGCGCTGCTGCTCTACCCGTTCGCGCCGTGGGAGGGCAACGCCTCGCATTTCGTCAACGCCATCGGCGCCACGATGGGGCCGCTGCTGGGCATCATCCTGGTGGACTACTACCTGATCGCCAGGGGCAAGGTCAACGTCGAGGCGCTGTACCACGAGAACGGCGAGTACCGCTACGAAGGCGGCTGGAACGTCAACGCATTGATCGCGACCGCCATCGGTGCCGTGTTCTCCAGTATCCTGCCCAACCTGACCGATTTGCTGCCATCCTGGTGGGGCACCTATGGCTGGTTCTTCGGCGTCGCGATCGGTGGCGTGGTGTATTACGCGCTGGCCACGATCCGACCCAGGACGGCATCCGCCGCTCCGCTGCGGGCCTGATTCAGTCAATCGGCCATGGCATCGACTTCGGCAGCGTCATGGCAGGTGACTCGGCGGATGGCTCGGCCGGCGTTGGGCTGAGCTCTGGCGCAGCATCGACGCCGCGCCACCAGGGCGTGACGCCGTCCACCTGCGCCGGCTCCACCGGCTCGCCCAGGCGCGGCATGACCAGCTGCACGCCCTGCTCCGGGCCGAGCGCCAGCAGGGTCTCCGCCGGCTCATCCCACGCGTGCAGCGCCAGGCTGAACGTGCCCCAGTGCACCGGCAGGAAGGCGCCGCCGCCCAGCAAGGCGTGGGCCTTGAGCGCGTTGACCGGCCCGAGGTGAATATCGCCCCATGATGGGTGGAAGGCGCCGACCTCCAGCATCACCAGGTCGAAGGGGCCGAGCCGTTCGCGAATGGTGGCGTACTCGGTCGTCAGGCCGGTGTCGCCGCTGAAGAACACCGAATGGCGCGGCGAACGGATGACCAGCGACGACCACAGCGTCGCATTGCGATCCTTCAGTCCGCGCCCCGAAAAATGCTGCGACGGCGCGGCCGTGATGGTCAGGTCGGCCTTCGGCAGCGTGTAGGATTCCCACCAGTCGAGTTCGGTGATGCGCTGCGCCGGCACGCCCCAGGCCTCCAGATGGGCGCCGACGCCCAGCGTGGTGACAAACGGCACCTCGCGCCGCGCCAACTCGCGGATGGTCGAGTAGTCCAGGTGGTCGTAGTGATCGTGCGACACCAGCACCAGGTCGATGGGCGGCAACTCGCGCAGTGCTATCGGCACGGGCTGGAAGCGCTTGGGGCCGGCCAGCCTGGAGGGCGACGCGCGCAGCCCCCAGACCGGATCGGTCAGCACGCGCAGGCCGTCGATCTCGATCAGCACCGTGGAATGGCCGAGCCAGGTGGCGCGCAGTCCGGTGCCGGGCTGGCGCCGCCAGCCGTCCCGCGGATCGACCGACGGGAGCGGCCCGCGCGGCACGCGCCGGACCCCGCCGCACAGGAACTCGCTCAAGGTCGGGCGCGGCACCTCCAGATTGCGCAAACCCGGAGGCACCGGGTGCATGTTGCGGAACCCGTCGCCGACCCACAGCAGGGACGATTTCATGCGATCGAGCCGCAGCCCGTCAGGCTTCTTGCCGAGTGATTTCATGAGCCCCTCGCGTGGCAATGCAGAGCGTTCCACTCTACCAGCGCCGGACCGGCGTGCCGGGTTCGGCGTCGAGGGCAGCCCATAGCCTTGTGTGCATTCAGTCAATCGCCGGCGATACCATGCATCACTATTCATCGTGGCCAAGGAAAACTGATGGGAGCGAAGCGAGCGACGGCGAAGACTCAGGGGGGAGTCGAACAAAGGTCGCGGCCGCATCCAATTTGGACGACTCCAAAAATGGGGTCATCGCATCCCCCATCGTCGGCATGGACGCCTCAGCCGGCGGCCTGGAAGCCAGGAACATTTTTTCGCCAGGTTCCGCCCGACTGCGGTCTGGCTTTCGTCCCGGTGCAGCATCTCGATCCAAGCCACGCCAGCATCCTCAACGAGATTTTGCAGCGCTCGACGACGATGCCAGTGGTCGAAGCACAGGAACGGATGAAGGTGGCGCCAAATTCTGTCTACGTCATTCCACCCAACCGCGACCTGGCCATATTCGATGGCGCCCTGCAATTGAGCCTGCCGGAACAACCGCGTGGGCATCGCATGCCAATCGACGCCTTTCTGCACTCGCTGGCGCAAGACCAGGGCGAAAAGGCTATTGGCATCATTCTGTCGGGTACCGGCACCGACGGCACGCTGGGCCTGCGCGCCATTCTCGGCGCGGGTGGCGTGACGCTGGTACAGGAGCCGGCAACGGCTAAATACGACGGCATGCCCAGCAGCGCCATTCGGGCCGGTTATGCCACGCAGATACTGCCGGTCGACAAGATGGCAGCGGCGCTGCAGGCCGGCAAGCGCACCTTGTCCCTTCGCGATGAAACGCCATCAAAGCCTGCGGCGACGGGTGGCCTTGACCGCATTCTGATGCTGCTGCGTTCCGGTAGTGGCCATGATTTCTCCGGCTACAAAAAAAAGCACCATTGGCCGGCGCATCGTGCGACGCATGGCACAGCAAAATATTGAGGACATGGAAATCTATGCGCGTTACCTCAAGGAGCATCCGGCCGAGGTCAAAACGCTGTTCAAGGAGTTGTTGATCAATGTCACCAGCTTCTTTCGCGACGCAGAGGCTTTCGCGGCGCTGAAAGCTGAAATCCTGCCCAGGCTGTTTGCCGACAAGCACGAGGGTGATGCGTTTCGGGTCTGGGTGACCGGCTGCGCCACGGGCGAAGAGGCCTATTCCATCGCCACCCTGCTGCGCGAGTTCATGGATGGGACGCAACAAGAGTACAAGGTCCAGCTCTATGCCACCGACCTCGACGACGACGCCATTGCCATCGCCCGTGCCGGCGTGTATCCGGCGAATATTGCCCAGCATGTCACGCCGGAGCACCTGCGCCGCTTCTTCGTCAAGGAGGAGGCAGGCTATCGCGTGAAGAAGGAGATTCGCGAGATGGTCGTGTTCGCGGTGCAGAACGTCATCAAGGACCCGCCCTTTACCAAACTCGATCTGCTCAGTTGCCGCAACCTGATGATCTACCTCGAGCCCGAGTTGCAGGATCGCCTTATCCTGGCCTTTCACTATGCGCTGAGACCGGGCGGCGTCCTGTTCCTTTCACCGTCGGAGAGCATAGGCAATCATTCCGGACAGTTTGCCGCCCTCAATCGCAAGTGGAAGCTTTATCAGGCGATCCACGACGCCACCTCTGTTTCTGCGATGAGGGCGCGCGGCTTGTCCTGGATAGCCAGCAGCGGCGGCAAAGCGCCGGAGGAAGTCGCGCAGAAAAGCAAGGAAACCAATTTCGCCGAGTTTGCCAAGCGACTGTTGCTTCAGTCCGCCCCCGCTTCCGTGGTGACGGACATGAAGGGCAACATTCTTTATGTCCATGGCGACGCCGGTAAATATCTGCGCCCCGCGCCCGGCCAAGCCACCCTGAATGTGATCGATATGGCGCGTGAAGGCCTGCAATTGGAACTGCGCCTCGCGATTCAGGCAGGCAGCCGGGGCACGCCGACCCTGAGCCGGGAGTTCCCGGTCAAGACCAATGGCGACTTCCAGCTGGCAACCTTCAACGTGCGCCCGATGACGGATGTCGGCGATGGCTATTTGCTGGTGAGTTTCCAGGACATTTCCAAAGCGCCTGCCGACAAGTCAAACGCCGTCAGCCCGCCCCCAAACCGGGGGAACTGCGCCGCATCGAGGAGCTGGAACGCGAACTGGCCTATACCCGGGAAGACCTGCAGGCCACCATCGAAGAACAGCAGGCCTCGAACGAGGAACTCCAGTCGACCAATGAGGAATTGGAAACATCGAAGGAGGAACTGCAATCGGTGAATGAGGAACTGGTCACTGTCAATGCCGAATTGCAGGCCAAGATCGAGCAGTCGAGCGACATGCAGAACGACATGAAAAACCTGCTCGACAATATCAATGTCGGCACTGTATTTCTCAACGAACATCTGGTGATCAGGCGTTTCACGCCCGAAGCGGCGCGCGTTTATCGCCTGGTGGCATCTGACGTGGGGCGGCCGCTGGCCGACATCAAATCCGCTCTGCAGGGGGATGACCTGCCGGACAAGGCCCAGGCCGTGCTGGAAACCTTGGTTCCGTATGAGCGGGAGGCGCGCACGGTGGATGGCATCTGGTACCTGGTGCGGATTCAGCCTTATCGAACCCTGGACAACGTGATCGAGGGCGTGGTGCTCACTTTCACAGATATCAGCATACGGGTCGAGACCGAGGCCGAGGCCGAGGTGCAGGAAGCAAAAAAAATTTCGCCGAGGCGATTGTCGATACCGTGCGCGAACCGCTCGTGGTGCTGGGCGCATCCTTGAAAGTCATCTCTGCGAGTCGTCCGTTTTACCGTTTCTTCCGGGTCTCGCCCGAAGAAACGGTGGGCCGTGTTCTCTATGCCCTTGGCAACAGCCAATGGGATACGCCCTCAATGCGCAAATTGCTGGACAACATTCTGCGCAGCAATACCAGTTTCGACGATGTCGAGGTGGATGCCGTCTTTCAAGGTATCGGCCCCAGAAAGATGCGCCTGAATGCGCGGCGTATTATAGGTACTGGTGACGGGGCGACGCAGACAAAGCCGCTGATCCTGGTCGCCATGGAAGAGGTGGTTGACCCTCAAGTTTCCACTTCGGGAAAGGGTGAGCAACAAGATGGCCAACAAATCCGATGGTGCTGCCCCATTGCGCAGTCGAGCAGCAAAAGAGCTTGCAGCGAAAGGCAAAACCGCGTCGGCCCAGGATGCTCTGCTGCATGAACTGCAGGTGCATCAGATTGAGCTTGAAATGCAGAATGAGGAGCTGCGCCGGACGCAATTGGTGCTGGAAGAATCGCGCGACCTTTACCTCGATCTTTACGAGTTTGCACCGGTCGGCTATCTCACCCTGAACGATGCGGGCGTCATTACGCAATCGAACCTCACCGCCGCGGCGCTGCTCGGGTTCGAGCGCCAGCAGTTGCTGCAACGCCGGTTTGACCGGTTGGTGGTTCCCGAGCAGCGCGATCTGATCCACCATACATTTTCGCGCTTGCTGCGGCAGGCGGAGGAGATCACGTTCAACCTGCTGCTGAAACCGCAGGTTGAGGGTCCCAGCCATTTTCGCGTCATCGGTCGGCGGGTAATGACGCAAGACAAGACACTGACCGTGCGCCTGAGCTTGACCAACATTGATGAGCTCACGCAGGTGTCCGAAGCCTTGAGCCTGAGCGAAGCGCGGCTGCGCGGGATTTTCGACTCGGCCACCGACGCGATCATCACCGCCGACGAGTCCCAGAGCATCGTGATGGCCAATGCCGCCGCCGCGCAGATGTTCCGCTACGCGCCGGGCACGTTGATCGGCGCGCCGCTCGAGCGCCTGATCCCCGAACGCCACCGGCAGATGCACCGGCACCAGGTGCAGGCCTTTGGCGACACCCAGGCCCCAGCGCGCCCCATGGGGGCGGCGCGCGATGTGATGGGCTTGCGCGCCGATGGCCAGGAGTTTCCGATCGATGCCGCGATTTCGCACCTGAACCTGGGCGGACGCCGCCT
>JARLJI010000156.1 GCA_031291295.1 Rhodoferax sp. | reverse complement strand
GTGGGGCTGTAGTCCAGTTGCGTCTTCACCACAATCTGCTCTTCCTTCATGTTCATCATGAAGCCGTCGCGGTTGTTGTCGTGGCCCACGTACTCCTGGTAGAGCCACGGCATCGGGCTTACCTCGTACTTGGTGCCCACGTTCTGCCTGTACCAGTGCACCACGCGGTCCTGCCCGTCGGGGTTGAGCGTGGGCCACAGCACCAGGATCACCTGGTCGAGAATCGCGTCCACCTGCGGGTCGCCCTGCGTTGACACAAGCTTGTAAGCCAGCGGCATGGTGTGCTGCGGCCCGGCCACTTCGTCCGAGTGCAGGCCGCCGTCAATATGCACAATCACCGGCGTGGTGCGCGCCAACTCATGGGCCTGCGCGTCGGTCAGGTCGGTTGCGTGCGCCAGCCGTCCGGCAATCTGCTTGTACTCGTCCAGCTTGGCCAGGTTCTTGGGCGACGAGATCACCGCGATCTCGATCTCGTTGCCTCCGGTCGTTTTGCCCACCGTGAACAGCTTGATGGGGTCGCTCGCCGCGGCCAGCGCCTCCAAGTAGCGCACCGTGTCCTCGTAGTCGGCCAGATAGAAGTCGTCGCCGGGTGCGTGCCCCAGCACTGAAACGGGCGTGGGCGCCCCTGCGCCCAGCGCGGCGGGCGCGGCGGCCAGGCAACCTAAAGTGACGCAAAGAAGAAGGACCCAGGTACACGGCTTGAACGAGGACATCGATGCTCCTTAATCGAGTGAGGACCACAACCGGACAAACTAAGAAAGGAGAACCGCCTGCGCCTGGCGGCGCACAAAGGGCGGCAAATCATTGTCGTGCGTGTGTCCAAAGGGTAACGCAGCGGGGATGGGCCGCAAAACAGGTTTCGCGGCTGGAAGGGGAAGATTCGCCGCGCATCGCCGCCGCTGCGCCTGCAGGGGCCACGGCGGCGCAAGTGTTGCTTTACTCTCTCTCGGACTCGAACACATCCCGCAGCGCAAAGCTCGTCTCCAACCGCGTCACGCCGGGCAGGCGGCTCAATTCGTTGTGGTGCAGGCGGCCGTAGTCGTCGATGCCCGCCACCCGCGCCACCAGCATGTAGTCGTAGGAGCCCGCCATCAGGTGGCAGCTCACGATGGGCCGGCAGCGCTGCACCGCCGCCTCAAACGCGCCCAGCACGGCCGCCGACTGCCGCTCCAGCGTGACGCGGATGTAGACCGTCATGCGCTTGCCCAGCAGCCGGTCGTCCACCAGCGCGCGGTAGCCGCGGATGGCCCCCAACTGCTCCAGCGCCAGGATGCGGCGCGACGCTGCTGAGGCCGAAAGCCCCACCGCTTCGCCCACCTCGTAGTTGGTGGCTCGTCCGCGGCCCTCCAGGTAGCGCAGAATGGCCGTGTCCAGCTCATCCAGCCCGGCATCTAACCCGGTTGTAGGCGGTTCTTGCGCATTTGGCGCAGGTCGCTCACGTTTTGTGCTCATGCGGTCTTTCTATCACGAACTTTGCACACATTGGAAGCCCCCTGCGCCTTAGCATCTTTCTCAAGCTGGAAGCCGCTGATAAGTCCGTGCCGGGTCAGCCCTCCCTTTTTAGCCAGGACACCCGGAACGGCTGCTTCCGCCGCAACGGCTCTCCCCGGCGGCGCCATCGCTTCTGAGGACTGCCTCAATTCGCATTCCAATTCAAGGAGCAGTGCAATGATCATCGGCGTTCCCAGGGAAATCAAGGACAACGAAGCGCGCGTGGGTGTAACCCCCGCAGCCGTCAAGGCGCTCACCGAGGCCGGTCACAAGGTGCTGGTGGAAACGCAGGCCGGCGCGGCCTCCGGATTCGAGGATGCCGAGTATCAGGCCGCAGGCGCTGAGATTGTGGGCGACGCGGGCTACGCTTGGGGCAAGGCTGACATGGTCGTCAAGGTCAAGGAGCCGGTCGAGAAGGAGTACGCCTACTTCCGCGAAGGCCTCGTCCTGTTCACCTATCTGCACCTTGCGCCCGTGCCCGAACTGACTGAGAAGTTGCTCGCCTCCAAGGTGATCGGCATTGCGTATGAAACGGTGCGCGACCGCCAGGGAACGCTGCCGCTGCTTACGCCCATGAGCGAAGTAGCCGGCCGCATGAGCGTGCAGGTGGGTGCCAGTTACCTTGAGAAGGAGCGCGGCGGACGCGGCGTTCTGCTGGGCGGCGTCCCCGGCGTGCCCCCGGCGCATGTCACCATCCTCGGCGGCGGCATTGTGGGCACCAACGCGGCGCGCGTGGCGCTCGGCTTCGGAGCGAAGGTCACGCTGATTGACCTGAACCTGAACCGCCTGCGCGAGCTCGACGACATCTTCAACGGCCGCCTCTACACGTTGGCCTCCAACAGCTACAACATTGCGCAGGCCACGCGCGAGGCCGACCTCGTCATCGGCGGCGTGCTCATTCCGGGCACCACGGCGCCCAAGCTCGTCACGCGTGAAATGGTGGCGCAGATGAAAAAGGGCGCGGTCATCGTGGATGTCGCCATCGACCAGGGCGGCTGCGTGGAAACGGCCAAACCCACCTCGCACTCCAACCCCAGCTATGTGGTGGACGGCGTGGTGCACTACTGCGTGACCAACATGCCCGGCGCCGTGCCGCACACATCCACGCTGGCGCTCACCAACTCCACCTTCCCCTACGTGATGCGCATCGCCAACCTGGGTGTGCGCGAAGCGCTCAAGCAGGACGCGGGCCTGGCCGAAGGCCTCAACACCTGGCTCGGCACGCTCACCTATCGCGGCGTGGCCGAGAGCCAGCACAAGCCCTGGACCGCGGCCGCGAGCGTGCTCGCCTAGCCAGCTTCGCTCTTTGCCTCTCACCGCACCCACGTCGCCGTTAAGGCCGCGTGGGTGCTTTTTTTGTTGACACAACTATCTATTAGTCATATATCTATTAGAACTATGGCACGGCGAACCAGCTCTACCCCTGAAGTCCTGCTTGGCCTGCTCACGATCGAGCCCATGTCCGGATACGATCTCGGCCAGTTGATCCAATCGTCCATTCATCACGTATGGAACGAGAGCTACGGCCAGATCTATCCCAGCCTCAAGCGCCTCGCCGCCGCTGGCTTTCTCGCCTGCAAAAAGGAAAAGCAGAAAGGCAAGCCCGACCGACAAATCTATTCCATTACCGCCAAAGGCCGCGAGCGCCTCGCGCGCTGGCTGGCTGTCGATCCACAGCCCGAAGTCCCGCGCAACGAGCTTCTGCTCAAGATGTTTTTCGGCTCCAAGGCATCCGCCCCCGCCATCCGCCAATACGTCGAGCGCATGGTCGAGCGCGAGACAGCTGTGCTCCAGCGCCTCGACGTCATCGACCGCGAAATCGCCGCCAATCCCCAGTATCCGGATGCTCCGTACTGGAAGATGGTATTGCGCTTCGGCCAGATTGAACTCAATGCCCACCTCTGCTGGGCGCAGGAAACACTGGCAGCACTGCAGAAGCTCTCGACAGGGAAGGTGCGCGCAGCCTCAGGCCGCAAGGAGAAATCCCATGCAAGCAAGTAGCAATGCGCAGATCGCTTCGTGGAAGCATCTCATCGGCTTCCTCTGCATCATGGCCGGCCTTATGGCGCTCGGCTTCTACGCGCAGCACGCCGCCGCGTCGGAGCACGGCAACCAACTCGCAAGCCACGGCAGCGCAGTGCAAATCTATCTCGTCGCGGGCTCCATGGATTGGGCCCTTCTTTACTACTGCTGGGCCGGCGTCCATCGCCGCGGAGGCACGCTCGCAACGCTCTCCGGCGGCCGCTGGACCAGCGTGAGACAACTAGCCACTGACCTTGCCCTTGCGGTGCCGTTCTTCCTCGTGTGGGAGGGCGTAGCTCTCGGCGTATCGCGTCTCCTCGGTCACAGCGACGCCAAAACGGTTGATAACCTGCTGCCGCAGACACTGCCTGAAATCTTTCTATGGATTGCGGTATCGGCAACCGCCGGCATCTGCGAAGAGATGGCCTTTCGCGGCTACTTGCAGCAGCAGTTGGCCGCGCTTGGCGGCAGCGTTCCTGTTGCCGTCCTCGGCCAGGCGCTGACCTTCGGCGTGGCGCACAGCTATCAGGGTTGGAAGCAGGTCGTGGTCATCACCATCCTCGGCATCCTCTATGGAACACTGGCCGCATGGCGGCGCAATGTGCGCATAAACATCATCGCGCATGCCTTCACCGACGTGTGGGAAGGCTGGCTGAAGTTCATCTTCTGGCCCACCCTCGGGGGTTAGCCATTCGGGAGCAGCGCCCGGCAGTTGCACGGCTCTATAATCGCCGCATGTCTTTCCTGGGCGATGCACGGCGGCGCACGGTCATCCTGCTGGGTGCAGGCGTGTTGCTGTTCTTTGCTCTACTGGGCGGTCTGCAGGCCTTCAATACGTCCAAGGTGCGCTTTCTCTCCCCGGAGTCTGCCGGCGAAACGCTGGCCTTCACCGCGCTCACCGTCATCGTCTTCCTGCTGCTGCTGGTTCTGCTGTTGCTGCTGCTGCGCAACATCCTCAAAATCTACGCAGACCCCAGCAGCAGCGCGCTGGGCGCGCGTTTGCGCACGCGGATGGTGCTGGGTGCCGTGCTCATTGCGCTGGCCCCGGCAACTTTCATGTTTCTGTTCAGCTTCCAACTCATGAACCGCTCCCTGGACCGCTGGTTCTCGCCCAACACCTCGGAGCTGCACGAAGACTCGACGCGCATCGTGCTGGAGCTGGCGCAATACGTTGGCAGCAACGCGCGCGGCGAGGCCGAGTCCATTGCCACCACGGGCGCACTCGACGCGGGCACAGCTCAGCTCAAGACCATGCTCGCCGCGCACCGCGTCACGCTGCAGGGCGGCTTCGTTCTGGTCTTCGACAAGAATCGCCAGGTGCTGGCCAGCTTTGAAGCGCCGCCGGAGTCCAGCCCCGCGAGTCTTGTGCCCTGGCTGCCCGACCGGCCCGTCGCCGGCGCCGCCGAGCCCACCATCCAGATGCATGGCCCGCTCTCCGCCAGCCTGCTCACCGCCGCACAGCGCAACGATGAGCCCGTCCTCCGCATTGCCGGCCAGGAGTACGTGCTGGGCATGGCAGTCAACGCCTCCGCCAAGACGGTCGTGACTGCGTTGCCCATGCCGGAGGGCCTCAGCCAGACCACCACGCGCATCCGCGAGAGCGCCGCTGCCTACTGGGACCTGTTCCGTTCGCGCAACAGCATCCGTTCCACGTTCTTCCTCATGCTGCTGCTCATCACCACGCTGGTCTTCTTCTCCAGCGTGTGGCTGGCGCTGTTTCTCTCCAAGCAAATCACGCGGCCCGTCGAGGCTCTGGCTGACGCC
>JARLJI010000155.1 GCA_031291295.1 Rhodoferax sp. | reverse complement strand
CGGCAGCATGCATCGGGCAAGCTTTCGTCCCGGGAACGGGTGGAGCGGCTGGTGGACAAAGGTAGCTTCGAGGAGATCGGGCTGTTTTCCCGGCACCGGGCGACGCACTTCGGGATGGCCGACAAGGAGCTGGCCGCTGACGGCGTAGTGACGGGATGTGCGACCGTCGACGGGCGGCTGGTGCACCTGGCGAGCCAGGATTTTACGGTGGCGGGCGGAGCGGCGGGCGAGACGCACTGCAACAAAGTAGCCGAGATGATGGCCATGAGCCTGAAGACGGGCAGCCCGTTCATCTTTATCAACGACTCGGGCGGGGCGCGGGTGCAGGAGGGGATTGACAGCCTGGCCGGGTATGCGCGCGTCTTTTACCACAACGTGATGCTTTCCGGTACGGTGCCGCAGATTTCACTGATTTGCGGGCCGTGTGCGGGCGGCGCAGCATACAGCCCGGCGCTGACGGACTTTGTGATTCAAACCGAGCATGCGCGGATGTTCATCACCGGGCCCCAGGTCATCAAGCAGGTGACGGGAGAAGATGTAAGCGCCGAAGAGTTGGGCGGGGCGCAGTCGCAGATGCACTACTCGGGCGTGGTGCACCTGATCGCGCGCGACGACGACGAGGCGATCGAGCTGTGCCGGCGGCTGCTGAGCTTTTTGCCACCGAATAATGTTGAGGATGCGCCGCGGCTGGCTTTCTCAGGGCGATTGCGGGCCGATCCCTCGATGAACGAGATCGTTCCTGTGGATCCAAAGGTGGCCTACGACGTGCGGGACGTCATCGTGCGCGTGGTGGACAACGAGGATTTCCTCGAGATTCAGCCTGCCTTTGCCGCCAACATCGTGATCGGGTTCGGGCGGCTGCAGGGACGGCCGGTGGGGATTGTGGCCAACCAGCCGTGCGTGTTGGCCGGCGCGCTGGACATCGACGCCTCGGACAAGTCGGCGCGGTTCGTGCGCTTCTGCAACGCGTTCAACATTCCGTTGCTGACGTTGGTGGACGTGCCGGGCTTCTTGCCGGGTGTGGAGCAGGAGCGCGGGGGAATCATCCGCCACGGGGCCAAGCTGCTGTTTGCCTACTCGGCAGCCACGGTGCCCAAAATCACTGTGGTGCTGCGCAAGGCATATGGCGGCGCGTACATTGCCATGTGCTCGAGGGGACTGGGCGCGGACCGCGTG
>JARLJI010000017.1 GCA_031291295.1 Rhodoferax sp. | reverse complement strand
CGCCCGGAACGCAGGGACTCACGCAGCATGTCGTCCTGGCCGATCGCCAGGCTCAAGGTGATCTCCGGTGCCCGCTCGAGCAAGGCCGCCGTCAGTTGCGGCAGCAGGTACTCGGCCATGCTCGCCGCACAACCCAGGCGGATATTGCCCAACACGCCACTGGCGAAGTCGCGGATTTCACGGTGGGTCTCGGCAATGCTCTGCTGCAACTGTCGACCGCGCTGCTGCAACAACTCGCCCACCGGCGTCAGCTTGATCCGCCGGCCCTCGCGCTCGAACAACTTGGTGCCGAACGACTCTTCCAGCCGCTGAATGCTCTTGGTCAACGCCGGCTGGCTGCGATTGAGTCTCTGCGCCGCCCGGCCCAGATGACCCAGTTCGGCGATGGTTTCGAAATAGGTGAGATCGCGCAGGTCCATATTGATCAACCAAAGTTATCGTTTCATCACAATTAGAAACTAGACTTGATCAATCAGGCTATCAATAATTTGCCCACTGCGCCGCTTTCAACGCCCTGCAACAGGAGCGTCCAGCGCTTTGGAGAGTGTTCTTGCACGCATCATCCTGGTTTACCCTGTCCACCTGGTCGCGCTGGCGCCAATGGCTGGCCCTGCTGTTGCTGGCCGGCGCCAGCGGGCAGTTGCTCAAGTACCTTGAACTGCCCGCCGGGCAATTTATCGGCCCGATGCTGGTGGCGATCGCCTTCGGGGTCGCCGGCGCGCACATCCGCCTGCACAAGGAAGCCTTCCGCCTGAGCCAAGGCTGCATCGGCCTGCTGGCCGCGCACTCGATGACCCTGGCGGTGCTGACCGCGATGAGCGAGTCCTGGCACCTGATGCTGGTCGCCACGGTACTGACCATCTGCCTGAGCTCCCTGGTGGGCCTGGCGATGGTGCGCTTTGGCGGCATCCATCCGAGCACGGCGGCCTGGGGCACCTCGCCGGGCGCGGCCTCGGCCATGGTTTCGATGGCCGATGATTTCGGCGCCGACGCCCGGGTCGTGGCGACCATGCAGTATGTGCGGGTGGTGTGCGTGGTGCTGATCGGCGCACTGGTCAGTCATCTGCTCGAAGCCCCGGCCTACGGCAACGATCTGCACGCCACGGGCGCCGCCCAGCACGGCTTCAGCCTGCTCGATCTGGGCCTGACCCTGGCCACCGCGGTGCTCGGCGTGGTGCTGGGCATGCGCATACCGGCGGGAGCCTTGCTGGTGCCGCTGCTGCTCGGTGGCGGCCTGCAGCTCTCCGGCCTGCTGCATATCACCCTGCCCGCCTGGCTGTTGGCGATCGCCTACGGCGCCATCGGCTGCTATGTCGGCCTGCGTTTCGACCGCCCGACCGTGCTGTATGTCTGGAAGCGCCTGCCGGCGATGATCCTCGGCGCCGTCAGCCTGATCGCCCTGTGCGCGGCCTCGGCCTGGGTCATGGCGCGACTGCTGGGCCAGGACTTCCTCTCGGTCTACCTGGCCACCAGCCCCGGTGGGCTCGACACCATGGCGATCATCGCGGTCGATACCCACTCGGATGTCGGCCTGGTCCTGGCGATGCAGACCTTGCGCCTGCTGGCGGTGATCTTCAGCGGCGCTTTTTTTGCCCGGCTGGTGATTCGCTTCGCCGCGCCAATCAGGCCCTAGGCTCGACAAGATTCACCGATGACGAAGCATTCATGGCACAATCTCCAGCGTTAACTTAGTCAAAATACGAACGACATTGATTAAGATTTGTTTAGGGGCCGTGCTTGTTTTGACGTTTTTTTCTCATTTCACCCTCTAGATTGCCGCCCAGACAAACATGCGAATGATTCCCATTGTTTAACTGGTGCGGCGAACCGGGTGCAAATGCTCCGTCAAACGCCAGCCACCTCGACTATCAAAAGACCGCAGGAGCTACCCACGCAATGATTCCCCGTCTGCCTTCGTTTCTGAAAACCGCCCTGCTGGCCAGCGCCATGCTCAGTGCCGGCCACGCCTACGCCGCCCCGAGCGCCGATGGTATTGTGGTCTACAACGCCCAGCACGAAAGCCTGACCAAGGCCTGGGTCGATGGTTTCACCAAGGAAACCGGGATCAAGGTGACCCTGCGCAACGGCGACGACACCGAGATGGGCAACCAGATTGTCCAGGAAGGCGACAAGTCGCCGGCGGACGTGTTCCTGACCGAGAACTCCCCGGCCATGGTCCTGG
>JARLJI010000154.1 GCA_031291295.1 Rhodoferax sp. | reverse complement strand
CCATTCCATGCCAGGCAGTTTCAGCGGGTTGAGCGGTAGCAGGTCCTGGAACAGCAGCACGGCGAACAACAGCACGAAGCCGGCCAAGTTGAAAGCCAGCAGGGCCAGGGCGTAGCCTTGCCAGCTTTGCTCAGCCTTTTCGTCGACACCCGATAGGCGATAACAGGCGCGTTCCACCGGCCCCAGCAGTGGCGTCAACCAGGTGCTCCGCCCTTCCATGACGTTGTAGTAAAAGCGCCCCAGCCAGGGTGCGGGCACCAGCACCAGGGCAAAGAAGGCCAAGAGCAGGCCGTAGTCATAACTGTGCATGGCCATTTCCTAGTGTTGATCGGCGCGCAGCAGCGCCACCAGTAAGTAAATGAACAGCCCTGCCGCCAGCAGCAGTGACACCCCATCCAGAACGCTCATGGCCTTTCTCCGTGATACGGCACGTGCCGCTTGAGGCCATTGTCGGAAAACAGCCTGTAAAGGATCGAGACGCAAGGCGCCCATGAGCTATAAAGAAAACGTAAAGACTGCCGTTACAGAGCGGCCGCCTGAAGACAGCGAGCGCTTGCGCAGCATTTGTATCAAAGCAGATACATGTCCGACATCCCAGCGACACGCCTACCGGCGACGCTCGCTCGCCGCTCTTAACCCGAACAGACTTCCAGCCCGCCGGGCGAACGCTTATCCTCAGCGATAACGACGCGGCCCCGGCCCAATTGGCAGCAACACCAGGCAGATGAACGCAAGCATGCACAACTTCCCGCACACTCAAAGCGATGCCAGCAAAGCCACTGTCGGTGAAGACGACAAGCGCTGGAACACCCGCGCCCTGATCGTCGACGACGACGTGCCGATTCGTGAACTGCTGATCGATTACCTGGCCCGCTTCGGCATCCTGGGCTTTGGTGTCACCGACGGTGACGGCATGCGCCAGGCCCTGCAGGAAGAAAACTACGACGTCGTGGTGCTCGACCTGATGCTGCCGGGCGAAGACGGCCTGTCACTGTGCCGCTGGCTGCGCGCCGAATCGGACATCCCGATCCTGATGCTGACCGCACGCTGCGAACCCACCGACCGGATCATCGGCCT
>JARLJI010000153.1 GCA_031291295.1 Rhodoferax sp. | reverse complement strand
CCGGATGCCGCCGAGATCGTGCAGATCGTCGCCGTGGCGATGAAAATGGGCGCCACCAAAGCCCAGTTCGACGCCACCATCGCGCTGCATCCCTCCATCGCCGAAGAACTGGTGACGATGCGGACGAAAAGCTATTCGAAGGATGCTTGTCCGTGACAAGTGACGATCCGGTCCGGCGTAAGCATCGCGAGCTTGAGAAGATCGCCATGACGGCATTGCGTCTGGCGCGGATTCTCACCGAATGCGGCGCGCGCGTGAAGGTGGTGCATGAAGGCGCCAGCCTGGTTGTGCGCGGGCTCGGCGTCGAGCCGGTCGGCATCCGCACCGGTTATGCTTCGCAGGAAATCACCGTGCGCAGCGGCGAAAACACCATCACCCGCATGATGAGCATGGGCTCGCATGGCGTGAACCATCGCCTCGACCATGTCATGCGGGCGCTGGCGGTGCAGGTGTCGCAAGGCGGCGTGAGCGTCGAAGCGGTCGAGCGCGCAATGGACCGGCTGGTCAAAGAGACGCCGCGCCATCCTTTGTGGCTGGTGGCACTGGCGGTGGGGCTGGCTTGCGCCGCCTTCGGGCGCTTGCTCGGCATCGATTGGCTGGCTTTCGGTCCGGTGTTTCTGGGCGGCGGGATAGGGCAGGCGGTGCGCATGCTGCTGTTGCGGCGTGGCGTGAATTCTTATGTTGTCGCCACGGTGATCGCCTTCTTGGCTTCGGCGTTGGCGGGCTTTGGTGCACATCTTTTGGGAAGCGGCACCGTCAATCTCGCCATGATGGCGGCGATTCTGCTGCTGGTGCCCGGCGTTCCCATCACCAATGCGCAGACCGACATCATGGATGGTTATCCCTCGATGGGCAGTGCCCGCGCCGTTTCGGTGCTGATGGTGATGATCTTTGCCACCACGGGCGTCTTGATCGCCGAATGGCTGTTGGGGATGCGCTGATGATTCATCCCGACTTTGTGCATCTGGCCCATCAGATGGTGTTCGGCGCCATCGCTGCGGCAGGCTTCGGTATCCTGTTCAATTTCGGCCTGCGCTCCTTGATGTGGTGCGCCGCCGCAGGGGCGCTGGCCTTGGGCGTCCGCACCCTGGGTCAAGAGGCGCAATGGAGCCTGGAAGCGGCCTCTTTTGTCGCTGCGGTG
>JARLJI010000152.1 GCA_031291295.1 Rhodoferax sp. | reverse complement strand
CCGAGGCGCGATTGCGCAGCGCGCTGCTGAGCAGGGCACGCAGCTTGGCCCCAAAGGCGCGCTGCACGCCGGTCTGCACCATGTGCACGCCCCACAGCAGGAGCGCCACGGCACCGGCAAGGTCAAGCAGGGTACGCGGAAATTCCATGGAGTTCAAAAGAGTCCTACACCGTCGAATCGATTGCAAGCCGCTGTCACGCGAGATAGTCAACTTCAGGCCCCGCCGCGGCCCTATCTTCCGCCGATCCGCTTATACCAACGCCCCATGGTCAGAACCCATGCGCCCAGTCACGCAGTCCGATGGACATGATTTTCCAGGGTCGGTCGACGAGCTTGTTCCAGGCGTCGCAGCAATGATCGACGATGTCTGGCTCGGACCGAAAGATGCGATTGGACAGCCAGTTGTCGCGGATGAACTGCCAGACGTTCTCGACTGGGTTGAGCTCGGGGCATTTGGCTGGCAGTGGCGCCAGCGTGATATTGGGTGGCACCACGAGGCGATCCGACAGGTGCCATCCGGCCTGGTCGAGCAACAGCGCGGCGTGCGCCCCCGGCGCCACGGCGATCGCCATCTCGGCCAGGTGCAGGCTCATCGCCGCGATGTTGCAACGCGGCAGCACCAGGCCGGCGGCCTTGCCGTGCCTGGGGCAGATGGCACCAAAGATATAGGTCGAGGCGGTGCGCTGATCCTTCGGCGCCGCCGGCCGGGTTCCGCGTCTGGCCCAGCGCCGGGTGATCTTGTTCTTTTGGCCGATCCTGGCTTCATCGGCGAACCAGACTTCTATGTCGGCCGGTGCGACGCCCGCTGCTTGCGCGATTTCGTCCAGCAAGGTCGGGAACTTATGGGATGGCCCGCCCCTCTCTTCCGATGGCGCGGCCGGGCGGACAGCTTGCGGTAACCGAGCGCGCGCAACTCGCGGCTCAGCGTTTGCCTAGCGATGCCAACCCGGAATTCCTCCCATACACACTGGCACAAATCGACAATCCGCCAGCGCACGACGCCATGCACGGCTGGGATCGGGCCGCTTTCGATGATCTTCACCAAGGCGGCCCGGTGGCTGTCGTTCAGCCGCGACGGCTGGCCTGGGGCCTTGCGGTCGATCAGGCCGTCAGCACCTTGCGCGTTGAACTTCAGCACCCAGTCCCGCACGATCTGCAGCGTCACCCCGCCGATCCGGGCAGCCTCGCTGCGCGTCGCGCCGTCATAAACCGCGGCCAGCGCCAGCAGGCGCCGAGCCTG
>JARLJI010000151.1 GCA_031291295.1 Rhodoferax sp. | reverse complement strand
GCGCCTTGTCCTCGGTCTCCCGCTGCTGCACTAGGCGCAACCCGTCGCGCAGCACCTCGCTGGCGTTCTGGTAACGGCCGGCGCGTACCAGCCGCTCGATCATCGTCGCCTGCTGGTCGGTCAGCACCACATTGCGCGTGGGCATCGCATGTACCTTTCAGAGTGCGTCATTGGCAGAATATGCCATCGGCTCGGAGGCAAGCAAGGCTGGTCCAGTGGTCGGTAGTACCAGGCATCGAAAGGTTTGACACTCCAGCGTCATGGCCGGTCCGAGGACAGGCGGAGCCTGCCCGCGGGCTGTCATGTCCGTTTTCAAGGGTAGCGGACGCAAAATCCCACTGGGCTTCTTGTCCGGGTTTTTGCCTCTGATGCAGGCATGTGCGGTGGAGGGCGGGCACTGAGCGACGGTTGATCATGCTGTGATACGCGGGTTGGTTACCGCAAGACCATGATACGTCGCGGGCCTGCCTCTGTCTTGACGCGGAAGTCGGGTTCCAAAGCCCGGTGCCGAGGGTTGCCCTGACCGGTTCCCGCCCTCCGCCGTGCATGCCGGATAAGGTGGCGGCTGAGTCGTCAGCCAATCAGCGATGCGGTGCTGTCATGCGGCCACGCTCTCTTCGATCAATGCGCCAGCACCGGTTTGTGCAGGTAGTCCACAGGTTGCTCCCGCGCGGAGCGAAGCGCTCTCAAGCGGCACGCGGAGCGGAGCGCGGGAGCGGCCTGTGGACCCACCTGCACAAACCTCTTCCGTCCCTGCCGTTGTCGCCGAGGTCGTCGCTGGCGGATCCGATGTGATGCAGGCGATGGCCCAGACGAACCCGGCCAATTCGCGCGCGACGGCAGTAACGACGACCTGCTTCAGCTTGTCTCTCGCCATCATTTGCCGATAGCGCTGGCACAATCTGGTCTGTGCCTTCCAGGCGATCTCACGCACCGCATCAGGCACCGTGTCGACGACCTTCAGCTTGCGCCGCGCGATGCGGGCTGGAAGGCGGTAGCTGTGCGCTGCCTCGATCAGCATGGTACGGGCGTGGATGTCGCCGGCCTTGGTGATGGCGCCAATGCGCCTGCGCTGGCCGGAGGAGTGCTCGGACGGCACCAGGCCGAGATAGGCCATGAAGTCGGGGGCGGTCGCGAAGCGTGCGGGGTCACCTAGGGCGGCGGCAATGCCGGCGCCCGCGATCACGTCCACGCCACGTAGCGCGCACAGGTTCCGCACCAGGGGAAACAACGACCAGGTGGGGATCTGCGCACGCAAATATCCCTCGACGCGATCACGCCGCTGTTCGGCCAGGCGCACGGCTTCGATGCTTTCCTCCAGCACAATCTGCTGCGCCGGCTGTTGAAACCGCTGATCGGCCAGCCAGCTCCGATGCGCCTTCGTCCAGGGGTGCCCGTCGTTGGGAAAGATCCGCTCGTGACGCAACAGGAATGCACTCAATTGTTGGCGTGCTGCGCGCACTGCCCGCACCGCCGCCAGCCGGGCACGGACCAAGTCGCGCATCGCTTCGTGCGCAGGGTCCGGCACCCAGACCGCAGTCAGCAGACCGGCGCGATGCAGAACCGCCAGACTCGCGGCATCGCGCTTGTCATTCTTTTGCCGGTCGCCGCTTTTGCGCGGGATCATCGAGGGGGCCACCACCATGCAGTCCTCCTCCAGCTTGGTCAGGGCGCGATGCAGCCCGTAGCCGCAGGGGCCGGCTTCGTAGCAGAACTTCAATGGCCCGCTGCCGGCCTGGCGCAGCCGCTTGACCAATTTCTCCAGCGCCGCGGGCGTGTTGGGGATGCTGCCATAGTGCGTGGCTTTGCCCGTCTCACCCGCTGCCGCCACGGCAACCACAATCGTCGCCTTATGTACGTCCATGCCAACAAATCGTGTAGGCTGGTCCATGACCCGTCTCCTGTGCCTGAGGCTCCACACCAGACCATCCGGCGTGACCCTCGATCATCGACACATGGCGAGACGGGTCACCCCTTCAGGGCAGGAAACGGACATGAGGTCTTGAAGCGGTGGGGCGCTTGACCCGGGGGTCGGGCCACGCAGCGGCAAGGCTGCGAACGCCACCCCCATCCCCGCACCGTCCGAGGTTGCATGGGGTTTTCTCGCCACCACACGTTCCGCCTCCACCGCCCGAGGTTGCATCGGGTCCTGTCGGCGTTTTTCAGCTCGCTCCTTCCGCCACGCCGCCAGCACCACCCGCTTGACCAGCCGGGCCCGGGCAATCCCCGCGCGCCACGGCGCCAGCACCGCGCGCTCCGCCCGTGCCGCCTCCCGCTC
>JARLJI010000150.1 GCA_031291295.1 Rhodoferax sp. | reverse complement strand
CGGGTCGGCCACGCGCCCTATCAGCGCCACCGCCGTAAACCCGATCACCTGCGTGCCCAGCAGCGACAGCAGCGGAACCTTCTTGTTGTGCCGCAGCAGATAAGCCCAGCGCACCGACCGAAATATGTAGGCCAGATAAATGCATCCTGCGCCCAGTGCGATGCGGCGCCAGTCGGCCATGGCCAGCTGCGAGCGAAACAAACCAAAGTCAAAGTGAATCCGGTTGCGGCCCCAGATCACCAGGGCAACAATCGCAGCCAGCACCACCAGGCCCAGAATGAGCTGTCTCTTCTTCAATCGTTCTCCGTTCTTGAGCTATGCATCGATTCTACGGTGCTGAGGGCCTGTTCACACTACCCGAGCGGTGGCGCCGGGCGCCAATTTTCACGAGTTCTAGGAGCGAGGAGCGACGCATACTGGACGTCTGCTAGCGACGAGCGACAACGAAATCGGGGAAATTGGCCCCGGCCCGAAGGGTTGCGGCGAAAATTGGGCCATCCATCGTTGTCGTTCTCGACTGTGGGCCCGCCACAGCCTTCGAACTCTGCCTCGTCTGGCCCGATTTTCCGCTCGCAACGCCAGCCGCTCGGGTAGTGTGAACAGGCCCTAGTGTGAAGAACGGGTTGCTTCCTGGGATACCGGAACCTGGGCGGCCACCGCAGTGCTTTGTGTCCGTCCTGCCTCGGCCTCGCGCGCCCGCACCAGGCGGTTGAACTCGTGGATCACCCTCGCCACGTAGGCCTGCGTCTCGTGATACGGCGGAATGCCGTGGTACTTGTCCACCGCTGCGGGCCCGGCGTTGTAGGCCGCCAGCGCCAGTGCCAGGTTGTCGTGGTAGCGGACCAGCAATTGGTCCAGATACGCCGTTCCGCCGCGCACATTTTCGCCCGGCTTCATCGCGTCGCTCACGCCCAGGTTGGCCGCGGTCGAGGGCATCAGTTGCATCAGTCCGCGCGCCCCGGCGCGGCTCACCGCGTGGGCGTTGCCCCCGCTCTCGGCCTTCACCACGCTGGCCAGCAGGTCCACATCCACGTTGTGCTCCTGCCCGGCGCTTGAGAGCATCTGGTTCAGGTCGGTGGGGCTCAGTCTGCCGTCGGCGGCAGCCCACTGCGCGGCTGGTGCGGCCGGTTGCGCCGGAGCATCGGCCACCGGCTCAAAGTCCGCCACTTCCTCCGGCTTCAGATCGATATAGTTTGTTTCGCCCGTGCTCAGGTAGAGCCGCAGGCGCCCGTCGACAGCCGCGTGGTGGTCGCACTGCATCGCAAAGCCGTTGCGCAGCGTGGCGCGCTCGGCCGCGTGCGCCAGCGGCGCCACGGCTGCCAGCGTTCCTATCATCCACGCAATGTGCCAATGCCTGCGCAGTGTCAGTCTCCCGTGCGCGCGGTCCACAGCTTTTTTGCCGGTCTTGGTTGCAGGGAGGCATGCCGCGCCGCCGCCTCTTCCAGAATGATTCCCACGCCATCGGCGTCGTTCGGCCGCGCCTGCTTCCAGCCGCGCAGCTTGGCGCGGGTGCGCAGGTCCTGCGCTGCGTTGCCCATCAGCACCGGCTGCCCGGCCCACTCCAGCATATCCACGTCGTTCCAGTTGTCGCCAATGGCCATGGTTTCCTTGCGGTCCACGCCCAGCCGCTTGGCCAGCCGCTCCAGCGCCCAGCCTTTTGAAACGCCCGGCGGCATCAGGTCCAGAATCGACAGATCGCGCGCCGGATACTCGGTGCGCACGCAGGCGCAGGCCGCTGCCCACTCACTTGATACCAGAGCCTTTTCCGCCTGCTTCATCGCTTCCACCCCGCCGCACACCATGCCCTGGATCGGGTCCTCGCCGTCGGCCAGGCCTTTCTCCAGCGGCTTCACCACTTCGATGGCGCTGCGATTGGCCTCCACCCACAGCGCAATCCGCCCATGAGCCTGCTCCATGTCTTCCAGCAGCAGTTCGCCGCGTCCAGTCCGATCAAACGTAAACACCAGCGTGCCGAACGGCCGCAGCAGCCCACACAACTTGCGGGCCACCTGCGCCTGCAGATGGCTTCGGTCCACCGCCTCGCCGCCCAGCGTACGCGTCACTGCACCATTCGACGTAATCAAAGGCATATCCGCTCGCAGGCCCAGACCCTCCAGTAGCGGAGCGGTGTAGGCCGTGCGCCGGCCCGTGGCGATGGCCACCGTGATTCCGGCCTCCTGCGCAGCCTTCAACGCCTGTGCGTTGCGCGGGCTGATGGCGCGGGAAAACGTCGGCAGCAGCGTGCCGTCCATGTCGATAGCAACCAGGCGAACCGGGGGATGCATAGCCTTAGTGTACCGGGCCGCTCCATCGCACAGCGCCCTGTGACTCCGGATACACCGCCTCAGATGCATCAAGCACACAATGGCGCAAACGGAGGGGGTTTGTGTCCGCTTCTATCCAAATCGCCTACGCCACACGTTCCGGGTCGACCGCTGAAGTGGCTGAGTCTATTGCGGCTACGTTGCGCGAAGTGGGCCTGTGGGCGGATCTTGCTGCGGTAGGCAAAGTCGAATCTCTCCAGGGAACCACGGCGCTGATTCTCGGTGCCCCCTTGTACATGGGGAAGTTCCCCAGGGATTTTCATTGGTTCCTTGGGCACCACAGGTCAGCGCTCACGCATCTGCATCCCTTCTGCTTTGTGCTCGGCCCCACCCGGCCCGAATCCGCCGATTTTGAAGAAGCCCGGAAGCAGGCGGAGCAGGAATTCGCGCACTACCAATGGCTCCATCTCGCCGGCCTTCAGGTCTTCGGAGGCCGCTGGGATGTGAATCTGCTCCCATTTCCTTTCAGCCTTGCACGGCGGCTCCCGTTCAATCCATTGGCCAAGGTGCCGGGTGAGGACATCCGGGACTGGAGCGCCATCCACGATTGGAGCCTCACAATCGCAGCCCAGATCAAGCCTGCGGCCTAGCGTCTGCCAGGCCCTCGATCCGGTAAACTTGATTCGTGGAACGCGTTTGCAGCCATTGCCATGCCTTGCTCGCCGCTGATACTCAGGCCGACTGGTGCCCCGCGTGCGGAGGTGCTCTTGTCGAGCGCCCCTCCCTGCCGCAAACCTCGTCCCAAAATCCGCCCCACGCAGTGGATCATCGCGGCATTGTGTTGCCGCGCCGCCACGCCGTGGGCGGCATCATCACGCCGCAGTAGGCGCTATAGCGGTTCTCCAATTGCTATTCACTGAAGCCACTGCTGCGAAATGGCTTTTTCCTCAAGAAAAAGCCATCCTGTAGGTAGCCGACCAGTGGACATGTATTGGAGAACCGCTCTACTCGTAGCGCAGTGCAGCGGCCGGAAGAATGCGCGCTGCGGCGTGCGACGGGTACAGCGTGGCCAGCAGCGAAATGCCGATCGATACCGCCGCCACAAGCACGCCGTCCAGTGGGCGCGGCGCAAACGGAAGTGTATCGATTGCGTACACCGACGCCGACAGATGAATGAAGTGGTAGTGACCGCCTGCCCACGAGGCCACGTAACCCACCACCAGCCCCAGCACCGTGCCTATCAAGCTGATCAGCAATCCCTGCATCAGGAAGATGCGCCGCACCTGTCCGGGATCGACGCCAAAGCTCATCAGCACGGCGATGTCGCGCGTTTTCTCCATCACCATCATGGTCAGCGCGATCAGGATGTTGAGTGCCGCAACGACGACGATCAGTGCAATCACAATGAACGTGACCGCCTGCTCCAGCTTCAGCGCGCGAAACAGCTCGCGATTCTGCTCGATCCAGTTGGTGGTCATGTAGCCAGGGCCTGCGGCCTGCTCCACGGCGCGGCCAATCTCCGGCGCACGGCTCAGATCATCCACTTTCAGGTTGATGGCCGACAGCAGGTCCGGCTCGTCGAACAGCGTCTGCGCGTCGGCCAGCCGCAGGTAGCCGGTCTGTGCGTCGTACTGATAAAAGCCACTGTGATACGTTCCCGCCAGCCGGAACTGCACCCACTTGGGAATCACGCCGTAGGGCGTCATCTCGCCCTGCGGGCTGATGATCGTCACGCGGTCGCCAACAGCCGCGCCAATGGAGTCAGCCAGATCCTTGCCCAGAACAATCGGCGGTAAAGCCGGGTCCGCCTGACTTTCGTGCTTCACTTCAATGCCGGGTACTTTGCTCAAATCGCCGGCAGGGAGCGTCGGTTCCAGCGCTTCCACTGATCCCGGTGTTGCAGCGTTGAGCAGCGAACTCACGGTCTTCTCGTCGTCCGGCAGCACGCCTTCAATCAATGCGCCGCCATCGCGTGCGCCGCGCGCCACCAGAACTTGTTCATAGAGTCCCGGCGAGGCCGCAGTCACATGCGGCACCGTGCGCAGCTTCTCCAGCAGTGGCCGCCAATCGCGAATTCCGTCGCCCGCCACGCGCATCAGTTGCACGTGCCAGCTTGAGTCCACGAGCCTGTCCTGCAGGTCGCGCCGCATGCCGTTCGTAATCGCCAGCGCGATGATGAGCGCGGCCACGCCCGCCGTTACGCCGGCAACCGAGATGGCCGTGACCACGCCCACCACGGCTTGACGCCGCTTGGCCCGCAAATACCGCGCCGCTACGAACAGTTCAAATCGCATCGCTCTTACTTTGCCGCGCCGAAGACCGTCTTCGCCGCACCCACATTCTCATACCGGTCATAGACGCGGACCGTCAGCAGATGTTCGCCGGGCTTTGCGTCGGCCAGCGGTACGCGCAGCTCGTAGTGCTCGCGCTTCGCGTCAGACAGGCCGCCCACCGGCGCAATAAACTTCCACGGCCCCGCGTCCAGTGAGTACTCCGCATGCGCCAGCGGCGACATCGCATCCTCCGCGTCGAAGCTCGCGTGTACTTCCTTCTTGCAGTCTGCCCCGGCGCAGTTGCCCGGCTCAACGCTCGCCGCAAGCGCGCTCACCACCGGCGGCGTCGTGTCGATCTCGAACCGCTCGCTCACCTTTTCGCCAGTGAGCGCCTCGCCTGGCGTGTGCGCGGGCGCGTCCGATGCCACCACCTTGATCTCGTAGCCGCCGTCGGGAATCAGCGTGGCGTCAAAGCTGTATGCCTTGTCGGTCAGCTCGTCCTTCAGCAGACGCCACACGTGCTCGCCGTCGCCGCGCAGGTAGAGCGCGAACGTCAGGTCGTCGCCGTTGTCGTCGTGCGCGGCCCAGCGCACCGTCACTGCCGTGCGGTCCTTCTGCGCCTGCAGAGGCGCGCTCGCGGCCCCATCCATCGTCACGGTCACACCCTGGCTGGCCGAAGGGAAGGCGATGTTCACCGTCTGCTGTTGTGCGGCTGCGGCCTGCGGAGCGAGCCGTGTGCCCGGCACGACCATCAGGTCGTCCACCACCGGCGCGGCGTTCACGGGCAGATAGTTCACGCCCACACTGCCAATCGAGCCGTCCGCGCGCAGCGCAGCCTTCCACTGGAAGAACCGGCCCGCGGGCGAGGCCGCAGCACCATCCTTCAGCACGGTCCACTCGCTCCAGCCGCGCGTCGGTTGCTCCACGTTGCCTGAGCGTGTCCATAACTCGTAGCCGTTCGAGCCCGGCTCGACTTCCACGCGGCCAAAGCGCGCCACAGCGCCCGCATCCAGCACGTCGCTCGCGTATTCGTGCTTCTCTGCTGCGCCCAGTGCGAACAGCTTGCCCGTGTTGCCGGTGCCAATCAGAAGTTCCGAACCATCCGCCGCCAAACTCAAACCCTGCTGCGCCTCAAGGTGCGCCACATCGGCAAAGCTGCCGTCCCCCGCAACGCGCAGCACGTGGCCGCGATTGCCACTCAGCGCCAGCACGCCGTCCTTCTCCGCCTTGAGCGCGTACACAATGTCGTCCTTCGCCGCCCACACCTTGCGCGGCGCCTGTCCCTCGCGCAGTGCATAAAGCTCCGTGCCTTCCGGCACCGCCGTGCTGGCATTGGCCGCCTGCAGCGACCCCGGCTGCACAATCGTGATGGTCACCGTGGCTACGCCCTGCACCGGCAGCGGCGGCAGTGGATTGTGGCTCTTGTCGCCCACGCTGGCTGCATAGATGGTGCCGTCGCCGGCCACTGCAACTGAGGTGATCTCGCGCCGCGGCGCTTCAAACAGCACGTAGCCCTTGCCGTCCGGGCCGATGCGATACACCAGGCCGCTGCCGTCAGAGCCCGCGATCAGGTTGCCCTTCGCGTCCCACGCCAGCGAGCGGATGTGCTGCTCATCGCTCTTGAAAAACGCCTCGGCCTTTGCGCCGGGTTTCGCCGGGTCCACGCGATACACGCCCGCCGGCCCGCCGGTGGCAATGTAAAGCCGCCCCTGCGCGTCAAAGGTCATGTCCCAGATGTAGTGCGTCCTGACTTCGCTCTTGTCGCCCGCGCCATCGGGGTCCAGCTTCGCCGCGTCAAACACAACCGTGGCCTTGGCTTCGTCCATCTTCGCGGATGCGTGTGCGTCGAGCTTGTAGACTTTGCCGCCCGGCATCGTGGCTGCGTAGAGCGCGCCATCGGGCCCCAGCCGCACCACCTGTACGCTCAGGTCTTTCGTCTCAAACAGCGTGAAGGGCTTGGCACCCTTTTCCACGCGCAGCACAGTGGCCGGAGCGCCCGTGCCCAGATACGCCGTGCCATCCTTGTCGGCTGCCACTGACCACACAAACGTCGACGGCGTGGTCAGCCGCTCGTGTGCTGCCGGGCCTTCGTGCAGTCGTCCGTCGCTGCCCACTGAGACGCCCTTCGGCGTGCCCTTTTCAAACTCCTCGAAGCGCGACTGGGTCCACAGGTGAGTGTTCTGCGCACAGGCCAATGAAGCCGCACACGCCAGCAGCGTAGCGCACATCGGCGTGGAAATACGGCGGGAAATCAAGCGGAAAGAGGCAACCATTCTGCCGTTGAGTCTACTAGAATTGGCTGCCGGTGCGGGCTCGCGCGCTCAGTTGCCGCTGCGGAACTGAATGATCCGCCGCCGGTCGCGCTTGCTGGGCCGCCGCTCGGGCAGCGGAGCATACTTCTGCATTGCCTTGCGCTCCTCGGCCAGCTTCAGCCGCGCGGCCTTGCTCTCCTCGGTCTCGCGATAGAGCGCCTGCGCTGCGGCGGCCGGGCCGCGCATCTCGCTCAACTCCAGCACTTCGATGGTGAAGGTGCCGCCCTCGTTGCGCACTTCGAGCCGGTCGCCCACGCGCACCTCGCGCGCGGGCTTGGCCTCTACGCTGTTTGAGAGGATGCGGCCCAGCTCGCAGGCACGCGAGGCCAGGGCGCGCGTCTTGAAGAAGCGCGCCGCCCACAGCCATTTGTCCATGCGTTCGCCGTTCATTGCGAGTCCTGCGGGGACGATAGCATTTTCGGAATTGGTGTAGACCGGAGGCACGATGCCAAGTGGTTTTTTCCTCAAGAAAAAAGCACCTTTCACCGCTTTGAAAAAGTCTACGAGTATTCCGAAAATGCTCTAGTCTAGTTGGCCAGCACGGCGCGGTAGCGCACCTTGTTCTTCTTTACCTTGTCGATGGCCTCGTTGACCTTCGACATGGCGAAGAGTTCGGTCTTGGCCTGCACGCCATGGCGCGCAGCCACGTCCAGCATCTCGCGCAGCCGGTAGGGGCTGCCCGTCGGGTTGCCGGTAATGGAGCGCAGCCCCGCGATGAGCGGGAAGGCATGCAAGGCCACCGGCGACGGCGGCACGCCCACAAAGCACAGCGTCCCGGTGGGCCGCAGCGCCTGCACAAAGATGCTCCAGTCCATGTCCGCGTTCACCGTGCTAAGGATAAAGTCCATCGAGCCGGCTATTTCGCGCATGGACTTGGTCTCGCGCGTATTCACAAAGTTGTGAGCGCCCAGCTCGCGAGCTTCGGCTTCCTTGGCTTCGGAGGTTGAGAGCGCCGTTACTTCTGCGCCGAACACCCGCGCAAACTGGATCGCCAGATGTCCCAGCCCGCCGATGCCCACCACGCCCACCCGCGATGACGGATTGATGCCGTGCGCCCGCAGCGGGTTATACACCGTGATGCCGCCGCAGAGCAGCGGAGCGGTCTGTTCGCTGGGCAGCGCATCTGGCACGGGAATCACGAACCGCGCATTGGCCCGCACCCGGTCGGCATAGCCGCCGTGGCGATGCACGCAGGTGGCTTCTGCCGTCGGGCACAGGTTTTCCATGCCCCGGGTGCACCATTCGCACTGCCCGCAGGAGTTCGATTGCCAGCCCAGCCCCACGCGCTGGCCCACGCTCAGCGAGGTCACTTCCGCCCCGATCGCCTTCACCGTGCCGACGACTTCGTGGCCCGGAATAAAGGGGTATTGGCTGACGCCCCAGTCGTTGGAAATCAGGTGCAGATCGCTATGACAGACGCCGCAGTGGGTGATGCGGATTTCGACTTCCTGCGCGCCCAGTTCTCCAGGCTCGTAGCGGAAGGGCAACAGTTCTGCTCCTGCCGCGTGCGCTGCCAGTCCATGAATTTCGCTCATGAGTGCTGCAGTCCTCGCTGCGATGACAATGGTTGAAGATCCCCCAAAACCGCGCATGGCAAGCTCAGCTGAATCGCTCCATTCCCGGTTCCGGCCGCCAGTGGCTGCCGTGCACAGATATCCAGGAAGGAGTTCGCTGCTCCCACCCCCTGGGAGCCAGCCCACTCCGTTGCACATGCTATTCGCTTTACCGCTCTAGTCTAAACCGCCGCCGTCATCAATGTGCAGGGTCAGAATCTGATAGCCACTCAGCACCCCGCCCGCCGGCGCCTGTCCGGCCAGCGCGGCAGACTCGCCGTTCAGGCTCACATCCTGTCCGCTGCGCAGCGGCTCCAGCGCGTTGGCCATTGAAAGCGGAAGCCCGGTAAGGGTTTGCCCGTGCATCTCGGCCTGGGTCACCGGAGCCAGCAAACTCACATACACGCGGTCGGCAGGATGCAGTTGCCGCGCCTGGGCCAGGGCCGTGTCCAGCGTGTCGGGCCGCACCTGCAACTTGGGCTGGTCCAGTGTCCGGTCCAGCGTCCCGGAATCCGAGACAAGCACGCGCACGTTGCCCGCCGGCAACCCCGCGGGAAGCGTGATCGGAATCCGCACATTGCGAGCCGGCTGCTGCCACGGGTGCAGCGTTGCCTCAATCACCACGCGGTCGCCCGCCCGCACCATGTCGCCGGAGACCACCCGGGCCCCCTCCAGCTCCACCTGCAGGTTGCGCGGAATCGCCTCCACGTCCAGGTCGATTGCGCGCACCGCACCCTGCCGCGTGCCGTTTGCGTAGAGTCTCATAAAGCTCTCGCCGGTCTGCATCGCAGCAGAAAGCTGCGGCGGAAGCATGCCGCTGCCCGCCGCCCACAGGTCCAGCGGCGAGGGCGGATAGCCGTCCAGATCGATCCTGCCTTTCACGTGGTAGCTCGTATCGGCCGAGCTCTCGTTGGTCTCCAGCAGCGCGTCGTAGACCGAAACCATTACCGCCTGCGGTGTCAGCGCCGGAAGGTCCAGCACCTCAAAGCGCAACTCCCGCATCCGGCCGCCCGCGTGAATCGCCACATGCACGGGAATCATCTGCGCCGTGGCTCCCAGCTCGCCGCGGATGGCCGCATCGCGGTCCTCAGTGAAGGCGCCGATCGTCTCGCCCGTATTCACAATTTTGAAGGCATTCAGCGGCGACGCCAGCGTCGCCACCACTTCCGCCGTCGTCATGGGCAGCGACACCGGGCCCGCCTGCAGAATCGGGTGCCCGCAGGCCAGCAGTTGCTTCGGATCAATATAGGTCACTGTGCAGGTGGCGGAAATATCCAGATCGCCGCGCACCAGTTGCGCGCTTACCGCCGAGCCGGGCTCCACGCCGGCCTCCATCGCGCTGCGCATCGTCCCGCCGCTGGGCAGGGAACTGCCGCTACCCACTCCGCCCGCGGCCACCATCTCCAGCCCCGGGCCGGCCAACT
>JARLJI010000149.1 GCA_031291295.1 Rhodoferax sp. | reverse complement strand
TTCTGGTCCTGTTCGTCCTGCTGTTGTTCGTCCTCACCGTGGTCGGGATCAGCCAGTTGGTTGCGCCGACGTTGCGCAAGACCGAGGAACAGGTCGTACTCAACCGCGTGGCCGAAGTGGCCGAGCAGATCAAGAACGAGTTGAACAAGGTCCAGGCCCAGCAGCGCAGCATCACCCAGACCATCCCCCTGCTCGACAGCGACACCATCGACAAGGTTCTGCCCGGCCTGGTGGATCAGTACGGCGAACTGAAAGTCTTCGGCGGCGGCATCTGGCCCCTGCCCGGCCAGCGCACGCCGGGGCGGAACAAGCACAGCACCTTCTGGCACCGCGATGCCAATGGCCAGTTGAAGGTCAATACCTTCTGGAACAGCGCCGAAGCGCCCAACTATTACGAGCAGCCCTGGTACAAGGGCGGCATGGCCACCCCACGCGGCCAGTGCGCCTGGGCGGCCGCCTACAAGGATGACGCCAGCCAGGAGCCACGCACCAACTGCGCCATGGCCATCCAGCGCGACGGCGTGCCGTACGGCGTCTCGACCATCGACGTGACCCTGGGCTTTTTCAACGACCTGGTGGCACGCAAGGAAAAAGACATCGGCGGTGAAATGCTGATCGTCGAAGCCGACGGCAAGATCATCAGCAACAGCACCCATATCAACAGCCCGGTGGTGCTCAAGAACATCGGCGACCTGGCCGGCAGCTCGGCCTTCGCCGCGCAGGTCAAGACCGCCCTGCAGAACCGCGACGCCGCTTCGCTGCGCGTGGAGTTCAACAACGACGGCGTGGCCAGCACCTTCTTCATGCGCCCTATCGAAGGCACCCCCTGGTTCCTCGCCACGGCCCTGCCGACCCAGTTGATCACTGCCCAGCGCGATGACGTGCTCAATACCCTGGCCCTGCTGCAGATCCCGATGATCGTGCTGCTGGTGCTGTTGCAGGTGTATGCCATCCGCCAGTTGATCAACCGGATGCGCGCCCTCAAGTCCAATATCGACGCGCTGTCCACCGGCGATGCCGACCTGACCCGGCGCATCACCATCCGCGCCGAAGATGAGCTGGGGGCCATCGGCCACTCGGTGAACCGCTTTATCGTCTACCTGCAGAACATGATCGGCGAAGTGACCCAGGCCACCGGCGACATGGCCTCGAGCCTGGACAAGCTGCAACGGACCTCGGCCCATACCAACCAGATCCTCACCCGCCACGCCTCGGAAACCGAGCAGACGGTCACCGCCATCACCGAAATGAGCGCCACCGCCGACACCGTGGCCGAGAACGCCGCCGAAACCGCGGCCTTCACCCAGCGCGCCAACGAACACGCCGACCGTTCGCGGGTGGTGGTGGGCGAAGCTTCCAGCAGCGTGGTCGCGCTGATCGACGAGGTGTCCAGCGCCACCCACAAGGTCGAGAGCATGCAGCAGGACGCCCAGCGCATCACCGAGATTCTCGGGGTGATCGGCGCCATTGCCGGGCAGACCAACCTGCTGGCCCTGAACGCCGCCATCGAGGCCGCCCGCGCCGGCGAGCAGGGTCGCGGCTTCGCGGTGGTGGCCGACGAGGTTCGCGCCCTTGCCGCCCGGACCCAGGCCAGCACCTCGGAAATCAACGAGATGCTGACCCGCCTGACCCAGGGCGTCAGTTCGTCGGTAGCGGCCATGGAAAATACCCAGGCCAGCTGCCAGTCCGCGGCCGACGCCACGGCACGGGTCAACGCCGGGCTCGATGAAATGGCCGGCTCCGTCAGCCATATCAACAGCCTCAGTACCCAGATCGCCACGGCTGCCGAACAGCAGAGTTCGGTGACCGAAGAGATCAACCGCAGCATGGTGCAGATCCGTCATATGGTCGAAGAACTGGTGCAGAGCGGCCACGCCACCGATGACAATACCCGCAGCCTGCTGGACGCCAACAACCGTGTCAGCGCGTTGATGGGCCGCTTCAAGGTCAAGTAACCCCCTGCCGGTCGTGCCTGCCCCGAGTGGGCACGACCGCCGGTCTTGTACCGATTTTGTACATCACGAAATACTTTGTATCACCTATGCTCATCATTGTTTCCGCCCTTTAACAAGGAACGCAGTCGGAGCAGAGCCATGGGACAACCTTCTTTCCAGCCTTATGCCAAGACGCTCAGTAACGAAATCCATATAGAAGCCGATATAGAGACGGTCTACGCCTACGTGACCCAGCCCGATCACTGGCACGAATGGCACCCCACCTCCGTCAGCGCCGATAACAGCATTCATGGCCCCTTGCCCAAGGATCATCGCTTCACCGAAATCATCGACCTGCTGGGTTTGCGGATAGAGATGAACTATCGGGTGGTCATCGCCGATGCTCCGG
>JARLJI010000148.1 GCA_031291295.1 Rhodoferax sp. | reverse complement strand
TCGCCCGAGCCGATCATCCAATCCACGTGGATCAGGCTGTCGTTCGCGCCTTTGGCTGCAAGCTGCTCCGGCGAGAGCTTGTCGCCATCGCGCACGCAGGAGCTGTACGCCTGCCCCAGCGCAATGTGCGATGCCGCGTTCTCGTCGAACAGCGTGTTGTAGAACAGCATGCCGCTGTGCGCGATGGGCGAGGAGTGCGGCACCAGCGCCACTTCGCCCAGCCTCCGCGCGCCATCATCGGTGTCGATCAGCTTGCGCAGCACTTCCTCGCCGCGCGTGGCGTGCGCTTCCACAATGCGCCCGCCTTCAAAGCGCACCCGGATACCCTCGATCATCGTGCCCTGGTGCGAAAGCGGCTTGGTCGCCGTCACCGTGCCGTCAGCGCGCAGTTTGTGCGGGGTGGTGAACACCTCTTCGGTCGGCATGTTGGGAATGCAGTAGTAGCCGTTGCCCGCCGTTGTTCCGCCGCCCAGCCACACGTGGTCGTCGGCCAGCCCGAGCGTAAAGTCCGTACCCGGCCCGCGATACTTGAGCGCCGCGTAACGCTTCTCGTTCAACAACGTGGCGCGCTTCTGCAACTCGGCGTCGTGTGTCTTCCATGCGCGCACCGGATCAGCCCGGTCGATGCGCGTGGTCGCGAAGATCGCCTCCCACAGCTTCGCCATCGCCGCATCGGGCGCGTCCTCAGGAAACATCGCCTTGGCCCACGCCGGCGTGGCGCAGGCCACGATGGTCCAGTTGATCTCGTGCCGCGTGATCAGCTCCAGCGCCGGCCGGTAGGCCTGCGACACCGCGCGACTGGCGCGGCTCACCTTCTCCGGGTCTTCGTTTGACAGAAGCGACGGGTTCGCACCTGCAACAGCCAGCCGCGCCGCGCCGCTCTTGAACGCCGCCCCCATGCCGTCGTAGAGCCACTTGGCCGCGTAATCAAAGCCGGCATCCGCGCCGTAGCGATAGCGCATCAGCGTGGCCTCGTCGTCGCTGTAGAGCGTGGTCACCAGCGAGGCGCCCGCGCGATACGCGTGCTCTGTGATGCGCCGCGCCAGCGCAACAGCGTCGAGCGACGCCGTCATCACCAGTTCCTGGCCCGGCTGCAGCCCCAGCCCCACGCGCACGGCCACCTCGGCCAGCTTGTCCAGTTTCTCTTCAAATGTGCGCTCGTGCGCAGCCGTCTCGCTCATGCAGCCCCTCCGGTGGGAATACCCTCAAGGCCATTATCCGACATGCGCCCGTGGCTACTTCGCCGTGTATTCCTTCGTCGCGCCGGTGCGCGTATTGGTCACGCTGAAGCTGCCGTCGGCATGCGCAACAACCTTGAAATATGCGCCCTCCACGCCGCCTTTCAGGTTGGCGATCAGCGCGTCGGTGCTGTTGTGCGCGGCGTCGGAGTCCTCCGCGGTGTGCAGCATGTAGAGGTCTTCGAGTCCCGGGCTTGCATGCACGGTGGCCCACGCCTCGGGGCTGCCCGCCTTGTGCGCGCCGTTGTCCATCAGCGCCACGCGCGGATGGATTGCGTCCACAAACGCGCGTGCGTTGGACAGATTGAAACCGTGATGATTCACAAGATAGAGATCCACTTGCCCAATCAGGTTCTCCGGGCACACCAGCGGAATCTCCTTGGCCTTCGTCAGGTCGCCGAGATCGAGAAAGCGAAATGCGCCATAGCGCACCAACACGCCCGCTGAGCGTGGGTTCTCCGTATCGTCCAGCTCCCATTTGGGTTCGCTCGCGCAGGCCGGATTTGCCGTGGGCTTCACTCCGGGCACGGCATCGATGTGCTCCCCATCGGCCGCCAGCACCACAATGCTCAGACCGTCGATCGCAATCGTGTCGCCGGGATGCACCGTGCGCCGCGGCGTTGTCCCGATGGCCTGCACGTAGGCCGCGTAGTCGTGCCGCGTGATGTCGCTGTCCTCGCGATTCACACCGTGGTCCAGGAACTCGCCGACCTTGACGCGCTTCACCAGTTCCGGCACGCCGCCCACGTGGTCCGTGTGGAAGTGCGTAATCAGCACATGATCGATGCGCGTGATACCCGCGTCGCGCATAGCCGCCTGGATGCGCATGGCGTCGCGGCCGCCGTTATCCGGCCAGCCCGTATCCACCAGCAGCGATCCGCCAGCGGGGCCAACCAGCAGTGTTGCTTGCCCGCCCTCCACATCGATGGCGTAGATGAGCAACTTCCCCGGCTGCGCAGCAAGACACTGCGCCGCGCCTGCCAGCAGGAGCACAAGGACGCACGCCAACTCGCGCAGCGCGCCCGTCCGATTCATGCGGTCGTAAACAGCATTCCTCATGTGCGGAAAAGTGTACCGGATGCGCCGCACCTACTGCATCAGTTCGCGCGCGCCCTTCCACAAATCGATCGAGCCATCCTCGGCATAGCGGTCGATCTCGTTCAACTCCGCCTCGGTGAACTCCAGCTTCTTCAACGCGTCCAGCGAGTTGTCCAACTGCTCCACGTTGCGCGCGCCCACCAGCGCCGAGCTCACGCGGCGGTCGCGCAGCACCCACGCCAGCGCCATCTGCGCCAGCGTTTGCCCGCGCCCCTTGGCAATCTCGTTCAGCGCCCGCACGCGCTTGATGTTTTCTTTGTTCAGGAACTGCTTCAGCAGCGACGAGTTCTCTGCCGTGGCGCGCGAGCCCTCCGGGATGCCGTTCAAATACTTGTTGGTGAGCAGGCCCTGCGCCAGCGGAGAAAACGCGATGCAGCCCACGCCCAGCTCGTCCAGCGTGCTCAGCAGTTCTTTCTCAATCCAGCGGTTCAGCATCGAGTACGACGGCTGGTGAATCAGCAGCGGCACGCCCGCGCTGTTCAGGATTTTTGCAGCCTCGCGCGTGCGCTCCGGGCTGTACGACGAAATGCCGGCGTAGAGCGCCTTGCCCTGGTGCACCGCCTGCACCAGCGCGCCCATCGTCTCCTCCAGCGGCACGTCCTGCCATGGGCGGTGCGAGTAGAAGATGTCCACGTAGTCCAGGCCCATGCGCTCGAGGCTTTCGTCCAGCGAGGCCAGCAGATATTTGCGCGAGCCGCCCATGCCGTAGGGACCAGGCCACATGTCCCAGCCGGCCTTGGTGGAAATCAGCAGCTCGTTGCGCAGGCCGCGAAAATCCTTGCGCAGAATGGTGCCGAAATTCTCTTCGGCTGAGCCGTAGGGCGGCCCGTAGTTGTTGGCCAGGTCGAAGTGCGTCACGCCGCGGTCAAAGGCGC
>JARLJI010000147.1 GCA_031291295.1 Rhodoferax sp. | reverse complement strand
CGCGCGCGGCCAGGTAGGTCTCAGTGGCGGCACGCAGCGTCTGGTTTTCCGGCGTCACCATCTCTTCCAGCCGGTTGAGTTCGGCGTCGTTGTAGATCTCCCACCACTTGCCGCGCAGCATGCCGTCAGAGGGCGAGGCGGGCTGCCAGCCGCCGCCCGCGGGATTCTGCGGAGGCACGACACTGGCCGCACCTGTCTCCTTGTAAACAGCCGGGGCGGTGACGTTGGGGCGAGCGTAATCCGGCCCCACAGGCTTGCATCCGGTGAGCGCTACGGCACCGAACAGAGACAGAGAAAGCGCCACTGCGCCGCGAGCGCGCAGCACGCGGGCCTGCCGATGGAACTTTGGCCTGGCCATCGTTAGCGGCCTCCTGCGGCGGCGGACTGGGGCTGCTCGGAGTTCACCTGCTCGCCATCAATCAGCGAGTCGGGCGGGTCCTGGATGACCTTGTCGGTGGCGTTGATGCCGCTCACGATCTGTGCGGTTGCGCCGTCGTCCTGGCCGATGACCACGGGGACGAGATGCGCCTTGTTGCCGTCGACCAGCGTGGCCACCTGCAGGCCCTCATGGCGGAAGATAAGCGCCGAAACCGGCACCACAAAGCTCTGCGTAAGCGAGGGAGTCTTGAAGTGTACCTGCGCGAGCGAGCCCGGCAGCAACTTGCCGTCGCGGTTGTCCACGTCCAGTTCCACCAGCAGTGTGCGGCTCACCGGGTCAATGGCCTGCGAGGTGCGCACCAGCGTGCCCTGGTAGGTTGTGTTCGGACTCTCAGGAAAAGTGATGCCGATCTTCGCGCCGACCCTGGCCGTGGACGCGTACATCTGCGGCAGGTTGGCGTAAACGCGAAGTGTCTGCAGCGCTTGCATGTGGAAAAGTTCGTTCGCGCCGCCCTGGGTGATCAGCTGGCCGGTGTCGACGGCGCGCGCTGTCACCACGCCGTCAAACGGCGCGTATACCTTCTCGAACGACTGCATTTCCTTGAGCCGCTGCACGTTGGCCTGCGCGGAACGCACGGCGGCCGAAGTCGAAGCGGCCTGGTTCACAAAAGTGTCTGTGTCCTGGCGCGAAACGGCATTGGACTGCACCAGGCCCGTGTAGCGCTCGGCCTGTGTCTTTGCGTTGTTGGCGTTGGCCTGCGCGGTGGCCAGGTCGGCCTCGGCCTGCGCCAGTTGCTGGTCCAGCTCTGGCGTTGCAATCTCGGCCAGCAGCGCACCCTTCTTCACGTGTGCGCCGATGTCGTAGTACCAATGCGTGAGGTAGCCCGAGGTGCGCGCGTAGATGGGCGCATCGGTGTAGGCCGTCACATTGCCGGGCAGCACCAGCGAATCCACCGGCGAGCCGGGCTGTGCAGGCAGCGCAATCACCGTGGGTGCGGCGGTGGCGTCAGTGTGCTGCTTGAGCGCGGCCCGGGCCGAGATGCGCGGCACGATGCCGGCAATCGCCAGCACCACGGCGACGACGAGCACGACAGCCGCACCGAGCAGTCCCTTGCGCGGCGAGATATGGACGTGCTCGGGTGCGGACTCGTGATCCTGAACTTGCTGCGGCGGCGAAAGAGGTTCGTTCGACATAGGCGCTACTCCGAAAGCGGATCGAATTCATCGACCGCGACTGCCCTTGCAGGGGCGTTGATCTTTTTGCGGCGTTCCAGCCAGCCATGCACAATAGAAAAGGACGCGGGAACAAAGAACAGGGTGGCCACGGTGGCCAGCAGCAGGCCACCAATGACGGCGCGGCCCAGGGGCGCATTCTGCTCGCCGCCGTCGCCCAGGCCCAGGGCCATGGGCACCATGCCGATGATCATGGCCAGGGCCGTCATCAGCACCGGACGGAAGCGAACGAAGCCCGCATTCATCGCCGCCTTGCGCGCATCGCCCACCAGCGCTTCAAGCTGCTCGCGGGCAAAGCTGATCACCAGAATCGAATTGGCCGTGGCCACGCCCATGCACATGATGGCGCCGGTGAGTGCGGGCACGCTGAGACGCGTGCCTGTGAGGAACAGGAACCACACGATGCCGGCCAGCGCAGCGGGCAGTGCCGCGATGATGAGGAACGGATCGAGCCACGACTGGAAGTTGACCACGATGAGCAGGTAGACCAGCAGCACGGAGAACGCGAGGCCCACCAGCAGGCCGATGTAGGACGTGGACATCGTCTCGCTCTGGCCGCGCATCACGATGTGTGTGCCGCGCGGGGCCTGCTTCTTATAGCGCTCGATGATGTCTTCCATTCTGCGGGTCACTGAACCGAGATCGGTGCCGACCACGTTGGTGTAGATATCGAGGACCGGCTGCACGTCGTAGTGACTCACGGTGCCCAGTTCGGCGCCGGGCTCGATGGAGGCCAGGTTGCCCAGAATCTGCGTGGGCATCGGTGCACCGGGCGCGCCGGTGGGCGCCATGCCTGCGGCGGCAGTCTGCGTGGACGGCATGCTGCCAGGGGCCGCGCTCGCCGCCATGCCCACGCTGGATGCGGCCGTCGCCATCTGCGCGGCGGTGGTGCTGGTCACCGGCAGGCTGCGCAGATCCGACAGCGAGTTGAGCCGGTACTGCGGCGCCTGGATGGCGACGTTGTACGTTACGCCGTTGCGTGGATCGAGATAGAAGCTCGGGCTGGTTTGGAAACTGCCGCTCATGGCCACCAGCATGCTCTGCGCCACGTTCTGCTGAGTCAGCCCCACGGCCGCGGCACGCGTGCGGTCCACATTCACCGTCAGGTCTGGCGCGTCGAAGGGCTGCTGGATGCGCGCGTCGGCCGCGCCCGGAACATAGCGAATCTCGTTTAGCATGCGCTCAGCCAGGGCGCGGTTCTCGTAGAGCCTCGGCCCCACCAGTTGCACGTCGATGGGTGCGGCCAGGCCGAAGTTGAGAATCTGCGTCACGATGTCCACGGGCAGAACGTAGAAGGTCACGCCGGGATACTCGCGCGCCAGCGTGTCGCGCAGTTGCGCCACGTACTGGTCGGTGGGGCGGTGGTGTTCGCTCAGCTGCACCTGGATATCAGCGTCCGCGGTGCCCACCGGCGCCGAAGTCGAATAGGACAGATTCAGGCCGGAGTAGGGCAGACCGATATTGTCCATGACGGTGACGATCTCGCTGGGCGGAATCGCGCTGCGAATGCTGTCCTCGATGTGGTCGCAGAGCGCCGCCGTCTCCTCAATGCGCATGCCGGTGCGGGCGCGCACGTGGATCTTGAACTGGCCCGAATCGACAGAGGGGAAGAAGTCCTGGCCAAGCCACGGCGCCAGTACAGCCACAGATGTGAGCGTGAATGCCAAAAACAGGATCAGGAAGACACGGGCATGGTCCACGCACAGGCCCAGCAGGCTCAAATAGCCCATGCGGAACTTCTCGAAGCCTTTATAAAACCAGCGCTGGAACTTCACGAATGGATTGCGGCTGACGAGCTTCCTATGAGTCTCGGCATCAGAATGCTCGAGCAGAAGATAGCGCGCCATGGTGGGCACCAGCGTACGCGAAAGCAGGTAGCTGGCCAGCATGGCGAACACCACGGCCTCGGCCATGGGCACAAACAGGTAGCGCGCCACGCCGCTCAACATGAACATGGGCACGAACACGATGCAGATGGCCAGAGTGGAGACCAGCGCTGGGATCGCAATCTGCGCCGAGCCGTCAAGGATGGAAACCTCGAGCTCCTTGCCCGCTTCGAGATTGCGGTTGATGTTCTCGATGGCCACGGTGGCGTCGTCGACCAGGATGCCGACCGCCAGCGCCATGCCGCCCAGCGTCATGATGTTGATCGTCTCGTGCAACAGCGAAAGAACGATCAGTGAACTCAGGATGGACAGCGGAATCGAAACCGCAATGATGATGGTGGAGCGGAAGCTTCCCAGAAACACCAGGATCATGATCGCGGTGAGACATGCGGCGATGATGGCTTCGCGTACCACGCCGCTGATCGCGTTGCGCACAAAGATCGACTGGTCGGCGAGCGGCGAAATCACCAGTTGCGGCGGCAGCTGGCCCTTCACACTGTCGAGCTTGGCGCGGATTCCGGCAATGATGTCCAGCGTGGACGCCGAGCCGGTCTTCATGATGCTCATCAGAATGGCGCGCTTGCCGTCCACACGGACAATGTTGGTCTGCGGCGGCGAGCCATCGCGCACGTGCGCCACGTCGTGGATAAAGACCACCGAGCCGTTGACCGCCTTGATGGGCAGGTTGTTCAGTTCTTCAATGACACTGGGCGCGGAGTTGGTCTCCACTGCGTACTCCCAGCGGTCGATCTTCATGGTGCCGGAGGGCGCAATCAGGTTCTGCACGCTCACCGCGTTCACCACGTCGGCCGGCGCAAGGCCATACGCCTGCAGCGCTTGCAGGTCGAGGTCCACCTGGATCTGGCGTTGCTTGCCGCCGTAAGGGAACGGCGTCTGTGCGCCTTCAATCGTTGCCAGCTGGGTACGGATCGTGTTCGTCGCCAGGTCGTTCAGCTGCTGCTCGTTCAGCCCCTTTCCAGAGAGGCCCAGCAGCAGCACCGGCACGCTCGAGGCGTTGTACTGCAGAATGAATGGCGGCGTGCTGCCCGGGGGTAGACTCCGCACGATTGCCTGGTTGACCGACGTGATTTGGGCCACCGCACCGCTGGCGTTGGCGTGCGGTTGAAGAAACACCTTGATGATCGCGATGCCGGTCCACGACTGCGACTCGATGTGCTCAATGTCGTTGACCGTGGTGGTCATGGCGCGTTCGCTGGGTGTCACGATGCGATTGGCCATTTGCTCGGCCGACAAACCGCCGTAACCCCACACCACCGTGACCACGGGGATATTAATGTTGGGAAAGATATCCGTCGGCATCGTTTCGATGCTGTAGGCGCCAAGGATAAGAATCAACAGCGCAAAGACGACAAAGGTATAAGGCCGCCGTAGCGCGAGCCTGACAATCCACATAGGGCTGGTACTCGCTCCAGATCCGTTGTGCCCGCCAAGACCGAAAAACTTCGTGTGAGCTGCGCGTGTGCCGTCTGCGCTTGCCTGGCAGGGCGAAGAATGCCTGTTTGCGCTCTCAGTGTACGAGCTCCGCTGAAAACGTTACAGGGTCGTTTGCACCGCGCAGCGAAACAGAATTACCTGCCCGCCCCGGCACAAGGCTGTTCGAGCGTTTTCGATTGTGCTTTTTGCAGAAGACTGGAAGTGGAGTGGCTTATCTCTCAAGGAAAAAGCCGCCTTACACCCGCTTCAACACGTCAGCCTGTGAATCGAATGCGCTTTAGTCAATGGTAGACGAACATGCCCCGCAACGGGCGGCGCGGATGAAAGCGCAGCCGGGGCACATGCTTGCAGTATAAAGACGCGTCAAAGGCGGGGAAAGATGCACACTGGACGGCTCCGCGTCCCGGCAAATGAATACCTTTGAGCGGCTCGAAGCCGGGCCGGCTCAGGCAGCGATGACGGCCAGGGCAACCACCGCCGCGCCCACCGCGAGGCTCATCCGGTCCCGCATGGCGAACACCACCGGGTCATCGTCGAGCTGGCCGCGCGAGGCCAGCAGCCATACCCGGTTGAGCCAGTAGATGAGCAGCGGCACGATGAGCCACAGGCGCGAGGGATGGTGATAGAGCCCTGTAACGTCAGGCCGCGCGATATACAGCATGAACACCACTACCGCCGCGTAGGCGCTGGAGGTGCCAAAGCTGCGGATCTGGCCCATGTCGGTGACCAGGTAGCCGCGCCCGTGGGTCGCCGTCAGGCCGCGCTCGCGCAGGTTTTCCAACTCGCTGTAACGCTTGACCATGGCCAGCGACAGGAACAGGAAGCTGGAGAAACCGGCCAGCCACTGCGAGATTTCAGTACCTGTGGCCGCCCCACCGGCCAGCAGGCGCAGCGTGTAAAGGCCGGAAAGCAGCAGCACATCCACAATGGCCACGCGCTTCAGATAGAGCGAATAGGCCATGGTGACCGTAATGTAGATGGCCATCCACAGGGCAAAACCCGCATTGAACATGGGCAGCAGAGCCGCCGCAACCACGGCCAGCCCCAGGGCCAGGGCCAGTCCTGCCGCAACCGGCAGGTCGCCGGCGGCAAACGGCCGCAGCCGCTTGGAGGGATGCCGGCGGTCGCTGTCGATGTCGAGCATGTCGTTGACCAGGTAGTTGGCCGAAGCGATGAAGCTGAAGCAGAAAAACGCCGCCACCACCGCCCCCAGCGTGCGGAGGCTGGCCTTGTGCGAGAGCGCCAGCGGCGCGAACAGAAGGATGTTTTTGGCCCACTGGTGCACGCGAACGGCCTTGACCACCGTTCGCACGATGGGCCGCTGGTCCATGAAGACCTGCGCAATGGGCGTCCGGCGCCAGCGAAGCGCGAGGCGCAGAGAGGGCGTGGGGTTGGCCACCATGGCGGCGCGAGCCCCGGCCAGCAGCGGCAGGTCCGCAACCGCGTTGCCAATGTAGTCGAACTCGCCGAAGCGCTCCTTCAGGACGCTTAACTTGCTCGAACTGGTCAGGTTAGTGGTGCCGTTAGAGGCCAGCACGCCGTCGAACAAGTCAAGATGCGCTGCCACGCGCTCGGCCAGTGCCGCGTCAGCTCCGGTGGCCAGGTAGATGGCGCGGCCCTGCCGCCGTTGCGCCTGCAAATAGGTACGCACGGCCACGTTGTAGGGCAGCCGCGCGGCGTCCAGCGGAGCCCGCTGGGCCAGTTCCTGCTTCAACTGCGCACGCCCCCCCGCCAGCCACGACGGCAAGCGCCAAATCTCCAGCGGCCGGCGGCGCACAAACTGGCACAGCGCATCCAGAAGGCTGTCGGACTTGATCAGCGTCCCGTCGAGATCGACGCACAGCGGGCACAACGGCTCGGATTGATCTTGCGCTGTCGCGTTCAACGGGTACTGCTCCTGGGCGCGGCTAGATCATTTTCGGAATACACGTAGACTTTTTCAAAGCGGTGAAAGGTGTCTTTTTCTTGAGGAAAAAGCCACTTGGCATCGTGCTTTCGGTCTACACCAATTCCGAACATGCTGTATGCGCCTCGGCCGCAACGGGTGCGCCCGGTGTCTGCGCCCACGGTGCAACCGTGTCCAACTCCACCGCGGCGCGGTCTTGCATCTCACTTCCGCAGTCGGATTTCAATCAGAATTATAGGGGAGCCGAACAGGTGGGCCCGGTGCGGCGCCCGCCTCGTACAATGCATGTGTGTGCCGCGTGACGGTGGACATGTGCCGCAGTGCGAAACCTTCGCTCCCGGCTATTCGTCCCTAGAACGAACCCAGAATTCCTGCCCGGCCTGCGGCTGGGCCTGCATCTACTCCCGGTCCGGCTTGCCGCCGGGCCCGATTGACGAGAACTGAAATCATGCCGACTCAAGAAACGTCCGGGATTCCTTCGCTCAGCTCAGGCAGCATTGAACAGCCTTCAGCCCCCGCTCGCAGGGGACCCGCGCTGCGCATCGCCATCTACTTCCTGATCGCTCTGCTGGTTTGCGGAGTGGTGTGGCGCATCTACTCGCAGAAGCAGGCGGCCCAGCAGGCGGCCGCCAGCCAGGCCGCGGCGCTGCTCAACCGGCCGGTGCCCGTGCAGGTGGCCCCGGCGGAGCAGAAGCCCATGCCCGTCTACCTGACCGCGCTGGGCACCGTGACGCCCTACATGAGCGTCACCGTCAAGGCGCGGGTGAGCGGCCAGCTTCTTCCGGTCCACTTTACCGAGGGCCAGGAGGTGAGCGCGGGGCAGACCATCATGACCATCGATCCCAGGCCCTACCAGGCGGCGCTCGACCAGGCCAAGGGCACGCTGGCCCACGATCAGGCCCTGCTGAAGAACGCCCAGGCCGAGGCCAAGCGCTACGACGCCCTGTTCGCCGCCGGCGTCACCTCAAAGGAAACGATGGAGACCAACCAGGCCACCGCCGGCCAGTACGAGGGCGCCATCGAGGCCGACCAGGCCGCCGTGGAGGCCTCGCGCCTGCAACTGAGCTGGTGCTCCATCCAGTCGCCCATCAGCGGCAAAATCGGCCTGCGCCTGGTGGACCCCGGCAACATCATCACCGCCAACACCACCAACCTTGTCATCATCAACCAGCTCAAGCCCATCGCCGTCTACTTCACTCTGCCGGAAAACCAGCTTCCCTCCGTGCTCCAGAAGCTGAGTTCAGACAAGAAACTCAGCGTGGACGCCTTCGACCGCGGCGACGTGCTGCATATCGCCACCGGCCAGTTGCTCACCACTGACAACCAGATCGACACCACTACGGGCACCGCCAAGCTCAAGGCCGTCTTTGACAACAAGGACGAGTCCCTGTTCCCCAACCAGTTCGTCAACATTCACTTGCAGATGGAAGATCGCCCCAACGCCATCGTGGTGCCCTCGGCGGCCATCCAGTCCGGCGTGCAGGGCTCCTTTGTGTGGACCGTCGTGAAGGACGCCAAGGGCAACTCCGTGGCGCAGATCCAGCCCGTCAAAGTTGCCCTGACCGAGGGCCAGTTGACCATCCTCGACAGCGGCCCGGCGGCCGGCGCCAGCGTGGTGGTGGACGGAGCGGACCGCCTGCGGCCCGGCCTGCCGGTCACGGTGAGCGTGCCCCGGCAGCGCACCTCTCAGCAGAACCAGAAGAGCGCGCAGAGTCCGCAGCAAGGCAACTTGTTTGCCGCACCGCAGGCCAGCGCCGGCGGCAAGGGGCACTCGAAGGAGCAGCAGTGACCCCCTCCCGGCCATTCATCCTTCGCCCGGTAGCCACATCGCTGCTGATGCTGGCCATCCTGCTGGCGGGCGCCGTGGCGTTTCAGCAGTTGCCCGTCTCTGCCCTGCCAGAGGTGGACTACCCCATCATCCAGGTGCTCACCTTCTATCCCGGAGCGGGCCCTGAGGTGATGGCCTCCTCGGTGACCGCACCGCTGGAGCGCCAGTTCGGGCAGATGCCCGGCCTCAAGCAAATGACATCCGAAAGCTCCGGCGGCGGCTCGGTCATCACCCTCGAGTTTAACCTGGACGAAAACATCGACGTGGCCGAGCAGGAGGTGCAGGCGTCGATCAACGCGGCCAACAGCTTCCTGCCCAGCGATCTGCCCAATCCGCCCATCTACAGCAAGGTGAACCCGGCCGACGCGCCCATCCTCACCCTCGCCCTCACCTCCGACTCCCTGCCGCTG
>JARLJI010000016.1 GCA_031291295.1 Rhodoferax sp. | reverse complement strand
GCGCATCGGCGACTACACCGACTTCTACACCTCGGTCTATCACGCCACCAATATCGGCCGCCAGTTCCGCCCCGATAACCCGCTGCTGCCCAATTTCAAGTGGATTCCGATTGGTTACCACGGCCGGGCCTCCAGCATCGGCGTGTCCGGCCAGTCCTTCCCCCGGCCAGTCGGCCAGACCCTGCCAGCCGGCGCGCAGCAACCCGTGTTTGGCCCGTGCAAGCGGCTGGACTATGAACTGGAAATGGGCGTCTTCATCGGCGGCGGCAATGCACCCGGCGAGCCCATCGCCATCACCGAGGCCGAGGCCAGCGTGTTCGGGATGTGCCTGCTCAATGACTGGTCGGCACGCGACCTCCAGGCCTGGGAATACCAGCCGCTAGGGCCCTTCCTGTCGAAGAATTTCGCCACCACCATTTCCCCCTGGATCGTGACGCTGGAGGCGCTGGCCCCATACCGCGTCGCCTTCACGCGGCCAACTGACGATCCGCAGCCGCTGCCCTATCTGGATGCACCCGCCAACCGGGCGCAGGGTGCGATTGACGTGCAGCTCGAAGTCTTGCTGCAAACCCAGCCCATGCGCGAGCAGGGCCAGGACGCTGCACGCCTGACGCACACCAGCTACCGGCACGCTTACTGGACGGTGGCCCAGATGGTGGCACACCACACGGTCAATGGCTGCAACCTGCAGCCGGGCGATCTGCTAGGCACCGGCACCCTGTCAGGCCCGACGCTGGACCAGGCCGGCGCGCTGATCGAGTTGACGGTCGGCGACAAGCAGGCGCTCACGCTGCCGAACGGCCAGACGCGCACCTACCTGGAAGACGGTGATGCGGTGGTTCTGCGCGGCTGGTGTGAAAAGCCCGGCGCTGCGCGTATCGGCTTTGGCGAATGCACAGGAACCGTGCTGCCTGCGCGTACCTGAGCGCTGGAGTGCGGCCCTGGCACCCACACTAAAGCCGGCCCAAGCGAGATGAAAGGGGCGCGGCGCCCCCGCCGTCAGCCCTTGCTCGCCTCGTCTTCGGCCGGCCAGCCGCGACGCTCCCACCGGGTCGTTCAGCCCTGCACCTTTTTCGGGTGCGCCAGGAAAAAGCGCAGCATCTCGGCGCTGGCGTCCCAGCCTCTCGGATCGGTAAAGCTGCCCTGCGCGCTGCCGCCCGACCAGGCATGGCCAGCGCCGTGCAGCCGCCAGTGCTCGACCGCCACGCTGCCGTCGCCCGCCAGGTGCTCGCTGCGCGTGAAGCCCTGGCCCTGCGCCGATCGGCCTTCGCTGACGCGCGGCGCGGCGCCCCCATTGCTGCTGCCCTGCGCAGCGCTCACCAGCGCGGCGCCGTTGCGCGGATGCACTGTCGCATCGGCGTCGCCGTGGAACACGATGACCGGCGGCACCGCGCCCGTGCCCTGCGCTGCCACCACCCCGGTTGTGGGGCCGCCTTGCATGGCGGCCAGCGCCGACGGCAGATCGGAGGCGGCGCCGGCCGGCAGCCCGGAGTGCACGCCCACGGCGGCGAACAGCTCGGGGTAGCAGCGCCCGAGGATGTCGGCCATGGCGCCGCCGGCCGACAGCCCGGCGACGTAGACGCGCGCCGGGTCGATGTTCTCGCACGCCATGATCGACAGCGTCAGCGCCGCCAGCAGCGCCGGCTCACCCCGGCCGCGCTGCTGGTGCTGGGTCTTGAACCAGTTCCAGCAGCGCTGTGCGTTGCCGCGCTGGGTCTGCGCCGGGTACAGCACGATAAAACCCTGCTCGCGCGCCAGCGCGTTCATCCGGGTGCCGGCCGCGAAATCGGCGGGGTTCTGCGTGCAGCCATGCAGCATCAGCACCAGCGGCCGCGGCGTCGCGGTGCTGCCGGCGGCGAGTGGCGGTACATAGAGCTTGTAGGCGACGCTGCGCCCGCCGTGGGTGAAGCTGGCATCGCTCCAGCGTTCGATCGCGGGGTCGTGGGCTGGTGCGGGCACGGATACTTTCGCGGTCGCCTCGTCGATCACGCGCACCAGCCCGTCGAGCACGATCGAGTGGTTGTCGCGCGCTGTCGGGCGCAACTCATCCAAGCGCGCGTCGCCCGCCGGCGCAGCCGCCTCGTCGGCATCGCCGCGCAGGGCGCGCTGGATAGCCTGCGTCGCGGCCATCAGCTGGCCGGATCGGGTCATCTGGGCGGCTTCATTCATCAGGCGCTGGAAGTTCGGGTTCATGGTGCTCTTTCATTGGGCATACAGGGGGAAGGAAAAATCGGCGGCGCACTCAATGGATGCGATCGGCCAGCGCCGCCTTGACGTCGCTGCTGGCATGCAGCGCCCCCAGCACGGTGATGGAGCCGATGGTCTCGAGCGCCAACTCGGGCGTCACGTCGCCGGCAATGCTGGCCAGCCCGAGCACGCGCACGTCGAGCCGCTCGCCGGCGCGGCGCACCGCTTCGAGGTCGGCGGCGCAGAAGTGCTGCAGGCCGAGCACCAGCGTCTTGCGCGCCACCACCTGTTTGAGCGCCTCGCCGTGCACCGCCAGCTGGTTGCGGATGGCCGTGCGGATGAAGTCCGTGCGGTTGGAATAGAAGGACTCGCCCACAAGCAGGTCGATATGCCCGAGGTCGACATAACCGAGGTTGATGGTGATCTTTTCGGAGTCCGCGACCTTGGCGCGCGGCAGCGGAGTGGGTGTTTTTTGCATTTTACCATCTTAACACCATCTATATGGATGGTGTATGGATGTATTTTTCATCAACCTCGTTTGGTGGCGCGAAAGGATCGTCCGTGCTCAAAGGCGCTCGCCATGCGCCCGACTATGCCCGGAGGCGGGGCCCCAGTGCCGCCGGCCCCTAGAATCCCGGCATGGCCGCTCGCGACAGAATCGTTCCCATGGTCGTGGCCTGCCCACTGTTCCTGCAGAACCTCGACACCTCGGTCATGGCGACGGCGCTGCCCAGCATCGCGCGCTCGCTGGACGTGCCGGTGCTGCACCTCAACCTCGCGATCACCTCGTACCTGCTGAGCCTGGCGGTGTTCCTGCCGCTGAGCGGCTGGTTCGCCGAGCGCTTCGGTGCGCGGCGTGTCTTCTGCGGTGCCATTGCCTTCTTCTCGCTCGGCTCGGCCCTGTGCGGCGCGGCCAACTCCCTGCCCTCGCTGGTGCTGTTTCGCGTGCTGCAGGGCCTGGGCGGCGCGATGATGGTGCCGGTCGGGCGGCTGATCCTGCTGCGCAGCGTGCCGTCCGCGCGCATGGTCGCCGCCATGGTCTGGTTCACGGTGCCGCCGGCCATCGGCCGCATGGCGGGCCCGCTGTTCGGCGGCGCGATCGTCACCTGGACCTCGTGGCGCTGGATCTTCCTGGTCAACATCCCGTTCGGCCTGCTCGGCATCGCGCTGGCGCTGACCTTCATCGACGAGCACCACGAAGACGCCGCCCCCGCGCCCTTCGACGCCGTGGGCTTCGTACTGCTGGCGCTGGGGCTGACCGCGCTGCTCGGCGCCGTGGAAGCCACCGGCAAGGCGCTGGTCGCGGGCTGGGTGACGGGAGTGGTCGCCGCGCTGGGCGCACTGGCGCTGGGCCTGTATGGCCTGCGCAGCCGCAACAAGGCCAGTCCGATCATCGACCTGGGCATCCTGCGCTACCCGACCTACCGCGCCTCCATCATCGGCGGCATGCCGCTGCGCATCGCGATTGGCGCGTCGCCCTTCCTGCTGCCGCTGATGCTGCAACTCGGCTTCGGCCTGTCGCCGCTGGCCTCCGGCACGCTCACGGTGGCGACTGCGATCGGCTCGCTCGCCACGCGGACCATCATGGCCCAGGCGATCCGCCGTATCGGCTTTCGCTCGCTGCTGATCGGCGCCACCACGCTGACCAGCATGCTCTACGCAAGCTACGGCCTGTTCCGGCCGGACACGCCGCACGCATTGATGTTTTGCGTCCTGATGCTCGGCGGCCTGGTCAATTCGATGGGCATGGTGGCATTGCAAACACTGGGTTTCTCGGCAATCCCCAAGCCGCGCATGAGCCACGCGACCACGCTGTCGAGCATGGCGCAGCAGCTCTCGCTGAGCATCGGGGTGGTGTTCGGCGCCGCGCTGGTGAGTGCGGCGGCCTGGTGGCACGGCGGCAGTGCGGCGCACCTGGAGGCGCGCGACTTTTCACCGGCGTTCGTGGTGGTGGGCGCGATGACGCTGCTGTCGCTGTGCTTCTTTGTGCGCCTTGGCCACAACGAAGGCGCCGAACTGCGCTGAACAGGAACGCTTTTTGCATGCTGCAGCGCAGCATTCCAACCACCTGCCAGGAGCTGCGCCATGCTGGACCGCACCACCACCAAGTTCTCTCACGTCAAACCGGGTGATACCGACTTTGTCTCCGGCGGACTGCGCGATTTCTTTCTCTACCGCGACCTCGGCATTGCCGCGGCGACAAACGGCAAGGTCATTGCGCACCTTGTCAGGGCCAATATGGCACCAGAAACAGGCACGGGATGGCACTACCATGAGGCAGATTTCCAGATTGTCATCATGACCCGGGGCTGGGCGCGCTTCATGTACGAAGACAAGGAGACGCTGGTGCAAGCCGGTGATTGCGTGCATCAACGCCCGGGCATCCGCCATTTTCTGTTTGATTACTCGCCCGACATGGAATATCTGGAAATCGTGGGGCCGGCCGACTTCAAGTCGATCGACGTGGCGCCGGTGTGTGCGGTTCCAGCGCCAACGCCCTGGAAATAGCGCCTAAAACTCCGCATCCAGCTCGTCAATCTCGTCGGGCTCCTTTTTCGCCTCGGCCACCCACTCCTTCATAGCCGGCAGGTCCATGATGCGCTTGCAGTAGGCGGCGCTGGCCTTGTCGATGGCCACGTCATAGGTCAGAAAACGTGTGACCACCGGCGCGTACATGGCATCCGCCACGGTGGGCAGCTTGCCAAAGAGGTAGGGGCCTCCATAGGTCACCAGGCAAGCCTTCCATATCTCCAGCACCCGGTCGATGTCGGCCTGCGCGCGAAACCAGATTTTGAAGCCGGGAAAGCGGGCCTTGATGTTCATGGGCAGTGACGAACGCAGAGCCGAAAAGCCCGAGTGCATCTCCCCGCAAATGGCCCGGCAGTGCGCGCGCGCCTTGATATCGGCCGGCAGCAACTGCGCCCTGGGCTTGATCTCGTTCAGGTATTCGGCAATGGCCAGTGTGTCCCACACCTTGACATCGCCATGCTGCAGCGAGGGCACCAGCATGCTCGACGACAGCAACAGCATTTCCGCCTTCATGGCGGGGTCATCGGGGGGAATGACCTTCTCGGAGAACTCCAGCCCGGCCAGCCTGGCCAGCAACCAGCCGCGCAGGGCCCAGGCACCATAGTTTTTGCTGCTGATCGTCAAAACGGCTTTGGTCACGGGGTGCTCCTCGATCCATGAAGGGTCTCCCCCGCTGTCGTGCAAGGGTTGTGCCAGCCATCGTGGCGCGGGCGGGCGACTGGTTCGGCGCACACGCTGGCGCTGGCCCGTAACTTGCCTGCCATCGTCTTACCCGGATTCAATATCCGCCCAGCGCCAGGAAATCCATGCTTTATCAGGCCTATCAAAACCAATCCGACCTGATGTCGCCGCTGCGCCTGCTGGCCCAGGGTGTCAGTGCCACGTTCTGGCTGCGCCATACAGAGGGCTCCTTGCTGCGCAAGCTGTCGGCATCAGCGGAAGTGTTGTCGCGCATGCGGCTCACCCATTCGCGCCCCGCCTACGGCATTACCAGCGCCAGGAGTGGGGCGCAGGAGATGCCGGTCACCGAGGAAACCGTGCTGCGCATGCCGTTTGGCACACTGCTTCACTTCAGGAAGGAGATGCCCGCCGACATGCCGCACCAGCCCCCGGTGCTGCTGGTAGCGCCGCTGTCGGGCCATTTCGCCACCCTGCTGCGCGAGACCGTGCGCACGCTGCTGCAGGACCATGACGTCTACATCACCGACTGGCACAACGCGCGCGACGTGCCGCTCAGGCACGGGGCATTTGGTCTTGACGATTACATCGACCACATGATCCGTTTCACCGAGACCATCGGGCCCGGCGCCCACCTGGTGGCCGTCTGCCAGCCGTGTGTCGCGGCGCTGGCGGCCACCGCCATCATGGCGGAAGACGACAACCTGGCCCAGCCGCGCAGCCTGACCCTGATGGCAGGCCCGGTGGACTGCCGCGTCAACCCGACCCGCGTGAACCAGCTGGCGACCAGCCAGTCGATCGACTGGTTCGAGAAAAACCTCATCAGCCATGTGCCCTTGCCGCACGCGGGCTACATGCGCCGCGTCTACCCCGGCTTCGTACAGCTCAGCGCTTTTCTGAGCATGAACCTGGAGCGGCACAAACAGGCGTTCAGGGATCTGTACCAGCATCTGGTGAGCGGTGATGTGGACAAGGCCAACGTCATCCGCGTGTTCTACGACGAATACCTGGCCGTCAATGATCTGCCCGCCGAGTTCTATCTGGAAACCGTCGAAAAGGTGTTCCAGACCTACGATCTGCCGCTGGGCAAGCTGAGCTACCGGGGCCGGATCGTGAATACCGCCGCCATTCGGCGTACTGCCCTGATGACGGTCGAGGGCGAGCGCGACGACATCTGCTCCGTGGGCCAGACCGTGGCCGCGCAAGACCTGTGCAGCAGCATCCGCCCCTACATGAAAACCCACCACATCCAGACCGGCGTGGGGCACTACGGCGTGTTCAGCGGGCGCAAGTGGGAGCAGCAGATCTACCCGCGCGTGCGCGAGACGATTTACGCCAGCATGGCCTGAACCCGCAAGGCCATATTCCTGCTAGCCCTCGCCGGATTCCTCCCCGGCCGGCCAGTCGCGAATATAGGCCTTGAGCATCTTGTTCTCGAAGTTCTGGCTTTCCACCACCGACTTGGCGACGTCGTAGAAGCTGATCACGCCCATGAGCATTTTCTTGTCCATCACCGGCAGATAGCGCGCGTGGCGGTCCAGCATCATGCGGCGCACTTCGTCGAGTTCGGTCTCGGGGGTGCAGATCAGAGGATGGTCGTCCATGCAGGTGCGCACCAGGGTGTTCCCAAGACTGCCGGCGTTCTTCACAACGGTCAGGATAACTTCGCGGAACGTGAGCATGCCGCTCATCTCGCCACGCTCCATGACGACCAGCGAGCCAATGTCCTTCTCGGCCATGATTTGCACGGCCACGGCCACCGGGTCATCCGGTGTCACGGTGTACAGGGTATTGCCCTTGACGCGCAGGATATCGCTAACTTTCATGATGGTTTCCTCGTGACTGCCGATCTTTTGTGCATCTCCCCGATGCCATTGAAATATAGCCCACAATATTCATTCAACACTGATCCGCACTCCGGGTCAAGCCCGCGCCCATGGTGCGGGTGCCCCGAGCCACCCGACCCACCCTGCTTCGGAGACATCATGTCCGGTTATTCAGACCCTGGTTTTGACACCCTGGCCCTTCACGCCGGGGCCGCGCCCGACCCGGCGACCGGCGCGCGCGCCGTGCCCATCCACCTGACGACTTCTTTCGTTTTCGAAAGCTCCGACCATGCGGCCGCACTGTTCAACCTGGAGCGCTCGGGCCACGTCTACTCACGCCTGTCCAACCCCACCAACGCGGTGCTGGAGCAGCGCGTGGCAGCGCTGGAGGGCGGCATCGGCGCCATCACCACAGCCAGCGGCCAGGCCGCGCTGCACCTGGCCATTGCCACGCTGATGGGCGCGGGCTCGCACATCGTGGCGTCCACCGCGCTGTACGGTGGCTCGCAAAACCTGCTGCACTACACAATGCGCCGCTTCGGCATCGAAACCACCTTTGTCAAGCCCGGCGATATCGACGGCTGGCGCGCGGCCATCCAGCCCAACACCAAGCTGTTTTTTGGCGAAACCGTCGGCAACCCGGGGCTCGAAGTGCTCGACATCCCGACCGTGAGTGCCATTGCCCATGAAGCGGACGTGCCGTTGCTGGTGGATTCGACGCTGACCTCGCCCTGGCTGATCCGGCCGCTGGAGCATGGCGCAGACCTGATCTATCACTCGGCCACCAAATTCCTGAGTGGCCACGGCACCGCGATCGGCGGCGTCATCGTCGATGGCGGCAGCTTCGACTGGGACGCGGCATCCAACGGCACTGCGGGCAAGTTCTCCGAGCTGACCGCGCCCTACGACGGCTTCCACAACATGGTCTTTACCGAAGAAAGCACGGTGGGCGCCTTCCTGCTGCGCGCGCGCCGCGAAGGGCTGCGCGACTTCGGCGCCTGCATGAGCCCGCACACCGCCTGGCTGATCCTGCAGGGCATCGAAACACTGCCGCTGCGCATGGCGCGGCACATGTCCAACACGCAAAAAGTGGTTGAATTCCTGGCCAGCCATTCGTTTGTGACGCGTGTGGGCCACCCGACGCTCGAATCCCACACCAGCTACGCGCTGGCGCAAAAGCTGCTGCCGCGCGGCGCCGGCTCGGTGTTCAGCTTCGACATGAAAGGCAACCGCGAGCAGGGCAAGAAGTTCATCGACTCGCTCCAGCTGTTCAGCCACCTGGCCAACGTGGGCGACTGCCGAAGCCTGGTGATCCACCCGGCCAGCACCACGCATTTCCGCATGACCGACGAGGCACTGGCCGCCGGCGGCATCACGCAGGGCACGATCCGCCTGTCGATCGGGCTGGAAGACCCGGACGACCTGATCGATGACCTCAAGCGCGCGCTGAAGGCCGCCGAGAAAGCGGGCGCCTGAACATGAACCTCACCGTCAACGGCCACACCACCTACTGCTACACCGGCGGCAAGCCCTTCGACGCCGCCAAACCGACCGTCGTCTTTATTCATGGCGTGCTGAACGACCACAGCGTCTGGATTCTGCAAAGCCGCTACCTGGCCCACCACGGCTTCAACGTGCTGGCCGTGGACCTGCCGGGCCACTGCCGCAGCGCGGGCGAGCCCCCCAGCAGCGTGGAAGAGGCCGCCGACTTCGTGACCGCCCTGCTCGACGCCGCTGGCGTGCAGCGCGCGGCGCTGGTCGGTCACAGCTGGGGCTCGCTCATCGCGCTGGAGGCGGCCGCGCGCCTGAAGGAGCGTGTCACCCACCTGGTGCTGGTAGGCACGGCCGCTCCCATGAAGGTGTCGTCCGCACTGCTGGAAGCCTCGCTCAATGAGCCTTTGGCTGCCTTGCGCATGATCAACGTGTTCTCGCGCAGCACGCTGGCCCCGCCGCCGTCGGCGCTCGGGCCGGGCACCTGGGTTTATGGCGCCAGCATGGCGCTGGGCCGCCGCGTGCTGGCCAGCAATCCCCGGGTGAACGTGTTTCACCGCGGCTTCAAGGCCTGCGACAGCTACGCCAACGCGGAAGCAGCCATCGCCGCCATCACCTGCCCCGTACTGTTCGTGCTCGGCGCACAAGACCAGATGACCACGCCGAAGGCCGCGCAGCCGCTGATCGCGGCAGCGCGCGCCGCAGGCAAGACGGTGAAGGTGGAGTCCCTGCCCGTGGGCCATCACCAGATGACCGAGGCGCCGGATCAGACGCTGGCGGCAATCAGGGCGTTTTTGCAATAAGGCTTGCTCATTGTTCAGGGGCTTTTGCACGCCCCGTTTGCGGCGGCGCAGCGGCCAGCACGCCTTGCAGCAGCGCCTGCACATCTGACCCCGCAGGGATGCCCGGCCCTTGCAGCGGCAGCCCCTCGATCAGGCGTGCCAGCGTTTGCGGCTGCGGCGTGAGCGGCCCGAAAAAGCGCAGCGCAGCGCCGTCGGCAATCAGGATCGTGGGGAAGGTTTCCACCTCCACGTCGCCCACCAGATCTGCCTGGTCCTCGATGTCGATCCAGATGAATTGCAGTTGCGGGTGGGCTGCGCCCACTTCATCGAACACGGCACGGTACTCGCGGCAGGTGTCGCACCACTGCGCGCACAGGCAAAGCACGCGGCGCGATGGCGCGCCGGCGCCGGAATGGAAATTGGATTCGTCAGGCATGGCGCCATTTTGGCGCAGCATGGCGATTATGGGTATTGGGCGCCCAGCCGCGTCACCCTCCGACGTAGATGAACTTGAACAGGAACACCCCGGCGATGAGCCAGGTCATCCAATGCACCTCCCTCACCTTTCCGGTGCACAGCTTGATCAAGGCATAGCTGATAAAGCCAAAGGCCAAGCCGTTGGCGATCGAGTAGGTGAAAGGCATCATCAGCGCCGTCACGGCGGCCGGAACCACTTCTGTCGACTCGTCCCAATCCAGCTCAACCAGTTCGCGCAGCATCAGGCAGGCGACGAAGAACAGCGCCGGTGCGGTCGCGTACGCGGGCACCGAACCTGCCAGCGGCGCAATGAAAAGACAGGCGAGAAACAGCACCGACACGGTCATCGCGGTCAGACCGGTGCGGCCCCCCGCCTGCACCCCTGCCGCGCTTTCGACGTAAGCCGTGGTACTCGAGGTGCCCAGCAGCGATCCAGCAAAGATCGCCACACTATCGGCCAGCAGGGCCCGGTTCAGCCGCTCCATCTTGCCGGGCACAAGCAGCCCGGCGCGCTTGGCCACCCCCATCAGGGTGCCGGTCGCGTCGAACAGTTCGACCAGAAAGAACACCAGCACCACGTTCAGAAAGCCGCCGGCCAGCGCCGCCTTGATGTCCAGATGCAGAAATGTCGGCGCAATCGAGGGCGGCGCATCGAACACGCCGGCAAACTTGTTGCCGCCGAAGAAGAACGAGGCCACCGTCACCGCCACGATGCCCAGCAGGATGGCGCCCGGCACCTTGAGCCGGTCCAGCGCAACGATCAACAGGAACCCGAGCGAGGCCAGCACCACCGGTGCCGTGTGCAGGTCGCCCAGGGTCACGAAGGTCGCATCCGACTTGACCACGATGCCCGCGCTCTTGAGCGCGATGATCGCGAGGAACAAGCCAATGCCTACCGTGATCGCGCTGCGCAGCGACTGCGGTATGCCGCTGATGATCAGCGCACGCAGGCCGAACAGGGTCACCGCCAGGAACAGGCAGCCCGAGATGAACACCGCACCCAGCGCCGCCTGCCAGGTAAAGCCCATGTGCAGCACCACGACGAACGCGAAATACGCGTTCAGCCCCATGCCGGGCGCCAGCGCGATCGGGTAGTTGGCATACAGCGCCATGATGGCGGTGCCCAGTGCCGCAATCAGGCAGGTGGCGACGAACACCGCGTCCTTGGGCATGCCCGCTGCGCCCAGGATCGACGGATTCACGAAGATGATGTAGGCCATCGTCAAGAAGGTGGTGACCCCCGCGATGACCTCGGTGCGTATGGTGGTCTCGTGCTCGGTGAGCTTGAAGACTCTTTCAAGTAGCTGCATGTTATGTTGTCTCCTGGAGGCCGATCAGGGGATGGAGGATTCGGATCGGCGACGGCGCAATCTTCCCGAATTGCGCTCGTTGCGCCATACCAGGTTCCGCATAGAAGGTATCACCGCCAATACTTTCCCTCGGGCGCTGGATGAGGTAACTTTCGATCTATGGTCCGGATTTTCGGGGCCGCATCAGACAAGTCAGCGAGACAGCCCATGACGACACAAAAGATTCGCTTTTTTCACCGCGGCGCACTGGTCACGGTCGATAACGCACAGCCGACGCGCACCGTGCTTGACTGGCTGCGCGAAGACGCGCGCTGCACCGGCACCAAGGAAGGCTGCAACGAGGGCGACTGCGGCGCCTGCACTGTCGTGATCGGCGAGCTGGCATCAAGCGGCGATACCAGCGCAGTGGATGGTTTGACGTTGCAAACCGTCAACGCCTGCATCCAGTTCCTGCCCACGCTGCACGGCAAGGCGCTGTTCACGGTGGAAGACCTGAAGACGCAATGCGACGTCACGCGCCCCAAGGACAGCCGCACAGACGATTTGCACGGAAAGCATGCAGTGCAAGCCTTGCATCCGGTACAGCAGGCGATGGTCGAATGCCACGGCTCGCAGTGCGGCTTCTGCACCCCGGGCTTCGTGATGTCGCTGTGGTCCGCTTATGAGCACCACCAGGCCCGTGGCACCGTGCCGACGCGCCAGCAGCTGGCCGACGAGCTGTCGGGCAACCTGTGCCGCTGCACCGGCTACCGGCCGATTCTCGACGCGGGCCAGCGCATGTTTGACCTGGACAAAGTGCGGCTCGACACCCAACCGGTGATTGCTGCATTGCAGCAGCTCTCGCGCAACACCACCTTCAGTTATGCCGCGGTCGCACCAATGCCCGGCGTGCGCGCGGCGGTGCTGCATTCGCCCAAGAGCCTGCAGGCGCTCGCGGCATTGCGGCTGGAGCAGCCGAAAGCCACGCTGCTCGCCGGATCGACCGATATCGGCTTATGGGTCAACAAGCAATTGCGCGACCTCGGCGACATCATCTATATCGGTGACGTAGATGAACTCAAGGCCGTTCGCGAGGCCAATGACGAGTTGTACATCGGCGCCGGCGCCTCGCTCGAGGCCGCCTGGTCGGCGCTGGCGCAGCGCGTGCCGGCCTTGACCGACGTGTGGCTGCGCTTCGCTTCCCCGCCCATCCGCAACGCCGGCACGATGGGCGGCAACGTGGCCAATGGCTCGCCCATCGGCGACTCACCGCCGATCCTGATGGCGCTGGATGCCGCGATCGAATTGCGCCACGGCTCCCGTGTGCGCCGCATGCCGCTCAGCGACTTTTATGTCGACTACATGAAGAACCGCCTGGAGTCCGGCGAGTTTGTGCAGGGCCTGGCCGTGCCGCTGGCGGCGATGAAGCGCCAGGTCCGCGCCTGCAAGATCAGCAAGCGCTTTGACTGCGATATCTCAGCCCTGTGCGCGGGCTTGGCCATCGAGCTCGATGGCGACAGGGTCAAGGCGGTGCGTCTGGCCTTTGGCGGCATGGCGGCGACCGTGAAACGCGCGGCCACGGCGGAGGCAACGCTCGTCGGCCAGCCCTGGGACGAGGCCGCGGTGACCAGGGCGCAGGCGGCACTGGCGCAGGATTTCAAGCCGCTGTCCGACATGCGTGCGAGTGCCGAGTACCGGCTCCAGGTCGCGCAAAACCTGCTGCGACGCTTCTGGCTTGAGACCCGCAGCAGCGACCCGCTGCCAGCGTCGGCCACCAGCGTTTTCAGCGTCTTGCCGCACATCACCTCTGACGGAGATTGACATGAACAAGCCCATCGAGCCGAAACTCCTGCAACCGGCTGAAGCCTTTGCCAGCTACCAGAAAAATGCAGCGGCGCGCTTTGACGAGCGCGAAGAAGAACACGCCCGGCGCCAGGGCGCCCGCGTCGGCATCAGCCGCCCGCATGAGTCGGCGCATCTGCATGTGGCTGGCGAGGCCACCTACATCGACGACATCCTGGAGGTCGCCGGCACGCTGCATTGCGCGCTGGGCCTGTCGCCGGTCGCGGCCGGCCGTCTCACGGCCATGTCGCTGGACGCGATTCGCGCGATGCCGGGCGTGGTCGACGTGATCGCGGCGGCCGATATTCCGGGCCCGAACGACTGCGGCTCCATCGTCCACGACGATCCCATCCTCTGCGACGGCGAAATCCGCTACCTCGGGCAGCCGGTGTTCGCGGTGATCGCCGAAACACGCATTCAGGCGCGCCGTGCCGCCGCCAAGGCCAGGGATGCCTTGACGATCGAGACACAAACGCCGGTGCTGACGCAGCAGGAGGCCCACGCGAAGGGCCAGTACGTGCTCGCGCCCATGCACTTGCTGCGCAGTGCGTCGGGCGGGGATGCGGGCGAGGTCGGCAGAGCGATCGCGCAAGCGCCGCGGCGCCTGACGGGCACCTTGACCGTCGGCGGACAGGAGCAGTTCTACCTGGAGGGCCAGATCAGTTATGCGATCCCCAAGGAGGGCGGCGGCATGCACGTGCACTGCTCGACCCAGCATCCCAGCGAAATGCAGCATCTGGTCGCCCACGCGCTCAGATTGCACGCGCATGACGTGCAGGTCGAATGCCGGCGCATGGGGGGCGGATTCGGCGGCAAGGAGTCACAGTCGGCATTGTTCGCCTGCGTGGCCGCCGTGGCCGCGGCCAGGCTCAAACGGCCGGTCAAATTGCGGCTGGATCGCGACGACGACTTCCTGATCACGGGGCGCCGCCATGGCTTCTGGTACGAGTACGAGGTCGGCTACGACAACGACGGCCGGGTGCTCGGCGCCGAAATCACGATGGTGTCGAATGCCGGACATTCGGCCGACCTGTCCACCCCGGTGATGACGCGCGCCCTGTGCCACTTCGACAATGCGTACTGGCTGCCCGATGTCAGCATGCACGGCTACTCGGCCAGGACCAACACGCAGAGCAACACGGCATTCCGCGGTTTCGGCGGCCCGCAAGGCGCGATCGCGATGGAAAACATCCTGGATACGATTGCCCGCACCCTGGCCAAGGACCCGCTCGATGTGCGGCGCCTGAACTTTTACGGCCGGGACGAGCGCAACGTCACACCCTACCGCCAGACGGTCACCGACAACATCATCCATGAACTCGTGGCTGAACTGGAAAGCAGCAGCGACTACCGGGCGCGGCGCACTGCAGCAGCGCAATTCAACGCAGCAAGCCCGGTGCTCAAGCGCGGCATCGCGCTCACGCCGGTGAAGTTCGGCATCTCGTTCAACGTCAAGCATTTCAATCAGGCCGGTGCGCTGGTCCACGTTTACAACGACGGCTCGATCCTGGTGAACCACGGCGGCACCGAGATGGGACAGGGGCTGAACACCAAGGTCGCACAGGTCGTGGCGCACGAACTCGGCGTGAGCGTGGACCTCGTGCGCTGCACCGCGACCGACACCCAGAAGGTCGCGAATACTTCTGCGACCGCGGCTTCGACCGGCGCGGATCTGAACGGCAAGGCCGCGCAGGATGCGGCGCGGCAAATCCGCGAGCGGCTGGCGGCGTGCATCGCGTCGCACCATGGCGGCGAGGCGTCGGCCGTGCGTTTCGCGAACGACAAGGTGGAGGTGGGCGGCAAGACGCTGGCGTTCAGCGCAGTCGTCGCGCAGGGCTATCTGGACCGGGTCCAGCTCTGGTCGGACGGGTTTTATGCGACGCCGGGCCTGTCGTGGGACAAGGACAAGATGCAGGGCCGCCCGTTCTACTACTTTGCCTACGGCGCCGCCGTGAGCGAGGTCGTGGTCGACACCCTGACCGGCGAATGGAAACTGCTGCGCGCCGACGTCCTGCATGACGCGGGCAAGTCGCTGAATCCGGCCGTGGACATTGGCCAGGTCGAGGGCGCGTTCATCCAGGGCATGGGCTGGCTCACGACGGAAGAGCTGGTCTGGCACCCCAAAACGGGCCTTTTGACCACCCATGCGCCGAGCACCTACAAAATTCCAACCGCCAACGACTGCCCGCCTGTGTTCAACGTACGGCTGTTCAATGGCCAGAATGCAGAAGACAGCATTCACCGCAGCAAGGCGGTGGGCGAGCCGCCGCTATTGCTGCCGTTCTCGGTGTTTTTTGCGCTGCGCGATGCGGTGTCAAGCGCCGGCAATCACAAGGTCGACCCGCCGCTTTCCGCGCCCGCCACCAGCGAATCCATTTTGCGCGCCATCCAGGCGGTACAGTCCGTCGTTTGATGCGATCGGCTCGCGCGACGTGCGCCCGGCGTGCGGATCGAGCCAACCTCAGGTCGCTATTAACTTCATAGCACACTGCGCAGGAGCAACGTGGTCGTCTGGCTGTTTTTCCATAAATTCACGACGGAGTCGGCGCGCTCCAGCAGCAGCCGCAGGATCAGCGGCTCCAGCAGCGTATTGTCCGGGTCGGCAAGCAGCACGTAGCGGGCCTCGGCCTCGTCCTGCACTTCGCTCAGTTGGCCGACCCAATCGAGCCCGGTCAGGGTCTCCAGCACCGGCTCAAGCTGCAGCACATCCACCCGCAATGCGCGCGCGAGCTGCGAGCCGCTCAGCCCCTTCAGGCCCACGGCACGCGCCCGGTTCAACTGCTGCAGCACCTCCACCGCGAGCTGGAACTGCCAGCCATGGCCGCCGCCGCGCCGCGCCACGCCGGCGAGCAGGCTGGGCAGGTAGGCCGCAATCACCGCGCCCAGCAGGACGATGATCCAGGCCACGTAAATCCACACCAGCAGGATCGGCAAGGTGGCAAAGGCGCCGTACACCATCGAATACGTCGGCATTGCGGCCAGGTACAGCGCCAGCAGTTTCTTCGCCAGCTCGATGCCGGCCGACACGAACAGTCCGCCAGTCCAGGCGTGGCCCCACTTGACCTGCGTGTTGGGCACGTAGTAGTACATCGCCGCCATGCCGCCGCCCAGCAGGAAAAACTCGAGGGTGTCGAGCAGCAGGCGCACGCCGCCCGGCATGTCGCCCACCACGCCGCGCGAGGCCGAAATCGCGTAGGACGTGAGCGTCAGGCTGGTGCCCAGCAGCAAGGGCCCCAGCGTGATGGCGGCCCAGTAGATCAGAACGCGCTGCGCCAGCGGCCGCGGCCGGCGCACGCGCCAGATGCTGTTGAGCGTGCGATCGATCGTCAGGATCATCGCGATCGCCGTCACCAGCAAGACGGCCAGGCCGACCACGCCCAGCTTGCTCGCCTGGCCGGCGAACTGCGTGAGGTAGCCCACCACCTGGCGTGCAATGTCGTCGGGGATCAGGCTGTCGATCAGCCACTTTTGCAGCACTCGCTGCACCTGGGAAAACATCGGAAACGCGGTGAACACGGCCAGCGCCACGGTAAAGAACGGCACCAGCGCGATCGAGGTGGTGAACGTCAGGCTGCTGGCCGTGAGCCCCAGATGGTCTTCGCGAAAGCGCTCGCGCAGCGTGTGGGCCGTGGTTTTCCAGGGGAAGTGCGCCAGCTCTTTCAACAACTGCTCGAAGCGAAGGGACAAGGTCATGGCCGCTATGATGCCACTGCCATGAATGCAAACAGCGCTCCCCCTATCAACGCCGCCCCGCCCCTTGTCGCCACCACCCGCTGGCTCGCGCTCGCAAGTCTGGTGGGCCTGATCGTGCTGGGGCTCGCGTGGGAGCTGTGGTTGGCGCCGATCCGCCCCGGCGGCTCGTGGCTGGCGCTCAAGGTGCTGCCGCTGTGCATTCCGCTCGGTGGCATTTTGAAGAACCGCATGTACACCTACCGCTGGGTCAGCCTGCTGGTATGGATTTACTTCACCGAGGGCGTGGTGCGCGCCACCAGCGACCATGGCCTCAGCGCCTGGCTCGCCACCGTCGAGGTGGTGCTGTGCCTGCTGCTGTTCGTCGCCTGCGCCCTGCATGTGCGCATACGCCTGAAGAACGCGAAACTGGCCGCGGGCACCCGGCCAGCAGCTTGAACGCCCTCCTCGTCAACGCCTTGCCATGAACCATTTGATTGAATCGCTGCGCCGCATCACAGGCGCCGCCAACGTCCTGACCGAGGGCGACCTGAGCGCCTGGGAAAGCGACTGGCGCAAGCGAGAACGCGGCAAAGCCCTTGCCGTGATTCGACCTGGCGCTACGAAAGAAGTAGCAGATGTGGTCCGGGCCTGTGTCGCAGCCGGCGTCAGCATGGTGCCGCAGGGCGGCAACACCGGGCTGGTGGTGGGCTCCATCCCCGACGCCAGCGGCACCCAGGTGGTGCTGAGCCTGCAGCGCATGAACGCCGTGCGCGCCGTCGACGCCGCCAACCTGACGGTGACCGTCGAGGCCGGTTGCGTGCTGCAAACACTGCAGGAAGCGACCGAGAAAGCCGGCTTTTTGTTTCCCTTGAGCCTGGCGGCCGAAGGCAGCTGCACGATCGGCGGCAACCTGGGCACCAACGCCGGTGGCACCCAGGTGGTGCGCTACGGCAACGCGCGCGAGCTGTGCCTGGGGCTCGAGGTGGTCACGGCCCAGGGCGAGGTGTGGGAAGGGCTGTCAGGCCTGCGCAAGGACAACACCGGTTACGACCTGCGCGACCTGTTCATCGGTGCCGAAGGCACGCTGGGCGTCATCACGGCCGCGACGATGAAGCTGTATCCGCTCCCAAGCGCGCAACTCACGGCCTGGGCCGCCGTGCCGTCGCTGGACGCCGCCGTGACGCTGCTCGGCCTGGCGCACCGGCATCTGGGCTCGGGCCTGACGGGCTTCGAGGTGATGGGCCAGTTTGCATTGAGTCTGGTGGCCAGCCACTTCCCGCAGCAGCGCGTGCCGCTGTTCAAGGACGCGCCTTATTGCGTACTGCTGGAAAATTCCGATCATGAGTCTGAGGCCCATGCGCGCGCGCAGTTCGAGCGCCTGCTCGAGATCGCGCTGGAGAGCGGCTGCGTGAGCGACGCCGTGGTCGCGGAGAACCTGACGCAGGCGCACCAGCTCTGGCACATCCGCGAGAGCATTCCGCTGGCGCAGGCCGAGGAAGGCCTGAACATCAAGCACGACATCTCCATTCCGGTCTCGCGCATTCCCGAGTTCGTGCGCGAAACCGATGCGCTGCTGGCGCGCGAAATCCCCGGCGTGCGCCTGGTCAACTTCGGGCATCTGGGCGACGGCAACCTGCACTACAACGTGCAGGCGCCCGAAGGCAGCGACGCCAGGGTTTTCCTGCGCGAGCAGGAGGCGCGCATCAACACCCTGGTGTTCGATTCGGTTCAGGCCTTCGGCGGCTCCATCTCGGCCGAGCACGGCGTCGGCAGTCTCAAGGTGGCCAAGCTGGAACACCACAAATCGCCCGTGGCGCTGGCCATGATGCGCAGCATCAAGCGCGCGCTGGACCCGCAGAACCTGATGAATCCGGGGCGCGTGCTGCGGATGTAGCCGGGGATTCAGGATGGCGGCGGCGGCGTCAGCCACCGCACCAGCTGCTGCGTCACCGCCGGGTTGCTCAGCAACGCCATGTGGCTCGTGCGGTAGGCAATCCATTGCGAGGCTTTGGCAAACACCAGGCTGCGCCGCCGGTCGTCGTGCTGGCCCAGCGCGCTGTTCAGGGGCACCAGGCCATCGCCCACCAGACGATCCGCCAGGGCGCTGCGTTTGGCGGCGGTGGTCCCGGCCACGGCGTAGCAGGCCACGCCCTCGGGCAAGGGCACGGCTTTGCGGCTGTCGGGTCTGGGGCGAAACAGGTCCTGGCCCTGCCAGTCCACGTCCAGCACATAGCCGTAACGCAGGTCGGTGATGCCGGCGCTGCGCAAGCGGGTCAGCCGGACAAACGGCGCGCTGAAGGGCGTGCGGCCCAGGATGACGTCGATCCAGTTGCCGGCCCGCTCCAGCGGCGCGCCATGGTGCGGCGTACCGAGAAACACGATGCTGCTCAGCCGGGCCGGCCAGCGTAAGGCGTCTTGCCTGCCGTAGTACACGGCGCTGCGGATGACCAGACCACCCATGCTGTGCGCCACCACGGTGAATTCGTCGATGGGTACGGGCCAGTGCGCGACCAGTTGCTCCAGCTGGCTGGAGAGTTCGTGCCCGTTTTGCGAGATGTGCAGGCCCGTGTTGTAGCGCAGGTAAATGGGGGTGTAGCCCAGTCGCGCCGCCAGCGCCGCGCCATGGCCCATCTCTTGCGCCGGCTCTCCTGCGTACCAGGTGTGCCACTGCAGGTCGTTCATGCACAGGCCATGAATCAGCAGCAGCACCTTGCCCGTCACCGCAAGACCCGGCGGCAGGGCCTGCCAGTTCAGCGCTTCGCCCTGGTAGCGCAGCGTCATGGGGATGGCCAGCGGGTTGTTGCTGGCCGCCAGGCGGTCGCCCATCACGCCATTGAGCGCGGCCAGCACCGCTTCGCGCTGGGGCGTTCCGGGGCGGGCCGCTTCGGCCGACTCCAGCAGCGGTTGCAAGCGGGCGAACAGCGTATCAACGCCTTTACCCAACAATTGCGTAGCGCCCTGGATACTCTTGTAAACCAGACCGGTGATGCCGCCGGTTTGCCCCGGCACCTTGCCATCAGGTGCGCCCAAGGCGCTCCACACCGCCTGGTGCACGCCTTCGGTGATACGGGTGACACCCGCAGTGGCCTGCGTTGCCAGTTGGGCCACACCGCGCAAGTCCGAGGCGCGCAGGTGTTTGATGGGGTTCTTCGAAGCGGGTGGGGTCATCGTCGTGAATTGGAGTGGGACGAGCCACTTCAGTTCCCCTATTCGGCGTCCTTGCCGGCAAGCAGGTGCTCGATCCGCCGATCGGGCACCAGCCACATCAGCGCCACGAACACGTAAAGCCCCTGCGACACCCAGTGCGACCAGAACGCCGCCGCGATGCCGGCAAGGTACAGCATCGGCGACACCTTGCCCTTCCAGTCGCCGCCGACCGCCTTCTTCAAAAGGGAGTCGCGCCCCTGCGACGCGATGATGATTTGCTGCAGGACCCAGTAGGCAATCGCCGCCATCAGCAGCACAACCCCGTAAACCACCGACGGCGCCATGGCAAAGTGGTTGTTTCCCATCCAACTCGTGGCGAACGGAAACAGCGACAGCCAGAACAGCAGGTGCAGATTGGCCCACAGCATGGACCCGGTCACCGTGTGGACGGCCTGCAGCATATGGTGGTGGTTGTTCCAGTAGATACCGACATAGACGAAGCTCAGCACATAGCTGAAAAACACCGGGATCAATGGCGTCAGCGCATCCATGCTCTCGCCATGCGGCACCCTGAGTTCCAGCACCATGATGGTGATAATGATCGCGATCACGCCATCGCTGAAGGCTTCGAGTCTGTTAGTGCTCATCGATGCCATCGCCTGTTTGGATTCCACAATTATCCAGGCTGAACTACCGTGCCTTGGTGGTACACCATGACCCAAGCGTCAGCCTGCCGCCGCCAGATCGAGGCACGCCGCGTAATAGCTGGACGCCCGGCAACTGCGCGGCGGTTTGAGGTATGGATTGCATGTGCGCCTCGTTTCGGGGATTTCGCATAATACGCACATGGCACCCCACCCCACCCGCTCCCAATACGAAGACTTCATGCGCCATGTGGACACGCATGGCACGCCCAAGACCGACCGCACCGGCACCGGCACGAAAAGCGTGTTCGGCTACCAGATGCGCTTTGACCTGAACGAAGGCTTTCCGGTGGTGACGACCAAGAAGGTGCACCTGCGCTCCATCATCCAGGAACTGCTGTGGTTCCTGACCGGATCGTCCAACAACAACTGGCTGAAAGAGCGCGGCGTGACGATCTGGGACGAGTGGGCCAAGCCCGACGGCGACCTCGGCCCGGTGTACGGCGTGCAATGGCGCAGCTGGCCGACGCCGGACGGCGGCCACATCGACCAGATTGCCGAGGTCATCAAGACGCTCAAGACCAACCCCGATTCGCGCCGCATCATCGTGAGCGCGTGGAACGTGGCCGAGCTGAGCAAGATGGCGCTGATGCCGTGCCACGCGTTCTTCCAGTTCTATGTGGCCGACGGTCGCCTGAGCTGCCAGCTGTACCAGCGCAGCGCCGACATCTTCCTGGGCGTGCCGTTCAACATCGCCAGCTACGCGCTGCTCACGCACATGGTGGCGCAGCAGTGCAACCTGGCCGTGGGCGACTTCATCTGGACCGGCGGCGACTGCCACATCTACAGCAACCACCACGAGCAGGTGGCGCTGCAGCTGAGCCGCGCGCCCTACCCTTACCCGACGCTGCACATCAAGCGCCGGCCGGCCTCGATTTTCGAGTACGAGTTTGAGGATTTCGAGGTGCTGGACTACCAGTGCCATCCGGCGATCAAGGCGCCGGTGGCCGTTTGACGAAGCGAACATGAAGTTGCACTTGATCTTTGCGCGCGCGGCCAACGGCGTGATCGGCGCCCATGGCACCCTGCCCTGGCACCTGCCGGAAGACCTGGCGCACTTCAAGCGCACCACGCTGGGCTGCCCGGTGATCATGGGGCGCAAGACTTGGGACTCGCTGCCGCCGAAGTTCCGGCCGCTGCCGGGGCGCGTCAACATCGTCATCACGCGCCGGCCGGATTGGCATCAAAACGGCGCGCAGCCCTTTACCAGGCTGGACGATGCGCTCCGTTTTTGTGAGCAGTTCGAAGAAGTGTGGGTGATCGGCGGCGCGCAACTTTATGCGCAGGCCCTGCCGCTGGCGCGGCGCGCGGTGATCACCGAAATCGCGCAGGACTTCGAAGGCGACGCCTTCGCGCCGGCCTTCGGCCCCGAGTGGCATGAGACAGCGCGCGAATCGCACGTGGCCAGTTCGGGCCTGGCCTACAGCTTCATCACCCTCGACCGCGCCTGAACCGGGGCGCGCGTTTCAAAGCCGCTCGAACACCGCCGCGATGCCCTGCCCGCCGCCGATGCACATCGTGACCAGCGCGTAGCGCCCGCCGGTGCGGTGCAGCTCGTACACCGCCTTGGTCGCGAGGAAGGCGCCCGAGCAGCCGATCGGGTGGCCCAGCGCGATTGCGCCGCCGTTCGGGTTGGTCTTCTTCATGTCGAGCTCGAGCGCGCGCGACACCGCAATGGCCTGCGCCGCGAAGGCTTCGTTGGACTCGATCACGTCCATCTGATCGAGCGTGAGGCCGCCCTTCTTGAGCGCCAGCTTGGTCGCGGGAATCGGACCCTCGCCCATGATCTCGTTGGGCACGCCGGCCACCGCGTAGGACACGAGCCGCGCCATCGGTTTGTGTCCGGCAGCCGCCGCCACCGCCGCGTCGGCCAGCACGAAGAAGGCTGCACCGTCGTTGATGCCCGAGGCGTTGCCGGCGGTCACGGAGCCGTCCTTCTTGAAGGCCGGCTTCATCTTGGCCAGCGTCTCCATCGTGGTGCTGGCCTTGACGTGCTCGTCGGTGTCGAAGGTGACTTCACCCTTGCGCGTCTGCTTGACGATGGGCACGATCTGCGACTTGAAGCGGCCCTCGGCGATGGCCGCCGCGGCACGGCGGTGCGACTCGACCGCGAGCGCGTCCTGCTCATCGCGCGTGATGCCCCACTTGGTCACCAGGTTCTCGGCCGTGATGCCCATGTGGCCGACACCGAAGGGGTCGGTCAGCGTGGCGACCATGGTGTCGATCATCTTGCTGTCGCCCATGCGCGCGCCGCTGCGCATCGCGGTGGAGAGGTAGCCGCCGCGGCTCATCACCTCGACGCCGCCACCGACGCCGTAGTCGCAGTCACCAAGCAAAATGTTCTGCGCCGTCGTCACGATGCCCTGCAGGCCCGACGAACACAGCCGGTTCACCGCCATGGCCACCGAATCCATCGGCAGCCCGGCCTGAATCGACGCGACGCGTGCCACGTAGGCAAAGCGGCTGTCGGTCGGGATGGTGTTGCCCACCGTCACGTAGTTAATCGCCTTCGGGTCAACGCCGGAGCGCTTGACCGCTTCCTTCATCACGATACCGGCCAGCTCGGCGGGTTCGATGTCGGCCAGCGAGCCGCCGAAGGTACCAATTGCCGAACGGGCCGCGCCCAGAACCACCACATCACGTTTGCTCATGCTCTATCTCCTTGAGAACCAAATTCAGAAAATTGGACTCGCCGCGGGGCCGGCGAATCCTTGCATACTCTGCCGCCTACTTGGGCTGCATCATCTTCTTGATGTCCTGCACGCTCTGCGTCGCGCGCTCCGTGAGGCCGGCCATCGCATCGGCCTGCGCCTTGCGGGCCATCTCGGCCATATCCTTCATGTCGGCAAGCGTCTTCGTCCAGGCATCGCGCGCCAGCGCAGTCTGTTTTTTCGGGTCGGGCAACCCGCCCTTGCCGGCGGCCGCCTCTTTGACCGCTTCCTGAATCCCCTGCATCGCCTGGGTCAGCATCTCGGTCTGCTTGTGCGCCAGCGCCTGCATCGACTCGTAGGCCGCCTTGTTGGCCGCGACCAGCGCCTCAACGTCCTTGCGCCGCGCCTCGACGATGGCCGACAGATCGACCCCGGGCAGTTTGAACTTCTCGATCATCTTCGTCACGTCGCCGAACGGGTTGGAATCCTTGGTCATTGCATGTCTCCTCATCGGGTGGTTGGTTGGTGCGAACAGGGCGGGGCCTGTGCCAGGCCTCCGTTTCAATTATCACCTTTCCAGCCCCGGTTGCCGGCGGACCGGCGGGGCACCAAGGGGGGCGCCACGCGTGATCTGACACGATCGCGATCTGCCGTATCCGATACGGCGCGAGCGTGGCGCGCTGAGGGACAATCAGGCATCGCGCCGGGCGCCCTGCATGCCACGCGTCCCATGCCAAAGGGCCGAAATTCTCTTTCAATATCAATAGGTTAAATCAAGCTTATGAAACTTGCGACCTGGAACATCAACTCGCTCACCGTGCGGCTGCCGCAGGTGCTGGACTGGCTGGCCGCGAACCCGGTGGATGTGCTGGCGCTGCAGGAACTGAAGATAACGGACGACAAATTCCCCGCTGCGGCAATTCTTGAAGCGGGTTACCAGGCCCAATGGTTTGGCCAGAAAACCTACAACGGTGTGGCGCTGCTGTCGCGCGCCCCCGCCGCGGACGTGATCAAGAACATCCCCGGCTTCAGCGACGACCAGTCGCGGGTGCTGTGTGGCACGGTGGACGGCGTGCGCGTGATCGGCGCCTACTTCCCCAACGGGCAGGCGCCGGGCACCGAGAAGTTCGAGTACAAGATGCACTGGCTGCGCGCGCTGCGCGACTGGGTGCGCGAGGAACTGGCGACACATCCGAAGCTGGTGCTGATGGGCGACTACAACATCACGTTTGACGACGCCGATGTGTGGGACCCGGTGGGCCTGAAGGAGCAAATTCACTGCACGGAAGAGGAGCGCTACCACCTGCGCGCATTGATTGCACTGGGCCTGGTGGACGCGCACCGGCTGTTTACGCAGCCCGAAAAAAGCTACAGCTGGTGGGACTACCGCGATTTCGCGTTCCGGCGCAACCACGGCCTGCGCATCGACCACATCCTGGTCAGCGCCGCGCTCAAGCCCGCGGTGCAGAGTTGCACGATCGACAAGGCGCCGCGCAAGAACGAGCGCCCCAGCGATCACGCGCCGGTCGTGATGGAACTGCAGTCACTATAGTTTTAATAGCGGACTATTCATATCCTATAAGGTCTAACGGCTGATTTCATTCAAGACCAAGCTCCTGTATCTTGCGCGTGATGGTGTTGCGGCCGATGCCCAGTTTGTGCGCCGCCTCGATGCGCCGGCCCCGGGTATTGGCCAGCGCCGTGAGGATCAACCGGGACTCGAAGCGGCGCGTCAATTCGTCCCACACATCGAGGCGTCCAGAAGCCAGCAGCATCTGCGCCTCGACTTCCAGCCCATGCTCCCAAGCGCCTGCCGGCGCAGAGAGCAGTGTCGTGCCCACCGCGGTTGGCGCACCGGCCAATGATTCCGCAGGCAGTCCTGTGGCAGCGGCGTCGCCGCCGGTAGCCGCACTGCCCTCATGCCGCTCGGCGGGTGCCGCAGCGGCTGCAGGCGGCGGCGCCACGGCGTCGCCCGGCAGCAATACTTCGGGCGGCAAATCCTTGGGCTCGATGACCTGCGCGGGCGCCATCACGGTCAACCAGTGGCAGATGTTCTCCAGCTGGCGCACGTTGCCTGGGAAGTTGAACGTGCCCAAACGGGCCAGCGCCGCATCGGAGATGCGTTTGGGCTCGATGCCGAGCTGCTTGGCGCTTTGCTGCAGGAAGTGGCGCGTCAGCGTGGGAATGTCTTCGCGGCGCTCGCGCAGCGCAGGCAGGCGCAGCCGGATCACGTTCAGGCGATGGAACAAATCCTCGCGGAAAGCGCCCTCCTTGACGCGCTGCTCCAGGTCCTGGTGCGTGGCGGCAATCACGCGCACGTTGGCCTTGACCGCCGTGTGGCCGCCCACGCGATAAAAATGCCCGTCGCTGAGCACGCGCAGCAGGCGCGTCTGCAAATCAAACGGCATGTCGCCGATTTCGTCGAGGAACAGTGTGCCGCCCTCGGCCTGCTCGAAGCGTCCGCGGCGCATGGTTTGTGCGCCGGTGAAGGCCCCGCGCTCATGGCCAAACAGTTCGGACTCCAGCAGGTCTTTCGGGATGGCGGCCGTGTTGATGGCCACGAACGGGCCGTTGTTGCCGGCGTCGCCGCGCGGCGAATGCTTGTGCAGGGCGCGCGCCACCAGCTCCTTGCCGGAGCCCGATTCGCCCGTGATCATGACCGTAACGTTGCTCTGGCTGAGCCGCCCGATGGCGCGAAACACGTCCTGCATGGCGGGCGCCTGGCCCAGCATTTCGGGCGCGTCGGCCATGCGCTCTTCCGCCACCTCTTCGCGCTGGCTCTCTTCGACCGCGCGGCGGATCAGCTCCACCGCCTTGGGCAGATCGAACGGCTTGGGCAGGTATTCGAAGGCGCCGCCCTGGAAGGCCGAGACGGCGCTGTCCAGGTCCGAGAACGCCGTCATGATGATGACGGGCAGGCCGGGGTGTTTGGCCTTGACCTTCTCCAGCAAGTCCAGCCCCGAGCCGCCCGGCATGCGGATATCGCTCACCAGCACCTGGGGGCCTTCGTCCCCGTTCTCGTCGAGGGCCGCCAGCACATCGCGCGGGTTGGTAAAGCTGCGCGTGGGCAGGTCCTCGCGCAGCAAGGCCTTCTCCAGCACGAAGCGGATCGACTGGTCATCATCAACTATCCAGATCGGCTTCATGTGTGGTCTGTCACCTCAGGTCAAACGTTTAGGGCAACGGAATCAGCATCTTGAAATCCGTTCGGCCCGGCACGCTGTCGCACTCGATCAGGCCGTGGTGTTGCTGCACAAAGGTTTGTGCCAGCGTCAACCCCAGTCCGGAGCCGCCTTCCCTGCCCGACACCAGCGGGAAGAAAATGCGGTCCTTGATCGAATCCGGTACGCCGGGTCCATTGTCGATGACATGCAATTCCAGTGCCAGCCGGTAGCGCTGTTTGCCAAACGTGACCTGCCGCGCAATCCGCGAGCGGAAAACAATCTGCGCATCGCCCGCCTTGATGCGCTCGGACAGCGCCTGGGCAGCGTTGTGAACAATGTTGAGCAGCGCCTGAATCAGTTGCTCGCGGTCGCCGCGGAACTCCGGAATCGAGGTGTCGTAGTCGCGCACCACCTGCAGCCCCTTGGGAAATTCCGCCTGCACCAGCGCGCGCACGCGCTCACATACTTCGTGGATATTCACGTCACCCACCACATGCGGCTTGCGGTGCGGCGCCAGCAGCCGGTCCACCAGCGTTTGCAGGCGATCGGCCTCGTGGATGATGACCTGGGTGTATTCGGTCAGTTCGCGCGAGTCGATCTCCATCTCCAGCAGCTGCGCCGCGCCGCGGATGCCGCCCAGTGGATTCTTGATCTCGTGCGCCAGGTTGCGAATCAGCTCCTTGTTGGCCTGTGCCTGGTCGATCAGGCGCTCTTCGCGGTCCTGCCGGGCCTGCTGCTCCAGCGGCAGCAATTCCACAATGATCTCGTTGGGCCTCTCGGTCTGCGCCACGATCACATGCACGGGAATGGGTTCGTGATTCAGGCGGTTCAGCCATGCGTCATAGCGCAGTGCCGCGAACTCGTTGCTGCCGGCGCCGCTCAGGGCGTTGCCCAGGATATGGGGTTCGGTGAAGAAGCCCGGGAACTGCGAGCCTTCGATGGTGCGGCGCGAGGCGCCAATGGCGTCTTCGAGCGCCGCATTGGCAAACAGCACCGTGCCGTCGCTGTGCACCACGGCGACCAGCGTCGCCAGCAGGTCAAACGCCTGGAAACGCGAGGCGGGAATGAGGGCGGGCTTGCTCAAGCCGTTTACTGTGATGCAGCTGGCGCAGGAAGGCGGCTCAGCTCGCGCTGGATGCCGTCAATGTCGCTCTGGTTGCGGTCGATGCTGGCCTTGAGTTCCGCCACGCGATCGAGGTATTTTTGGTGGTTGCGATGCTCGGGGCCCAGCATTTCGGGCTCGCCATTGTTGTACTGGGCGAGCAGGTCCGTCTGCCGGGCCTGGGCCTTGCTCAATTCCGACTCCAGGATGGCGCGCGCGTCCGCATCGCGGGCTCGCTGGTCGGCCGCTCCCACCCGCGGCTGCTGGGCGCTGCCGGCACGCGCGGGTGCGGCGGCGGCGCTGGGCCGGGTGCCCGGCACGATGGTGATGTTGCCTCCCGCAAAGGGCTTGCAGCCACGGGCCTTGGCATCGCTCGCATTGTTGGTGTACTCGTTGCCGCAGCGGTAGATTTGGCCCTGGGCAAAGCTGCTGGAGGCAAGAAGCACGGCGGCGAACGGGAAAAGTGGGATCAGTAATGCTTTTTTCATACGGTTTCCGAGCATGACATGCAGGGCAAGTTCACTGAAGTATCGCCCAATCAACTTTGAACGCAAAATTTGCTCGCTACCAAGCGCCAACGGCTCGCCGCAACGGATGGGTTGCCCATAAAAAAAGGCGGCCCGTGCCGCCTTTTTTCAGCTTTCTCGCGATTACAGCGAGTAGTACATGTCGAACTCAATGGGGTGCGTGGCCATGCGCAAGCGCGTGACTTCACCCATCTTCAGCTCGATGTAGGCGTCGATCATGCTGTCGCTGAACACGCCGCCCTTGGTCAGGAAGCTGCGCTCGGTATCCAGGCAGTCCAGGGCCTGGTCCAGGCTATGGCAGACGGTTGGCACTTTCGCGTCTTCCTCGGGCGGCAGATGGTACAGGTCCTTGGTCGCGGCTTCGCCGGGATGGATCTTGTTTTCGACGCCATCCAGGCCCGCCATCAGCAGTGCCGCAAAACCGAGGTACGGGTTCATCAGCGGATCAGGGAAGCGCGCTTCAATGCGGCGGCCCTTGGGGTTGGCCACATACGGGATGCGGATCGAAGCCGAGCGGTTTTTCGCCGAGTACGCCAGCTTCACCGGCGCTTCATAGCCGGGCACCAGGCGCTTGTAGCTGTTGGTGCCGGGGTTGGTGATGGCGTTGAGCGCACGCGCGTGCTTGATGATGCCGCCGATGTAGTACAGCGCAAAATCCGACAGGCCGGCGTAGCCGTCGCCCGCAAACAGGTTCTTGCCGTCTTTCCAGACCGACTGGTGCACGTGCATGCCCGAGCCGTTGTCGCCCACGATGGGCTTGGGCATGAAGGTGGCGGTTTTGCCATAGGCATTGGCCACGTTCCAGACCACGTATTTGAGTGTCTGGGTCCAGTCGGCGCGCTCGACCAGCGTGCTGAACTTGGTGCCGAGCTCGTTCTGGCCGGCGCCGCCCACTTCGTGGTGGAACACTTCGACCGGCACGCCCAGCGATTCGAGAATCAGCGACATTTCAGCGCGCATGTCCTGCATGCTGTCGACCGGCGGCACGGGGAAGTAGCCGCCCTTGACGGTCGGGCGATGGCCGCGGTTGCCGCCTTCGAGTTTTTTGCCGCTGTTCCAGGGCGCCTCGTATTCGTCGATCTTGAAGAAGGTGCCCGACATGTCGGTGTTCCAGCGCACGTCGTCGAAGATGAAGAATTCGGGTTCCGGGCCGAAGAAAGCGGTGTCGCCAATACCGGATGCCTTGAGGTAGGCCTCGGCACGCTTGGCAATCGAGCGCGGGTCGCGGTCGTAGGCCTTGCCGTCGCCGGGCTCCAGCACGTCGCAGCTCATGAACAGCGTGGTCTCTTCAAAGAACGGGTCGATGTTGGCCGTGTTGGCATCCGGCATCAGCAGCATGTCGGAGGCTTCAATGCCCTTCCAGCCGCCAATGGACGAGCCGTCGAACGCGTGCCCGGCGCTGAATTTGTCCTCGTCAAAATGCGAAACGGGCACGGTCACATGCTGCTCTTTGCCACGCGTATCGGTGAAACGGAAGTCGACAAACTTGACTTCGTTTTCCTTCACCATTTTCATCACGTCTGCGACGGTCTTTGCCATCAATTTCTCCTGGTTGCAAGTTGGTTAAAAAATTCGGGGAACAGCAAGGTAATGCAGTTTCTGTGCCAAATCCGGCGCGGCTCTCATTGATCGAGTCCCGTATTTTGCCTTGAGACAACACCCCGCCACCGCCCCGCGCCCGCTTTTTTGACCCTGTCTGACTTAGAAATGCACCATATTGGATCAATAACATCAGGCACATTATTGGTGCGCTATGTTTTTCGCACCAATTCGGGGCCCAGTCGCGCGTTGAAACCGTGCAGCCCTGCCAGCAAGACCGGGTAGGCGGCCGCCACGGCGGCAGGATCGCCCTTCACGCCAAGCTCGATGTGGCGCCCATATTCGGGGTGATCCACACTGGGCAGGCTGAACACCTTGACGTCCTTGTGCACTCGCTCGATCTCTTCCATCAACGGCGTGAGCGCCGCTTCCATGGAGCCAAACACGATGACCGATTTTTCCTCATAGGCGGCTTGCCGGAACAAGTGGGCGTAATGGTGCTCGAGCACCCACTCGATCATGGGCCAGGCCATGACGGGAAAGCCCGGCACGAAATGCACGGCGCCAGCACCCGATCCCGAGCAGCTGAAGCCGGGAATCTTGTTATAGGGATTGGGGATCAGCTGCGCGCCCTGGGGAAAAACGCCCATGTTGAGGCGGTGGATGTTGTCGGGCCGGTCCGGCTCGTAACTGGTGCCCTGCTCCCTGGCGATATCCTGCATGCGCTCGCGGATCAGTTGTTCGGCCTGCGGGTGCAGCGCCAGCGGAACGCCGAGCGCTTTGGCCGCACATTGACGCGTATGGTCGTCGGGCGTGGCGCCGATGCCGCCACAGCTGAACACCACATCACCCGAGGCAAAGGCGCGGCGCAGCGTGGCGGTGATGCGTTCGGGCGAATCACCGAGGCACTCCGCGTAGTCGAGTTGCAGGCCGCGCTCACCCAGCAACTCGATGACCCGGGGCATGTGCTTGTCGGCGCGCTTGCCCGAGAGGATTTCGTCACCCACGATGATGAGCCCAAATGCGGGCCGATCTTCAGGATGCGGGTGTTTGAGGGGTTGCGACGGGGTCTGGATGGAGGTCATGGGGCAAGGCAGCAGGGGCAAACGGGGCGGGTGGTACCAAAGCGGTATTCTGCGCACGCAGGTTTTCCAGGGCCGTGAGGCAATAGTGCGAGAACCACAGGGAAGAGAACGCAAATATCAGGGTGTAGATCCAGATGGCCACCGGCACCAGGATCACAAACGCCGCGGCAAACAGCGCACCCGACGCCCAGACGATACTGGGCGCAGCGCCCATGTAGCCCGAGAGCACGCCAATGCCCAGCAGCCAGCCACGATGGCGGCGGAAGATCTCGCGCCGCTCATCGCGGCTGGCGTGGCTGGACAACGCATCGAAGGCCATGACGCGGTAGGTCAGCCAGCCCCAGATCAGCGGCGGCAGCACCAGAATCAAAGGCGGCACCAGCCACAGTGGAATCGAGATCACCAGCGCGATCGAGGCCAGCAGGGTGGAGCCCAGCGACCAGAAGATACTGGCCAGCAACGAGCCGCCCCTTTTGCGCTCCAGAGTGGGGAAACGGCGCTCGGCAACCAGCCCCACCAGCGCGGGCGTCATCAGGGCGGCCACGATCAGCAGCGACACGATCACCAGCAGCGGCGTGACGGTGAAGATGACAATCAGCGGGGCCGCTACCGTCTTGAGATTCCCCGCGCCGACGCCATCCAGCCACGACCAGAGATGGGTGATCCAGGCGGACCCGTCCAGCAGGGCGCGCACCCAATCCAGCGCCGGCGTCCAGAAAAAATAGCCCAACCCCAACGAGAGCGCCACCATGATGAGCAGCGGCAGGAATGACAGCGCAATCACGCGCGGGCGCAGGCAATACGCCACGGCGCGCCAGAACGAATCGAGAAATAAAGTCATGGCATGAAGCATACCGCGGCGACGCCGGTGCGGCAGCCATCAAACACATCCCTTACCATGCCCTCATGAGTTTGATTCGCATCCACGGCGTGCAGCTGGAAGTCCAGCAGATCGAGGCGGCAGCCGGCGCGCCGCGCCGCGCTCCCATCGTTTTTCTGCATGAGGGATTGGGTTCGGTTGCCATGTGGCGCGACTGGCCCGATCAGGTGTGCTTGGCCACGGGGCGCGCCGGCCTGGTTTATTCGCGCCGCGGCTACGGCCAGTCCGATCCGGTGCCCGAGGTACGCGGCGCCTCCACCGAGCGCGCCGGCCAGCGTATTGGACGCCTCAAGCCGGACTACATGCACGTGGAAGCCTGGGAGGTGCTGCCCGAACTGCTGCGCATGCTGCAGATCGACAAGCCCGTGCTGCTCGGTCATTCCGATGGCGCCAGCATTGCGTTGCTGTATGCGAGCCGCCACCCGGTGCAGGCCTGCATCGCGCTGGCCCCGCATGTGATCGTCGAAGACATCTCGGTGCACTCGATTGCGCAGGCCCGCACGGCGTACGAGGCCGGCGATCTGCGCGAACGGCTGGCGCGCTACCACGCCGACGTGGACTGCGCCTTCTGGCAGTGGAATGACATCTGGCTCGACGAGGCGTTTCGCAGCTTCGATATCCGCGGCGACTGTCAGCGCATCAGCGCGCCGGTGCTGGCCATTCAGGGCGTGGACGATGCCTATGGAACCATGCAGCAAATCGAGCTGATTCGCCCGTCCGGCGGGAATATCACGCTACAAAAACTGCAGCATTGCGGACATTCTCCGCATCGCGATCAAGCGGCCCTGACCACGCAGCTGATCGCCGATTTCCTCGCCCCGATGGCATAGGCTGACGGTCAGCCAGCGATCCGTGCGAGGTCGTCGGCGCCCAGCCAACGCCACTGACCCGGTGCCAAGTCGTCGGGCAAAACCAGGCCTCCGATCTGCGACCGGTGCAGGGCCTCCACGCGGTTGCCCACGGCGGCGACCATACGCTTGACCTGGTGGTACTTGCCCTCGGTCAGCGTCAGGCGCAGGTGATGCGGCGCCACCGCTTCGCAGGCGCTGGCGCGGACCGGCTTCGGGTCATCGTCCAGCACCACGCCCTCCAGCAGTTTTTGCACCTGTTTGTCATCCAACGGGTGCTTGGTGGTGACCTCGTACACCTTGGGCACATGGTGCCGCGGCGAACTCATGCGGTGGATGAACTTGCCATCGTCGGTCAGCAGCAGCAGACCCGTCGTGTCCTGGTCGAGCCGGCCGACCGCCTGCACGCCCTGCACGGCCGCCTTTTGCGGCCGCAGGCGCAGCGGCGAAGGCAACAGTGTGTAAATGCTCGGCCAGGTCGATGGCTTTTGCGAGCACTCGGTCCCGGCCGGCTTGTGCAGCATCACATACGCCAGCTCGTGGTATTCCCACGCCGCACCCTGTACCGTGAAGCGCAGCCCCTGCGCTACAAACTCCATAGCAGGATCAGTCGGTATCTGTTGGGCTACCGACACAAATCCTTGTTGAATCAGCCCCGCGCAGACGCGCCGTGTACCGAATCCCTGGTTAAAAAGAATGTCCTGTAATTGCATGGTTCGCATGCTCTCATTGTGATGCAGCAGACCTATCCGGCATTAATTGGCATTCGCCGAAGGCACTTCCGTGATTTTTTACCGCCTTGTGCTATGGACTTCATTTGTAAACTTTCGTTACACTGAAAACGACTACCGGAGCACTGAAAGATGGATAAATACACAGGAGGGCTTGCAATTGGATTGGCGTTGCTGGTCAGCCTGCTGTTGGGCGCTGCTATTCACGCATGGTGGCTTCGTCGACAAGCACGCGAGCGCCGCCGCATCCCGAGGCGTTGGCCGCTGAGCCCGCGGGTACTGGCCAACAGCAAGGAGCGTCAGGTATGGCGCTGGTTGACCCGGGCTTTTTTTGGCCATCATGTGATGATCAAGATTCCCGTGACGCGGTTCACCATGCCGCGCAGCAAGGAACAGGGCCTGCACTGGTATGAATTGCTCACGGGGCTGTATTGCACGTTCACCGTGTGTGGTGGCGACGGCCACGTCATTGGCTGCGTGGACGTTCCCGGGCGTTTCGGACTGGCGGAAAAAAACCAGCGACTGAAGCGGGGACTGTTGAGCCAATGCGGTATTGCTTATATTGTGGTCGAAGCGGACAAACTGCCGGCCCTGAGTGAAATCCGCACGGAATTTCTCGGCGAGATGGCGTCCATGAGCATGGACCGTGCGCGCGACGAAAGCGCCATTTCGGCGGCCAGGGTGAGTTTGCGCAACGCACTGGTGCGCCAGCGTCAGACCCGCAACAGCGACCTCAGCCCCCTGAGCCCAACACCAGACAGCGGCCGTGGCACCCTGCACAGCGATTTCACCGCGTTTGCGGGGGAATTGCAGCCCAATTCGTTCCTGACCCCGTTGGACAGTCGGGAAGCGGACTTGCGATAGCCGTGAGACATACGCCCATCTGACTGAAGAGCATAAACGTCGCAGACGCCAGCAAAAAGCCCGCTTCAGCGGGCTTTTTTTATCTGAATCTGGACACAACGGAACTCAAAGCGTCTTATCGCCCGCCGGCCCACGCGCATCGGAGGGTGGCGTGTGGTTGCCTTTTGGCAGCTTTTCGCCAATTTTATCGCCCGTACGCCGAACTGAACCTGCGGCACGGCTGGCCGCCTTGCCAACGGCATGGCCGACTTTCCTGGCGCTTCTTTCCGTTGCGTTGACGGCCTTCTTGGTAGTTTTTTCAACCTTCTGGATGACACCGCCCCCAGAAGAAGTGCCGGTCCCGTCGTTCGCACCCGATGGGGCCTGCGCATGGGCTGACAGGCCACAGGCAGCCGCACCACCGATAAGCAGAATGGCTGAAAGGGTACGAAAAGACTTCGAAGTCTCGATCATCGTTTGATTCCTTCTGGAAGCGATGCAGCAAACATGAGTCGGTTCCGTTGGACAGCCGCGTCGAAGCGCCCGCTGGGGTCTACTGAATGAAGTCTTGAATCCCGCATGAATGCTTGATTATCTACTTTCAGTTTTCAATTTGTTCCCCCAGTTGTTCCCCCGCTTTGAACTTGGTACTTCGTTTTCACGGCCTGACCGCTGGGGGATTTTACCTCCGGGCTTCGCGCGGTCCTGTTTGACGTTGTTGCGTACCGCTGGGCAAAGGGCTCATGGAGATCCCGACCATCCTGGACGTGCTGCGAGGGCCGAACGATCAGGATCCGCTGGCGGGTGGAGATCGATTATCTGCTCCCGCGCCACCCGGATAAGAAGGTTGCAGTCGCGCAAAGTCGGTTACCGATTTGGACTTGGCGTCCGGCTCTGACCGCCGCCGGTCAGATCGATCGCCGGGTAAAGCTGGGCATGTCCACGGCCCGGATCAGCCGGGTTTCCTGGGCGGTGATCAGATGCTCGGAAGCCGACAGGTACGCTGGAAAATCCGGATGTGTGTCGCGCGCCTTGCAACGTCGCTCGTAGTCCGCCAGGTCGTCATACGCCCACAGGTGCACGAACTGGTTCTGCGGGCCGACCAGGCTCGTGTAGAAAGACACTGGCGTACCCAGTGTCTGCAGCAGGATCGGCATCGCCAACCGGTCGAACACATCGAGGAATTCACCCATCTTGCGCAGGCGGATCGTGTAAATCCGATGATCGACCAGGGGTTTGACTAAATATTTCATGCCTTGGCCCCTGCCTTGTCGGCGATGTGGTTGCCCGTCACGAAGCCGAAGGTCATGTTCGGGCCGTGCGTGATGCCGGCGCCGGGGTAGTTGCCGCCCATGACGCTGGCGCGGTCATTCCCCACGGCATACAGGCCCTCGATCGCAGTGCCATCGCGCTTGAGCACCTCGCCCACCACGCTGGTCTTGATGCCGTCGAAGGTGCCCAAGTCGCCCATGACGACCTTGAGCGCGTAGTACGGGCCCTTTCCGATCGGCGCCACACAGGGGTTGGGTTTGTTCTCCGGGTCGGCCAGGTAACGGTTGAACGAGGTCGTTCCGCGACCGAACTGCGTGTCTTGTCCGCGTGTGGCCCCCACGTTGTACTCGCGTACAGTCTGTTCCAGCCCGGTGGCATCGATACCTGCGTTCTGCGCCAACTCGGCGAGTGTGTTTCCCTTGACCAGGTAGCCATTGCGGATGAGACCGCCCAGCGGCATGGGTGCGGGCTTGGCATAGCCCAGACCGTATTTGGCGACGGTCGCCTTGTCGCAGATCAGCCACATAGCCGTTTCCTTGTGGCCTTCACAGGCGCGGATCAGGGCGGCGCCGACGTCATGGTACGAATTGGATTCGTTGGTAAAGCGTTTGCCATTGCGCAGCACTCCAATGATGCCGGGTTTGTAGCGGTCCAGCAGATGCGGAAACACGCCGAACTCGCCGTTGCCGTAGGGTACGCGCGACACGGGCATCCAGGCCGCGCTGTCCTTGAAGCGGATGTCAGCCGCGGCGCCCACGGTCTCGGCCATGGCCAAGCCATCGCCGGTGTTGCCCAACGGTGTTGGCGACAGGTGTTCGCCGCCGCGCGCCACGTGCGGGTAGGCCTTGGCGATGCGTTGGACGTCGTGCGGAAAACCGCCGCAAGCCAACACCACGCCATGGCGGGCGGTGATGCGGCGCTCCCCGCCTTCTCCACCAACACGCACACCGGTGGCGCTGCCGTTTATCATCACGATCTCTTTCGCCGGGCTGTTGGTCAGGATCGGTATGCCCAAGTCGAGCGCCGACTTGGCTAGACGCGCGGCCAGTGCATTGCCACTGGTTACGTTGATGCCGCGGCGGTACAGCGCCAGTTCCTTGAGATGGGTCACCAGCCGCTTGGCTACGTAGATGAACGAGGTCAGCGACTTGGTGGCCAGGAAGAAGTGCTTGAGGTCGGCATTCGACGAGTTGAACATCATCCCGATGAAGGTGATGGTCTTGAGCGGCGGCTTCAGGCGCGGCATGTCCTTGCCTAGGCCCCGAATGTCGTAGGGTGCGGCCAGAATCGAGCGGCCGACGTCCACGCCACCGGGGGCGTCCGGGTGGTAGTCCGGGTAGAGCGTGGGGACAAACTTCATCGCCGTCTCGCGCTCGAAGAATTCCACCATCTTCGGGCCATTGTCGATAAATGCATCGACCGCCGCCGCATCGTAGAACGCGCCAGTCTGATCGATCATGAACTTGAGCACGTTGTCGCGGTTGTCAGCGGGATTTTGCTGGCGGCCATACGAAGTCATCGGAATCCACAGCACACCGCCGGACAGCGCGGTGGTGCCCCCGAACACCGGTTCCTTTTCGAGCACGACCACATCGAGCCCACGTTTGCGGGCCGTAATGGCGGTGGCCAGCCCGGCAGCGCCGGAGCCGATGACGATCAGATCACAATCAAAGTCTTGGGACATGCTGTTCTCCTTGGGGTCAGGCGATCTTGTTGAAACCGGGACGCGGGACCATGTCCATCAGCATGGAGGTCATGCCGCCGTCTACGGCAATTTCCGCGGCGTTGACGTAAGCCGAACGGGGGCTGGCCAGGAACAGCGCGACATCGGCAATGTCCTGCGGCTCCCCCACCCGGCGGCTCGCCGTGACGGCCGCGCGCTTTTGCTCGAACCCGGGCTCTTCGTAAAACTTGGCGGACAGCGCAGTACGAATCATGCCGGGGCAGATCGCATTGCTGCGGATGCCTTGCGGGCCCCATTCCACCGCCATCTGGCGCGACATCAGCAGCACGCCGGCCTTGCTGGCGCTATAGGCGCCGCTGCCGGTCTGCGGGGTCAGGCCCGAGATGGAGGCCACGTTCACGATGCTGCCGCGGCCGGCTTCGCGCATCGGTTTCGAGAAAGCGCGTGCGCACAGTAGATAGCCGGTCAAGTTGATCGCCAGCACCGTGTTCCAGTCGTCCAGGCTTACATCGACTAGAGCGCCCGAGCGCAACAGGCCGGCATTGTTGATGAGGGCGTAGCAGGGCCCGAGCTGCGCCTGCACACGCGCGGCGGCGGCGGCCACGCTAGCCTCGCTGGCGATGTCGCAGGTCACGGCCAGCACGCTGGCGCCCTGCGCACCGATCTCGGCGGCGACTCTCTCGCAGCCGGCGCTGTCGCGGTCCAGCAGGGCGACCCGGGCGCCGGCGGCGGCCAGACTGCGTGCAATGGCAGCGCCGATGCCGCTGGCCGCGCCGGTCACGGCACAGACTTCGCCGGCGAGGCCGAGCCAATGAGGGTTGGAATCCGTCATGGTGTCTCCTTGTAAATCCATACGGAATTGTTGCTGCCGCGACCTCTCCGCGGTTTGACGATTCACGCAAGAAACAGGACAATTCATGCATTACTTCATGGGCAAAATCAGGTGACAAGGGTTATTCCGAACTATGCGCTGTACGGTGACCCGGCCCAGCCGGGCTGGCAGAACTCATTCGATTTCGAATGGATTCCGCAGCGCTCGGCCCCCTACAACTGGGAGATTCATCCCCACGTTCACAATGCATTCATCCAGTTGCTCTATCTCACCGACGGTTCGGTGGAGGTCACGCTGAACAATGCAAAAAGAACCGTGAATGCCCCCTGTCTGCTGATCGTCCCGGCCGGAACCGTCCATGGCTTTCATTTCTCGCGCGACGTCAACGGCCCGGTGGTCACCGCGACCCAGAAGTCGCTGGAATCGCTGGCAAGCGTGGCCATGCCAGAACTGCTGCAAATCATCCGCACGCCCGCGGTGATCGCCCTCGAAGAATCGACGCGCTACACGGATGCCCTGATGCCGCTGTTTCTAGCCATCGAGCGGGAGTTCCGAACCCACGCGAGCGGACAGGTGGCGGCGGGCATGTCGCTGTTGACCACGGTGCTGGTGCAAATCTCGCGCATCAGTCAGAGTTACCAGCCCGACGCGACGCCTATCACTTCACGCAAGGCGGTTCAGATCGAGCGTTTTCGGGCGCTGGTGGATGCCAGGTTCAAGGAGCGCCATTCGGTCGACGCCTATGCCAGCGATCTGGGCGTCTCGGCCGGGCAGCTCACGCGACTGTGTCGCGAAGTCCTTGGTATATCGAGTCTGAACGTCATCAACGCGCGCGTCATCCATGAGGCGCAGCGTGACCTGGTTTACACCTCGAGTTCCGTCAAGCAGCTGGCGGACTCCCTGGGCTTCGAGGACGAGGCCTACTTCGGCCGCTTTTTCCGCAAGCACACTGGCCTGTCGCCCAAGAGGTTCCGCACGGAGGCAATGAAACAAATGGCCCAGCCTGACAGCGGTCGTTGATGGCAGCGTACAAACCGTTCCAGCGCAACCCGGCCCACACCGGCCGATCTTTCCCGACCTGCAGCGCCGAGAACGCGCTCACCCGAAACAGCGACGCCTATCGGCGATGAATTTGCAAGCCTTTTAATGGCGTCTTTTGCCCAGCCCGCATGGGTTATACGCTGTGAATTCTCAAGCAAACTGCTGTGCGCGGTAGTGTGCGATGGTCGCTGCAATGCCCTGGGCCAAATTCGTGCGCTGGCGTCTAGGCAACAGGGCTTCCAGCCCCTCCTCGGTCAGGCCCGGCGCAATCGACAGTGGCGGGCCGGCGGCGTCCAACTTGGCGCCGGGCACGTGACGCCTGATTTCCGCGATCACCTCGGCCACTGTCGCAACTTCACCCACCAGGTTGTAGACGCCAGCGCCCTGGGCCGGACTTAGCAGCGCCTGCTCGAACGCGGCGGCCACGTCGTCCACGTAGATCAGGCCCGAGGCGCCGGTGTAACCAATGGTGCAGGGCTCGCCGCGCACCGCGGCGCGGCAGGCGATGCTGGGGCCCGCACTCACCCCCGTTTCGCGCCCTGGGCCATAAACCACAAAGGGCCGAAAACCGATACTGGGCAGTCCGACGTCGTTCCAGTAAGCGCGCGCCGAGCCTTCGACGGCAAGCTTGAATGCGCCGTAGTGGGTCGCAGGCCTGGGTTGGCGCGCATCATCGGGACCATACACTCCTGCGGTGCTGGCATAGATCACCGAGCCTATGCGGTGCGCCCGAGCCGCCTCGAACACGTTGAGCGCGCCGATCAGGTTGATCTCGGCGCCGCGCAACGGGTTGGCCGCGCAGGCTGGGGTCAGAACGCCCGCCAAGTGGATCACCCCGTCACAGCCCGCGGCGGCGCGCTGCACTTCGTCGACGTTGCGGATATCGCCAACGCGCCAGTCAATGTCAGCCGCCACCGTGTCCGCGATCCCCGCCACCACGCTACGATCAGCATTGATATCGAACACCCGCGGCTCTATGCCGCGCCGGGTGAGCCGCCGGATGATCCATGCCCCCAAAAAGCCACTTCCGCCCGTCACCAGAACCCGTTTCATGTGTCGCTTCCTGAATTTGAATGCTCTATTTTTGATAGCAAGACGTTACCGTCTTGCAAGGGCAAGCGGCCACTGCAACCCTCAACGTAAGCAGCACCTCAAGGGCCTGCCTGCCCGGCCGGTGGCTTGCCGGGACGGCCCGGAATCAGGCTCAGCATGTGGTCGGATATGCCGCCATCCACCGCCAGATTCTGGCCCGTGATATACGAGGCCCCGGGGCTGGTGAGCCAGGCCACGGTCGTTCCAACGTCCTCGGCGCGACCGATGCGTCCCAGCGGCACCAGCGACTCGCGCTTGGCCAGTGTGGTGGCGTCCTGATAGACCGCCTCCGTCAACGGCGTGCGGATCATGCCGGGGCAGACCGTGTTGACGCGGATACCGTCAGCGGCCCATTCCTGCGCGAGTTGACGGCACAACATGATCAGTGCAGCCTTGGCCGCCGAATAGGCGCCATAGCCGGGGTGCGGGGTCAGGCCGGACATGGAGGCGACGGCGGTGATGCTGCCCCGGGTCCGGCTGAGCCCTTCGCGCGCCGCTTGGGCGAGCAGCCAAGCCGAGCGGGTGTTGAGGTTGAAGGTAGTGTCCCATTGCGCCGGCGGCATGTCGGCCAGCCGGCCAGGGCCCGAAGCTCCCGCGTTGCAGATCAACGCCGTGAGATCGCCGCCCTGGGACTCGGCTTGCACCACCAGGGCCGCGCATTGCGCCGGGTCGGTAATGTCGCCGGCCACGCCTCCGGCTTGAGCGCCCGCAGCGCGTAGTTCATCGACCAGTTGCTCCAGGCGCGCGCCGGGCTGCGTGGCAGCCGCGCTGATGCGGATGTTCGCACCGTCCTTGCGAGCCTGCTCGATCAGCGCAAAGCAGATGGCGCGGCCGATGCCGCCGCTGGCCCCGGTAACCAGGACATGGATGGAAGGAGGAAGCGTCTTCATAAGTGCCTTTACGTCATGCAGGCCAGCCATGGGCAGCGGCAGCTCGTGCTGGAGCATGGCCGCAGTGCCTTGCGCCGCCAGCCGCTGTACCGCTGACCACATCCTCCAGATTGATTGTTAATCTGGAGGGCGAGACATCACCCAAGACTTACATCTTGCACAGCGGCGATGGGGCCGGAATGATGGACGGCGGGAAGGTCTGTTCGATCACAGGGCGCAGCACGCCGTCCGCCACTTTGGCGCGCACCACATAGTTGGGCAACAGCAGTTGATGGTCCTGTGCACGCATGGTGACGTTGCCAAAAATAGTATCGATTTGGGCACCACTCAGCGCCTTGCTCACGTCCCCAGGCTTGACACTCTTGGCCAGTTTCACGCCGTCAAAAATCACCTGTGCGCCGTTGTAAGCCTGGCCTTCATTGTCGGTAGGCAGGCGTTTGAACTTGGCCTTCCAGGCGGCGACGAAGGCCTTGTTGGCCGGGGTGTCGATGTCTGGCGTATAGGACGAGTTGCCCTGTTCACCTTCCAGAGCGTTGCCGGTCCCGTTGATGATGAAGTTCAGCAGCAGCGCATGACCGATCAGCTTGGTCTTGGGGATCAGGCCGAACTCTTTGGCCTGCTTGACGAAGGCGATGGCATCGCGGCCACTTTCAGCCACCCAGATGCCGTCCACATTGGCGGCCTTGAGTTGGGCGATGTAGGGCGAGTAGTCCTTGGTGCCCAGCGGCGCGTAGAGCGACAGCGGTACGCTTTTGCCGGAAGCTTCGACGGTCTTCTTGAACGACTCACCCGAGTCGCGACCCCACACGTAGTCGGCAGCGAGTACAGCGAATGTCTTTCCCGTCAGGGTTTTGGCCCACTCCTTGATCATGGCGAGGTCCATGGGATCGGATTGGTTGGTGCTGAACAGGCGCGGCTTGCAACTCTCGCCGGTGAGCTTTTCGGACTTGCTGGCCACCACGAAGTAGGCGGCATCCCAGCGGTCCAGGTTCTGACCAATCGCCAGGGAGACGGACGAGGGAATGGAGCCGATCAGCAGGTTGTAGCCGTTACGGGCCAGCTTTTCGGCCTCGCGACGCCCAGCGTCGGGCGTGCCCTCGTCGTCGGCGATTTGCACTTCGACCTTGCGGCCATCCACACCACCCTTGGCGTTGGCTTCATCGATCGCGAACTGCACCGCGCGTATCACTTCCTCGCCCTGCTGGGCAAACACGCCAGACTTGGACGAGACCAGGCCGACCTTGACCGGCTCCTTGTCTTGGGCCAGCGCAGCCAGGGGCAGAGCCGTCACGAGGACCAGGGCCGCGAGAGAGCGCTGCAGGGGTTTCATTTTGAACATGGGTTGTCTCCTGAATCAAAGAGCCGGAAACGGTCCGGCGACCGGTATAACGAAAAAGCCAAAGGTTTCAGAGGTTTGCCGCCAGTCCAAGGCCCGGCAAACGGCTCCGCAAAAACAGCACGGACCATTCAGACCATCACGTGAGCCTCGAGATCGTGCAGGCAGGCGCTGGTGTTCTGCACCGGACCTTCCGCCACGATGGAGCCCTTGGCCATGGCGCAGTAGCGTTGAGCCACGCGTACCACCAGGCTCATGTTCTGCTCGATCAGCAGCAACGCCGTGCCCTGGTCGGCCACCTGGTTGAAGATGCGCGCCAGCTGGTCCACGATCACGGGGGCCAGGCCTTCGGTCGGCTCGTCCAGCAGGATCAGCGCGGGGTTGGCCATCAACGCGCGCCCGATCGCCAGCATCTGCTGCTGCCCGCCCGACAAGGCCGTGCCCGGCGTATGCGCGCGCTCCTGCAGGATGGGAAAGAGCTTGTAGATTTCGGACACGGTCCACGGACCCTGGCGGCTCACGGCAGCACCCAGGTACAGGTTCTCCTCCACCGTCAGGTTGGCCACGATGCGCCGGCCTTGCGGCACCACCACCACGCCGTGGTTAGCAGCGACGTAGGGCCGCGGCCGGTCCATCCTGTGCTGGCCCAAGTGAATCCGCCCGCCGCGCAGCGCTGCCAGGCCCAGGATGGTATTGACCACAGTGGTCTTGCCCACGCCATTGCGGCCGATCAGCGCGACGCGCTCGCCCGGATTCACGGCCAGGCTCAGTCCGTGCAGGATGTGGGCCGCGCCGTAGAAAGCATCGACCCGGTCGAGTTTCAGCAGGGAAGTCATGCAGCGCTCCCAAGATAAGCTTCACGCACACGCGGGTCGGCACGCACAGAGGCCGGTTCACCGCTAGCGATCACGCGGCCCAGTTCAAACACGGTCACCACATCGGAGATGCCGAACACCACGTCCATGTCATGCTCGACCAGCAGCACCGACACGTCCCAGCGCGAAGTCAGCGCCTTCAGGTGCCTGGCCAGGTCTTGCGACTCCTTGACCGACAGGCCCGCCATGGGCTCGTCCAGCAGCAGCACCGTGGGGCGGCCCACCAGCGCCAGTGCCAGATCCAGGCGACGCTGTTCGCCATAGCCCAGATCCTCGGCCGTGACGTCTGCCAGCTGCATCAGATCCAGTTCCTTGAGTACCGCGTCGGCATCCGCATCGGAATCGGCCACGCCCATCTTGTGCGAGGCCAGCTCCACCTGCCGGCGCACGGGCATCTGGCTGAAGATGCTGGTGCGCTGGAACGAGCGCGACAGGCCGCGCATGCGGCGTTGCACGGCGCCCAGCTCGGTCACGTCCTCGCCGCCCAACTGCACCTTTCCGCGGGTGAGGCGAATCCGGCCAGTGATGGCATCGATCACGGTGGACTTGCCGGCGCCGTTGGGGCCGATCAGGCCGCGGATTTCGCCGCGCCTGAGTGTGAGAGATACACCGTCCACCGCCTTGACGCCGCCATAGTGAATGGCCACGTCGTCCGCTTGAAGCACAAATTCGCTCATGTTCAGTTCCTTTCAGTGGCCGGCGACGACCTTGACGGCGGTGGCTGCCTTCTTGCCCTTGACCAAGCGCTCCAGCGCGCCGGCGATGCCCGTGGGAGAAAACACGATCACGGTGATCAGCGCGATGCCGAAGATCGCCATCCAGTGGTTGGCGTAGTCGCCCAGGATGTCCTTGGCCAGGAAATACACCACGGCGCCCAGCGCCGGGCCCCACAGGGCCTTGTAGCCACCCACCACCACCATCATCAGCGCCACGCCGGAGACGCTCCAGTGCAGGCTCTCGGGCGACACAAAGCCGGTGTTGAGGGCTGACAGCACGCCGGCGACCGAGGTAATGCCTGCCGACAGCGCGAACAGCGCAGCGCGTGGCAGCAGAGTCCGGATGCCGATGAAACGAGCCCGCTCTTCGTTGTCACGCACGGCCTCGGTGATAGCGCCGAAGCGCCCGCGCAGAACCAATGCCAAGCCGGCGACGCAGACGATCAGCACGACCCAGCAGATCAGGAACATGTTGGCCGGACGCAGCATGGTGGAGGTCGAGAACCCGAACAGGGTATTGGGCCAGTCGATGTTCATGCCATCGGCGCCGCCGGTGAGGCCGCGCGAGCTCGACGCCGAGAGGTAGAACATCTGGCCGACCGCCAGAGTGAGCATGCCAAAGGCGATGCCTGGCACGCGCACGATCACCAAACCGAGCACAAAGGCAAACAGGGTCAGGCCCAACACCGCCAACACCATGGCAGCCTCGGCCGGCACGGCCTTGAGCTGCAGCAGGATGGCGACGATATAGCCGGCCGTGCCGAAGAACAGTGCGTGGCCGAAACTTGCCATGCCGTTCTGGCGCAACAGCAGGCCCAGGCCCAGTGCGAAGATGGCATAGACCGTAGCCTGTGTCAGTAGCGATAGGAAAGTGGCCGAGCCAATGCCCAGGGTCAAGGCAGCCCCGGCGATCAGCGCCACAACGGAGTAAGCCCCAATGCGTGAAATGGACAACATGTTGCGGGCCTCTTTCAGATGCGGCTGCCAGCAAAGCCCGCGGGCTTCCAGAGCAGGATGAGAACCATAAGTGCGAACGGCAAGATGGCCGACACTTCGGGCAAATACACGGCGCCGACCGCCTGCAGCAGCCCCAGGATCACGGCCGCGACAAAGGCGCCTGCCAGGCTGCCCAGGCCGCCAATCACCACCACCACGAACGAGTCGATCAGCACGTCGCTGCTCATGGAAGGCGACAAGGCCAGGAACGGCGCGGCCACCACACCGGCCAGACCGGCCAGCGCGGTGCCCAGGCCAACCACGCCGGCGCTCAGAACGTCGGTGTTCACGCCCTGCATGGCAGTGGTAACGGGGTCGGTGCTGGCGGCACGCACGAACAGCCCTATCCTGGAGTAGCGCAGCCACAGGCTCAAGCCCAGGGCCACCGCCGCGCCCACAAAAATCACCGCGATGCGGTAGGCCGGCACCGGGGTACCGAACAGGTTGACCGACATGCCCAGCAACTCGGGAGCAGGCACAGACAGGTTGGCCGTACCCCACACGGTCTGCACGAAGTCCTCGATCACCAGCAGCAGGCCGAAGGTGACCAGCACCACGGAGAGCGGGTCGCGGTCTTGCAGCAGACGAAAGCCGTAGCGGTCCAGCAGCACGCCCACCACGCCCATGACCATGGGCGCCGCCACGAGTGCCACCCAGAAGTTGCTGTGGATCGCAATCGAGTAGCCCAGGTAGGCCCCCAGCATGTACAGCGAGCCATGAGCAAAGTTCACCACGCGGCGCAGGCCGTAGATCAGCGCCAGGCCGGAGCACATCACGATCAGCAGGGCACCGTGGACCAATCCGTTGAACAGGTTGATGGTCAGCATCTGTTTGTCTCCTCAGTTTGCAATGAAGGGTTCATACCCCGGCCGGCGCGGGAAGATCCCCCAGCGCGGACTCCGGCGCGCCAAAGGCAGTCCAGCCACCGTCTGCCGGCAGCACTGCCCCGGTGACGTAGCTGGCCTTGCTGGAGGCCAGAAAGGCAATGACCTCGGCAATCTCGGCGGGCTCGGCCATGCGGCCCATCGGCGTGCGACGGGCAATGCCAGCCGCGTCCAGCGCGCCCTTGCGATCGAGCTCAGCCACCAGCGCGGTGCGCACGTAACCCGGCGCCACGGCGTTGACGCGGATGCCGGCGCGCGCCCATTCGCTGGCCATGGCACGCGTCATGCCGAGCACGCCCGCCTTGGCGGCGCTGTACGCATTGCGCGATGGCAGGCCAATGAGACTGGCGATCGAGCCGAGGTTCACAATGGCGCCACGCCCCCGGACCGGCACCGGTGCAGCCCGCAACATGACCCGGGCCACCGACTGGCTCATCAGGAAGGTGCCGCGCAGGTGCACAGCCAGGACCCGGTCAAAGGCCTCGGCGGTCTGCACCACCGTCGGCCCAGTCTGGTCGCCAATACCAGCGTTGTTCACCAGCGCGTCGATGCGGCCAAACCGGGCCGCTACGGTCGCAACAGCAGCCTCCACACTGGCAGGCAGGGTCACGTCACAGGCCAGGCCGAGATGCCGGGCCCCCAGTTCGGTGGCGCGCGCCTGCACGGCGTCGGCGCGCAAATCCAGCAGCGCCACGCAATAGCCGTCCGCTGCCAGCCGCTGCGCCGTGGCCCAGCCGATGCCGTCGGCGGCGCCCGTCACGATGGCCACAGCGTCATGCTGTACTGCAGAAGTGTTCACAGGGAAGGAAGTCATGCTCAGGCTGCCACGCAGGCAAGCGACCTGGGGACCCGGGCAACTCCGGCCGGAGCTCCTGATAGCCGAACATGAGCAGCCATCGATTTATGAGCACTGCGTTTTTTCATTGTGTCTCCTCAAAAGGGTATGAGCGGGCTGCACGGCCCTGCGTCAAGGGTGCTGAATTCTGATTCGGCGACCCCCAAAGAACAACCGACGATTCGGGCAGAGAACAGGACATTTCATGCATGAGCAGATCAGGTTTTCCCTAGGTCCTGCTGGCGCGCCCGCGCTGCGGCATGGCGCGCGGCCAGATAGGCAAAAACCAGTCCTGGGCCAATGGTGATGCCGGGGGCGGGATAGGCGCCGCCCATGATCGAATGCATGTCGTTACCGACGGCGTACAAGCCGGGAATCGGCCGCTCGCCCTCGCCGAGCACCCGCGCATCGGCATCAGTGGTCAGACCCGTGGATGCACCAATGTCTCCCGGATAGAGGCGCACTGCGTAGTAGGAGGCGTGGGTCAGCGGGCCGATACTGGGGTTCTTACCCATCCACGCGGGGTCGCCAATGTTCTGCTGATAAGCAGTGACGCCACGCTGGAAATCGGGATCGACGCCGGTTTCGGCATAGGCGTTGATCTTCGCCACACTGGCCTTCAAGCCGGCGGCGTTGATGCCGAGCTTCTGCGCCAGTTCTTCTAGCGTGTTGCCTTGGGTCAGATAGCCGTCGGCGAGGAACGGTGCCAGCCCCTTGCCGCCGGGGCGCACCATGCCGATACCGTACTTGCGGATGGCCTCGGCATCGCAAATCAGGTAGGCCGGGATGGACGGCGACGCCTGATGGGCCTTTTGCATCGCCAAGCCAAACAGGTGGTAAGAGGTGCTTTCGTTGAGGAAGCGCTCGCCCGCCTGATTCACGGTCAGCATGCCAGGTTTGGCGCGATCCATCACAAAGTGCGGGAACACGGCCTGGCTACCATCGGCGCGTGCTCGGATCGAGACGGGAGCCCAGAAGGCATGGGTCATACCGCCCGTGCCGTAATAGGCGCCGAGTCCGCGCGCCAGATCCTGCACCGCTCCGGTATGACCCGGCGCCCCGGGACACCAGGCGGGATCAGCGCCGGGAAGCATTTCCTGACGCAAGCGGGGGTGGCGGTTGAAGCCGCCGCTGGCCAGAACAACGCCACCCGTCACACGCACGCTGCGACCCCGAGCGCCCTGCGCCAGCTCTACCGACTCGACGCCGTCCGCACCGCACGCGATCTTCCCAACCGAGGTGTTCAGGGTCAGCGTCACATTGCTGCGCGTCGACAGCGAATAGAGCAGCCGGCCAACCAGCGCATTACCCATGACAAGGCGCGTACCGCGCGGATGGCGCAGGCGGTCGCCAGCGTGCCGAAGTACGATTTTCAACGAGTGCCGGAACGAAGCTAAGGATTGGGTCATCCCCAACAGGTGATTGATGTCGGTGCGGTCCACCATCATGCCGCCGAGCACAGTGAACTCGGGGATCGGCGGGCGGATCAGCCTGAACAGGTCGCCCAGCAGGCGACCGTCGAACGGCAGCGGCTCAAGCGCGCGCCCATTGAGGGTGGAGCCGCCGAGATCGGAAATGTAGTCCGGATGCTTGGTATAGGGACGAAATTTGACTTCGGAATTCGTCTCGACCAGCTTGACGGCGCGCGGTCCGTTGTCAAGAAAAGCTTGTCGCAGTGATGCTGGCGTGCGCTCGCCAACGGCATTGGTCAGGTAGCGCGCCGCATCAGCCAGGGAGTCGGTCTTGTTGACCGTGGCAGCATGGTGGGTGCCCGGCACCCAAGTCGTGCCGGCCGACCAGGCGGTGGTGCCCCCCACGTACTCGGTGCGCTCGACCAGCAGGACGCTCTTGCCTTCGATGGCGGCAAACAACGCCGCCGCCATACCGGCGCCGCCGGCACCGATCACGACCACATCGAAGCGCGCTGACTCGGGAATGGCCTTCAGAGTATCAATAACCCGCATCTCAGCGCTCCAGCAGGAAATCGACCATCAGCTCGCCCACGCGGCCGAACATTTGTGCGCCGGTCATGGTGCCGCAACCCCTGCCGCGCGCGGCGGCGATGAGCGGCGTAACGGCGGGGGCAGTGATTACGCAGCCAACAAACATGCCGGCGCTCAACCTGTCGACGTCCACCGGACAGGGGTCAGAGGCCTTCATACCCACGGGCGTCGCGTTGAGCACGATGTCAAAGCCCGTCGGATCGGTCGAGCCAGGCACCACTGGGCACTTGCCCAGACTGGCGAGCCTGTCGATCAGCGCAGTGCGGCGCATGCTGTCCCCGTCATGGATGGCCAGCTGGCTCACGCCTGCCGCCACCAGCGCATGGGCAATCGCCGAGCCGGCCCCACCGGCCCCCACCAGCAGGGCCTTCCGCCCTTCGAACTGGCAACCGTTATCGCGCATGGCGGCCACGCAACCCAAGCCGTCGAACATGTCGCCGTACCAGGCGCCATCCGCGTCGCGGCGCATCACATTGACGGTATGCAGGAAGCTGGCGCGCGCGGACGCGTCGGCGCACAGGTCGAAACAGGCGAATTTGTGCGGAACGGTCACGATGATGCCGCCCACGTTCTTCGCCAATGACACGCCGGCCAGCCACGCCGCCAGATCGTCGGGAGCCACATGAGCCGGCATCACCATGGCGTTGTGGCCGCGCGCCTGAAAGGCCTTCGTCACGTCGGCTGGCGATTTCACCTGACCAATAGGGTCACCCACGATGAAATAAACACGGGTCGAGCCGTTCAAAGTGGGGGTCGGGGTGTCGGACATGCGGGACTCTCTTGGTAAACGTGAGTGAATCGCATCTTACATAAAATTGGAATAAGATTCAAGTATTGAATATAATTCCACTTCAGATAAAATTCACTTTATTGATCTCGCCATATATAGAAGCAACACATGAGCAAAACCCGCTTGGCAGTGATTGGCGCAGGCGTCATTGGACGCACGCACATAGACCGTATCTGCCGCAGCGGCAATCTCACATTGGCCGGTATCGCGGACCCATCCGAGGCCGGCCAGGTGCTGGCCCGCTCATTGAACGTAGCCTGGTTTAACGACTATCGCAGTCTGCTGGACACGGCCAAACCACAGGGCGCGATCGTGGCCACGCCCAATGCGACCCATGTGGAAATTGCCACCGATTGCCTGCGGCGGGGCATCCCCGCCCTGATCGAAAAGCCGGTTGCCGACACCGTGGCCGAAGCGCAGCACCTAGTGAGCGCACAAGCCCAATTCAGGACCCCGGTGTTGGTCGGCCACCACCGTCGCCACAATCCCATCAACCGGCGCGCGCGTGACATCCTCCGAGACGGACATCTGGGCCGGGTGGTCGCCGCCAGCGCCTTCGCCATGTTCCTGAAGCCGGACGCCTATTTCGACGTGGAATGGCGGCGCCAGGCCGGCGGCGGTCCGATCCTGATTAACCTGATCCACGACATCGACATGCTTCGCTTCTTGGTGGGCGAGATCGTCTCTGTGCAAGCCGTCGCGAGCAACGCGGTGCGGGGTTTTGAAGTGGAAGACACGGCCGCTGCCGTGCTGCGCTTCGCCAACGGAGCGCTCGGCACGGTGATGGTGTCCGACGCAGGAACCTCACCCTGGTGCTGGGACTTCTGCGCGGGTGAGCAAATCCAGTATCCGCGCCAAAACGTGCAGTCGCACTTCATCACCGGCACGCAAGGCTCGCTATCCCTACCTGACCTTGCTCTATGGAACTATCGGGGCGAACGCCACTGGCACGCTGAGATGACGCGCGAACAAACCGCGGGTCACCAAGGCGACCCTTACGAATGCCAACTGCAGCACTTCAAGGCCGTGATCGATGGCAGTGAGACACCGCTGTGCAGCGCGCTCGATGGCCTGCGCACACTGCAGGCAACGCTGGCCGTACGCGAGGCTGCCGCCACCGGGCAGTCTGCGTCATGTACGCTGCCGGCCATTCTTTCAATGGAGTGATCTGTCATGAATGGTGTACTTGAGCGAACTTTGGGCATTCTGGAGCTGCTGGCCCAGCAGGCCGATGGACTGGAACTGGCCGCGATAGCCGACCGGCTCGATATCCCGCGAAGCGCCGTCCATCGGCTGCTGAGCGATCTGGTGCGCTGCGGCTATGTGCGCCAGATGCGTGACCATGGCGACTACATGCTGACCACCAAGCTGGTCTCCATGGGCCTGAGCTTCTTGAGCAGCACCGGGATCGTGGACATCGCCCAGCCGCTGCTGGACCGCTTGGCCGAAATCTCGGGCGAGCTGGTGCGCCTGTCGGTGGTGGATGGCAACCGCCTCACCTGGGTGGCACGCGCCCAAGGCGCGCGCCAGGGTTTGCGCTACGACCCCGATATGGGCAGTGATGCGCGGCTGAGCTGCTCGTCCTCGGGTCAAGCCTGGATGTCGGCTCTGTCGGACGACGAGGCCTTGGCGCTGGTGGCCCAGCAAGGGCTCGGCGCCCCCGAGGATTTCGGTCCCAATGCCCCCACCAGCCTGCAGGCCGTGATGCAGGCGGTGCATGCGGCGCGCGAACGCGGCTTCAGCCTGACAGAGGAAACCTACGCCGCCGGGCTCAACGCCATGGCCGCGCCGGTGCGTCTGGCCGGTCAGCCCCCGATGGGAGTCATCACCGTTGCGGGACCCACGGTGCGCTTTACGCCGCAGCGGATGCTGGCGCTCGGCCCGGAGCTGCTGTCCATCGCGGCCCAGGTGGCCGCTGCCAGCGGCACTTCTCCTTTTTTCAACAAGTCGCCCGCGCGCTCGAACGGGCGCAAACCTATTTACGCGGCCTGAGCGCCACATGCGTCCGATTCATGACCTCCAGCAGCCACGACAACCCGGTGACCTGTGACCTGCTCGTGATCGGCTCCGGGGCGGGCGGCCTGTCTGCCGCCGTGACCGCGGCCGCGCTGGGCCTGAAGGTGCTGGTCGTGGAAAAAGACCCGCACTATGGCGGCACCACCGCCTGGTCCGGGGGCTGGATGTGGATTCCGCGCAATCCGCTCGCCACCGCGGCCGGCCTCACGGAGGAGATCGCAAAACCCCTGTCCTACTTGCGCCACGAGCTTGGCGAGAAGTTTGACGAGGCCCGCGTCCGTGCCTTTTTGGACAGCGGCCCGCGCATGGTCGAGTTCTTCCGCTCAAAGGCCGTCCTGCAGTTCATCGACGGTAACGGTATTCCCGACTTTCATGGCCGTACGCCCGATGCGGCCTTGGGCGGACGCTCCATCTGCGCAGCACCGTTTGATGGGCGCCGGCTGGGCCGTCGGATCGCGCAATTGAAGCCGCCGCTGCCAGAAACCACGCTATGGGGCATGGGCATCGCCTCGGGCGCCGAGCTTCGGCATTTTCTGAATGCGATGCGTAAGCCGGCCTCGTTCTGGTATGTAGTCAAACGGGTGCTGCGCCACTGGCACGACCTGATGGTGCATCGGCGCGGCATGCGCCTGGTCAACGGTAATGCACTGGTTGCAGGTTTGGCGGCCTCGGCCTTCGAAACCGGCGTGGAGATTCGCGTCAACAGCCCGGCGCGCCGCCTGCTCACACGTGATGGCCGGGTCACCGGCGCCGTGGTCGGCTCGCCCGAGGGCGACATCGAGATTCACGCCACGCACGGCGTGCTGCTCGCCTGCGGCGGCTTCCCGCACGATGTGGCGCGCAAGATGGAGTTGTTGCCCCATGCGCCCACCGGACAGGAACACTGGTCAGCTGCCTCCCGTGGCAATACCGGCGACGGGCTGCGCTTAGGCGAAGGCGTGGGCGGTGTGGTGGCGCGCGACTTGGTACAGGCCGCGGCGCTGGCACCGGTGTCGCTGGTGCCGCGCCGGGATGGCAGCGTGGCACATTTCCCGCACCTGATCGAGCGCGCCAAGCCGGGACTGATCGCCGTCACCGGGGCCGGCAGGCGCTTCACCAACGAAGCCGATTCGTATTACGACTTCATCACCGAACTACTCAAAGTCACACCCGCAGGAACGCCGGTCGAAGCCTGGCTGGTTTGCGATCACGCTTTCATCCGCCGCTATGGACTCGGCGCGGTCAAGCCGGCACCGATGCCCTTGCAAGGCATGCTAAAAAGTGGCTACCTCATGCGCGGCCAAACAGTCGCCGGGCTGGCACAGGCATGCGGCATCGACGCCGACCGCCTGAAAGAAACCGTGCTGCGCTACAACCAGCAGGCGCGGCAAGGTCGGGACACCGAATTTGCCAAGGGCGAGACACCCTACAACCGCATCCAGGGTGATGCCAGTGCGGGCCATCCCAACCCCTGCATGGCGCCGATTGAGCGCGGCCCGTTCTATGCCGTCAGGGTGGTGCCCGGCAGCCTGGGGACTTTTGCGGGGTTGCACGTTAACGCCAGCGCACAGGTGCTGAACAATGCGGGCCAACCCATTGCCGGCCTGTACGCCGGCGGCAACGACATGGCCAGCGTGATGGGCGGCAATTACCCCAGCGGCGGCATCACGCTGGGGCCAGCCATGACCTTCGGTTTCATCGCAGCACACCACGCGGCGGGAGTCGCTTTGGACGCATCTTTAGAAGAAAAAAAGGGCGCAGCCATTGATTGATAAGCGCATGCCGCTCTTATTTTGATAGTAATCACCAACCTGAGACCCAGAACAATGCATTACGAACTCGCCACCTTGACCCTGCCCTTCGGTACCGCAGGCCAAGCCGCCATCAACGTACAGACCTTCGCCACCGCCGCTGACGCCCAAGGCGAATTGCTAGGCAGCTGGTTCACCGACATTGGCCAGCTCAACCAGATGATCGTGCTGCGCGGCTTCGCCGACCTGGCCACACTGCAGGCCGAACGTAAGCGCACCCAGCAAAGCGCCAACCCCTTCGGTTGCGGCGAAATCTTCCAGAGCCTGGAGCAGCACAGCTACCATGGTTTTCCGTGGATGAAGCCAGTGCGCCCGAGCGCCGAATCCGGCGTCAAAGGCCCGGTGTACGAAATCCGCAGCTATGGCATCAAGCCCGGCGGCATGCAGCCCACCATCGACCTGTGGGAGCAGTATGTGCCGTTACGCGAAAAACTCTCGCCCTGCATCGTCGCCATGGTCGCGCTGGACGGGCCGCTGCGCTTCACCAATATCTGGGCCTACCCCACGCTGGACGCGCGCAGCCAGGCCAGAACCGACGCGGTCGCGCAAGGCATCTGGCCGCCCAAGGGCGGCCCGGCCTGGCTGACGACCAACATGGTGTCCAGCATCGCCTTGTCGACCGCCGTGTCGCCGCTGAAGTGAGCGCGCAAATGAACGCCGCCGGGCCGGGCCGCTCCAAGCAAGGCGTGGCCCTCTCAGGGGGCAGCGCAGTACGCGAAGCGACAAGCGTGGGGGCACGTATCTATTCCATGTCCTACCTGACCTCATACACGCTCACGCCGGCGCAATCCATCCGACTGGCAGGTGAGCTGGGGTACGCCCATGTAGGTTTGCGGCTGCTACCTAACGCCGCCGGCGCGCCGCAACAGTTTCTGATTGGCCAGCCCGAGGTGCTGCGCGAAACGCTGGCGGCGCAAAAGGACAGCGGCGTCGGCATCTTCGACCTGGAAATCATCCGCATAGGCGAAGGCTTCGATGCGCGCGCCTATGTGCCGCTGCTGGAAGCCGGCGCCGCGCTGAAAGCCAAGGCCGTGTTGGTGGCCGGCGACGACACCATTGAGGCGCGCCTGAGCGAAGGCTATGCGCGGCTGTGCGAATTGATGCAGCCCTACGGCATGACGGCTGACCTGGAATTCATGCCCTGGACCGCCGTGCCCGACGTGAAGTCGGCGCTGCGCATCATCAAGGTGGCCGGCCAGCCGGCCAACGCCGGCATCCTGGTTGATGCCTTGCACTTTGGCCGCTCCCGCACCACGCTGGACGACGTACGTGCCATCCCGCGCGAGTTGCTGCACTATGCGCAAATTTGCGACGCCGAGGCCGGCACGCATTTCACGACCGAGCAGATGATTCACACCGCCCGCTGCGAGCGCCTGCTGCCCGGCGAGGGCACGATAGACGTTAGTGGCCTGTTCGATGCGCTGCCGTCCGACCTGCCGGTGAGCGTCGAGGTGGTGCATTTCGACCGCATGGCGCAGTTTGGCCAGACCGAGTGGGCGCGCCAGTGCCTGACCGCGAGCCGCGCGTTTCTTGAGCCGAACGCCTGAACCGCACCCGCCGGATTTAGAGGGAGCCCGCCATGCCCTGTTACTTTCATTCGTCCTCCCGTTTGCCCTTCTTCTTTGGTGCGCGCTGGTTCAGCAGCGCGTGATGCAGCCTTGACCTCACGCCACGCCGAATGGCATGGCCTGCCTCATCAACCCTGAATCACCTCTGGAGAACACCATGGATTTTTCCCTCAACGAAGAACAGAAAATGATGATCGACACCGTGCGTCGCTTCATCGCCGAAGAACTCAAGCCGCTCGAAGACGAAATTGAAAACAACGGCTTCCTGGATAAGGCCAAGGCGCAGGCCGTGCACGAGAAATCAAAGCAACTCGGCCTCTACGCGATGAACATGCCAGTCGAACTCGGTGGTGGCGGCCTCAGCGCGCTGGACCGCATCCTGTGCGAGGAGCAGTTCGGTCACACCACCGACATCCTGATCCGCCGCGCCTTTGGCAACATTTATGAGCCGCTGCTGCATTGCAAGGGCGACCAGGTCGAGCGCTGGCTGAAACCCACCGTCGCAGGCCAGCGCACCTGCGCCATCACCATCACCGAATCGGGCGCCGGATCTGATGCGGCCGGCATCAAGACTCATGCCAGGAAGACGGACACCGGCTGGGTGCTCAACGGCAGCAAGCACTTCATCAGCGACGGTGAGTGGTCGGACTTCTTCCTCGTCTCCGCCAAGACCGGCGAGAAGGAAATCTCGATGTTCATGGTCGACAAGGGCCTACCTGGTTTCACCGTTGGCAAGGACCAGAAGATGATGGGCATTCGCGGCACACCGCACCTGGAGCTGTTCTTCGACAACGTCCCGCTGGAGCCGCTGGCGCTGCTGGGTGCAGAAGGCCAGGGCTTCAAACTGGCCATGAGCGCACTCAATGTGGTGCGCCTGGCCCAGGTCGGCGCACGCGCCGTCGGCAAGGCCAGCCATGTCTGCGAACTGATGGTGGATTACACCAATGAGCGCAAGCAGTTCAACACCAAGATTGGCGACTTCCAAATGATCCAGCAGATGCTGGCCGACAGCGTGATCGAGATCAACGCCGCACGCTGGATGGTCTACAACGCCGCCTGGATGCTGGACCAGGGACACGACGCACGCGAACAGATTGCCATGGTCAAGGTGTACGCCGCCGAAACCCTGGGCCGCGTGGTGGACCGCGCCGTGCAGATTTTTGGCGGCATGGGTTTTTGCAAGGAACTGCCAATCGAGCGGTACTACCGCGACGCACGCATCTACCGCATTTTCGACGGCACCAGCGAAATCCACCGCACGGTCGTCGCCAAAAGTGTGATGAAAAAGGGTGCGGCCTTGTTTGATGTGAACAGGTGATCAAGATGAGCAGCAAATTCATGACGGCGGCCGAAGCCGCAAATCTGATCAATGACGGTGACACCGTGGGCCTGATGGGCGGCGGCGGCGGCCTGATGGAGGCGACCTGCCTGTTCGAGGCCGTTCAGGCGCGCTTTCTGGCGACGCAGCGCCCGCGCAAGCTGACCATGGTGCATGCACTGGGCATTGGCGACAAAAAGACCAAGGGCGTGAACTGCTTCGCGCACGAGGGCCTGGTCAAGCGCGTGATCGGTGGCCACTGGGTCTGGTCGCCGACGATGCAGCGTCTCGCCGAAGAAGAGAAGATCGAGGCCTACATTCTGCCCGGGGGCGTCTCCAGCCAGTTGATGCGCGAGATTGGCGCCGGGCGGCCCGGCCTGTTCACTCACGTTGGGCTCGGCACAGTCTGCGACCCGCGTCAGGGCGGCGGCAAGATGAACAAGAGCGCGCGCGACGACCTCGCAGAAGTGGTGCAGATGGACGGGCGCGAATACCTCCGCTACAAGCCCTTTCCCATTCACATCGCACTGGTACGGGCCAGCGCCGCCGACGAGGATGGCAATATCAGCTTCGAGCACGAGGCCGCCAACCTCGACGCGCAATCACTGGCGCTGGCCGCGCGCAACAGCGGCGGCAAGGTCATCGTTCAGGTAAAAGAACGCCTGCCGCACGGCGCCCTGACGGCGCGCGAAGTGCGCATTCCGGCCGCCTGGGTAGATGCCATCGTGGTGGATCCGGCGCAGCAGACCAGCTACGACATCCCGTTCGACCCGGCACTCAGCGGCGAGTTGTCCGGTGTTGCGCGCCTGCATAGCGAAGCCGCCGACCACGCGGCCGAGCGCGCCGCGGCGGCGGATACCTTCAGCGAACGTCAGGCCGTGGCGCGCCGCGCTGCGGAAGAGCTGTTCAACACCGGCAAGGCCCGCCCGGTGGTCAACTACGGTGTCGGCGTACCCGACGCAGTGGCCAAACTCATTGCGGCGCGCGGCGAACAGCACCGCCTCTACCAAACCATCGAACACGGCACCTACGGCGGCACTTTGCTGGACGGCGTGCTGTTCGGCTATGCACGCAATGCGTCCGCTATGCTGGATGCTGCCACGCAGTTCGACTTCTATGCCGGTGGCGGACTCGACATCGCTTTCCTCGGCTTTGGCGAATTCGACGAACAGGGCAATGTCAACGTCTCGCGCCTGGGGGGGCTCACGGTAGGCCCGGGCGGCTTTATCGACATCGCGCAAAACGCACGCAAGGTGGTGTTCTGTGGCACGCTGGCAGCCAAGGGCGTGAAGCTGCAAACCGGCGACGGCCAGATGCGCGTACTGCAGCAGGGCTCGGTAAAAAAACTGGTCAAACAGGTCGAGCAGATCACTTACAGTGGCCCGCAAGGCCTGGTACGCAAGCAGGAAGTGCTCTACCTAACCGAGCGCGCCAGTTTTCGCCTGACGCCTCACGGGATGGAACTGTTCGAAATCGCCCCCGGCATCGACCTGCAGCGAGATGTACTCGACCAAATGGCGTTCGTCCCCCGCCTGGCGCCACAACTGGCCATCATGCCTGCCAAACACTTCCTGGTTTCGGAGGCTTGAATGAACAAGACCCCCGCGGCAAGACAGGTATTTCGCACGGCCGGCATCATGGGCTGGCCAATTTCGCATTCGCGCTCGCCGCTGCTGCATGGGCACTGGCTGGCCCGCTATGGCCTGCCCGGCGCTTACATCCCACTCCCGGTCGCGCCCGAGGCACTCCCCCGTGCACTGGAGGGGCTGGCGGCGCTGGGCTTTGCCGGTTGCAACGTCACCATCCCGCACAAGGTAGCGGTCATCCCGTACCTGCACCATGTCGACCCCATGGCGCGCAAGATGGGCGCGGTCAACACCATCGTGGTCGATTCTGATGGACAGCTCTGCGGATACAACAACGATGGCTATGGCTACATCCAGTGCCTGCTCGACGCCTTCCCCGATTGGCGTGCCGACATCGGTCCGATAGCGGTGATCGGCGCCGGCGGTGCCGCGCGTGCCGTGGTCGTCAGTCTGGCCGAGCGTGGTGCCACCGAAATCCGGGTCGTTAACCGCAGCCTGGACAAGTCGCAGGCGCTGGCTCGCGACGTAGGGGTGCCAGCCAAGGCCTTTCCGTGGCAGGACCGCCATGATTTACTTGACGGGGCGGCTTTGCTGGTCAACGCTACCAGCCAAGGCATGAAAGGCCAGTCCGCGCTCGACCTGTCGCTCAATCGGCTGCCGCGGCATGCCCTGGTGTCCGATGTCGTGTACACCCCACTGGACACACCGTTGCTGGCCACGGCCCGCGCGCGTGGCCACGCCACCGTCAATGGCATGGGCATGCTGCTGAACCAGGCACGGCCCGCGTTCGAGACCTGGTTCGGCGTGCGCCCGAACATCACATCCGAACTGCGCAACATGATGTCTGCGGACCTTTGACATGGTTGGACGTGAGATTTCCATAACCAGATGATGTAAAAAAGAAAAAGGCCGCTAACTATAAGTTGTTAGCGGCCTTTATCGGGTCGTTTGGTGGAGCTGGGGGGATTTGAACCCCCGTCCGCAAGCCTTCTTCGCGCAGATCTACATGTTTAGCGATCTGATTTAAGTCTCGCCACCTGTGTCGCGCAGTCGCACGCTACACAGGACGCCAGCACCCTATTGTCTCGCTCTGAACCAAGGTACCCGGTCCGAAGCCAGCCGATGTGAATAACCTTACAGCCTGGACGCCTTGCGGCACCCTTGCCCAGCCCATCGGCCTGCTGTTGTAAGGCTCACTGGTTATTAAGCAGCGAGTGCGAAACGTTCGTCGTTTGCAGTTAGTTTGTTGAGTCGATTTTTACGAGCGTTACTCAAGCTCGACATGCACCACAGCGATTCCGTACCCACGTCGAAACCAGTGCAGCCCCTCAAACGGTATTTGAGGTCATTGCCGGCGATTGCAAGCCCCGCAGCAATTGCAATAGCTGCAGCGGAGACGCAATCGCGGCACGCGCGCCCCATTGCGTCGTATCGGTCCGGCTGCCCAGATACCCGTACGTTGCCGCCACGGTGTCCATGCCGGCGGCCCGTCCCGCCATCACATCACGCTCATCATCGCCCACATACACGCACTTTTCCGGCGCCAGCCGCAAACGCCGCGCGGCCTCCAGCAACGGCGCAGGGTGCGGCTTGGAATGGGGGGTGGTGTCACCGCTGATCACGACACCCGCCGTCGCGAACAGCGGCATGGAGCGGGTCAGGGGATCGGTGAAACGGGATGCCTTGTTGGTCACCACGCCCCAAGCTAGGCCGCGGGCCAACAGCGCATCGACCAGCTCGGCCACTCCGTCAAAAGCAAAGGTGCGCTGCGTCATGCAAGCTTCGTAATTGGTGAAAAACTCTTCCCGAAGCGCCGGATAGTCGGGGTGTTCGGGGGTCAGGCCGAAGGCGACGCCGAGCATGCCGCGAGCGCCGGCGCCCGTCATGGGCCGGTACTGTGCCAGCGGCAGCGAGGCCAGGCCACGGTCAACCCTCATCTTGTCAGCGGCAGCGCCAAGGTCGGGCGCGCTATCGATCAAGGTGCCGTCCAGGTCGAACAGCACGGCCTCTATATTAGTAAACATGCGTCCGGCCCCTCAGCTCTTTTGCGTTGCAAACATGTAATTCACGCTGGTGTCGCCACTCAACCAGTACCGCTGCGTCAAGGGGTTGTATTCCATGCCGCGTGTATGACGCAGCACCAGTCCGGCAGCTCGACAGTAACCCGCCAATTCGGCGGGGCGAATCAACTTGGCGTATTCGTGGGTGCCACGCGGCAGCATGTTCAGAATGTACTCGGCACCGACAATCGCCAGCAAAAAAGACTTCGGGTTGCGGTTGATGGTCGAGAAAAACACCCATCCTCCTGGCTTGACCAGCGCCGCGCACGCCGCGACGACCGAGGCTGGATCGGGGACATGTTCGAGCATTTCCATGCACGTGACCACGTCAAAACTGCCAGGCTGCTCCAACGCAAGCGCCTCAGCACTGATTTCGCGGTACTGCACGTCCGGGGTCTGCGCTTCCAGGGCATGCAACTGAGCCACTTTGAGGGCCTTCGTGGCCAGATCGATCCCCAGCACCTGGGCTCCTTGACGGGCCATGGCGTCGGCCAGGATGCCGCCGCCACAGCCGACATCGAGCACCTGCCGGCCCGCGACGGGAGACAAGCCGTTGATCCACTCCAGACGCAGGGGGTTGATCTGGTGCAGGGGGCGGAATTCACTCTCCTTGTCCCACCAGCGATGCGCCAGGTCAGAAAATTTGGCCAACTCGGCCGGATCGGCATTCACAGGGTGATTCATACGCCAATTGTCCTCGAACTCATAAAAAAAGCCCCGCAAGCCTGAGCTTGCGGGGCTTTTTGAAGCAAGCCTTGCGGATTACTGGCCGGCGCGGGTGCCAACGACTTCGATTTCCACGCGACGGTTCTTGGCGCGGCCTTCGGCGGTCTTGTTGTCGGCCACAGGCTGGGACTTGCCTTTGCCTTCGGTGTAAACACGGTTTTTCTCGATGCCCTTGGACACCAGGTAAGCCTTGACAGCTTCAGCGCGGCGAACCGACAGCTTCTGATTGTAAGCAACAGTACCGATGGAGTCGGTGTGACCCACGGCGATGATGACTTCCAGGTTGATGTCCTTGATCTTGCCGATCAGGTCGTCCAGCTTGGCTTTGCCTTCGGGCTTCAGAACAGATTTGTCGAAGTTGAAGAAGGCATCGGCTGCGTAGGTGACCTTGCTGGCAACGGGAGCAGCGGGAGGAGCAACAGGTGCTGCAGCCGCCGGAGCAACCATAGGGGCCGGTGCGGCGACGGGAACGATGGCGCCATCGCAGGTCGCGGCTGCAGTCGCCGGCGTCCAGTTGGCATCACGCCAGCACAGCTCATTGGTACCGTTCTTCCAAACGAGTTCGGAAGTGCCATTACGCCAGTTATCCACAGTTTGGGCACCAGCGGCAGTGACAAGCGCTGCGGAGGCAATCAACATCGCCACTTTATTCAATTTCTTCATGGTTCTCCTCTTGGGGAAAAAGCCGCAGCCGCGCTGCGAAACAGGACGATCTGAGTGACCATCACCCAAAACGTTCTGGCAATTGTGCCACACGTCCCCGCACGTTCAGGCGTAAATCGGGTCGCGTACCGTAGGACAAAACCGCAATTAAGCCGATGTGTTGCGGCTTAGCGACAGCCCCTTGCCCGTAAAATCAGACTTCACTTGCCGAGAATCCCTCCCCATGACCCAGTTCGCCAAAGAAACCCTGCCCATCAGTCTTGAAGAGGAAATGCGGCGCAGCTACCTTGATTACGCCATGAGCGTCATCGTGGGACGCGCCCTGCCCGATGCGAGGGACGGCTTGAAACCGGTGCACCGGCGTGTTTTGTTCGCCATGCACGAACTCAACAACGACTGGAATCGCCCTTACAAGAAGTCGGCGCGTATCGTCGGCGACGTCATCGGCAAATATCACCCGCACGGCGACCAGTCGGTGTACGACGCCATCGTGCGCATGGCGCAGGATTTTTCGCTGCGTCATATGCTGGTGGACGGGCAAGGCAACTTTGGATCGGTGGACGGAGACAGTGCCGCCGCCATGCGTTACACCGAGGTCCGCCTGTCCAAGATCGCCCAGGAAATGCTGGCGGACATCGACAAGGAAACCGTCGATTTCGGACCCAACTACGACGGCAGCGAAAAAGAGCCGCTGGTGTTGCCGTCGCGGATTCCCAACCTGCTGATCAACGGTTCCGGCGGTATTGCGGTGGGCATGGCCACCAATATCCCGCCGCACAACCTCAATGAAGTGGTCGATGCCTGCCTGCATTTGCTGAAAAACCCGCAAGCCAGTATTGACGAGTTGATGGAGATCATTCCGGCGCCCGACTTCCCGACGGCAGGCATTATTTATGGCATCAATGGTGTCAAGGACGGTTACCGTACCGGCCGCGGCAAAGTGGTGATGCGCGCCAAGTGCCATTTTGAAGACATCGACAAGGGGCAGCGCCAATCGATCATCGTGGACGAACTGCCGTACCAGGTAAACAAGAAAACGCTGCAGGAGCGCATGGCCGAACTGGTGCATGAGAAGAAGATCGAGGGCATCAGCCATATCCAGGATGAGAGCGACAAGTCCGGCATGCGCCTGGTGATCGAACTCAAGCGCGGCGAAGTGCCCGAAGTGGTGCTCAACAACCTGTACAAGCAGACACAGCTGCAGGACACCTTCGGCATCAACATGGTGGCGCTGGTCAATGGCCAGCCCAAACTGTGCAATCTCAAGGACCTGATTGAAGTCTTTCTCGGGCACCGCCGCGAAGTGGTCACGCGCCGCACGGTGTTCACGCTGCGCAAGGCGCGCGAGCGCGGCCATGTACTCGAAGGCCTGGCCGTGGCGCTGGCCAACATCGACGACTTCATTGCCATCATCCGCAACGCGCCGACACCGCCCGTGGCCAAGGTCGAGCTGATGGCCCGGCCATGGGACAGTCAGCTCGTGCGCGAAATGCTGACCCGCACGCGAGCCGACGGCGGCGTGATCAACGCCGACGACTACCGCCCCGACGGCCTGGAAAAAACCTACGGCATGGGCAGCGACGGCCTGTACCGGCTCAGCGAAACGCAGGCGCAGGAAATTCTGCAAATGCGCCTGCAACGCCTGACCGGGCTGGAGCAGGACAAGATCGTGGCCGAATACAAGGAAGTCATGGCCGAAATCGAGGATTTGCTCGACATCCTGGCAAAACCGGCGCGCGTTTCGACCATCATTGGTGACGAGCTGAGCGCCATCAAGCAGGAATTCGGCCAGACCAAAATCGGCGCGCGTCGCAGCCTGGTCGAACACAGCTCGTTCGACCTGAGCACCGAGGACCTGATCACTCCCACTGATATGGTGGTCACGCTGTCGCACAGCGGCTATATCAAGAGCCAGCCGCTCTCCGAGTACCGGGCCCAGAAACGTGGCGGGCGCGGCAAGCAGGCCACCGCGACCAAGGAAGACGACTGGGTTGATCAACTCTTCATTGCCAACACGCACGACTACATCCTGTGCTTCTCCAACCGGGGGCGCCTGTACTGGCTCAAGGTCTGGGAGGTTCCGCAGGGCTCGCGTGGTTCGCGCGGGCGCCCCATCGTGAATATGTTTCCGCTGCAGGAAGGCGAGAAAATCACCGTGGTATTGCCGCTGACGGGTGAGAAGCGCAGTTTTCCGGCCAACCAATACGTATTTATGGCGACCTCCATGGGGACGGTCAAGAAAACCACGCTCGATGAATTCGGCAACCCGCGCAAGGCCGGCATCATCGCGGTCTCGCTCGACGACGGGGACTTCCTGATCGGCGCAGCGCTGACCGACGGCCAGCACGATGTGATGCTGTTTTCCGATGGCGGCAAGGCCGTGCGCTTCGACGAGGACGATGTCCGTCCGCTGGGCCGTAACGCCCGCGGTGTGCGCGGCATGTCGCTGGAAGCGGGCCAGAGCGTGATCGCCATGCTGGTGGCCGAGGACGAAAGTCAGAGCGTGCTGACAGCCACCGAAAACGGCTATGGCAAACGCACCGGCATTACCGAATACACACGCCACGGGCGTGGCACCAAGGGCATGATTGCGATCCAGCAAACCGGGCGCAACGGCAAGGTCGTGGCGGCCACGCTGGTGCGCGCCGACGACGAAATCATGCTGATTACCGACAAGGGTGTGCTGGTGCGCACCCGGGTCAGCGAAATTCGGGAAATGGGGCGCGCCACCCAGGGGGTGACGCTGATCGGGCTCGACGAGGGCTCCAAACTCAGCGGTCTGCAGCGCATCGTGGAAAACGATGTGAACGGCGACAGCGACTCAGACGACGACAGCACTTCCTCATCCACAACGGAGAATCCTCAGTGAAAAGTTTCAAACTCGCGCTTCTGACGGTGGCCCTGGCCACCAGTTCTGTCGCCATGGCCCAGGACGGCAAGGCTGCTCTCATCAAGCAATTCATCGACTTGCAGCGTCCCGGCATCGAATCCCTGGCACGCGGGCTGGTCCAGCAATCCAGCGCGTCCATCGCGCAGGCAGGCTCTCAATACCTGCAAACCCAGGTGCCGCCCGAAAAGCGTGAGGCTGCCGCCAAGGCCGCCGATGCCGAGCTCAAAAAATACTTCGACGGGGCCTATCCCATCGTCCGAGACAAGGCCGTGCAGGTCGCACCTGCCGCGCTGGGCCCCATTCTTGAGCAAAACCTCAGTGAAGATGAGCTACGCCAGCTGGTGGCATGGATCAGTTCGCCGCTGGCCAAGAAATACCAGGACTTGAATCCAAAATTGCAAACCGCCCTGGGTGAGAAGGTGGTGGCCGAAACGCGTGCGAGCATCGAGCCGAAACTGAGTTTGCTTGGCCCCGCGGTTGCCAAGGCGCTGGGTGCGCCGCCGCCCCCGGCACCGGCCAAGGCCCCCGCCAAGAAGTGACAGCGCCGGCGAGTACGCGCCCGTACAACTTCTCCGCAGGCCCTGCAGCCTTTCCCGAGGAGGTTCTGCGCCTGGCCGCTGCGGACATGCTGGACTGGCATGGCAGCGGCATGGGCGTGATGGAGATGAGTCACCGCGGCAAGGAATTCATCTCGATCTACGAGCAGGCGGAGGCCGACCTGCGCGAGTTGCTGGCCGTTCCAGCCCATTTCCGGATCCTGTTCATGCAGGGCGGCGGACTGGCTGAAAACGCCATTGTTCCGCTGAATTTGTCACGCGGCACTGCGGCTGATTTTGTGATCACGGGCAGCTGGAGTCAGAAGTCGCTCAAGGAAGCGCGCAAGTACTGTACAGCGCGCGTCGCGGCGAGCACCGAGGCCGACGGCCACACCACGCTGCCTGATCCGGCTGGCTGGCAGCTTGGCAGCGATGCGGCCTATGTGCATATCTGTACCAACGAAACCATCCATGGTGTGGAATTCCAGGCGCTGCCCGACCTGAAGGCGCTGGGCAGCAAGGCGCCGCTGGTAATTGATTTCTCGTCGCATGTAGCGTCACGCCCCGTCGATTGGAGCCGCGTCGGATTGGCGTTTGGCGGTGCGCAAAAGAACCTGGGGCCGGCCGGCGTCACGCTGGTGGTGGTGCGCGAGGATTTGCTGGGCCACGCCCTGCCCGCCTGTCCCAGCGCGTTCGACTATCGTATCGTGGCCGACAACCACTCGATGTACAACACGCCGCCAACCTGGGCCATCTATATTGCCGGACTGACCTTCCAGTGGCTCAAGAAACAGGGTGGCATTGCGGCGATGGAACAGCGCAACATCGCCAAGGCCACCTTGCTCTACGACTTTATTGACCATTCGCAGCTCTACGTGAACAAAGTGGCGCCCGGTTGCCGCTCCCGCATGAATGTGCCGTTTTTCCTGCGTGACGAGTCGCGCAACGACGCTTTCCTGGCCGGCGCTAAAAATCGCGGACTGCTACAACTCAAGGGCCACAAATCGGTCGGGGGCATGCGTGCCAGTATTTACAACGCGATGCCGATCGCGGGCGTGCAGGCGCTGGTGGACTATATGCAAGAATTTGAGAGAACCCAGAGCTGACCCATGGCCAAGACCCTCGCGCAACTGCGCACTCAGATCGACGCCGCCGACCGTGAACTGCTGGCGCTGCTCAACCGCCGCGCCGAGCTCGCCAATGAGGTGGGCGAGATCAAGCGCGCCGAAGGCTCCCCGGTGTTCCGGCCGGAACGCGAAGCCGAGGTGATTCACGGACTGCAGTCGTCCAATCCGGGGCCGCTCAAGCCGGGTAACGTGGCGAGCATCTGGCGCGAAATCATGTCGGCCTGCCGTGCGCTCGAAGCGCCGCAGCGGGTCGCCTACCTGGGCCCCGCGGGCACCTTCAGCGAAGAGGCCGCGCTGCGGTTCTTCGGCACCAGCATCGAGCATGTGCCCTGCGTCAACTTCGATGAGGTGTTCCGCGCGACGGCGGCGGGCACGGCCGAGTTCGGCGTGGTTCCGGTGGAGAACTCCACCGAAGGCGTGGTGGCACGTTCGCTCGATCTGTTCCTGAACTCGCCGCTGCATATCGTGGGCGAAACCAGCCTGCTGGTGCGCCACAACCTGCTGCGCCAGAGCGCTTCGCTCGAAGGCATCGAGGTCGTGCTGGCGCATCCGCAGGCACTGGCGCAATGCCAGGGCTGGCTCAATACCCATCTGCCGGATGTGGAGCGACGCGCCGTCTCCAGCAACGCCGAAGGCGCCCGGCTGGCAGCGATGCACCCGGCCTGGGCCGGCATCGCGAGCGAACGTGCCGGCAGCGAATTCGGCCTGCACATCGCCGCGCACGCGATCCAGGACGATGCCTTCAATCGCACCCGGTTTGCCGTAATCTGCCTGCCGCAGACGCTGCAAGCGCCACAAGCCTCGGGCCGGGACTGTGTGAGCCTGATCGTCTCGGTGCCCAACAAGCCAGGCGCAGTACACGACCTGCTGGTGCCACTCAAAACCCATGGCGTATCAATGACGCGCTTCGAGTCACGCCCTGCGCGCTCGGGTCAGTGGGAGTATTTTTTCTACGTTGACATCCAGGGCCACCCGTCACAACCCAATGTCGCCGCCGCCTTGAAAGACCTGCAGGGCCTGTGCGCGTTCTACAAGGTGCTGGGCACCTATCCGGTGGGCGACTGACCATGACGGGCTACATGGTGCACACCGATGTTTGAGCAACTCGGACTGATTGGCTGCGGCCTGATGGGTGGCTCGTTCGCGCTCGCGCTCAAGCGCGCGGGGCTGGTCAAGCGCGTGGTCGGTTACAGCAAATCGCCCTCCACCACCGAGCGCGCGCGCCAGATGGGCGTGATCGACCTGGAAGCGCCCTCGGCCCTGCTGGCCGTATCGGGCGCCGACATCGTGTTGCTGGCGATTCCAGTGGCCGCCACCGAGGCCACCTTCAAGGCCATCAAACACCTGCTCACGCCGCAGACGCTGGTCATGGATGTGGGCTCCACCAAGCGCGACGTGGTCGATGCCGCGCGGCGGGTGCTGCGCGAGCAGGTCGGCTCGTTCGTGCCGGCGCACCCGATCACCGGCCGGGAGGTCTCGGGCGTGGAGCATGCAGATGCCGATCTTTATATGGGCAAGCAGGTGATCCTGACCCCGATCGAGCGCACCCTGACGGCGCATCTGCAAAAGGCCACCGAAGTCTGGACCGCGCTGGGCTGCCATGTGCAAAAGATGGCTCCCGAGGCGCATGACGCGGCGTTCGCGGCCGTCAGCCATTTGCCGCACCTGATTGCATTTGCGCTGATGAACGGAATCACCGGCCAGGCGGGCGGGCAGGAGTATTTGTCGCTCGCAGGCCCGGGGTTTCGCGACTTCACGCGCATCGCCGCCAGCGATCCGCACATGTGGCGCGACATCATGGTCGCCAACCGCGAAGAGTTGCTCGCCCAGTCCCAGATTTTCCAGCGCGCCCTGCAAGCCATGGAGGCGCTGATTGCCAGCGGTAATACCGAGGCGCTGGAAGCGCAGATTGCACAGGCCAGCGACACGCGGGCCCATTGGCGCATGACCTCCGGCAAACCGGGCAAGTAAATGTTCGCCACCGAATTTCTGGATATTCCGTCGCTGCAGGCGGCGAGCGGCACGGTTGTGCTGCCCGGCTCCAAGAGCATTTCCAACCGGGTGCTGCTGCTCGCCGCCCTCAGCGGCGGCACCACCACCGTGCACGACCTGCTCGACTCGGACGACACGCGCGTCATGCTGGCGGCGCTGCAGCAACTCGGCTGCGGCATCACGCGCGACGCCGACGCCGTCATCATCGAAGGCCTGGACGGCCGACTCAAAAACGCCCAGGCTCAGCTGTTCCTGGGCAATGCCGGCACCGCGATGCGCCCGCTGACCGCGGCGCTGGCGCTGCTGGGTGGCGATTTCGAGCTCAGCGGCGTGGCCCGCATGCACGAGCGCCCGATCGGCGATCTGGTCGACGCGCTGCGCCGACTGGGGTGCCGCATCGACTATCTGGGCCACGAAGGTTATCCACCGCTGCGCGTGAGCCCGCCCGCATTGCAATTGGGTGTGCCGATCCGGGTGCGCGGCGACGTGTCCAGCCAGTTCCTGACGGCGCTGCTGATGGCGCTGCCACTGATAGCGGCGACCCAGAACGTGGTGATCGAAGTCGTGGGTGAGCTGATCTCCAAGCCCTACATCGAGATCACGCTCAATCTGCTGGCGCGCTTTGGCATCGCCGTGCGGCGCGACGGCTGGCAGCGCTTCACCATCGCAAAGGGCAGTCGCTACCAGTCGCCGGGTGCAATCCACGTCGAGGCCGACGCCTCGTCTGCTAGCTATTTCATAGCTCTTGGCGCAATAACGGCGGGGACTTCAGGCCAAAAAGACGTCAGAATTGAAGGCGTGGGCGCGGACTCCATTCAAGGCGACATCCGCTTCATTGAAGCGGCGCGCTTGATGGGCGCGCAGGTCGCCAGCGGCCCGAACTGGCTCGAAATCTCGCGCGGCGCCTGGCCGCTGCACGCCATCGACCTCGACTGCAACCACATTCCCGATGCGGCGATGACGCTGGCGGTCATGGCCCTGTATGCCGACGGCCCGAGCCTGTTTCGCAACATTGCAAGCTGGCGCGTCAAGGAAACTGATCGCCTCACCGCCATGGCCACCGAACTGCGCAAGCTGGGCGCGACCGTTGAAGAAGGGGCGGACTTCCTGCGCGTCACCCCGCCAGCCTCACCGGCCCACTGGCGGGCGGCCAGCATTCACACCTACGACGACCACCGGGTTGCCATGTGTTTCTCGCTGGCGGCGTTCAACCCGGCAGGTCTGCCGGTTCGCATCGAAGACCCGAAGTGTGTCGCCAAAACCTTTCCGGACTATTTCGAGGCCCTGTTTTCGCTGGCCCACACGTTCACGGCCTGCATTCCCGTGATCTGCGTGGACGGGCCCACTGCTTCGGGCAAGGGCACGCTGGCCGCCACGCTGGCACAGCGGCTCGGTTACCACTACCTAGACTCAGGGGCGCTGTACCGGGTGACGGCACTGGCTGCCGGGCGCGCGGGCCTGGCACTGGACACAGCCCATGAAGTCGCCATTGCCGCGATGGCGCAGAGCTTGCCCGTGCGCTTTGTCGGCGACCGGGTCTGGCTCGACGGCGCCGACGTGACCGACACCATCCGCACCGAAGAGGCCGGCATGAACGCCTCCAAAGTGTCGTCGCTGCCCGCCGTGCGGACCGCCCTGGTGGCGCTGCAGCACAGCTTCCGCCAGCTGCCCGGGCTGGTGGCCGACGGGCGCGACATGGGCACCATCATCTTCCCCGACGCGCCCTTGAAGATCTACCTCACTGCCAGCGCCGGACATCGCGCCGAACGGCGCTATAAGCAATTGATTTCAAAGGGTTTTCCAGCTATACTCGACAGTCTTCGGGCAGACTTGGAAGCGCGCGATGCGAGGGATTCATCCCGCCGCGTTGCGCCTCTCAAGCCGGCCGGAGATGCCTTGCTGCTAGACAACTCGGATTTGACGATTGAAGAATCTGTCAATCAGGTATTGGGCTGGTGGCAGGGCAAGCAGCTGTTCGGGACGTCCTGAGCAGCTACCAGGCCCACACGGCCCGCATCGCGCCCACCGGGCGCATCGGCCATGTGGTTTATCAACTTAACCCGCGGCCTGGACGCTTGTCTGGCCGCAAAAAACTGCCACAGTCAGCTATAGAAACGATAGCAATCCCGCGCTCGTCAACCCTGTCTGTGTAGCCCAAGGAAACTTAATGTCTGAATCTTTCGCCGCCCTGTTTGAAGAATCACTGCAACGCTCTGAAATGCGCATGGGTGAAGTGGTCACCGCTGAAGTCGTGCGTATCGAGCACAGCTTCGTGGTGGTTAACGCCGGCCTCAAATCCGAAGCCTATGTGCCCATCGAAGAATTCAAGAACGACAAGGGCGAACTCGAAGTCCAGGTCGGCGACTTCGTCTCGGTGGCCATCGACGCCATCGAAAACGGCTACGGTGACACCATCCTGTCGCGCGACAAGGCCAAGCGCCTGGCGTCCTGGATGGCGCTCGAAAAGGCCCTGGAATCCGGCGAATTCGTCACCGGCACCACCAGCGGCAAGGTCAAGGGCGGCCTGACCGTTCTGGTCAACGGCATCCGCGCTTTCCTGCCCGGCTCGCTGATCGACACCCGCCCCATCAAGGACTTATCTCCGTACGAGAACAAGACCATGGAATTCAAGGTCATCAAGCTCGACCGCAAGCGCAACAACGTCGTGTTGTCGCGCCGCGCCGTGGTCGAAGCCAGCATGGGCGAAGAACGCGCCAAGCTGATGGAAACCCTGAAGGAAGGCGCCGTGGTGCATGGCGTGGTCAAGAACATCACCGAGTACGGTGCGTTCGTGGACCTGGGCGGCATCGACGGCCTGCTGCACATCACCGACATGGCCTGGCGCCGTGTGCGTCACCCGAGCGAAGTGGTGACGGCCGGCCAGGAAATCACCGCCAAGATCCTCAAGTTCGACACCGAGAAGAACCGCGTGTCGCTGGGTCTGAAGCAAATGGGCGATGACCCGTGGATGGGCGTCAGCCGCCGCTACCCGCAAGCCACCCGCATGTTCGGCAAGATCACCAACATCGCCGACTACGGCGCGTTTGTGGAACTCGAACCCGGCATCGAAGGCCTGGTCCACGTGTCCGAGATGGACTGGACCAACAAGAACGTGGCGCCGAGCAAGATCGTGTCCCTGGGCGACGAAGTCGAAGTCATGGTTCTGGAAATCGACGAAGACAAGCGCCGCATCAGCCTGGGCATGAAGCAGTGCAAGGCCAACCCATGGCAAGAGTTTGCGCAGGACACCAAGCGTGGTGACCGCGTCAAGGGCCCGATCAAGTCGATCACCGACTTCGGCGTGTTCGTGGGCCTGGCTGCCGGCATCGACGGTCTGGTGCACCTATCCGACCTGTCCTGGAACGAGCCTGGCGAAGCCGCCGTGCGCAACTACAAAAAGGGCCAGGAAGTCGAAGCCATCGTGCTGGCCGTGGACGTGGACCGCGAACGCATCTCGCTGGGCATCAAACAGCTCGACAGCGATCCGTTCACCACCTTCACCACCATCAACGACAAGGGCCAGATCGTGACCGGCAAGGTCAAGACTGTGGACGCCCGTGGCGCTGAAATCGACCTGGGCGAAGACATCATCGGTTATCTGCGTGCGTCAGAGATCAGCCGCGACCGCGTGGAAGATGCGCGCAACGTGCTGAAAGAGGGCGACGAAGTCACCGCCGTGGTAGTCAACGTGGACCGCAAGACGCGCAATATCCAGCTGTCCATCAAGGCCAAGGACATGGCCGACCAGCAGGAAGCCATGTCGAGCCTGAGCCAGCAATCCGCGCGTGAAAACGCCGGCACGACCAGCCTGGGTGCGCTCTTGCGCGCCAAGCTGGACAACAACAATAACTAAGCCAGCCGGACGGGGGCGAAGCCGCGCGTCACAGCACCCTTTGCGGGGTGGCTGGACGCCTGCTTGGCCCCTGCCTTCGTTTTTCTAGATGACCCGCTCCGACCTCGTTGAAGAACTGGCTGCCCGCTTCGGTCAGCTCACGCACCGCGACGCCGAATATGCCGTCAAGACGATCCTCGACGCCATGAGCGACGCCCTGGTGCGCGGGCACCGCATTGAAATTCGGGGCTTCGGCAGTTTTTCGATCAACCGCCGCTCGCCCCGCATGGGTCGCAACCCGCGTTCGGGCGAAAGTGTGGCCATTCCCGAAAAACGCGTCCCCCATTTCAAACCGGGCAAGGCGCTGCGTGAAGCGGTCGACAAACGCACGCAAGAGCTCGAGGCGGCAGCCAGCAAGGCTTGACACTTGAATCCGTCGGTAGAATCCCCTCGTCACTGAGGACGATTCATGAAATACCTCATGTGGCTGCTCAAGGCAGCCATTTTTTTTACGTTGTTCGCTTTTGCGCTGAACAATCAGCAGGACACCATCGTGCATTTTTTCTTTGGCACGCAATGGCGCGCGCCTCTGGTGCTGGTGGTGCTGGCGGCTTTTGCGGCCGGCGTCGTGCTGGGCGTGCTGGGCATGGTGCCGCGCTGGTGGAAGCACCGCGTTGCCGCCAAAAAGGCCGGTCAGGGCGCCGCATCGGCGTCCCATCCCACCGACTCGGTCAGCGCCAGCATCCACGATGGACTTTGACCTGAGCTGGATTCTGCTGGGTCTGCCCGTCGCATTCATCCTGGGATGGGCTGCGTCACGGTTTGACCTGCGCCAGTTGCGCATGGAAAACCGGCAGGCGCCCAAGGCATATTTCAAGGGCTTGAACTTTCTGCTGAACGAGCAGCAGGACCAGGCCATTGACGCCTTCATCGAGGCCGTGCAAAACGACCCGGACACGTCTGAATTGCACTTCGCGCTGGGCAATCTGTTCCGGCGCCGCGGCGAGTATGAACGGGCCGTTCGGGTGCACGAGCATCTGCTCTCGCGGGGCGACCTGAGCCGCACCGACCGCGAACGGGCCCAGCACGCGCTGGCGCTGGATTTCCTGAAGGCGGGCCTGCTCGACCGCGCCGAAGAAGCCCTGCGCAAGCTCGAAGGCACACCGTTCGAAACACAGGCCAGCCTGGCTTTGCTGGCCATCTTCGAGCGCTCACGCGACTGGACACAGGCGGCGCGGATTGCGCAAAAGCTCGAAGATGCCGGGCAAGGCAGCTTCAGCGTGCGCCAGGCGCACTACCTGTGCGAGCAGGCCGCGTCCCAAATCTCCGAAGGCAACAACGCCGCCGCCCATCGGCTGCTCGATCAGGCTCTCGTCACGGCGCCCCAAGCGCCGCGCCCGCGCATCGATCTGGCTGCCTTGCATCTGCGGCTCGGTGAAGCGGGCGCGGCGTTCGATGCCTTGCAGGCCTTGCTCGAAGTGGCGCCTCAATCACTGCCACTGGTCGCGCATCCGCTGCGTGAAGCAGCGATGGCTTGCGGGCGCTCAAACGAAGCCCTGAGTCTTCTGAAAACCAGTTACGCGCAGGCCCCCTCCCTCGACGTGCTAGACGCCATCGTGACCTTGACTGCGGCGGCTGGCGAACCCACACCGGAAGTGCGGAGCGGTCGCGGCTGGTATCTCAAACATCTTGAGCGCGAGCCCTCGCTGGTCGCGGCGGCCAAATGGATCGCGGGCGAAAAGCTGGAACACGAGCAGTTTCACCCCCAGGTGCAGCGTGCGCTGGACCATGCAGCGCGACCGCTCATGCGCTACCGCTGCGCCGCCTGCGGCTTTGAAGCCACACAGCACTTTTGGCAATGCCCCGGCTGCCAGGCATGGGACAGCTACCCGGCACGCCGGGTCGAAGAACTCTAGTAGAGCGACACACTTCAAGTTGCCCTGCCGCGCTGGAAATCAGGGTATCCACCAGCTCTTGCGATACCTGGATGTCAACGAATGGGAGTCTGAGGCCGTTATAACCAGACAGTCCCGGTGGTTTCTTTGCCGGGTTTCTTTTATTACCAGGAGTCCCGTCGATGTTGAAGAAAATCCTCGCCATTGTGGCCATGCTGTATGCCGCCGCGTCTTTCGCCGCCGTCGATGTGAACAAAGCCACCGCGGCCGAACTCGATGGCCTCAAAGGCATTGGCCCCGGCATCTCCAGCAAGATTGTCGATGAGCGCAAGAAAGGCGATTTCAAGGACTGGAACGACTTCATCGGGCGCGTCAAGGGCGTGGGCAATAAAAATGCCGCCACCTTCTCATCCGAAGGCATGACGGTCAATGGCGCACCCTTCAATGGTGCAGCGGCTGCGCCCGCCGCAAAAGCAACCGAGAAGAAAGCCGACGCCAAACCGGCCGCCACTGCTACAGCACCGGCTACTGCTGCACCGGCCGCCACCGTAGCGACTGGCGATGCGAAGGCTGACGCGAAAGCCAAGAAGGCTGCAGACAAGGCCGCCAAAGCCGATGCCAAGAAAAAGAAGGCTGATGACGCCAAAGCGGCCAAAGCCGATGCCGCCAAACCGGCGGCCAGCGCTGCCAAGAATTAACTCCAGGCTACCCCGTAAAAGACCCGCTTTGGCGGGTTTTTTTATTTGTCCCACTCCCTCCAGGCGAGGGCAGCCCTGTCTATTGCTCGGGAAATGAGGGCCACACGAGCGAGGACATCCAGGCCGTCAACTGCCCGATAGATCCACCGGCGGTGCGTGCCGGTAGGTAGCCGGCGTGCGGCTCAGCTTGATGGGCGACGCCACGCCGGTGTAGTTGTCGCCGATGCGCACGACCATTTCCCGGTGGGCGGTGTGAGGGTGCTGCAGGGCCGCATCCACCGTCAGGATGGGGGCGCACGGCACGCCGATTTGCATCAGTGCCTCGGCCAGCACCGCGCCGTCGTGCCGGGACAGCTGGGTTTCGAGCATTTGACGCAACACGGCGCGATGCTGCGACCGCGAATACGTCTTGGCAAAACGCTCATCCTGTGCCAACTCAGGGGTTTCGAGGTGCCGGCACAGCAGTTCGAATTGCCGATCATTGCCGACGGCCAGAAAAATGGGCACGGTGCGCGTTGGAAACGCGTCATAGGGATAGATGTTGGGGTGTGCGTTGCCCGTGAGTTTCGGTTTTTGGCCATCCACAAACCAGTTGGCCGCATGCGGGTGCAGCAACGACAGGCCGCAATCGAACAGGCTGGCCTCGACAAACTGGCCGCGGCCACTGCGTTCGCGCTCCTGCAGGGCCAGCAGCACGCCCAGCGCGGCGTTCAACCCGGTCACCATGTCCACCACCGGCAGTCCAACGCGTAGCGGCTCGCCTCCCACTTCGCCGTTTACGCTCATGATGCCGGTGAGCGCCTGCACCGCCGCGTCATAACCCGCCAGACCGCCGAGCGGGCCGTCGGCGCCGAACCCGCTCACCCGGCAATGGATCAGGCGCGGGAACCGCTGGGCCAGCGCCTCGTAGCCCAGGCCCCATTTCTCCATGGTTCCCGTCTTGAAGTTCTCGATCAGCACATCAGCGCCTTCGAGCAGCCCTAGCAGCATGCTCTGCCCAGCCTCGCTGGCCAGGTCGAGCTGCGTGCCGAGCTTGTTGCGGTTCAGCCCCAGGTAGTAGGACGCCACGCCGTTCTGGAACGGCGGCCCCCAGGCGCGCGTGTCGTCGCCCTGAGGCGGCTCGACCTTGAGCACATCGGCGCCGTGGTCACCCAGGATCTGCCCACAGTATGGGCCACCCAGGATGCGCGACAGGTCAATCACCCGGATGCCGGCCAGTGCGCCGGGCTTGGAACTATCTGCCATCATGGACTCCATTCAGTGGATTCTTCGTTGCCGATGCTCAGTCGAGCTTCGCGCCTGAGGTCTTGACGACGTCGTGCCATTTGACAACTTCGCTGTGCATGAAGGTCGCCAGCTGGGCTGGGGTGGTTGCAGGCGCCGGCTCCAGGCCCTGCGCGGCCAGGGTCTTGCGCACATCCGGCTGGGCCAACGCTTTCACGAAGGCCGCATTCAGGCGCGTAACGATCTCCTGCGGCGTCCCCGCGGGGGCCACGATGCCGAAGAACACGCTCACATCGAACCCTTTCAAGCCCTGCTCCGAAAGCGTTGGCACAGCGGGAATGACTTGCGAGCGTGTGGCCGTGGTCACGCCCAGGACGCGCAACTTGCCGGCCTTGATGTGCGGCAACGCTGTCAGCACATCGGTGAACGCCATGCTGACTTGTCCGCCCAGCAGATCGTTCAGCGCGGGCCCCGTTCCTTTATAGGGAATGTGCTGAACGTCGGTGCCCGCCATCGAATTGAACATCACACCTGCCAGATGGGATGACGCACCATTGCCGGAAGAGGCAAAGGAGAGTTTGCCCGGATTGGCCTTGGCATAGGCAATCAGTTCCTTGACATTCTTGGCCGGCACATTCGGGTTCACCACCAGCACATTCGGCAAATGCCCGATCTGGATGATGGGCGTGAAGCTCTTGATCGGGTCGTAGGTGATTTTGCTGTACAGGCTCACGTTGATGGCGAGCGGGCCGGACGTTCCAAGCAGCAGCGTGTAGCCATCGGGCCTGGCACGTGCCACGTAGTCCGCGCCGATATTGCCACCGGCACCAGGCCGGTTGTCCACGATCATGGTCTGCCCGAGAATCGGGCCGAGCGCATGGGCCAAGGTCCGGGCCATGGCATCGGTGGGTCCACCGGCGGCGAACGGCACCACCAGGGTCACCGGCTTGTTCGGGAAATCCTTCTGTGCCAGCGCTGCGGTGCTGACCATCAGGCCGAGACCGAGCCCCAAAATAATTCTGCGGAGATTCATGTTTGCCCTTTGATTTGGTAAGCCGGCATGCCGCGCGGCGATGAAAAACGGATGACTGGAAAGATGGCCAAAACCTGCCAGGCCCTTCAGGCCACAGCAGTCCCTGCGCCGGATTTCGCCTGCGCCGCCGCGCCGAACAGCGCCACCAGATCGTCGGCGTCATCCAGATCAGCGGTTAGCGGATCGTTCGGCAACAGGCGGTGTTGGAGCACCAGCCCGGCCAGCCGCATTCTTGCGAGCGAGCCCGTCTGGCTGGCTTCCCAGGCCATCGCCACCGCCGTGGTCAGGTGGTAGAGCGCCGAGGCCGCACGCCGCGCGAGCGCCTCCCCGCCATCGCCGACCGCCACACGGGTCAGCGCCGTGACGCGAACCAGCGTGGCGGCAAACCGCTCGCGCAGCCCCTGGTCCAGCTTGGCTTCGCTCAAAATACCTTCCAGATAAGCCACCAGCGCCGTGAGGGAGTCTTCCCGCCGGATGGCACGGATGACGTCCAGCGCCACGATGTTGCTGGTGCCTTCCCAGATGGAACCCAGATGCGCATCGCGCACCAGGCGCGGATCACTCCACTCCTCGATGTAGCCGCAGCCGCCACGCACTTCCATGGCATCGCCCGTGACCTTGCGCGCATCCCGGCAAGCGCGGAACTTGATCAGCGGCGTCAGAATCCGCACCAGCTGGTAGGCCGTGGCGTCGCCCGCGTCGGCGCGGCGCAGGGCCTCGGCGGTCTGAAACATCATGGTGCGCGCCTGCTCGCTGGGTAGCAGCAGCTTCACCAGTTGGCGGCGCATCAACGGCAGATCGATCAATTTGCGGCCGAAGGCTTCGCGATGGCGCGCAATGAAGAACGCCTCGCCCACCGCGCGGCGCATCAGGCCGGCAGCGCGCACGCCGTTCGACAGGCGCGAGTTATTCACCATGTCGGCCATTTGCACAAAGCCGCGCCCTTCCTGGCCGACCAGATAGGCCAGCGCCCCGTCGAGCCGGATTTCGCCGCTGGCCATGGAACGCGTGCCCATCTTGTCTTTCAGGCGGACGATGCGATAGGCATTCAACGAGCCGTCCGGTCGATGGCGGGGGAGTAAAAACAGCGAGACTCCGCGAATGCCCGCTGCGGTATCCCCGGTGCGCGCCAGCACCATGGCCAGTTCGGCATCCGGGTTGGAGCAGAACCATTTGTCGCCGGTCAGGCGCCAGGCATCGCCATCACGGTGCGCCAGCGTGGCGGTGGCGGCCACGTCGGAGCCCGCGCCCTGCTCGGTCATGAACATGGCGCCCTGCGCCAGCGTCTCGACATCCTGCGAGATCAGTGCGGGCAGGTAGCGGGCCACCAGGGCCGGCTCGCCAAACTTGCGCAGCGTGCGGGCCAGCGAATCGGTCATGGACAGCGGGCAGCACAAGCCGAACTCGGCCTGTACGAAAAGAAACGTCAGCGCGTATTTGGCGGCGGCGGGCAGCGTCTGCGGCCAGTCAAAAACACCGGCGCGGTGCGACATGGCGGCCAGTCCGAACTCCGAGAATGCCAGTCGCTCCATCTCGACATAGGCCGGATGCTTGACGATGCGCTGGACGTCCACGCCCGTGCGCGAGCGGTGCTCCAGGGTCGGCGCGTTGTGGTCTGCGGTGCTTGCGAGTTCATCCAGCGGGCCGCCGGCCAGCGCGCCAAGCCGCTTGAAATGGGGCAGCAAATGGGCATGCAGCGGCTCCGGCAGGTAGAGCTTGAGCAACGATTGCAGCTCGGCGTCGTCATCGAACAGGTTCGTGCCGCTGCGATCGGGAATCGCAGGCGTGGCGTCGGCGGCAATCGCAAATCGCTGGCCCATGGTCAGTCTCCATTGGTTGTGTGACTTGATTATTCGGCGCCTGTGATCTAATTTCCAATACCGAATATCACTTATTCAATACAAATTTTGAATCATGATGGAACTTCGACACCTGCGTTACTTTGTCGTGCTGGCCGATGAACTGCACTTTGGCCGGGCCGCCCAGCGCCTGGCCATGACGCAGCCACCGCTGAGCTTCAATATCAAGCAGCTGGAGGCGTCACTGGGCGTCACGCTGTTCGAGCGCAGCAGCAAGGGCGTCAAGCTGACGCCGGCCGGCGACAGCTTTCGTGAATCGGCACTGCGGCTGCTGGCCGAGGCCGAGCAGGCGCAGACCCTGGCGCGGCAGGTGGCGGCGGGCACCACCAGCAAGCTGCGGGTGGGCTTTGTCGGATCGATGATTTTCCGCGGCCTGCCCGAGCAGCTGCGCAGCTTTCAGGAAGCCCATCCGCTGGTCCAGGTCCAGTTGACCGAGTTGAATTCGGCCGAGCACGTGGAGGCGATAGGGCGCGGCCAGCTCGACGTCGGCTTTGTCCACACCAGCCGCATACCGGCCGACATGAAGCGCTTCATGTACATGTCCGAGCCCTTTGTCTGCTGCCTGCCCCAGTCCCATCCGGCCGCGAGCCAGGCCAGCGTTGAACTGCGTGAGCTGTCCAGCGACGCGTTCATCCTGTTCTCGCGCGGCGCCTCCCCCGACTACTTTGAGCGCATCCTCGCCCTGTGCGCCGAGCAGGGTTTGCAGCCGCTGGTCAAGCACGAAGTGCGGCACTGGCTGAGTGTGGTCTCGCTGGTGGCCAAGGGCGTGGGCGTCGCCGTGGTTCCGAATGCGCTGCGCGAAGCCGGCATCGCCGGCGTGCGGTTCGTGCCCTTGAGCGACTCCAAGTACCGCTCCGAGGTCTATTGCGTCTGGCAGGAGCGGCGCCTGCCGACGGCATTGCCTGCGCTCCTGGACGTGTTCCGGGCTACACCAGCGCAATCAAGTCCGTCACCCCCACGTCCACGCCGGCCTGCATAAGCAACGTGGTCACCTGCCCGCGGTGGTGCGTCTGGTGGTTGAAGAAGTGCGTCATGGCCTGCCACGTCGGATGTGCGCGCTGCACGCCCTTGGTGTTGCTGTAGCGCATGGTGCGCGTCAAAAAGTCATCGGGCATTTCGGCGACCCAGGCTTCAATGGCCGCATCGAGCCGCGCGCGCTGGCTCCGCAGACCGGCCCAGTCCTCGTACAACACCGTCTCATGGCGCGCACCTGCTGGCAACACAAGAAGATCCGCAGGCAGCGCCGCGAACGGGTGGCCCTGGGCCGCAAACCGGCCCAGCCACATCGTGTCGGCCCAGCCCAGATGGTTCAGCGTGCCGTAGATGGAGCCGAAGAAGGCGCCGCGATCGCGTCGGCGCTCTTCGTCACTGAGGGTTTCACAGGCCGCCAACAGGCGTTCGTTGAACCAGCGGTTGTAGCGCGCCAGAAAGCGGTAGTTGTCAGAGAAGGTTTGTGTCACTGCCAATACTCCTGAAATAATAGCAAACTGTTCATAATAGGCAATGACTTTCGCCGCTTTTTATGCATAGTCCGGCGTGCAACGCTTCACGCGCGGCCGAACCCGCCACCGCCCGGCGTGTGAATCTCGAACACATCGCCGGGCTGCAACTCGGCCTGGCCGATGTGCGCCAGTTCCTCCACCGCGCCGTCGCCATGCAGCACACGGTTGAGGCCGACCTGCCCCGGCTGTCCGCCCGCCATGCCGAAGGCCGGATGCACCCGTCCGTTCGACAGGATGCTGGCCGTCATGGCCTCCAGGAACTGCACGCGCCGCACACCGCCGTCGCCGCCATGCCAGTGCCCGGCGCCGCCGGAACCCTGGCGGATCTCATAGCTGAGCAGCCGCACCGGAAAGCGGAACTCCAGCACCTCGGGGTCGGTCAGGCGCGAGTTGGTCATGTGGGTCTGCACGACGCTGGTGCCGTCGAAACCCCCCACCAGCGCACCGCTGGCGTCGAACTCGCCACCCGCGCCGCTGCCGCCCGAGATGGTTTCGTAATACTGGTGCCGCGCGTTGCCAAAGGGGAAGTTGTTCATGGTCGGCTGGCTCGACGCCATCACGCCCAGCGCGCCGTACAATGCGTTGGTGATGCAGGTCGAGGTCTCCACATTGCCTGCCACCACCGAGGCCGGCGGGTCCGGGTTCAGCATGGAGCCGGGCGGGATGATGACCACTAGAGGCTTGAGGCAGCCGGCGTTGAGCGGGATATCGTCGTCCACCAGCGTGCGGAACACGTAGAGCACCGCCGCCATGCACACCGCCGTGGGCGCGTTGAAGTTGTTGGTCTGCTGCTTTGATGTGCCGGTGAAATCGATCTCGGCGCTGCGCTCGCTCGTGTTGACGCGGATCGCCACCTGGATCTGCGCGCCGTTGTCCAGCAGCAGCGTGAAGCTGCCGTCGCGCAGCCGTGTGATGACCCGGCGCACCGACTCCTCGGCGTTGTCCTGCACATGGCGCATGTAGGCCTGCACCACGTCCAGGCCGAAGTGCTGCACCATCTTGCGCAGTTCCTGCACGCCCTTCTCGTTGGCCGCGATCTGCGCCTTGAGGTCGGCCAGGTTCTGCTGCGGATTTCTCGACGGATACTTTCCGCTCTGCAGCAACGCCAGCATCTCGGCCTCGCGCAGCACGCCGCGCTCGACCAGCAGGAAATTGTTGATCTGCACGCCCTCTTCCTCGATCGTGGTGGAGAACGGCGGCATCGATCCCGGCGTGATGCCGCCGATGTCGGCGTGGTGCCCGCGCGAGCCGACGTAGAACAACGGGCGCAGCGTGTCGGCGCTGCCCGCACCTGGTAAATTCACGGGCGTGATCACCGTGATGTCGGGCAGATGCGTGCCGCCGTGGTACGGATCGTTGAGCACATACACATTGCCCGGCCGCAGGGTCGCCGCGTTCTCGCGGATCACCGTCTTGATGCTCTCGCCCATCGAGCCCAGATGCACCGGCATGTGCGGCGCGTTGGCGATCAGGTTGCCGTCGGCATCGAACAGCGCGCAGCTGAAATCCAGCCGCTCCTTGATGTTCACCGAGTACGCGGTGTTCTGCAGCTGCAGGCCCATCTGCTCGGCAATGTTCATGAACAGGTTGTTGAAGACCTCCAGCAGCACCGGGTCCGCGTGCGTGCCTGCTGCGAATGTGATGGCGCGCGCCGCGCGCCGCTCCAGCAGCAGATGGTTCAACTCGGTCAAGGCCGCGACCCAGCCGGGCTCCACCACGGTGGTCGCGTTCCGCTCGGCGATGACGGCCGGTCCCGGGATCACGTCGCCGGCTCGCAGGTCTTCGCGCACCACCAGGGCCGCGTCATGCCATTGGCCTCCCGAGTACAGGCGCACTGTTTCCCTGCGCGGCACCTCGCGCGCCTCCTGCATGGGCAGACGCGGCTCGGACGGCGCATCGCCGGCCACCACCGCCTCCACCGAAACGGCTTCGACCACCAGGCCCTTGCCCTGCATCAGGAACGAATAACGCTGGCGGTAGGCGGCTTCGAAACCGGCCGTGATGGCGCTGGCGACGTGCCCCCACCCCTGCCCTCCCCCAGAGGGGGAGGGAGCGGGCCACGGAACGATCAGCGCGGCGTCGCTGCCCTCGTAGCGCACATGCACCCGCCGGTGCGTGGTGATGCCAGCGTGGCCGACGTCCTGGCGCGCCAGTTCGGACTCGGCCGTCGCCGCCAGAGCGTCCAGCCGGGCGGCGATTCCCGGCAAGGCAATGTCGGTCAGCTTGAGCTCCACCGCCTGCTCGCGAATCACGTTCTGGTCGGCCAGGCCCATGCCGTAGGCCGACAGCACACCAGCCAGCGGGTGCACGAACACGCGCGTCATGCCCAGCGCGTCGGCCACCAGGCAGGCGTGCTGGCCGCCGGCGCCGCCGAAGCACTGCAGGGTGTAGCGCGTCACGTCGTAGCCGCGCGCCACCGAGATTTTCTTGATGGCGTTGGCCATCTGCTGCACGGCAATGTGGATGAAACCCTCGGCCACGTCCTCGGCCGCGCGGCCGGTCTGCTGCGCCAGCGCCTCGAACCTCACACGCACCACGTCCGCATCCAGCGCCTCGTTGGCCTGGTGGCCGAACACCCGGGGGAAGTAGCGCGGCTGGAGCTTGCCGAGCATCACATTCGCGTCGGTCACGGCCAGCGGCCCGCCGCGCCGGTAGCTGGCCGGGCCCGGATTCGCGCCGGCGCTCTCGGGGCCGACGCGAAAGCGCGCGCCGTCGAAGGCCAGAATCGAGCCGCCCCCGGCCGCCACCGTGTGGATGCTCATCATCGGCGCGCGCATGCGCACACCCGCCACCTGGGTCTCGAACTCGCGCTCGAACTCGCCCGCGAAGTGACTCACATCGGTGGAGGTGCCGCCCATGTCGAAGCCGATCACGCGCTCGATGCCCGCCAGCTGCGCGGTGCGCGCCATGCCGACAATGCCGCCCGCCGGGCCGCTCAGGATCGCATCCTTGCCCTGAAAGGCGTGCGCATCGGCGAGGCCGCCCGACGACTGCATGAAGAACAGCCGCACGCCCGGCATCTCGGCCTGCACCTGTTCCACATAGCGGCGCAGGATGGGCGACAGATAGGCGTCCACCACGGTCGTGTCGCCGCGGCTGACCAGCTTCATCATCGGGCTGGTTTCATGCGAGGTGCTGATCTGCGTGAAACCCACTTCGGCAGCGATGCGGCTCGCGGCCTTTTCGTGGCCGGTGTAGCGATAGCCGTGCATAAACACGATCGCAACGCTGCGCAGCCCTTGCCGGTATTGGGCAAGGAGCTCCTGTTTCAATAGCATCTCGTTGAGTGGCGCAATCACCTCGCCGTGCGCGCCGACACGTTCCTGCGCTTCGACCACGGCGCTGTACAGCAGCTCGGGCAGCAGGATATGGCGATCGAACAGACGCGGGCGGTTCTGGTAGGCGATGCGCAGCGCATCGCGAAAGCCGCGTGTGGTCACCAGCAGCGTGGGCTCGCCCTTGCGCTCGAGCAGTGCGTTGGTCGCCACCGTGGTGCCCATCTTCACGCACGCCACCTGCGCCGATGTGACCGGCTCGCCGGGCTGCAGACCCAGCAGATGGCGGATGCCTGCCACCGCCGCATCGCGGTACTGCTCGGGGTTGTCGGACAGCAGCTTGTGCGTCACCAAGGAGAAGCTGCCATCTGCGTTGGGGCGGCGGCCCACCACATCGGTGAACGTGCCACCGCGGTCGATCCAGAACTGCCAGCGAAGGGAAGCATCAGGGTTCATGGCAAGGAGGTCAAAAAAGCAAAGGGCAATTTGCGGGACAATCCGGGGCCGCGGGCAAGGAGTTTGCCCTTATCCTCGTGCGTTACCGCATTTCAACACCGTTTCGGAGAAGATGATGACGTTCAGGTTTGCCTTTGCCACCCGGCACGCGCAACGGATCACGCGCCGCTAGAGGCCGCCAACCCATGCTGTCTGTTCTTGCGATTTGCATTGGCGCCTGCCTTGGCGCACTGGCCCGTTGGGGCCTGGCCCTGTGGCTCAACCCCGGCAGCACGCTGCTGCCCCTGGGCACGCTGGCCGCTAATCTGATTGGCGGCTACCTGGTGGGCCTGTGCGTGGCGGTGTTTCAGGCCATGCCCCAACTCGACCCGCTGTGGCGACTGGCCTTGATTACCGGTTTTCTGGGCGCGCTGACGACCTTCTCCAGCTTCTCGGCCGAAGTGGTCAGCATGCTGCAACAGCAACGCTACGTGCTGGCCATCGGAACCTCGGCGATGCACCTGTTCGGCTCGCTGCTGCTGACCATCGCGGGCATGCGCACGGTCCTGCTGTTCGTGGCACCGCACGCCCGATAGGACTCCCGCCGTCCTCAGAAGGTGGGCGCTGGCGCCGTATCGCTGTCCTGGGCCTTAAATTGCACTGTGTCGGCCGGCGGCAACGACGGATCGCGGCTACCCGCATAGCGGGCCGGCTGCTGCGCTCCGGCCGGCACGGTGATGTCGTCGAGCAGATGGTGCGCAGCGCCGGGACGCCCATTCACCAACGTCAGCCCGATGACGGCCAGAAGAAAACCAAGCAGCAGACTCAACCAGAGCCCAATTCCGCGGCTTTCCCGGCGCGGCGGCTTGGAATGATGGAAATGACGGTTCATACTGACGCCTCCTTGCGGGCGTCCCTATGCGCCGCGCCCCATGACATGACCTGAGCCACGTCAATCGAGTCAATATAGGAGACGCCGGGCGTACCGCCAATACCGTCGACAGGCGTTTCGGCACAAGACCAATCACGTGAATGCGGTATGTGATTGCAACCAGCCGCATGGGCCCCTGTGTCCCACCGCGCACCCAATGTTTACAACAACCCCATCTGGCTGGCTTCGAAAACGGCCTCCCCGCGCGAGTGGACCGCCAGCTTGCGGTAGATTTTCTTGACATGCGTGACCACCGTGTGGGGCGAGATGGAGAGCAGCGAGCCGACTTCGGAAAAGGCCATGCCCTTGGCCACGAGCCGCAGAATGTCCGACTCCCTCTGCGACAACGACACGGTTTCGCGGTGCGCGACCGCACCGGTCGTGGGCCCCGGCGCCGCGGCGGCCGGCATCTGCTCGAAGTACGCCAGAACATGGCGGGCCATGCCCGGGCCGATCGACGCATCACCATCGCACAACTCATGAATACTGAGGCAGATGCGCGCGGCCGGCACGTCCTTGAGCAAATAACCCGTCGCACCCGCCTCGATGCAGGCAAGCACATAGGCCGTGTCAGCCGACGAGGTCATCACCAGAATATGAGTCGATGAGTGGTGCCGGGCCGCATGCCGGATCACCTCGATGCCCAGCATGTCAGGCAGACTCGAGTCGATCAGCATCACGTCGGGCTTGCACATGTCCAGCAGCGCAATGGCCGCGGCACCGCTGGTAACAGCCCCGACCAGCCGCAAACCCGGATCGCCCAGCACCGCCTCGGTACACCGGTACAGATATTGCGCCTCGTCCTCCACGATCAATACGCTGGGGTGAAGATTCGTATCCAGGATGAGCCCCCAATCGACCCGCATTGACCCGCGCGCTACAGTGACTGCGAGCCGGCCGGCGGGATAGAGGGCAGTCTAGTCCGTCAAGGTGCAAGCGGCACGCTCGTAAGCACTTTGTTACGCCGGTGCAAGCAGGGATGCGATGACGGGCGCGTGCTGCGTCCGCGTCAGGCCTGGATCAGACCCCAGCGCAAGGCCACCAGTGTCAGTTCGGCCTGGTTGGCGGCATTGAGCTTGTGCTTGACGTTGTACATATGGGTGCCCACAGTACTGGGGGCCAGCTTGAGGTTGTCGGCAATCTGCGCCACGGTCAGCCCTTGGGCGAGCTGGGTGAAGACGGCGAACTCGCGTTCGGTCAGCACGTCGGACGGACTGGCCTCGCCTTCGATATGCGCAATCGCCAGCCGCTGCGCCATGGCAGCATCCACGTAACGCTGGCCCGCCGCCACCGTGCGCACCGCATCGATCAGCGCCTCGGGCGCGCCGCGCTTGGACAGGTAGCCGAGGGCGCCCGCCTTGAACACCCGCTGCGGGTAGGCCGTGGCTTCGTGCGCCGTCAGCGCCAGCACCTTGGCCCCCTCGTCGTGCGCGAGCAGGCGGCGCAGGGCTTCCAGCCCGCCCATGCCGGGCATGGACAGGTCCATCACCACCACGTCGGGCCGCACCAGCGGGTAGTCGCGACAAGCCTGCTCGCCGCTCTCGGCCTCGGCCGCCACTTCGATGTCGGCCGTGTTCAGCAGCATGCGAAAGCCCATGCGCACCACGGCATGGTCGTCCACCAGCATCACCCGGATCATGTGGCCTCCAGCGGCAGCACCGCACGCAGTTCAACCTCGCCGCCGTCCAGGTTGCCGACGGTCAGCCGTCCGCCCAGCGCCTCGACGCGCTCGACCAGCCAGCGCAGGCCGAAATGGCCCGGCCGGCGCCAGTCGTCCGGCAGTCCCACACCGTTGTCCTGCACGGTGAGTATCAACTGGTCGGCCTGGCAAGCCGCCGCCACCGTGATCTGGCTGGCGTGGCCGTGGCGCAATGCATTGGTAACGCCTTCCTGCGCCACCCGGTAGGCCGCAAGCGCCACCGCGCTGGGCAGATTCTCCTGCAGGTCGTGCCGCTGCAGGTCCAGACGCAGTTGCGGGTGGCTGACGCGCACCCGCTCGACCAGGTCGCCCAGCGCATCGCCCAGCCCCAGGGTGGCCAGGGCCATCGGCGCCAGGCGCGGGATCATGCCGTGCATGTGGTCGTACAGGCGCCCGGCCTCTTCGATGATGACCCGGGTCGCCTGCACGGTCTGGGCGTCGCCGTTCTCGCAGCGGCGCGCCACCGACATGGCCAGGCTGCGGATGGCCGTGACCGACTGGCCCAGCTCGTCGTGCAGCGCCCGTGCGATTTCGCGCCGCTCGGCCTCGATGTGCTCTTCGATGAGTCGCGACAGCTCGCGCGAATCCGACAGCCGCCGCTCGGCCTCGAAGGCGCGCTGCCGGTTCTCGATGTTCTCCTTGAGCACACCCGTCATGCGGTTGAAGGCGGAGCCCATCGCTGCCGCCTCCTTGCCCGGCAGCGGCGGCAGCGGGGTCTCGAAATCGCCGGCCTGCAGCCGGTTCAGCGCCGCAACAATGTCGGAGAACGGCCGCAGCGCCCGCCCGACGGCCCAGAACACCAGCGTGTTGATCAGAAGCAGCGCGCCGGCCCCGGCGGCCGCCAGCACTACCATGTCATCCCAGCCATCGAGCACGGCGCGCGACGGCTCGGCCTCGATGGTCAATCGCCCACTGGGCAACTCAATCACCTGGCGCGAAACTTCGGGCCGCGTGAGCGCGGCAAACCAGGCCGGCGCTTCGCGGCCCTGCTTGTAGGTGGCGGGCGGCGAGCGATAGAGGACCTGGCCGGCGGCATTGGTCAAGGTGATTTCATTGGCACGCACGCGTCCTAGCTGCTGAAGAAACCGCAACAGGCTTTGCGGCCCATCCAGCGTATACACCCATCCCATTCGATTGAGCAACTGTGCCGCCACCACGTTGCCCCCGACCACCTCCTCGCGCACGGAGCGGCGAACGTTGTCGAGCTGCAGCGCGATCATGGTCAGCACCAGAAAGGCAATCACGCCCGCCACAATCAGGTTGATCTTCAGGCGCAAACTCATGCAGAAACCACCTTGGGTGCAAAGTCACATTGGCGCGCAAAGACCTCTAGCGCGTCTTCCATGGCCGCCACCATGGCGGGATGAAACGGATCGTGACCCGCCCCCTCCACCCAGCGAAAGCGGCTGCCCGGCATGGCCTCATGGGCTTTCCAGGCGGCGGCCGGGCGGCACACCGCATCGGCGCGGCCATGCAGCAACTGGACCGGCAGGCCCTGCACGCCCGCACAGGCATTCGACAGGCCAGCTTCATCCAGCCAGCACCGGTGCGCCAGGTAGTGCACCTGTACGCGGTAGCGGTCGATGGCGGCATCCAGCGCCTCATCACCCAGCGAGGGCGACGTCGCCGGCGCTCCCGCGAGCGTGCGCTCCCAGTCCAGCCACGCCAGCGCAGCCTGTCGCTGTAGCAACCGGTCCGGCCCCGCAAACACCTCCCCTAGCCACGTCAGCAAGTCAGACTGGGCGGTCGCGGGCGCGGCAGCCGCCAGACGCTGCCATGCGGCGGGAAACTGCGCAGCAGCCCCCTGGAAAAACCAGTCCAGTTCGGCCTGCGAAGGCACGAACAGCCCGCGCAACAGCATGCCGCTGACCACCTCCCGATGCTGTGCCGCATAGGCGATGGCGAGCGTGGCGCCCCAGGACCCTCCGACCACCAGCCAGTGCGCAATGCCCAGGTGCCGACGCAGGGCTTCGATGTCATCGATCAGCAGCGCCGTGTCGTTGTTGCGCGTCTCGCCGCGCGGCGTGCTGCGGCCACAGCCGCGCTGGTCAAACGCCACCACGCGATAACGCGCCGGATCAAAGAAGCGCCGCAGCGCAGCCGAGAAGCCCGAGCCCGGACCACCATGCAGCACCACGGCCGGCACGCCACCGGTGGCACCCCAGTCCTCCCAGTGCAGTACATGGCCTGCGCTCACTGCCAGCCGGCCCGTCTGGCGGACAGCCTCTTCTGCACAGCGAAAAGCCAAGGTTGACATGATGACTGATGCTATCAGGCCCTCGATTCATGAAAATCATGAGGTTCATTTCCAGTTCTGCGCCAGTGCCGCCGCCGGATATCAGGATACGCTCGGGTGGAAACGTGCAACCGCCGTTTCCGGAGGACGCAATCCCTCTGCCACCTGTTGATTATTAGGAGACCTACATGACTTGGGAAACCCCACAAGCCTGCGACTTCCGTTTCGGCTTTGAAATCACGATGTACGTGGCCGCTCGCTGATCGGCGCCATACCGTGGACAAGGCCCGCCTGTGCGGGCCTTGTCTTCTGCGGGCATCGGCGCAGTGCCTGCGCTCGGTCGCTTCACCTTCTCCGGACTATTCACTTCAATGCAAATTCGTGTTCTAGGCGCCGCCGCGGGTGGCGGGTTCCCCCAGTGGAACTGCAACTGCGCCAACTGTGCCGGCCTGCGCGCGGGCACCGTGCGCGCCCATGCCCGCACCCAGTCGTCCATCTGCGTCGCGGGCGACGCGGGGCGCGACTGGGCCCTGATCAACGCCTCGCCCGACATCCTGGAACAGATTCGCGCCGCCCCCGTGCTGCAGCCGAACCGGGCCGCGCGCGACACCGGCATTGCGGGCGTGCTGCTGATGGACGGTCAGGTCGACCACTCCACCGGCCTGTTCATGCTGCGCGAACGCGGCCAGAAGCTGCCCCTGTGGTGCACCGATCCGGTATTTGAGGACCTGACCCAGGGCAATCCCATCCTGCGCGTGCTCGAACATTACTGCGGCGTGGACCGTCGCGCCGTGCCACTGGACGGCAGCCCCTTCATGATCGACGGCGTGCCGGGCGTCAGCCTCTCGGCGCTGCCGCTGGCGAGCAAGGCCGCACCCTACTCGCCGCATCGCGAACAGTCGGTGGCGGGCGACAACATCGGCCTGACCCTGACCGACAACAGCACCGGCCGTCGCGTGTTCTATGCCCCCGGCTTGGGAAAATACGACCCGCAAGTCGATGCGGTGATGCGCGCGGCCGACTGCGTGATGGTGGACGGCACCTTCTGGACCGACGACGAAATGATCGCCCAGGGTTTCAGCCAGAAAACCGGTCGCAGCATTGGCCACCTGCCGCAATCGGGGCCGGGCGGCATGCTCGAATGGCTGGACAGCCTGCCGGCGACCACCCGCAAGGTGCTGATCCACATCAACAACACCAATCCCATCCTCGACGAAGATTCGCCGCAGCGCGCCGAGTTGACCCGGCACGGGGTGGAAGTGGCTTATGACGGCATGGTGATCACGCTGTAGGCGGTCCATGCATTTCTTTGAATCATCAGGGGACTGACCATCGCACTCATCGACATCTCTCTCTCGCCGCCACTGGCGCCCAGCAGCGAACCGGCCTGGAGCCGCACTGAGTTCGAGGCACAGCTACGCAGCAAGGGCAAGGCCTATCACATCCACCATCCGTTCAATGTGATGCTGAACACGGGCAAGGCGACGCCCGAGCAGATCCGGGGCTGGGTGGCCAACCGCTTCTACTACCAGATTGCCATTCCGGTGAAGGACGCCGCGGTGCTATCCAACTGCCCCGACCGCGAGGTACGGCGCGGTTGGGTGCAGCGCATCGTGGATCACGACGGTACCGATAATGACCCCGGTGGCATCGAAGCCTGGATCGGCCTGGGCGTGGCCACGGGACTCACGCGCGCGGAAATCATCGACCTGCGCCATGTGATTCCGGCGATCCGCTTCGCGGTCGATGCCTACGTCAACTTCCCGCGCCGCGCGCCATGGCAGGAGGCGGTGTGTTCTTCGCTGACCGAGATGTTCGCGCCCGAAATCCACAAACAGCGCCTGGCCAACTGGCCGGAGCACTACCCGTGGATCGAGAGCGCCGGGCTGCAGTACTTCCGCAACCGTGTCAGCCAGGCGCGGCGCGATGTGGAACAGGGCCTGGCCATCACGCTCGACCATTTCACCACGCGTTCACTGCAGCAGCGCGCGCTCGACATCCTGCAGTTCAAGTTGGACATCCTGTGGGCCATGAACGACGCCATGGCGCAGCAGTACGGAGTAAGCACGTGAGCGCCGTCAATGCGGCCAGCCGCCCCCGTGTAGGCGTTGGCTTTCGTTTGCAATGGGAGATGGTGCAAAACTGCCATGTGCTGCTCTACCCCGAAGGCATGGTCAAGCTCAACCGCAGTGCCGGCGAGATCCTGCAGCGCTGCGACGGTGCGCAGGAGGTAACGGCCATCGTGACCGACCTGGAGCGTAGCTTCAACGCCAGCGACTTAAGCCAGGAAGTGCTTGCTTTTCTGGAAATCGCGCTGCAGCAGAAATGGGTGGAACTGGCATGAACATCTCTCCCAACCCGCCGCTGTGGCTGCTGGCCGAGGTGACCTATAGCTGTCCGCTGCACTGCGCCTTCTGCTACAACCCGGTCGACTACGCCGCCCACGACGACGAGCTGTCCACCGACGATTGGCTGCGCGTGCTGCGCGAGGCGCGCGCCCTGGGCGCGGTGCAGTGCGGGTTTTCGGGCGGCGAGCCACTGGTGCGCGACGACCTGGAGGTGATGGTGGCCGAAGCGCACCGGCTTGGCTACTACACCAATCTGCTGACTTCGGGCGTGGGCCTCACCGAGGCCCGCGCCGCGGCGCTCAAGGCCGCCGGCCTCGACCATGTGCAGCTGTCCTTCCAGGACTCGACGCGCGAGATGAACGACTTTCTCTCACACACCAAAACCTTCGAGTTGAAGCAGCGCGTCGCCAAGCGCATCAAGGACAACGGATGGCCCATGGTGCTCAATGTGGTGATCCACCGCCTCAATATCGATCATATTGGCCGCATCATCGAAATGGCGGTCGAGATGGGGGCCGAGTACCTGGAGTTGGCCAACACCCAGTACTACTCTTGGGCGCTGGAGAATCGCGGCCAGCTGCTGCCCACCCGCGCCCAATTGCAGCGTGCCGAAGCCATCACCAACGAGTGGCGAGCCAAGCTGGGCAACGCCATACGCATTCTCTTCGTGGCGCCCGACTATCACGATGCCACCCCCAAAAAATGCGTCAACGGCTGGGGCAGCATGTTCATGACCATCACGCCCGACGGCACGGCGCTGCCCTGCCACACCGCCCGTATGCTGCCGGGACTGGACTTCCCGAACCTGCGCAACTGCAGCGTGCAGAGTGCCTGGCAGGACTCCGAGGGGTTCAACCGGTATCGCGGCACCGGCTGGATGAAGGAGCCCTGTACCAGCTGCGAGTTCAAGGAAAGAGACTTGGGAGGTTGCCGCTGCCAAGCCTACATGCTGACACGAGATGCCGAAATCGCCGACCCCGTTTGCCCCAAGAGCCCGTATCACAGCCTGGTGCTGGACGCCGTGCGGGAGGCCGAGGCCGACGGGGCCCCGGCCAAGCCACTGGTCTTCCGCGACCCCAAGGCATCGCGGCAGTTCGTGGAAGCGGGCAACGCTGTGTCAATGCCCAAAACGCCCCCCTGAGCTACCCCATTGAATGTGAGTTGGCATCAGCCGTAGCTGCGCGGCACAGCACACACGAGTTCGCCCGGGTCGTTGGCGACGATGGCGCGCTCGTTCTTGGCCTGGGCCACATCCACATCACGCGGCAGGGTCACGCCGTTCTTGACGGCGAGGATTTCGGCCATCACGCTGACGGCGATTTCGGGTGGCGTCTTGCTGCCGATGTAGATGCCAATCGGCCCGCGCAGACGGGCCAGGCTGCTCTCGGTCTGCTCGAAGTGCTCGATCATGCGTTGCTTGCGCGCCTCGTTGTTGCGACGTGAGCCAATGGCGCCGACATAGAAAGCCTCGGTCTTGAGCGCCTCGAGCAGCGCCAGGTCATCAAGCTTGGGGTCGTGCGTGAGGGCCACGACGCAGCTGCGGCCATCGGGCCTGAAAGCCAGCACCACGTCGTCAGGCATCTCGCTGACCACCTTGACGCCGGCCACCGACCAGGCACTACGGTACTCCTCGCGCGGGTCGCACACCGTAACCGCAAAGCCGCTGAACAGCGCCATGGTGGCGAGGTACTCGGTCAACTGACCGGCACCGATCAGCAGCATGCGGTATTCGGGGCCAAAGGTATTGACCAGTTCGGTCGGGGACACATCGAGCTCCGCTGGAGCGGTGGCCTCCCTGAGCGACACCAGGCCATCGGCGAGGCGCACGGTGCGCTGCATCAACCGCCCCGCTTCCAGGGCGCTGACCAGGGTCGCCAGAATGGCGGCATCCGGGTCGTACTCCAGCAGCAGTTCGAGCGTGCCACCGCAGGGCAGGCCAAAGCGGTGCGCCTCGTCGGCCGTGATGCCGTATTTGACGAAGCCGGGCGCGCCGGTGGGAATCTGGTTGGTGGAGTCCTTGCCGGAATAAGCCTGGGTATGACGGTAGATCAAGTCGTCTTCAATGCAGCCGCCCGACACCGAGCCGACCACCAGGCCGTCTTCGCATAGCGCCATGATCGAGCCCACGGGCCGCGGCGAGGAGCCCCAGGTACGCACCACGGTGGCCAGCAACGCGCGCTTGCCCCCCAGGCGCCAGTCGCGCAAGGTGCGCAACACCATTACGTCGAGGTTTTCCATACCCTATCCTTCCCAATCAGATTCGGCCCTCATGAAGACAATGACATCACTCCAATAGTTCCGATGCCTCAGATTGTCGACGCGAACGAAGTCCCTGACTGCCAGTGGCCCAGTTTCGGCACCAGCGAAGCCAGGAATCTTATCGATGTCATTTTGGCTGAATCGTCGCCAGGAAGCTAAGGATGTCATCGATGTCCTTCTGGCTGAGAATGCCCTTCCAGGTAGGCATGCCTGCGTCCGGCCTGCCATTCTCGATGGTGGTTGCGGCGACCTCACGCCACTGGTCCTTGTAGCGTGAATGCAGGTGCCGCAGATCGCGTGCACGGATAGGGCTGGCCCCATCCGTACTGTGGCAATGCGCGCAGGTATTGTTGAAGAATTCTCGCCCGGCTGCCGCATCGCCGCCAGTGGCGGCAGTGGCGGCGCCTGAAGCATCGGCCGGCTGCGTCGTGTCGGCAGTTTTGATGAACCCTGTCCGAATCACCCTCGATTGCACGAGCATGTCGGCAGACCCGTTGGCACCACCAGAACCATGCAGGCTGCGCGAACCCGTCGATACGCTCGCCAGCTGTACGGGCTTGCCGCGCGGGAAACCGTATTTGTCGGCCAGCGCCATGATGTCGGGCCGCAGGTCGACCAGCGCCTGGTTGATGTCGGCAGCCAGAGCATCGTTGCCCTGACGTACCGCGACCGCCATCCGCCCTGACATTCCCTCGCCGCTGACGGGAGTCACACGCCAGCGGCTGTGGAACCGCGTCAGGTTTTCGTAGCCGGCGCTCGGGCCCCACAAAATGGCGGCGTCAACTTCGCCCTTGGCCAGCGCATTCATCGCGTCCTCATTGAGGGTGAAACTGCTGGTGGCGTAGCCCTTCTGGCTGGCCAGCAAAATATGCGGTGCCGAGCCGCTCAATACGGCGACCCGCTTGCCCCTGAGGTCAGCCAGGCTGTTGATTTTGTCTCCGGCCGGCGCCACGATGGCATAGCTCATATCGAGAAAGGCATGCGTCCGCTGCACACCAGGGGCCTTGTAATCAGGGTCCGCCGGCAGGGCGAAGTAGGCATCGCACTTGTCCTGAAGAAGGGTATTTCGCAGCGCCCTCTTCTCGTTGAACGTCAGCCACCAGACATATTGCACCGTATCGCCCATGCGCCGGGCAACCATATTGGCCAACTCGACGTAAAGGCCGCGCTCGGGCCCTTCCGCCTTGCTGAAGGGCAGGTTGTCCGGGTCGGCACATATCCGCAGCACCCCTGCCGCATGTGCCGTCGGCGCTACTAGCGCGCCGACGGCACACGCGGCGCCAATCAGGTAGTGCCTGATCTTTGCGCGTGTTGTCATAGATCTGTGTTCCCAATCAGTTCAGCGTGAACACATACAGCGCGCCGCCTTCGGGGCTGGCAGCGACCATTTTTTCGCCGATGGCAGCCGCAAACGCCGGGATGGACTCGGTGCGACCGGCCACCACGGCAACGTACTGCTTGCCATCCAGGGTATAGGTCATGGGCGCAGCGCTAATACCGGAGCCGGCGTTGAACTTCCACAGCGTCTTGCCGGTTTTGGCGTCCAGCGCCTTGAACCAGCCTTTGATGTCACCGTGGAAAACCAGGCCGCCTGCCGTGCTCAGCACACCGCCGGCCCATGGCAGTTCGTCCTTGTTGAACCAGACGGTCTTTTGCGCGACCGGATCCCAGGCCTTGACTCCACCCAGATAACCACTGCTGCCGGCCTCATGCATATTGAAGTTGACGCCGAGGTAGAAGGCGCCGCGGGTGTAGTTGGCAACCTCGCCTACCTCGTCCATGCACATGTTCAAGGTGGGGATATAGACCAAGCCGGTGGCGTGGTCGTAGCTCATTGGCATCCAGTTCTTGCCACCGAGCAGGGCCGGGCAGACGTTTGCCGCCTTGCGCTTCGCGCCTGGCCGCTTGGCGTTATCCGCCGCCTCGATCGGCCTGCCGGTCGCCATGTCGATGCCGGTGGCCCAATTGACCCCCTCAATAAACTGCTTGGCGGAAATCAGCTTGCCGTCGGCGCGGTCGAGCACGTAGAAAAAGCCGTTGCGGTTGGCCGTCATGATGACGGGCGTCTTCTTGCCCTGCACCGGAAGGTCGGCAAAAACCAGCTCGTTGACACCATCGTAGTCCCAGGCATCGTGCGGTGTGAACTGGTAGTGCCAGACGATATTGCCGGTTTCCGGATTGAGAGCAATGACCGATGACGAGTACAGATTGGTGTACGGGCCGATGTCCGAGCTGTCATTGCCGCGAACAATTGCGGCCCATGGCGAGGGGTTGCTGGTGCCGTAATAGACCAGGTTCAGCTTTGGATCGTAGGAGCCGATGAACCAGGCATCGCCACCACCAAGTTTGCCGCTGTCGCCCTTCCAGGTCTCGCTGTTCTTTTCACCCGGCAGCGGCGTGGTGTACGTGCGCCAGACTTCCTTGCCGGTGGCCTGGTCCAGTGCCACCAGAGCGCCACGCGCGCCGTACTCACCACCACCGTAGCCGGTGATCACGAGATTCTTGACCAGTGTCGGGGGCGAGGTGATGACTGAGCCCTGGGTGTAATCGACGATCTTCGTGACCCACAGCTCCTTGCCGGTCTTGGCATCGAGCGCGGCCACGTTGGCATCGAGCCGGCCGACAAAGATCTTTCCGTCGGCATAGGACACGCCACGGTTGTTCACGTCGCAGCAGGCGTATTGATCGATGCCCTTTGGAATATCCGGCGAGTACTGCCATCTGACTTCGCCAGTCCTGGCGTCCAGAGCGAACGTGGTCTTGGGGCCGAACGACGAGGACACGTAGAGCGTGTCGCCGACCAGAATGGGCGTCGATTCCTGGGAGCGCAAGCTGCCCAGCTGCAAGGCCCATTTGACCTTGAGCTTGTTGACGTTCGAGGTATTGATCTCGGTGGACTGGCTGAATCGGGTGTTGCCGGAATCGCCACCGTACACCGGCCAGTTCTGGGCACTGGCGGTGGAGGCAATGCCCAGCATCAAGGCGAATGCCACGGATGGGAAAAGAGGTTTCATGAATGGTCTCCAATTGTTGAGTCTGCCTGTCAGGCGACGCCATTGTTGGACCGTTCTTTTCAGAGATTCCTAGGCTAAACCCTAGCTTTCTTTGGGCCGCTCATCAAATTCTCAAAATGAAACAAAGCCGTATATTTGTCTCGATTGGAAGCGCGATTTTCGGCACCGATGGATGGGCTTCTGCCTCAATTTGATACGTGTGAATGCGACGCTTCATTGGCAACGATTTGTATCCTTGCCAAAGGTGCATTTCACGCGAAAACAAACTGTGTTGCGGCAGCGTGCTGGTTTCAGGAGTGCTCTCCAGCACTCAATCGCTCAGTAGTTGTAACGCGCCCCGACCCACACGCCGATGGGTTGACCGACGCCGACAAACTGTGATGGCGTGCCAGCGGCGTTGTAGCTGTTGCCCGGCCCCGAGAAAAAGTTGGCCCCCAGCACGCCGAAGTTGGCGTACTGCCGGTTCAGCAGATTATTGATGCGCGCAAACACCTCCAGTTGCTTATTCACATGCATGGAGGCGTCCAGATTGAAAACCGTGTAGCCACCAACCTTTCCATTCGGATCGAGATTGTTTTCGTTGCCCCGTGAATAGATCGGGCCCGCGTAGTTCATGTTGGCCCCAAACTTCCAGGTCGCGTTGGGCGAATATTCCACGCGAACCTTCAGGAGTTGACTGGGCACGTTGGCCAAGCGATCCCCCGGCGATACCTGAATGACGCCATTGGCATCCGCGCTGCTGTTGTCCGGACTGTTCAGGGTAAAGGCGCTCTGATAGGTGGCTTGGGTGTAGCTGTAGGCTGTCTGCAGACCCCAATGATCAAAGGTGCTCTGTGATGAGATTTCGATGCCGCGCCGACGCGTCGTCCCCACATTCGCGAAATACCCCTGGGTGGGCGAATTGGCATCGGTGACGAAGTTGATGTCGTTGTCCGAGAGGGTCTGATAGGCCGCCACCTGAAGCCGGGTTTGCGGACTCAGCTTGATGCGGGCCCCCATCTCCCAGGTGTGAGTCACCACCATCTGGAGAGCCGGGTCGGACGAGAATGCGTTCGGCAGCGAACAGGGCGCCTGCGGGTCGGCGCAACTCAATTCGATCGGCGAGGGAACGCGCATGCCTTCGGTGTAGCCGATGTAGCTCACCACGGCCGGGTTGGGTTTGAAATTCAGACCCAGCGCCGGACTCAGGTGGGTGAAGCTATGGTCGCCATTGAGCGCAGTGCCCAACTGATCCGCCATCGTCACGCGATCCATGTTGTAGCGCGCGGAGCCGGTCAACGTCCATTTGGGACTCAGTTGCAAGCTGTCCGACACAAACACACCGTAATAGCGGTTGGCCGTTTTCAACAGCACGTTCTGCGACGGATCGTCAACGCCAATAGTGTTGCGGTCGCTGGTGAAGTAACCGTCCTGCGCCGACTGGCTGAACGTGCCCCTGCCCAGATCGGCCGTGAAACCGAGGATCATCTGATTGTCGAAACCCATCAGTTTTTGGGTGGACGTCAGCTGCAGGCCAAATCCGTAGGTGTCCTGATTCAAATGCTGAAGCACGTTGCTACCCGAGCAGTTGCTGCCGTCGGGAGCGGTGGGGTTGCCGTTGGCGTCTGCAGGCCCCGGATCCGTCGCACAGGTCGGCGTGTTGTAGGGGCCACCCTGGGTATTGCTGTTGGCACCGGAATTGTCCGAGCTGCGGTAATAAGCGGTGCCGCCAATCAGCCAGTCGTCACCGAGGAAGTGGCTGCCCTTGACCGTCAGGAACGACAGTTGATTCCTGTTGGTGTCCGGGTAAGTGTAGGACTGCCGAAGATCATCCAGCATGCTCAATGGCAAGGTCTGATTGCCAGTGAAATGGTTGTCCGCCAGGGTCAGCGACACATCCAGATCGGTCATGCTGTCTTGCCAGCCCAACTTGCCGAAGAACTGCCGCACCTGGCTCGCATTCTGCGTTGCGTAGCCTTGGCTGTTGGCGGCGTTGTAGGTCAGGAAGTAGTCCCAGTTGTCCTTGAAGCCGCCGTATTCGACGTCCATCTGTTTTCTGCCGAATGAGCCCACACTCGTACCAACACTGAATCCAGGGTATTGCTTGCCGCTCTTGGTATAGATGGCCAGCGCGCCACCGAGCGTGTTCAACCCATACAGCGGATTGGAGCCGGGGATCAACTGCATGCTGGAGATCGCGGTGGGCGGAATCAAATCCCAATTGACGACATCGCCAAAGGTTTCGTTGATGCGAACCCCGTCCTGAAAAACGGACAGGCCCTGCGGCACCCCCAGAATGGGAGAAGCATAAAAGCCCCGGAACGTCACGCTTTGCTGATCTGCATTGCCCTGCTCGGAATTGATGTTGACGCTGGTGACGTTGCGCTCCAGAAAATCCGTCACCCGCGTATCGTGCTGGTCGCCGAGCGAACTGCCCTTGATCATCTGGACGTTGGCCGGCACATCGTCCAGAGGGACACCCAGCCCCGGCAAGGGACTGGTGCCGACTACGTTGACCGTGGGCAATTCGAGGGACTCCGCCTTGTTGTCCTGGGCCTGGCAAATTGCACAACAGAACGCCAGGGCCAGGATCGCGGCGGCCCTTTGGCCGCGCCCTAGCGCAGCCACCAGATGAGGGCCAGCACCACCACAACCCCCGCAATCCACACCCAGACCGGAATCTTTGAGCCTTTTGAGGCTGTAGCCGGCGCCAAACCTGCAGGTTCTGCTATTGCTTTTGAAGCATAGGCCTCGGGGAAGCGGCGCTGCATTTCATCGTCGAAGCGTTTGAAGAAGTCTTCCGCCATGGATTTGGCCGCGCCGTCGATCAGGCGCTGCCCCAGTTGCGCCACCTTGCCACCGACCGAGGCATGAACGACATACGCGAGGTCGCACCCTGCATCGTTGGGCGTCAGCGTCACCTGGGCGTTGCCTTTGCCGAACCCCGCCACGCCGCCCTGCCCTTCAAAGGCAATGTTGTAGCTGCTGGGCGGCTTGATGTCGCTGAGGTTGATTTTTCCGGCAAATTTGGCCGCGACCGGGCCGATCTTGAGCGCCATAGCGATCGCGTACTGGTTTTCGCCCGTGGCCTCGACCTTGTCGCAGCCCGGAATGCAGGTCTTGAGCACCACGGGGTCGTTCAGCGCGTCCCAGGCCTGCTGCTGCGTCACGGCCAGTTGGCGGTTGGCTTGCATGTCCATCGTTTTCTCCTTGTGTTCTGGTGGTTGTCGGGGTGATTCAGCGTTTCATCAAGGCGGCCAGGCTGGTCGCCAGATCTTCCAGTTTGCTCAGGTTGTGCACCGCCAGCATGCCGTGGGCATAACGGTGCAGCACGGCCGCGCCGCGCGCACTGGGCGCATAACCGTCGAAGCGCAAGAGCGGGTTGAGCCACAGCAGCCGGCGGCCGGCGCGGCGCAGCCATGCCAGCTCTGCCTCCAGCACCTGCGGCTCGCCGGTATCCAGTCCGTCGGTGATGATGAGCACCAGCGTGCGACGGCCAACCAGCCGGCGCGCATGGTGCTGGCGCAGGCTGGCCAGCGACGTCCCCAGCTGCGTGCCGCCGGCAAAGTCTTCGATCGCGGCACTGGCCACGGCCAGCATTTCGTCGGTGTCGGCAATGCGAAAAGCCGGCGTCAGGTCGGTCAGCTGGGTGCCAAAGGCAAATACGTCGCGCCGCGGATGGCGCCGGGTGGCGGCATGCAAAAAGGCCAGCAGCAGGCGCGCATAGCGCTCCATGGAGCCCGACACGTCGACCAGGACCAGCAGCGGCAGCGGTTGCTCGCGCCGCTTGAGCCGGGGCAGGTTCATCAATTCGCCGCCGGTGCGCGATGCCTTGTGCATGACGCCGGGCCAGTGCAGTCGCGCGCCCGAACTGGCGGGGTAGGTGCGACGCGAGGCAAAGTGTGGCAGCGGCATCCGCACGTCACGCGCCAGTCGCTCCACCAGCCGGTACTCCGTACCTGACAGCGCATTGAAGTCGGCATGCTTGAGGCGCTGCAGGTCGCTGGCCGTCATGGCCGCGTCGAATTCGACCTTCTGGTCTTCCTGCGTGGGCTTGGCCTGCTGGCCGTAGGCCTGTTGTGGCGACAGCGCCTCGCGCACGCGCGGACGCCGCTTGCTGGGCTCGGCCTTGCCCTCGGCGCTGGGCAGCAGTTGTGCCAGCAGCTTCTTGGCCATTTCGGGATCGCGAAAGTAGGCATCGAACAGCTCACGAAACACCAGTCGGTCCTGCTCGCAGCTGATCATCACGGCTTCCAGCGCAGCACTCAGATCGGCCTTGGCATCGACACCGACGGCCAGTGCCGCGTCGGCCGCCAGCGCAAGGCGCGAGCTGTCGACGCGCACGCCGGCCCGGCGCAAGGCACGGCCAAATCCGGTGATGTTGTCGGCCAGTTTGCCGGTGCGTGCGTCGCCAAGCTGCATGATCGCCTCAACCAGCAATCGTTCGTTCGTCCCGAGCTTGGCGGGTTTGCAAGGGCACAGGCAAGTCCGACCCGAACCCGGCCTCGTGGCTCATGCCGCAGTCTCTTCAGGCGCGAGCAGCTCCGCAGCCAGGTCGCGGGTCAGGGCGGCCACATCTTCGCGCTGCTTGAACAGGATGCCGGCCGTGTCGGTCACGACCTCCGGGTCCATCGCCAATGTGTCCAGCGCGACCAGTGCCCGGGCCCACTCCACACTCTCGGCGATCCCCGGCGCACGCTGGAACGCGTGGGCAAACGGTGCGCTGCGCAAGCGGGCCACAAACGCAGCCACCTGCGCGGAGAGCGCCTCGCTGGCCTGCGGCACCTGGGCCCGCACAATCGCCAGTTCGCGCTCGCGCTCGGGATAGTCGAGCCAGTGGTACAGGCAGCGGCGCTTGACCGCGTCGTGCAATTCGCGTGTGCGGTTGCTGGTCAGAATGGTCACCGGGGTGGTGGCGGCACGCACCGTGCCGATCTCGGGAATGCTGACCTGGTACTCGCCCAGGTATTCGAGCAGGAAGGCCTCGAACGGCTCGTCGGCCCGGTCCACCTCGTCGATCAGCAGCACGGCACCCGGAGCAGGGGTCTGCAGCGCCTGCAGCAGGGGGCGGCGAATCAGGTAGCGGTCTTGATACACCTCGCGCTCGATCTGGGCGACATCGCCGCCATTGCCCTGGCTCTCGTGCCGCAACTCAGCGGCACGCATGTGCAGCAACTGCGCTGCGTAGTTCCACTCGTACAGGGCTTCACGCAACTCCAGTCCGTCGTAGCACTGCAAACGAATCAGGGCGCGCTGCAGGGCTACCGCCAGCGCCTTGGCCAGTTCCGTCTTGCCCACGCCCGGCTCGCCCTCCAGCAACAGCGGACGCTGCAGTTTGAGTGCAAGAAACACGGCCGTCGCCAGCCTGCGATCGGCGTAGTAGCCGGCCTCCTCCAAGGCCCGAATCAGTGCATCAATGGTTGCAAACACGTCGCCTCTAGCCCAGCGCCTGGGTGACCGCGCGCTGGGTTTGCACGCTGATCAGGTTGGCGCGGTAGGCCGCCGTGGCGTGAATGTCGCTGTTCAGGTCCGAGGCATCGATCTTCACGGCCGCCGCAGCCGCGGGGGTGAAGCTCTGGTTCAGCGCATCCTCCAGCCCCTTGTGGCGGAAAACGCCGTTGCCCGCGCCCGTCACGGCCACACGCACCCCGGCATCACTCTGCGCCACAAACACACCGGTCAGCGCAAAACGCGAAGCCGGCTGCACGAACTTCATGTAGGCGGCGCGCTTCGGGATCGGAAAACTGATGGCTGTGATCAACTCACCGTCATTCAGCGCTGTGGAAAACATGCCGGTGAAAAAGTCGTCAGCGGCGATTTTGCGCTGCGTGGTCACCACGGTCGCACCCAGGCCCAGCACGGCGGCGGGGTAATCGGCAGCGGGGTCGTTGTTAGCCACCGAGCCGCCCAGCGTACCCATGGTGCGCACCTGCCGGTCGCCAATGTGCGCAGCCAGATGGGCCAGCACAGGAAGGGCGGCCAGGAGTTCGGCATTGGCAGCCACGTCGGCATGGCGCGTCATGGCACCAATCACGAAGGCGTTGCCCTCGCGTTTGATGCCGGCCAACTCCTTGATGTTGGACAAATCGACCAACTGGCCGGGGTCGGACAGGCGCAGCTTCATCGAGGCCAGCAGGGTCTGCCCGCCGGCCAGCACCTTGGCACCTCCAGTTGCCAATTTGACGGCGTCTGCGGTGGTGGAGGGACGCTCCAGTGTGAATGCGTACATATCGTGGTTCTCCTTAGACTTTTGCAGACTGGATGGCTTGCCACACGCGGCAGGGCGAGGCGGGCATGTCGAAGTCTTTCACCCCGACGGCTTTCAACGCATCGAGCACGGCGTTGATCACGGCCGGTGGAGAGCCGATCGCCCCCGCTTCGCCGCAGCCCTTGGAGCCGAGCGGATTGTGGGTACACGGCGTGCAAACATGGCCAAGCTTGATGTCGGGAATGTCGTCGGCGCGCGGCATGGTGTAGTCCATGAAACTGCCGGTGAGCAGCTGGCCGGTTTCCCGGTCATACACACAGTTCTCCAGCAGCGCCTGACCAATGCCCTGCGCAATGCCGCCATGCACCTGGCCCTCGACGATCATCGGGTTGACGATGGTGCCGAAGTCGTCCACCGCACTGAAGCGATCGATGCGGGTGACGCCCGTCGCGGGGTCGATTTCGACTTCGCAAATATGGGTGCCGGCCGGATAGGTGAAGTTGGTCGGATCGTAGAACGCGGTCTCATTCAGCCCGGGTTCGAGCTTGTCCAGCGGGTAATTGTGCGGCACATAGGCCGTCAGCGCGACCTGGCCGAACGTGACCTTCTTGTCGGTGCCCTTGACGGTGAACTCGCCGTTGGCAAACTCGACGTCGGCATCGCTCGCCTCCATCAGGTGCGCGGCGATCTTCTTGGCCTTGGTCTCGATCTTGTCGAGCGCGCGCATGATGGCCGAGCCACCGACCGAGAGTGAGCGCGAGCCGTAGGTGCCCATGCCGAACGGCACACGGCCGGTGTCGCCGTGCACGATGTCCACCGCATCGACCGCGATGCCCAGGCGCGCCGCCACCACCTGCGCAAAGGTGGTCTCGTGTCCCTGGCCATGGCTGTGCGAGCCGGTAAACACCGTCACGCTGCCGGTGGGATGCACGCGCACCTCGCCGCATTCGAACAGGCCGGCACGTGCGCCGAGCGCACCGGCGATGTTGCTGGGTGCCAGACCACAGGCCTCGATGTAGCTCGAATAGCCGATGCCGCGCTTGAGGCCTTTGGCTTCGCTGGCCTTGCGGCGCGCGTCGAACCCGGCCACATCGGCCAGCACCTGGGCCTTGTCCATGCAGGCATGGAAGTCGCCGGTATCGTATTGCAGCGCCCCCGGGGTCTGATAAGGGAACTGGGTAATGAAGTTGCGCTTGCGGATTTCATCCTGCGAGAGGCCCAACTCCCAGCCGCAGCGGGTGACCAGGCGCTCCAGCAAATAAGTGGCTTCGGGCCGGCCGGCGCCCCGGTAGGCGTCCACCGGCGCCGTATTGGTAAACCAGGCGTCCACTTCCACGTATATCTGCGGCGTGGTGTATTGGCCCGCCAGCAGCGTGCCATACAGGATGGTCGGAATCGCCGTCGAGAAGGTGGACAGGTAGGCCCCCATATTGGCGTCGGTGTGCACGCGCAGCGCCAGGAACTTGCCATCCTTGTCCATCGCCATTTCGGCGTGGCTCACATGGTCGCGGCCATGGGCATCGCTGACAAAGCTCTCATTGCGCTCGGCCGTCCACTTGATCGCGCAGTTGAGCTGTTTGGCGGCCCATGTCAGGCACACGTCTTCGGCGTAAAGGTAGATCTTGGAGCCGAAACCGCCACCCACATCGGGCGCAATCACGCGCACCTTGTGCTCGGGCAGGCCCAGCACGAAGGCGGTCATGAGCAGCCGCTCGACGTGCGGATTCTGGTTGGACACGTACAGCGTGTACTCGTCGCTGGCGCGGTTGTACGAGCCGATCGCGGCGCGCGGCTCCATGGCGTTGGGGATGAGCCGGTTGTTGATCAGGTCCAGCTGGGTCACGTGCGCGGCTTTGGCGAAGGCCGCGTCGACCTGCGCCTTGTCACCCAGCCCCCACTTGTAGCAATGGTTGTCGGGCGCGGCCTCGTGCAGCGCGGTCCCCTTGGCGGCATCGCGCACATCCACCACGGCGGGCAGCACGTCGTAGTCCACCTCCACGGCCTCGGCAGCGTTCTTGGCCTGCTCAATCGTGTCGGCCACTACCATGGCGACATGGTCGCCCACGTAGCGCACCTTGCCCTGGGCCAGGATCGGGTGCGGCGGCTCTTTCATCGGTGCGCCGTCGGTGCCGGTAATCAGCCAGCCGCAGGGCAGGCCTCCCATCTTGCCTTCCACGTCCTTGCCAATGAAAACCTTGGCCACGCCGGGCATGGCCTCGGCCTTGCTGACGTCGATGCTTTTGATGACCGCGTGGGCGTGCGGCGAACGCACGAATATGGCGTAGCGCTGGTGGGCCAGGTTCACATCGTCGGTGTACTGGCCGCCGCCGGTGAGGAAGCGGTAGTCTTCTTTACGGCGGACAGCCTCGCCAATATGCGGCAGGCTTGCAAAGTCGGGTGCACCCATGTTTGTACTCCTTGGTTTTCTGGCAATGAATCAGGCCGCCATGGCAGCAGCGCCCTGCTGCACGGCCTTGACAATGTTCTGGTACCCCGTACAGCGGCAGATGTTGCCCTCGAGCAGCTCGCGGATCTCGGCCTCGGTGGCCTTGGGATGCTGTTGACACAGATCGACGGCACTCATCACCATGCCGGGGGTACAAAACCCGCACTGCAGCCCATGGCATTCCTTGAACGCCGCCTGCATCGGATGCATCGTGCCGTCCGGCTGCGCCAGCCCCTCGATGGTGGTGATTTCGGCTCCGCTGGCCTGCGCCGCGAGCATGTTGCATGACTTGACGGCATGCCCGTTCATGATCACCGTACAGGCGCCGCACTGCGCGGTGTCGCAGCCGACGTGGGTGCCGGTGAGCTTGAGATGTTCGCGCAGCACCTGTACCAGCAGCGTATTGGGAGCCAGGTCAAGAGTGGAGGACTTTCCGTTGACTTTGAGTTGAACTTGCATAAGACTTGTCTCCTGTTAGCAAGAAAGTAGTTTGTTCGATGCCAACGCATTGTTCAAGTGAAACCCGCAAGTGCCCCTAGGCTAAACCCTAGCTTCATGTCAAGATCAGCATGAAATTCTCAAAATGAAACAACATGGACAGACCCATGCAGCAAGCACTGACACCGTCGCCTGAGCAGCGCCTTCAGCTGATTGACCGGGCTCGCCACGCGGTGCTCGACGAGAGTCAATCGCCGGCCGTGGCGTTGTCGGCGTCATGGATTGAGCGCTCATGGCGGCGCTGCCTGTCCAGCGGGCTGCGGCCCGAGCAGGAGGTGGCGTTCAATGTTGTTCCGGCGCAAGCCGTACGGCACACCGAAGAGGCCAACCACACGCTGGTACAAGCTGCCCGCCCGGTGCTGGAAAAACTGGGACGCGCCATTATTGATACCCGCTATTTCATCATCCTGACCAATGCGCAGGGGGTGGTGGTCGATGTCAGCGGCGCCATTGACCGCGCCGACCGCCGCGCCGACGCGATTGCCCGGGTTGGCGTGGATCTGTCCGAGCGCAGCGTCGGCACTTCGGCCATCGGCGCCGCTTTGGGCGAGTTGCGCCCGGTCTGGCTGCACCGCGGCGAGCACTTTTTCTCAAGCACCTCGTTCTACAGCTGTGCGGGCGCGCCCCTGTTCGGACCCGACGGACGCTGCGCCGGCATGCTGGACCTGACCGGCATCGATGCAGTAGAGCGCCCCGAGTTCAAGCACTTGGCAGCCCAGTCGGCTTGCCGCATTGAAAATGCCCTGCTGCTGGGCCAGCCGCACGCCCTGATGGTGCGCCTGAACTGGCCGGGCCACACGTTGGGCTTCGATGCCGATGGACTGGTCTGCCTGGACGCCGACGGCTGGGTGGTCGGTGCCAACCAGATTGCGCGCCAGATGGTGTCGCAACTTGCCACGCCCGGGCATGCCGGCGTGCACATCGGCGACGTTTTCGGGATCCCCTACCAGTTGCTGTTCGACGCAGCGAAGCGGCAAAACCCGGTGATTGAGGTGCCCCTGTGGAGCGGCTTGCGCCTGAACGCCCTGCCGATGGCGAACGCCGAGACGACCCACGGCATCGACGCTGGCGCCGGGGGTCGCACCACAGAAAATGTGCCGCTCAAGGATCTGGAAACCGCGCTGATCCGCAAAGCCGTCGATGATGCGCGCGGCAACGTCGCCCAGGCGGCACATCTGCTGGGCATCAGCCGCGCCACGGTGTACCGAAAATTGAACAACAAAAAGCACCACTAGCCCTTGCCAAAATTACGCGAGAAGCTATCAATATAGTAGCAAGTCTCAGTCGATGAGGGCGATCACAATGGCCGACTCCTCGACCGTCATTGCCACCCGGCTGCCCGAGCGCAGGCCACTGGCCGGCGCTGCGAATCCGACCATCTGCAAGCCGCCCTCGAGCTGCGCCGCGACTTCATCAGCCGTTTCGCCGCGCGCCACACGGCTGGCGCGCCCCAGCAGCACGTTACCCGCGGGCAAGGTTTGGGCGTCGGCCGAGCGGCCGACCGAGACTGCCGTGGCCTTGCACAGCGCCAGCACCGGCAACGCTTCGCGCAGGCCCAGCAACTCCGCGCTCTCCACCGTGATGCTCGACGCCAGCGCTGTGCCACCCGCCAGTTGCAGTCGCACCCGCACAATCTGGCCTTGTAGAACCAGGGTCTGGACCTTGCAGGGCAACTGGTTGCGCATGCTGGTGCGCACCGGGAGTTGCGTCAGCGTGGGCGGCATGCCGGCGGCTTGCGAATCGCCATCCTGCTGCTGAAAGCGGGCCAGTACCTGGGCGCGCGCCTGCTCCAGTGCGTCGGCCACCGTCAGCAAATGCCGGCCGGCTGCCGTGACACGGGCGCCGCCGCCGCCCGCCCCGCCCACCAGCCGCTCGACCAGGGCCACCCCGGCCAGGTTGGTAAGGGTATCAATGGCCTGCCAGGCGGCCTTGTAGCTGACGCCTGCCTCACGCCCCGCCTGCGAAATGGAGCCGCTGCGCCCGATCAGGCGCAGGATTTCGATGCGTTTGTCGGCTGACGCGTGACCAAGGGCGGTGCTGTACGAGACGGCTGGTGAACGGGATTTGGGCATGGGGTATTTTCAGCCAACAGCTCGCACGCACCGTGGTTTGCATCGGCGCATGCCCTGCTCAACGCCGCGGTGGCATCTGTCAGTGGCGGTGCGCCAGCAACGCCGGGGGAACCTGCTGGCGCGTCAGGCCGTCGTGCTCGAGCCAGCGCTGCGTCTGCTCGGCCGCGCGCTGGATCAACTCTCCGGCGTGGGAGAAGTCGTAGGGCGACGCCGTCAATGGACACAGCGGCGGCACCATGATGATCTGCGCCGCCGCGTGATACTGCTCAAACTCGCTGGCCAGCTGATGCGCGATGAGCAGGGTCACCGCATGCAGGGCGTTGGCGATGACGCCGCGAGGCGGCGCGTCGAGCGCGCAGGCAAAGCCCGTGGGCAGCACGATCACGCGCCTGGCACCCAGTTCGACGGCGACGCTGATCGGCGTGTTGCTGGCAATTGCCCCGTCGATCAGGAACCGCTCCCCGATACGCACCGGCGGGAATACCGCTGGAACGGCGCAACTCGCCAGCACGGCGTCAACAGCCGGGCCGCTGGAGAGCGCCACCGTACCGCCGCCGAGCTGATCGGTAGCGACGACATGCACGGGCACGCTGGCCTGCTCCAGCGCGTGGTAGGGCAGGCACTGCTCGAGCAGGCCACGCAGCCCCGACGGGTCGACCGCAAACCCGCCGCTGGCGCGGAGTCCCAGCATGCTGCGCCATGCGATGGGGAAAACCGTACTGCGATGCAAGCTGCACCAGAGGACTTCGAGCTGCGCGATGCCGGCCGCATTCGGTGCGCCGGCGAAGTAGGCGCCGTTGATCGCGCCCACCGATGATCCGATCACCAGGTCGGGCAACAGGCCGTGCGCGACGAGCGCACGCAGCATGCCGACCTGTATGGCGCCAAAACTGCCGCCGCCGGCCAGAACCCATGCGGTCGGCTGGTGCGTCGTCTCAGCCATGAATCGTCTCGTGCAGTCGGGTCACCATTGAAAACTCCAGATCGGCATCGTCTGTCACCATGCCTGTAAATGGTTTGCAGGACCTTGCGCCGACGCCATTATTGGCTACAGTAACAGCATTGCGCGAGATGCGTCATCCCACGCCCGCCAACTGGAGACCTCAGATGGATCCGCAAAAACCCGGCACGAAAATCAAGATCTCGAAGAACGGCCCGTATCTCGTCTCGGGCGGCATTCCGCTCGGCAAAGAGGTCATCGGCACCAACGCCGGTGGCGAGTCGGTCAAGTGGGAACCGGGGCAGACTTACCCAGACCAGGCGCAATATGCGCTCTGTCGCTGCGGCCACAGCGCGAACAAGCCGTTTTGCGACGGCACCCACGCGAAGGTAGGATTTGACGGTACCGAAACGGCGAGCCGCCAACCCTATCTGGAGCAGGCCAAGGTGATGCGCGGCCCCACGATGTCGCTGACGGATGCCGAGAGCCTGTGCGCGTTCGCGCGCTTTTGCGATCCGCATGGGCAAGTATGGAGTCTCGTGAACGAAACGGATAACCCGACCGCGCGCGAGCATTTCGTGCACCAGACCTGCGACTGCCCGTCGGGGCGGCTGGTGGCCTGGGACAACGCGACCGGCCAGCCCATCGAGCCGAAATACGAGCCCTCGGTACGCCTGCTCGAAGACCCCGCCAAGAATTGCGCCGGGCCCGTCGCAGTGCGCGGCGGTGTGCAGCTGGTCAGCGCCGATGGCTTCGACTATGAAGTGCGCAACCGCATGACGCTGTGCCGCTGCGGCGCCTCGAAGAACAAGCCGTTTTGCGACGGCACGCATGTGTCGATCGGGTTCAGCGACAAACGCTGAGCGGGCCACGCCGCGCTCAGGCGAACCACTTCTTCACATCGACCGTCGAGCGCCGTCCAACACCGTCGCCGTGATCCGCGAGCCAGTTGCTGGCACGCTCGCGTCCCTGCCCGCGCAGCAGGTCGAGGAACGGGGCGTAGGCCAGCAGCTTGGTCTCGGTGCGCTTCAGACTCGCCAGATGGGCGGAATCAATCATGTGAAACCGCGTCTTGTGCAGCCGCCGCTCGAGCCGTCCCAACGTCAGGAATGTCGGGCCCGAGAATTCAAGGGCCTGGGCGACCATCCGCATTTCGCGCATGAAGTGGGCGCTGAACGCCAGCTCGACAATGCGCGCCTCGATCTCCGGAGCCGTGCGCGGCGTGCCTTCATGCTCGAGCGGACTCAGCAGCACCAACAACACATCGCGCGAATCGCAGTCGTAGAACAGTGGAAATACCGCGGGATTGGCCGAATAGCCACCGTCCCAATACGGCTCGCCATTGATCTCCACCGGGCGCTGAACCTTGGGCAGGCAGGCGGAGGCGAGCAGCACATCGACGCTGAGTTCGCTTTCGCGGAACACCCGCAGTTTTCCGGTGTTCGCCTGCGTGGTGCCGACGAACAGCTTGAACGGACTGTGGCTGCGCAAGCGCTCGAAGTCGACCTGACGCCCCAGCAGATCGCGCAGCGGATCCAGGCCCAACGGGTTGAGTTGCGATGGCGAGAAGTAGCCGGCCCAGCTCGCCAGCAGCCTGGCGGCCGGCGAAAGGCTGATTGCGTCGCCCTCGCCCCGGGTCATCATCTCCCAAGGTATCTGCTTGCCGGTCTCCGTCCAGAAATCAAGCAGGCCCTGACGCGCGCCGTCGCGCCCGCCCTTCATCCAGCCATCGGCAAACACCACGGCGTTCATGGCGCCGGCGCTGCTGCCGCTCAGTCCTTCGAACTGAATGCGCGGATCGTCGAGCAACGCTTCCAGGACACCCCAGGTGAAGGCCCCGTGCGCGCCGCCGCCTTGCAATGCAAGATTGAGCCGCGCCGGCGGCACGCCCATCAGTCGCTTGAACAGGGTCAGGCCTGACGGCCTCGCGGCGGCAGGGTGTTGGGGCGTTTCTAAACTTTGGGTCAAATGAACTCCTTTGTGTCGGCGGGACACCGAGTGAGTGCTGGGACAGTATAGGGTTTTCCCTAGTCACGCGGTTGATGGGGCCGCGTTGTGCCGGCAAGTCCCCCGCGCCTTGCCGCCCTGTCCAATGCTAGACTTTCGCTATTCAAAATAGTAATAGCGAAAGAAATCTACCCATGACGTCACGCCTTCCCCACTTCCTGTGCGCCGTGCTGGCGCTGGTCCTGTCTGCCACAGTGCGCGCCGAAACCGTGCAGGTCGCCGTAGCCGCCAACTTCACCGAGCCGATGAAGGCCATCGCGGCGGATTTTGAAAAGGACACGGGTAACACGGCCCAGCTGTCGTTCGGCTCCACCGGCAAGTTCTATTCGCAGATCAAGAACGGCGCGCCATTCGATCTGTTCCTGGCGGCGGACGAGGCCACCCCTGCGCGGCTGGAAAAGGAAGGCGACGCTGTGCCCGGCAGCCGCTTCACCTACGCCACCGGCAAGCTGGTCCTGTGGTCGGCCAGGTCCGGCGTGGTGGACGCGCAGGGGGAGGTGTTGAAGAAAAATGAATTCAGGAACATCGCGATCGCGGCGCCCAACCTGGCACCCTATGGCGCCGCGGCGGTGCAGACGCTGACGCAACTGGGCCTGCTCAGCAGCCTGCAACCCAAGTTCGTGCAGGGCGAAAGCATTGGCCAGACGCTCATCTTTGTCGTCACCGGCAACGCCGAGTTGGGTTTTGTCGCGCTGTCGCAGGTCTATGAGGGCGGCAAGCTCAAGAGTGGCTCGGGCTGGATTGTTCCGGAAAATCTGCATGCCCCGCTGCGCCAGGATGCGGTGCAGTTGCATCGGGCCAAAGACAACAAGGCCGCCGCCGCCCTGCTGGTCTACCTCAAGGGCGACAAGGCCCGGGCGGTGATGCGCTCCTATGGCTACGGCATCTAGACGCCCCGCCCTGCCACGAGGAACACGACATGCCCATTAATGCGCTCGATCACACCGCTTGGGCAGCCCTCGCGCTGACCTTGCGTCTGGCCGGGCTGACTACGCTCATCCTGCTGCTGCTGGGCACACCGCTGGCCTGGTGGCTGGCGCGTACCCGCTCGTGGTGGAAAGGCCCGGCGGGGGCATTGGTGGCCCTGCCACTGGTGCTCCCGCCCACCGTGCTGGGCTTCTATCTGCTGGTGGGGCTGGGGCCGAACGGGCCCATCGGGCAATGGACCCAATCGCTGGGGCTGGGCGTGCTGCCGTTCACCTTTGCCGGCCTGGTGGTGGGCTCGGTGCTCTATTCCACGCCGTTCGTGGTGCAGCCGCTGCAGAACGCGTTCGAGGCCATCGGCGATCGGCCGCTGGAAGCCGCCGCCACCTTGCGCGCATCCAGGCTCGACACGTTTTTCAGCGTCGTGCTGCCGCTGGCCAGGCCGGGCTACTTGACGGCCACCGTGATGGGCTTTGCGCACACCGTGGGCGAGTTCGGCGTGGTGCTGATGATCGGCGGCAACATCCCGGACAAGACGCGCGTGGTGTCGGTGCAAATCTACGACCATGTGGAAGCGCTGGAATTCACGCAGGCGCACTGGCTGTCCGCGAGCATGGTGGTGTTTTCGTTTTCGTTGCTGCTGGCGCTGTACATACTGAATCCCACCGGGCAGCGCAAAACCGGATTGACCCGGTGAGCGCCACCAGCCATCCCGCGGTGCTGGCGCGCCTGCAACTGCACTACCCCGACTTTGCGCTCGATGTCGATCTGGCCTTGCCGGGGCGCCGGGTCAGCGCGCTGTTCGGCCCGTCCGGCTCCGGCAAAACCACCTGCCTGCGCGCCATCGCGGGACTCGAGCGCGCCCGGGGCGGCTACGTGGAAGTCAATGGCGAGGTCTGGCAGGACGATGCGCGCGGCCTGTTCGTGCCCACGCACCAGCGGGCGCTGGGTTATGTGTTCCAGGAGCCCAGCCTGTTTGCGCACCTCACAGTGGCGCAGAACATGGCGTATGGCATGAAGCGGGTGCCGCCCGCGCAGCGCCGCGTGGCGCTGGCCCAAGCCGTGGAACTGCTGGGCATGGCGCCCTTGATGCAGCGCAACCCCGCCACGCTGTCGGGCGGCGAGCGCCAGCGCGTGGCGATTGCACGCGCGCTGGCCACCAGCCCACGCATCTTGCTGATGGACGAACCGCTGGCCGCGCTGGATGCCGGGCGCAAGGCCGAGATCCTGCCCTACCTGGAACGGCTGCACGGCGAGCTGGACATTCCCGTGCTGTACGTCAGTCATGCGCCGGATGAAGTCGCCCGGCTGGCCGATCACCTGGTGCTGCTGGACGCCGGCAAGGTGGTCGCCAGCGGGGCCACCGTTGAACTGATGACGCGGCTGGACCTGCCGCTGGCCCGCGGCGACAGCGCGGGCACCTTGATACACGCCACTGTCGCCCGCCACGACGCCGACTACCACCTGACACTGGCCAACTTCAGCGGCGGGCAGCTCAGTGTGCCGCAGCAAGCCGCCGCGGTGGGTCAACCGCTGCGCATTCGCGTGCAGGCGCGCGACGTCAGTCTCACGCTGCAACGGCAATCGGGCACCAGCGTCCTCAACATCCTGCCGGTGAGCATCACGGCACTCGCCAGCGACAGCCCCGGCCAGGTCATGGTGCGGCTCGATGCGGGCGGCAGTCCGCTGCTGGCCCGCATCACCCGCAAGTCCGCCGACGCGCTGGCGCTGGCCGTGGGCCAGGCGGTGTTTGCACAGGTCAAAGGCGTTGCCATTCTTGGGTAGGCCACAGAGGCGGGCCCTGACCACATCGTGAAACGACGGGGCAAAGCAGTTGCACACCCTACTGGGTTACCCGGATGCGCCTCGGACTTGAAGTGCCCAAAATAAAAAAACCAAAAACTTGGAGACACACCAAAATGGTGAAATCTATTGAGATTTCCATAAATCATGACATTACCAAAGCGTAGCCTGCATCCAGCAGGCGGCGATGATGGAGGGACGCTTCTGCGCGCTCTTGAGCTTGTTGCGCGCAGTGCCGTGAAGCTCGGCGAGGTCGTTGGGGCAG
>JARLJI010000146.1 GCA_031291295.1 Rhodoferax sp. | reverse complement strand
GCCTTCCACCAGTTGGCGGATCCCGTCCGGCGTCAAGTCGCTGGTTGAGGCCGAGGCCGACCGCTTGCCCGCGAAGACGCGCAGCCCCAGCGCCCGCGAGCCGGACTCCTTCAGCGTCTCCACCTCTCCCATGCGCACGTTCACGCTGAACTCGTCGCCCTCGCGCGCCACGGCCTCGGCATCGCTGGCGCCCGCTTGCATGGCCCGCGCCACCACGTCGGCGGTGAGCGATTCGAGGTCGAGAGAAGTCATTTCAAGGGGAGCGGCAGCGGATTCAGACATGGGTCCACACTACCAAACCGCCGCGCTTGTTGGCGCGCACAACTGCTGCTTGTCACATCAGTCCGCGCCCCCGTTTGCTATTGTGTTGAGTGTTTTTCCTGAGGCATTGTTCTGCTATGAGTCGCAAATCGATGTTTGTCGTGCTTGTTCTGCTGGCAGGTTTCCTTTCCGCCGGCGCTCAGATCACCAAGCTTGATCCAACCCTTCTCGGCAAGGCCACGGCCGGCGACGCGCAGGCGCAGTTCCTCCTCGGTCAGGCCTACGAGCAGGGCAGGGGAGTGGAGGCGGACGCCGCACAGGCCGCTGTCTGGTTTCGTCGCGCCGCCGACCAGGGTCTGGCCGCGGCGCAGTTGCAGCTCGGCCTGCTCTATGACCATGGTGAGGGCGTGGTGCAGGACTTCGCGCAGGCCGCCGCCTGGTACCGCAAGGCCGCGCTGCAGTACTCCGCCGAAGCCCAGTACAACCTTGGCACGCTTTATGAGCGCGGCGAGGGCGTGCCGCAGGACTACACGCAGGCCGCCGACCTCTACCGCCGCGCCGCCAATCAGGGCCTCGCCTCGGCGCAGTTCAATCTCGCTCTGCTCTACGACAACGGCGAAGGCGTTGACCGCGACTACGCGCAGGCCGCGCAGTGGTACCAGAAAGCCGCCGAGCAGGGCTTGCCCCGCGCACAGTTCAACTTGGGGTCGATGTATGCCGGCGGGCAGGGCGTGCCGGTCAATTTTGTTGAGGCGTATTACTGGCTCGACCTCGCCGCCAGTACCTGGAACGGCGCCCGCCAGAAGCAGGCCCTCGACGCGCGTAACCAGGTGGCCGCACGCCTCTCCCCAGACGACCTTGCCAAGGCTCAGGAGCGCGCCACCAAGTGGCTGGCCGCACACCAGCGGTAGGCAACCCAGAAAGCGTTACCGCCCCGTCCCGCCCACCGTCATCCGGTCCAGCTTGATGGTGGGCATGCCCACACCCACTGGCACGCTCTGCCCGTCCTTGCCACAGGTGCCGATGCCCTCATCCAGCTTCAGGTCGTTGCCCACCATCGACACGTACTTCAGCGCTTCCGGTCCGTTGCCGATCAGCGTGGCGTCGCGCACCGGCGCGGTGATCTTGCCGTCCTCGATCAGGTAGGCCTCCGAGGCCGAAAACACAAACTTGCCGTTGGTGATGTCCACCTGCCCACCGCCGAAGTTCACCGCGTAGAGCCCGCGCTTCACGCTGCGCAGAATATCTTCCGGCGCGTCGTCTCCGGCCAGCATGTAGGTGTTCGTCATGCGCGGCATGGGGATGCACTGGTAGCTCTCGCGCCGTCCCGAGCCGGTATTGGC
>JARLJI010000145.1 GCA_031291295.1 Rhodoferax sp. | reverse complement strand
CCGCGCGGCCGGCGCCGTCACGCCCCTGCGATTCCCCGGCGCCCGGGCCGCGCGCCTCGCCGCGTCCCGTCCCATTGGGGGAACCAGCCGCCTGCACCAGCGCGCGGATATCACGCTCGTCGAGTTCCAGCCAGGCGCCGCGCTTGAGCCCGCGCGGCAGCACCATGGCGCCGTAACGGATGCGGATCAGGCGGCTGACCGCGTGACCGACCGCCTCGAGCATGCGGCGCACTTCGCGGTTGCGGCCTTCGGAAATCGTCACCCGGTACCAGCAGTTCGAGCCTTCGCCGCCGCCATCCTCGATCGAGCCAAACTGGGCCACCCCGTCGTCCAGCTTCACGCCCTCCAGCAGGCGCTTTTTTTCGTCGTTGCTCAGCGCGCCGAGCACGCGCACGGCATATTCGCGCTCCAGCCCGAAGCGCGGGTGCATCAGCTTGTTGGCCAGCTCGCCCGAGCTGGTGAACAGCAGCAGGCCTTCGGTGTTCAGGTCCAGCCGCCCGACCGATTGCCATTTGCCCTGCACCAGCTTGGGCAGGCGGCGAAACACCGTGGGGCGGTTCTGCGGATCGTCGTTGGTGACTACCTCGCCCACCGGCTTGTGGTACGCGATCACGCGCGCTGGCGGCGGATCGACGCGAAAGCGGATCGGCTTGCCATTGACCTTGACCTGATCGCCGAACTGGATGCGCTGGCCAATGTGCGCCGGCTCGTTGTTGACCGAGATGCGCCCCTCCACGATGAGCTGCTCCATCTCGAGCCGCGAACCCAGGCCGGTCTGCGCCAGCACCTTGTGCAGCTTGGGGCTCTCGGCCTGCGGGGCCAGCACGCGCTTCAGGCTGGGCAGTTCCTCACTCTCCTCGTCGGCATCGAACTGCCCCGAGACCACATCGGCGAAACGGATCGGCACGGGCGGCGCACTGAGGGCCGGCTTGCGGCGATGCGCGGCGCCATCGTCCTCATCGGCGTCATCGTCCGCGTCGTCGTCCCAAGTTTCGCTTGCTACCGAATCAGCAGCATCCTGCGAAGGTTCAGTAAGGGCTACAGCCTTTTTTTCCTCATCATCCAGTTCCGGTGGCGAGGTCGATTCAGGGGCGTTGTGATCGTTCATGCGTGAGTCCCGTTGAGTGGGGTGGTATCGTCCCCGACAGGGGTGTCGGCCAGCAGGGTCGCTGGCATCGATTCGTCGCCGGTGTCATCCGCGTCGTGCGCATCGCTGGATTCCGGGGCGGCATCTGCCATCGGCAGCGCCGTCTGCGATGCGTCGTCCAGCGTGTTCAGGGCGTCCAGCATGCCGGCCTGCCCCGATCCGTTGTCCGACACGGGCAGCTGGTCCAGCGATTCGATGCCCAGGTCGTCGAGAAATTGTTTGGTGGTGGCGAACAGTGCCGGGCGGCCAACGGTCTCGCGGTGGCCGATCACCTCCACCCAGCCGCGGTCTTCCAGTTGCTTGAGGATCAGCGAGTTGATGGTGACGCCGCGAATGTCTTCCATGTCGCCCCGCGTCACCGGCTGCCGATACGCAATGATGGCCAGCGTTTCCAGCGTGGCGCGGCTGTAGCGCGGCGGCTTTTCGGGGTGCAGCCGGTCCAGGTACTCGCGCAGTTCGGGGCGGCTCTGAAAGCGCCAGCCCGTGGCCACGCTGACCAGTTCGACGCCGCGCTGGCTCCAGTCGTTTTGCAGATCCTGTAACAGCGACTTGATGGTGTCGGCGCCCAGTTCGTCATTGAACAGGACGCACAGCTCGCGCACCGGCAGCGGCTGCTGCGAGCAGATCAAGGCAGTTTCGAGGACGCGTTTGGCATCCGCCGTATTCATGTCGTTGTTGATTCCGGGAAAAGGCGCTCCTTGAAGCGCAAAAATCAGGGACGATTCAATTCGGAGCGTTGCCGGCAACCTGCAGTTCAGGCAACGCGCACCTCAAGCTGGCAAGCGAGGCGCGAGCACTAGGCTCTTGACGCTGCATTGTAACTTAGGCCCCAGGCCATTAAGGCCTGTTCCATATCGGGCGGCAGCGGCGCGTGGAACTCGAGCGCCTGCCCCGTCACCGGATGCACGAATGCCAGCCGGAAGGCGTGCAGGGCCTGGCGCTGCAGGCCCGCCGCGGGCGTGCCGCCATACACCTCGTCCGCCACCAGCGGATGGCCGAGGGAGGCCATATGGACCCGAATCTGGTGCGTGCGGCCAGTTTGCAAAGTGCAACGCACCCAGCAACCAAACTCACAATTTTGTAGCAGCTCCACCATGGTGCTGGCGGACTTGCCGGCGTTTTGATTCAAATCCACGACCGCCATGCGCAGGCGGTTGCGCGGATCGCGTCCCACGGGCGCCTCCACCAGCCGCGTGGCCGGCCCGCTCCAGCGACGGTGCGCCAGTGCCAGGTATTGCCGGCTCACCTCGCGCGCCGCGATCAGCTGCACCAGCGCATCCATCACCTGCCGGGTGCGCGCCACGACCATCAGGCCGCTGGTGTCCTTGTCCAGCCGGTGCACGATACCGGCGCGCGGCAGCAGCCGGGCCGCCTCGTCGCGCGCCAGCAAGCCATTGAGCAGCGTGCCGCTCCAGTTGCCGGGCGCCGGATGCACCACCCGCCCTGCAGGCTTGTTCACCACCAGCAGGTGTTCGTCCTCGAACACCACGTCCATCGGCATGGCCTCGGGTTTGAACGCCTGGCTTTGCGGCGTGGGCCGCAATTCAATCACCCCTCGGTCGCCGGCCTTGACCCGGATGGAGGGCTTGCGGCACACCGCGTCATTGACGCTGACCGCCCGCGCCTCGATCAACTGCTGCAGGTAGCTGCGCGAGAACTCGGGCACCAGCGCCACCAGCGCCCGGTCCAGCCGCTCGCCGTGCTGTGGCGGGCCCATGACGAGCTCGCGCAGTTCGACCTCGGGCCCGGCCTCCGCGGCGTCCTCCAGGGCATGCGACGGTTCGTCGCCCGCAAGGGCGCTCGATATAATCAATTGGCTTTGTTTCAAGAAAGTTGCCTGTGACGCTTCGTGCCAAATTATCGGTTGTCCCCGCCTTGCTGCTGGTGAGCTTGGGCGCGCTCGTCTCGGGCTGCTCCACCACGACCAAGGATGAGACCGCCGGCTGGAGCCCGAACAAGATTTACTCCGAAGCCAAAGACAATATGGACTCGGGCAGCTATGACAAGGCCGTGCCGCTGTTTGAGAAGCTCGAAGGCCGCGCTGCCGGCACGCCCCTGGCGCAGCAAGCGCAGCTCGACAAAGCGTACGCGCAATACAAGGGCGGCGAGCAGGCCCAGGCGATTGCCACGCTGGACCGTTTCATGAAACTGCACCCGGCCAGCCCGGCCATGGACTACGCGCTGTACCTCAAGGGCCTGGTCAACTTCAACGACGACCTGGGGCTGTTCTCGTTCCTGACGCGCCAGGATCTGTCGGAGCGTGACCAGAAAGCCGCGAAGGATTCGTTCGAGTCGTTCAAGGAACTGGCGAGCCGTTTTCCCGATTCGCGCTACACCCCCGACGCCCGCCAGCGCATGACCTACATTGTCAACTCGCTGGCCGCCTATGAAGTGCATGTGGCCCGCTACTACTACACGCGCGGCGCGTATGTGGCCGCCATCAACCGCTCCGAGGTGGCCTTGCGCGACTACCGCGATGTTCCGGCGCTCGAAGAGGCCCTGTACATCATGGTGAAATCCTATGACGCTCTGGGCATGACACAGCTGCGCGACGATACCAAACGCGTGATGGAAAAAAGCTACCCGAAAAGCGAGTACCTGAGCCGCGGCTTCAAGTCCAGCTCGGATCCATGGTGGAAGATCTGGTAGCGTCCGGCACCACTCGCCCGGCATTCAGGGCCGCCAGCGCCTCGAGAAATTCATCTTCGGACTGCAGTTGCCGCATCGGCGGCAGCGCCGCCAGCAGGCGCCGGCCATAGCCCATGCTGGCGAGTCGCGTATCGCACACCACCAGCACCCCCTGGTCCGACTCGCGCCGGATCAGCCGGCCGGCGCCCTGCTTCAGCGCCACGGCCGCCTCGGGCACAAAATAGTCATTGAAAGGGCTGCGCCCCTGCGCCTCCAGGCGCTGCGCGCGCGCTTCCACCAGCGGGTCATTGGGCGGGGGAAATGGCAGCTTGTCGATGATGACCAGTTGCAAGGCATCGCCCGGCACGTCGATCCCTTCCCAGAATGAGGCCGAGGCCACCAGCACACAGCCCGGCAAGCCGTTGGCATCGCCCTCGCGAAATCGCTCCATCAGGCGCCGCTTGGGCATCTGGCCCTGCACCAGAACCTCGACGAGGCCGGCGCCTTCAAAGCGGCTTTGCAAGGCCTCGCCGATGCTGCGCAGAGCGCGCAGCGTGGTGGTCAGCACCAGGGTGCGGCCACCGAGCCGGCGCAGCGCCGCGTCCACCAGATCGGCCACCTGCGCGCTGTGCGCCGGATCGCTCGGCTTGGGCAAATGCCGTGGCACATAGACGGCCGCCTGGCACGCGTAGTCGAACGGGCTGCCGACCCGCAGAACTTCGGCCCCGGTCAGCCCGCACGGCTCGGTAAACCAGCGCAGCTGCGGGTCATCGCCCAGCGTGGCGGAGGTGAAGATCCAGGCCTTGAGCCCCTGCGCCTCCTGGCCTTCCTGCAGCAGCCGTGTTTGCACCGTTTTGGCGATATCCAGCGGCGACTCCACCAGCCGCAGCTGCGTACCCACGTCGACCCAGCGCACCGATTCCAGTGCGCATTTGCCGGAAAAACATGCCACCCGCTCGGCGAACTGGCTGGCACGCTCGTGCAGCCGCACGAAATCGGGCGCCATCTCACTGACCGTGTCCAGCGCCGCCATGGCCTGGCTGCAGGCCGCATGCAGGTCCTCCAGCGCCTGGGCCCAGGCATCCGCAGAAACGTTCTCTGGCGCGGCACCCGTCCAGCGCAATTTGCTGCCCGGATAGACCTTGCCCACCGCCAGGCGCAGTTCCCGCGCCGCCCGCTCGATCGCCGACACCACTTGCTGCCAGTCGACCAGCCCGCGTGCCAGCTGCAGACCCGCGGCCAGCATGTCGCGCGCAAAGTCCAGCAATTGCCCGGTGGTCAGACGCGTGCCGAGAAACTGCACGCCGGTTTCGTTGAGCTGATGCGCCTCGTCGAAAATCGCCACCCGCACGGTCGGCAGCAGCTCGGCCATGCCGGACTCGCGCACCGCCAGGTCGGCAAAAAACAGGTGGTGGTTGATGACCACCACGTCGGCCGCCAGTGCCTCGCGCCGCGCCAGGTTGACGTGGCAGGCGCGGAATTGGGGGCATTGGGCGCCCAGGCAATTTTCGCGGGTCGAGGTGACCAGCGGGATCAGCGGCGAGCGCTCGTCCAGCCCCGGCAATTCCGCCAGGTCGCCGGTGCGCGTCACCTGCGCCCATTGTTCGATTTTGGCCAGGGTGCGCAGCGAGCCGCGATCCGGCAACTGCGCGTCGCGGCGCGCAAGCTCCAGCCGGTGCAGGCACAGATAACTGCCCCGGCCCTTGAGCAGGGCGCTGCGCACAGGCAACCCCAGTGCCTGCACCAAGCGCGGCAGATCGCGGCCAAACAGCTGGTCCTGCAATGTCTTGGTGGCAGTTGACAGCAGGACGCGTTCGCCACTGAGCAGCGAAGGCACCAGGTAGGAAAACGTTTTGCCAACGCCGGTACCCGCCTCGACCACCAGCGCGCCGCCGTTTTCAATCGTGCGCGACACGGCCAGCGCCATCGCCACCTGTTCTTGCCGCGGCTTGAACTGCTCGGCCGCGCGCGACAGCACGCCCTCGGGCGCGAAAGCCGCGCCAACCAGATCTTGCAAACTCATCAGGCAACCTCCGCGCTACGCGCTGCGGTATTCGCCTTGGGAACGGCCCGGCGGCTCATGCAGGCTCTTTGGGGTCCAGTGCCAGTTCCAGCCGGTAGATCTGGTCGCGCAGGGCCAGCCGGCGCTTTTTCAGCCGGCGCATCATGAGTTCGTCGAGCGGCATCTCGTGGCTCGTGCGGTCGATCAGGGCATCCAGATCGGCGTGCTCCATGCGCAGCTCGATCAGTCGTCGTTCCGGAGAATGCAGGTTTGAGTCCAAAAATTCAATCAATGCCAGCCAGCGCTGGCTGTGTTCGGGTTCACCTGATAATACGTGTTTAACGGCGATTAATCGAGCGCCCACGCGCCTGAAAAACTCAATATGGCTAAAGGTTACCGGCTTACCGCCTCGACGGGCACCCACAAGGGTGATCGCGAATACCAGCAGGACCAGGTTGCTCTGCTGAGCCACCCGCGCGTGGCGGGCTGCCTGCTGGGCGTGGTCGCGGACGGCATGGGCGGGCGCAGCGGCGGCCGCAAAGCCTCCGACCAGGTCCTGATGACGGCCAAACAGCTGTTCGAGCGCTATGCCCCCGAGAGCGACGATGCGCCCGCCATGCTGCAGCAGCTGGTGCAGGAAGCCCACATTGTCATCAAACTGACCGCGATTTCTGCCGAGCAGGAACCGCACAGCACGATTGCGGCGTTCCTGATCAACCCGCGCGGGGATTGCCATTGGATACACGCCGGGGACTCGCGTGTGTACCAATTCCATGGCGACAAAATGATCAAGCGGACCACCGACCACTCGCTCGTTCAGGCGATGGTGGATCGCGGCGAAATCCCCGAGTCCGAGGCCGATTCACATCCCCAATCGAACATCCTGATGGGTTGCCTGGGCACGGAAGCCGAGCCGCCGATGGACACGCATTTCATTCCCCAACTGCGTCCCGGCGACGTGCTGATGGCCTGCAGCGACGGTGTCTGGCACTACTTCAGCCCGGAAGAGATGGGCTCGCTGCTGTCCGCCCTGTCACCGCGGGAAGCCACGGAGTTCATGGTGGACAAGGCGCGGGCGCGCGCGCGCGGCGCCGGCGACAACATGTCGCTGGTGATTGTCAAGCTGGAGCCCTTGGGGCCGTAGCGCCGCAATGCTTCGGATCCGGCGCCCTCTTCAGGGCGGCGTTGGCAAGGGGTTGGCCGGGGGCTTCGGATTTTCCTGGCGCCGCCGGTCCCGGTCCGCCTTGCGCTCGGCGGCGGCCCTGATTTTTTCATCATAGTCGGCCCGCTGCTTCGCGGCTGCAGCGGCCTTAGCGGCCTGGGAGGCGGTCTCGTCAAGATGCCGCTGCTCTCTGGCCTTGGCATCCTGGACATTCTTGCTCTCGCCGGCCGCGGCTTTCGCGCGATCGCTCGCACTGCTGGCGGCGCGGTCCTGACGCTGTTGAACGTTCTGTGCCGCCTTGGCACGCTGATCCTCGGACTGTTGGTCAGCCTGCTTTTGCTGTTCGGCCGCGGCCTTCTCCTGCCGGTTGCGGGCCTGTTCCGCCGCCTGGCGTTTGCGCTCGGCGTCGTTGAGGGCAATCTCCCTGCGCCGCAAATCGGCCAGAATCTTGCGGTGACGCTCCCCCGCATCGCGCAGACAGTCGTTTACCGCAAACTTCTGGTAGCAGGCTTTTTGCTCCTGCAGGTAGTCAGCCTCGCTGCGGCTGCGCTCGGCGTTGATCGCGGCACGTTCGGCATCGGCCGCCTTATCTGCAGAAATAGTGGCTGTTTGCCCCGCCGCTGCTGCGCAGGTTACTATAAAAACTATAGCGATTAAAAAACGGTTCATGTCAGACTGGTGTCCACGGTACGCCGCTCCAGCGCAAGAAACTCGGCCGACTGCATTTCGGTCAGGCGCGACACCGTGCGCGGAAACTCGTGCGCCAACGGCCCTTCTGTGTACAACGCCTCGGGTGGCACCTGCGCCGACATGATCAGCTTGACACGCCGGTCGTACAGCACGTCGACCAGCCAGGTAAAGCGGCGCGCCTCCGAGGCCATGCGCACCGGCATGTGCGGCACGTCGCTGAGCAGCACGGTATGAAACTGGCTGGCGATCTCCAGGTAGTCGTTCTGTGAGCGCGGGCCGCCGCACAGCGTCTTGAAGTCAAACCAGACCACGCCGCCGGCCCTGCGCCGGGCGCGAATTTCGCGGGCCTCGATGCGCAGCACGGGATCCTCATCGCGCGTTTCAGCCAGCCGGTTGAACGCGTCCCGCATCGCCTTGTCGGCCTGGGCGCCGAGCGGCGTGTGGTACATCTTGAGCTGCCCGAACGTGCTCTGGCGGTAGTCAAGGCCGTTGTCAACGTTGATGACCTCCAGTTTTTCATTGAGCAGCGCAATCGCGGGCAGGATGCGGTCGCGGTGCAGGCCGCCTGGGTAAAGGTCGTCGGGGCGAAAGTTCGACGTCGTGACAAACCCCACATTGTTCTCGAACAGCGCCTTCAGCAGCCGGTGCAGGATCAGCGCATCGGTGATGTCCGACACGTGAAATTCATCGAAACAGATCAGGCGGTAGCGCCGGGCGATACGCCGGCCCAGCTCATCGAGCGGGTTGGCCGTGCCCTGCAGCTCGGTCAGCTCCCGGTGCACTTCACGCATGAACTCGTGAAAATGCAGCCGGGTCTTGCGTCTCAGCGGCACGGCGTTGTAAAAGCAATCCATCAGAAAGCTCTTGCCACGCCCGACACCGCCATACATGTAGACACCGCGCGGAATGTCTGGACGGTTGATCAGTTTTTTCAGCGCATTCGAGCGTTTGTCCTTGTAGGCGGCCCATTCGCTGGCGCAGCGCTCCAGCGCCTCGACCGCGCGCAACTGCGCGGGGTCACTGGTGTAACCCCGGGTCTTGAGTTCGGTCTCGTAAGCCAGTTTGACCGAACGCGTCACCGACATGGCCGGCGTCACCTCAGAAGTTCAGGGTTCGCTTGTCAACGGCCAGCGCCGCTTCCTTGGTCGCCTCGCTCAAGGACGGATGCGCGTGGCAAATGCGCGCGATGTCCTCGCTGCTGGCGCGGAATTCCATCGCGACCACGGCCTCGGAAATCAGCTCGCTGGCCTGGGGGCCGACGATGTGCACGCCCAGGATTTCGTCGGTGGCGGCGTCGGCCAAAAACTTCACCATGCCGGTGGTATCTCCCAGCGCGCGCGCGCGGCCGTTCGCCAGGAACGGGAAGGTGCCGGCCTTGTAGGCCCGCCCTGCGCTCTTGAGTTGCTGCTCGGTCTGGCCGACCCAGGCAATCTCGGGGCTGGTGTAGATCACCCAGGGCACGGTGTTGAAGTTGACGTGCCCGTGCTGGCCCGCGATGCGCTCGGCCACGGCCACGCCCTCTTCCTCGGCCTTGTGCGCGAGCATGGGGCCGCGCACCACGTCCCCGACGGCCCAGACATTGGGCAAACTGGTCTTGCAATCGTCATCGACCACGATGGCGCCGCGCTCGTCGAGCTTGAGACCCACGGTCTCGGCCCCCAGGCCGATCGTGTTCGGCACGCGGCCGATCGAGACGATCAGCTTGTCCACTTCCAGTGTTTGTGCCTCGCCCTTGGCGTTGGTCCAGGCGACGCTCACGCCTTTCTTGCCGGTTTTGATCTCGCCGACCTTGACGCCGAGCTCGATCTTCAGGCCCTGCTTGTCGAAGGCCTTTTTCGCTTCCCGGGCAATCTGCTCGTCGACCGCACCAAGGAAGGTTGGCAGCGCCTCGAGCACCGTCACCTCCGAGCCCAGGCGGCGCCAGACCGAGCCCATTTCCAGGCCGATCACGCCCGAGCCGATCAGGCCCAGTTTTTTAGGGACGGCACCGACGCGCAAGGCGCCGTCGTTCGACAGGATCATCTCTTCGTCAAACGGTGCGCCCGGCAAGGCGCGCGCGTTAGAGCCGGTGGCAACGATGATGTGTTTGCCCACCAGCGTGTCCGGTGCGCTGCCCGCAACGGTGATCTCGTAGCCGGCATCGACCGCTTTGGCAAAAGTGCCACGGCCATGGAAGAACGTTATCTTGTTCTTCTTGAACAGATACAGGATGCCGTCGTTGTTCTGCTTGACCACCGTGTCCTTGCGGCCCAGCATCCTCGCCATGTCCAGCCCGAGACCTTTGACCTCGATCCCGTGGTCGGCAAAGTGATGCCCCGCCTGCTCATAGTGCTCCGACGACTGCAGCAGCGCCTTGCTGGGAATGCAGCCCACATTGGTGCAGGTGCCGCCCAATGCCGGGCCGCCCTTGGCATTCTTCCACTCGTCGATGCACGCGACGTTAAAACCCAGCTGGGCGGCGCGAATGGCCGCTATATAGCCGCCAGGACCGCCGCCGATGACGATCACATCAAACTGTTTGCTCATGAAATTTCCCGTTTCAATTTTCTGTCACACCGCGCGACATCGACGAGTCCCTTCGCGAAACACCGCGGAACCGGCTCAGCCGGGCCGCTGGTGTTGCCCCCTTGCAGGGGGGTAGCGAAGCGACACGAAGTGCGCGCAGCCTAGGGGTGGGTGTCAAATATCAAACAACAGGCGCGCCGGATCTTCCAGCGCTTCCTTCATGGCCACCAGACCGAGCACGGCTTCGCGGCCGTCGATGATGCGGTGGTCGTAGCTCATGGCCAGGTAATTCATGGGGCGCACCACCACCTGGCCGTTCTCGACCACGGCGCGGTCCTTGGTTGCGTGCACGCCCAGGATGGCCGACTGCGGCGGGTTGATGATGGGGGTCGACAGCATCGAGCCGAACACGCCGCCATTGGAGATCGAGAAGGTGCCGCCGGTGAGCTCTTCCATCGACAGCTTGCCGTCACGGGCCTTGACGCCGTACTCGGCAATTTTCTTCTCGATATCGGCAAAGCTCATCTGGTCGGCATTGCGCAGGATCGGCACCACCAGGCCGCGCGGTGAGCCCACCGCGATGCCGATATCGAAGTAGCCGTGATACACGATGTCGGTGCCATCGACCGAGGCGTTGATCGCCGGGTATTTCTTGAGCGCATGCACCGCCGCCTTCACGAAGAAGCTCATGAAGCCGATCTTCACGCCATGCTCTTTCTCGAACTTCTCCTGGAAGCGTTTGCGCATTTCCATCACCGGCGCCATGTTGACCTCGTTGAAGGTGGTCAGGATGGCATTCGTGGCTTGCGACTGCAGCAGCCGCTCGGCCACGCGCGCACGCAAGCGGCTCATCGGCACACGCTGCTCGGGGCGATCGCCCAGGTTCACGGCCGGCGCCGCCACTTGAGGCAAGGATTTGACCGGAGCCCCCGTGGGGATTGCAACGGCAGCTACAGGTTTTGTAGCGCCCGCGGCCACCGCGCCGAGCACGTCGCCCTTGGTGACGCGGCCATCCTTGCCGGTGCCGGGCACGGAGCCAGCCGCCAGCTGGTTGTCGGCCATCAGCTTGGCCGCTGCCGGCATGGCGACACCCGCCATGGAGCCAGCCGTTGCGGCGGCGACCGGTGCCGGCGCGGCCACAGGCGCCGCAGCGGGTGCCGGCGCAGCGGCGGCTGCCTTGCCTTCAGTGTCGATCCTGGCGATCGGCTGCTCGGCGACGACCGTGCCGCCGTCGGCCACCAGCAGCTCGACGATCACGCCAGCCGCGGGCGCGGGGACTTCCAGTACAACCTTGTCGGTTTCGATCTCGATCAGGATTTCATCCATCGCGACCGCGTCGCCGACCTTCTTTTTCCACTGCAGCATGGTTGCCTCGGCGACCGATTCGGACAGTTGCGGGACTTTGACTTCTACGAGTGCCATTTGAATTCTTTCTGTTGGTTTTTTTAGCTGTCATCCCCGCCAGCGCGAGACGCCACCACGCACAGGCGTGGACTCCCCGCTTTCGCGGGGAATGACAGACCCGAGCGTTACTTGGTGAGAACAAACCCTTTGAGCTTGCCGAACGCGCCCTCCACCAGGGCTTTTTGCTGCTCCTGGTGCAGATGCGAGTAGCCGGCTGCCGGCGAGGCCGAGGCCGCGCGGCCCGAGTAGCCCAGCTTTTGCCCTTCGCGCATGTTTTCGTGCAGGTAGTGCTGCACGAAGAACCAGGCCCCCTGGTTCTGCGGCTCGTCCTGGCACCACACGACGTCCACCGCGTTCGGGTACTTCTTCAGTTCCGCCGCGAACACCTTGTGCGGGAACGGGTACAGCTGCTCCACGCGCAGGATGGCGACATCGTCCGCGCTGCGTTCCTCGCGCTTGCGGACCAGGTCGTAGTACACCTTGCCGGAACACGCAACCACACGCCTGACCTTGTCGGCCTTCTTGTTGATCTCTTCCTTCTGTTCGGGGATCACGGTCTGGAAACTGCCTTTGGTGAATTCCGACAGCGGCGAGGCCGCGTCCTTGGCGCGAAGCAGCGATTTCGGCGTCATGATGATCAGCGGCTTGCGCAGGTTGCGCACCATCTGGCGGCGCAGCACATGGAAGATCTGGCTGGCCGTGGTGGGCTGTACCACCTGCATGTTGGTGTCGGCCGACAGCTGCATGAAACGCTCGAGCCGCGCCGAACTGTGCTCCGGGCCCTGCCCCTCGTAGCCGTGCGGCAGCATCAGCGCGATGCCGTTGACGCGGCCCCACTTGACCTCGCCACTGGCAATGAACTGGTCGATCACCACCTGGGCGCCGTTGGCGAAGTCGCCAAACTGGGCTTCCCAGATCACCAGCGTGTTGGGATCGTTGGAGGCATAGCCGTACTCAAAGGCCAGTACCGCCTCCTCCGACAGGATCGAGTCAATGACTGTGAACGGGGCCTGGTTTTCGGCCACGTTTTGCAGTGGCGTGTAGGTGCCGGTATCCCATTTCTCGCGGTTCTGGTCGTGAATCACGGCATGGCGGTGCGAAAAGGTGCCGCGCCCGGAGTCTTCCCCGGACAGGCGGATCGGATAGCCGCTGGCCACGAGTGACGCAAAGGCCATGTGTTCGCCCATGCCCCAGTCCACCGGAATGTCGCCCCGCCCCATCGCGGCACGGTCGTCGTAGACCTTTTTCACCAGCTGGTGCGGGGTCACGCTGGCGGGAATGGTGGTGATTTTTTCGGCCAGCCGTTTCCATTCAGACATCGGGATGGCGGTGTCCCCGGCGTCGGTCCATTTCTTGCCGAGATAGGGCGCCCAATCGACCGCGTACTTGCTCTTGAAATTGGTCAGTACCGGATCAAAGGTGTTCTTGCCTGCATCCAGGGCGGCGCGCATGGCCTTGACCATGTCGTCGCCCAGCGTGGCGCCCATGCCCTGCGCCGACAGCTTGTCAGCATACAGTTTGCGCGTGCCCGGATGCTGCGCAATCTTCTTGTACATCAGCGGCTGCGTCAGCGCCGGGGTGTCCTGCTCGTTGTGGCCGAGCTTGCGGAAACAGATGATGTCAACCACCACGTCCTTCTGGAACTCCATGCGGTAGTCGAGCGCAATCTGGGTCGCCAGCACCACGGCTTCGGGGTCGTCGCCGTTAACGTGCAGGACGGGGGCCTCGATCATCTTGACCACGTCCGAGCAGTACAGCGTCGAGCGGCTGTCGCGCGGGTCGCTGGTGGTAAAGCCGATCTGGTTGTTGATCACGATGTGCACGGTGCCGCCGGTGGAATAGCCGCGCGTTTCGGCCAGCGCCAGCGTTTCCATCACGACGCCCTGTCCGGCGAAGGCCGCATCGCCATGCACCAGCACGGGCAGCACCTGTTTGCCATGCGGGTCGGCGCGGCGGTCCATGCGGGCCCGCACCGAGCCCTCGACCACAGGGTTGACGATTTCCAGGTGCGAGGGGTTGAAAGCCAGCGTCAAATGCACCGGGCCACCGGGCGTGGTCACGTCGGAGCTGAAGCCCTGGTGGTATTTCACGTCGCCGCTGGCCAGTTCTTCAGGCGCCGTGTGGTCGAACTCCGCAAACAGATTGGCGGGCACCTTGCCCAGCGAATTCACCAGCACATTGAGACGGCCGCGGTGCGCCATGCCAATCACGATTTCCTGCAGGCCGACCGCGCCACCGCCCTGGATCAGCTCGTCCATGCTGGCGATGAAGCTCTCCCCGCCTTCGAGCGAAAAGCGCTTCTGGCCGACATATTTGGTGTGCAGAAAGCGCTCCAGACCTTCGGCCGCGGTCAGCCGGTCCAGGATGTGCAGCTTCTTCTCGGGCGTGAAATTGGGTTTGCTGCGAATGCTCTCGAGCTTTTGCTGCCACCAGCGCTTCTTGATCTGGTCGGTGGCGTACATGTACTCGGCGCCGATCGTGCCGCAATAGGTTTCGCGCAGCGCATTGAGCAGATCGCGCAGGGACATGGTGTCCTTGCCGAAGAAGGTGTTGCTGGTGTCGAAAATCGTTTCCTGGTCAGCATCGCTGAAGCCGTAAAACGAGGGCTCCAGCTCGGGAATCTTGTCGCGCTCGGTCCGCTTCAAGGGGTCAAGATCGGCCCAGCGGGCCCCGACGTTGCGGTAGGCGGCGATCAGCTGCTGCACGGCGGTGCGCTTGCGGCCCATTTCCGCATCGGCGCTGGCCACAACCACCTTGGTCTGGCCCTGTTTGGCACGGTCGGCAAACGCATTCACGACGGGCAGGTGCGGCACATCCTTGGCGTTGCTGCCATCGACGGCCGGAACGTGCTGCAATGCGTCAAAGTAGTCGCGCCAGTTGTCGGGCACGCTGCCGGGATTGCTCAGGTAGTTTTCATACAGCTCCTCGACATAGGGCGCGTTGCCGCCGAAGAGGTAGGTGTTGCCTTGATAGGCCTGGTAAACCGACGCGGACGTCGACGATGGCTCGCTCATATTGCGCTGACCTCCGTTTCCCTCTGGGAAACATTAGCTGGTTAAGTTACCTCCCGCGACACGGCTGGACCGATTGGCGGATGCGACTGTGGCTGGAAGGGCCCGGGAAAGGCGCCATTGTGCCACTGAACCGGCCAGAAGACAGCGCCATCCGATGCCGGGGTTTTCAATCTCAGTCTGCGCTGGCCACCAGATCCCTGATCTGGCGCAGCGCCGACGGGTCGTCCATGGTGGTGAGGTCACCGGGGTCGCGGCCTTCGCACACGGCCGCAATGGCGCGGCGTAGCAGCTTGCCGCTGCGTGTTTTGGGCAGCAGCGTGACGAAACGCACGCGCGCCGGCCGGGCCACGGCGCCGAGCTGGCTCTCGACCAGTTTCATCACTTCGCCCTCCAGCTTGAGGCGAGCCGGCCCGTCCGTCAGGGCGCTGGCGTCCCTGGCCACGACAAACGCCATCGCCACCTGCCCCTTCAGCTTGTCAGCCACGCCCACCACGGCCACTTCAGCCACGCTCGGATGGCTGGAGATGCTCTCCTCGATCTCGCGGGTGCCCAGCCGGTGGCCGGCAACGTTGATCACATCGTCGGTGCGGCCCAGGATGAAGAAATAGCCATCCTGGTCGCGAATGCCCCAGTCGAAGGTGCTGTACACCAGTCTGCCCGGCACCGTTTGCCAATACGTCTTGACGAAGCGCGCGTCGTCGCGCCACACCGTCTGCATGCAGCCGGGAGGCAACGGCCCCTCGATCACCACCACGCCTTTCTGACCCGGGCCCACCAGCTCTTCGCCGGTGGCCTCGTTGAGCAGCTTCACGTCGTAGCCGTACATCGCCACGCCCGGGCTGCCGAATTTGCTGGGTGCCTTTTCCACGCCATTGGCAATCGTCAGGATTGGCCAGCCGCTCTCGGTTTGCCAGTAGTTGTCGATGATCGGCACACCGAGCGCGTCGCTGATCCACTGCGCGGTGGGCTCGTCCAGCGGTTCGCCCGCGAGGAACAGGGCCTTCAGGCTGGAGAGGTTGTATTTCTTGAGGTAGGCCGCGTCATATTTCTTGAGCACGCGCACGGCCGTGGGGGCCGAGAACATCTGCGTGACCTTGTATTTCTCGACCAGCTGCCACCAGATGCCGGGGTTGGCCTCGCCGCCCAGCCCGCGAATCGGCAGGCCCTCGTACATGATCGTGGCCATGCCCGCAATCAGGGGACCATAGATGATGTAGCTGTGACCCACCACCCAGCCGATGTCGCTGGTGGAGAAATAGGTGCCGCCCGCCTGGCCGTCGAAAATATGCTTCATGCTGGCGGCCAGCGCGACGGCATAGCCGCCGGTGTCGCGCTGCACGCCCTTGGGGTTGCCCGTGGTGCCGCTGGTGTAGATGGTGTAGCTGATCTCGTTGGATTCGAGCCATTCGCACGGAACCGTAGCGTCCATATGCTTTTGCCGCAAAGCCCCCCACAGATGGTCGCGGCCAGCGATCAAATTCATGGCGGACAAGCCGCGATCCACCAGCAGCACGGCCTGCGGCTTGTGTTTGGACAGGCGAATGGCTTCATCGAGCAGCGGCTTGTACTCCACCACCTTGCCGCCGCGCGAACCGGCATCCGCGCTGATGATCAGTTTGGGGTCGGCGTCTTCAATGCGGCTGGCCAGGCTGACGCTGGCAAAGCCGCCGAACACCACCGAGTGGATCGCACCGATGCGCACGCACGCCAGCATGGCAAACGCGGCCTCGGCAATCATGGGCATGTAGATCAGCACGCGGTCGCCCTTTTGCACCCCGAGCTCCCTCAAGACGGCAGCGGTGCGTTGCACCTCGGCGTGCAGTTCGCGGAACGAGTAGGTTTTCTCGATACCGGTCTCGGTCGAGACATAGATCAGGGCCGCCTGGTCGGGCCGGTCCTTGAGGTGCCGGTCCACCGCGTTGTGGCACAGGTTGGTGGTGCCACCGACGTACCAGCGCGCAAAGGGCGGATTGCTGTAGTCGCAGATTTGCGTCGGCGGTGTTTTCCAGTCCACCAACTCGGCCTGCTCGGCCCAGAAGGCATCGCGATCCTGCAACGAACGGCGGTGAAAGTCGGCGTACTTCGTCATCCATGTCTCCTTTGGGCCCTGTTGTGCAAAAGCTGGCAAGGGTTCAGGCTCGAAACCCGGCAACTGAATTCATAATTATTCATGATGGACTTGCTGCAAGCTGACGAGATTGTTTGAAGCCAGCCGGGCGGCCTGCGCATGAGCATCGCGCGGGTCTCAAACCTCATTCGACTATTGTTTTAATAGCGCCATCTCCACGCTGCATATGGGCAATAGGCGCTTTTTGCAATATTTTTTCATACCAGACACATTGTGCGGGCCTTACCCCGTGCATCATTTGATGAGCGCCTGCACGGCCTTGAAGTCCGGGTGCTCGGCCGTGCGCAACCACTCGAACGCGACCATTTCGGTGGTCACCAGTTCCGCGCCCGCACCGGCCAGGCGGTCAAAGGCCGCGTCACGGTTGCGCTCGGTACGCGATCCGCAGGCATCGGTCACGACCCAGACCTCGAACTCGTCTTCGAGCAAGTCGAGCGCCGTCTGCAGCAGGCAGATGTGGGCCTCGCAGCCCGCGATCACGATCATGTCGCGCTCGCTCCCGCCAGCCGGTTTTTGCAGGTGTTTGGGCAGGCTGCGCGCGTTGCCCTGCGGCGCTTTGACGGGCGGGCGCAGCCATTCGCCCAAGCCCTCCTCGACCGCGCTGAAATGCATTTTGCTCAGCGTCTTGTCGCACACAGCGCGCAGTTCGGGCGCATTTTCGCCAAGCCGGGACGGATTTTGCTCGGTGCCCCACACGGGCACAGCCATCAGGCGGGCCAGACGGCCCAAGCGCACGGCGTTGGCAACAACCGCCGCACCTTCAAAGATGGCAGGCAGCAGGCGGATCTGGTAGTCCACCAGCACGAGTTGGGATTCGGCGGCGTCGAGCAACATGGCGGGCTTTCGGGTCGAGGTTTGCAGTTTCTGGCGGGTGCGCAGAGGTTTCGATTCAACTTTAACCGCAGCGCGCGCCGTTGCTCAAAAAAGATCGGCCTGCGGCGAGATGGCCGGGTCTGGCCCCGCGCCGCCCGCGTCAAGCAAGGCATCCGGGTGGGCATACCGCGCGCCCAGTTGTTCCACGTAGCGTTTGAACAGCGCTGGCGCCGATTGCCCGAACATGCGGATGCGACCGGTGTGCTGGAGCAGCAGCAGGCCCACGCCATGGGCGAACAGCGCCGTGGCTTCGCGCAGCGCGTCGCCCGGTGACAGCCCCATCTCCCGCAGCGCCGCCTCGCAGGGGCGCAGCGCGTCATGCAGGCGCTCGTTGAGCCGGGTGTTGAGTTCGCTGGTCAGGCCGCGCGGGCGCAGGCCCTGCACCAGGTAAAACCCGAGATCCAGATCGCGCGGGTGGGCCGCGTAAAAGCCAAACCAGGCCTGCGCCTTGGATTGCAGGGTTTTGTCGGGCCGGTTCTTCACCACCCGCGCCGCCTCGACCGCACCGTTCAGACGCTCCAGCGACTCGCCCAGCAGCGCGCCGTAAATGGCTTCCTTGCTGTCGAAGTAGGAATAAATCGCGCCGGGCGTATAGCCGGCCTTTTTGGCAATTTCGCGAATGCTGGCGCCTTCGATCCCGGCCTCGGAGAACACCGCGCGCGCGGCGTCGAGCACCAACGCGCGACGCGCATCGGTCACGGTTTGCTGGCGCTGAAGCTTGGCTTGCATGGGTTGACTATAGCGCTCAATTTAACCTGATCATCAAATTTATGAACACCAATAAACTAATTTAAACAACGTTTAAATTATTGTACATTCGACAATTAAATGACTTACCCGGCAGCTTTTGTCACCTGCAACCCATTTCCTGAATAGAAGGAAGCTCAGCCATGAACACGCCCGCTCCCACAGCTCTGATGATGTCTGGCGACGACTACCGCGAGTCGCTGCGCCGCTACCAACCCACCATCTATGTCGATGGGCGCAAGGTCGACAGCGTGGCCGACGAGCCGGCGTTCCAGCCCGGCATCAATGCCATCGCGCTCACCTACGATTACGCTTTGAAGCCCCAGTACGCGCCCCTCATGACGGCGGTGCAGCACACCAGCGGCAAACTGGTGAACCGGCTGAGCCATATCAACACCAGCTCGGGCGACCTGCTCAACAAGCTGGAGGCCGTGCGCCTGGTCTGCCAGGAAACCGGCTGCGCCCAGCGTTACCTGACGCACGACGCGCTCAACGCCATCGGCCAGGTCAGCGCGCGCATTGACGACGCCCGCGGCACGGCCGACAACACCGCGCGCTTCACCGAGTACCTGCACCGCGTGCAGGACCAGGACCTGACGCTGGGCGTGGCCATGACCGACGCCAAGGGCGACCGCAGCCGGCGCCCGCACGAGCAGGCCAACATCGACACGTATGTCCACGTCGTCGAGCACAGCGCGCTCCGCAATGGCCGGCGCGGCATCATCATCAGCGGCACCAAGGCGATCGTGACCGGCGCGCCCTATGTGCATGAGCTGCTGGTCATGCCGTGCCGCAACATGGGCCGCGAGGACGCGGACTTCGCCGTCTGCTGCGCCGTGCCCATCGACGCACCGGGCTTGAGCATCGTGGCCCGGCCCGCGGGCCGCCCGGGCGAAAAGGTCGAGCACGGCGCCGCGCTGTTCAGCCGCAAATACGGCCAGAGCACCGGCGTGGTGATGTTCGACAAGGTGTTCGTGCCGATGGAGCACGTGTTCTACGCCGGCGAATGGGAGCACTCGGGTCACCTCACCTACAGCTACGCCACGCATCACCGCCATACCTGCATAGCCGCGCGCGCCGGTTTTGGCGACCTGCTGATCGGCGCCGGCGCGCTGATGTGCGAGGCCAACGGCTTCGATCCGGGCAAGGAGTCGCACCTGCGCGAGCAAATGGTCGAACTCATCACCATCGTTGAGAGCTTCTTCGCGTGTGGCGTCGCTGCCAGCGTGTACGGCAAGGCCGACGAACACAGCCACAGCTTCATGCCCGATTCGGTGTTCAGCAACATCGGCAAGCTGCTGCTGGCCACCAAAATCTACGACATGCACCGCATTGCCCACTATGTGAGTGGCGGCCTGATCGTCACCCTGCCCGGCCCCGACGAAGACCACAACCCCGAGACCGCCGTGCGGCTATCGGAGGTGTTGCGCGCCAACCCCGACGTGCCATACGAGCAGCGCATCGAGACGGCGCGTTTCATCGAAGACCTGACGGCCGGCTACCAGGGCGGCTGGTACAGCGTGATCAGCCTGCACGGCGGTGGCTCACCCGCCGCGATGAAGCAGGAGATTTACCGCAATTACCCGATCGGCTCCAAGGTGGAGCTGGTCGAGCGGCTGCTGGACCGCGGCGTGGCGCACGACCCCGACCGCGCCATCACGAAGAACAGGCAACCGGGCCGATGCTGCGACACGGGCTGCACCACGCCGGGCCAGAGCGTGATGGTGGATTTGCCCAGCGTGCAGGCGACGCTGCCATCCAGGCGTGCATCCAACTAGCGTCAGTGGCTTTCGTCGGCGTGATCGATCGCGTGCACAACGGTGGCGAACTCGTCAGGACTCACGTCCGAGACGACCCAATGGGTCATACCACCGCGCGACCAGTGGGCAAGATGAAAGCCGCGCTGCGATACGAACGCAATGCGGCTGTCGCCGGCGCCCGGCCACACGAAGGAATTAACGATGTGCGCTCCCTGCCGATACACCAGGACGGCAACGGGGCGACCGTCCAGGTAGTCGACCCGGCCGCCCAGAAAAGTCGATCCCGGCAAGTTCAGTTCGGGCACCGGCGGTGAAAAGTCGAGCCTGGCCGATAGCCACGGCTTGACGGTGTGGTGGTCCGAAGACGCCACATCGACCAGGTGCTGCGTCAGCGTCGCGCGAACCTGACTCGCGATGACCTCCTGCCCCAACGCCTCATCCCGGCCCGACTGCAGCAGCGCGAGGTTGAGCGCAACGGTCAACACCGCCAGCACACCGAACGACGCCACCAGCGGACGCCATGCGAACCAGCGCTGCACAGCGGCGGGCCAGGCCGACCGGCCAGGCCGCGTCGGTGCGGGCGCCGACGCCGGCCCAGCGCCAAGCACCTCGATGCGGGCGCGCAGTGCGGCCGGTGCCGCGTGGTAGTCGGCGTGGCGCATCACGGCCTGGCGCAGGCCACGCAGGGCCTCCACCTGAGCGCGCAAGCCGGCATCGTGGACCAGGCGCGCCTCGATCTCGAGCTGGCTGTGCAGGTCCAGCTCGCCATCTATGAAGGCGTTCAATTGCCGGGGATCAAGTTCAGGGGTCATCATTTCACTCCACCGGGGGTGGACCGCGCCACCGTGCGCAACACGGGCCGGGCGCCGGGCAACAGCGCCTGGCGCAGCAGACCGCGGGCACGCGCCAGGCGCGACATCACGGTACCCACAGGAATGTCGGCGATGCGTGCGATGTCCTTGTACGACAGATCTTCCAGCTCGCGCAGCACCAGTACCTCGCGGTAGGCGATGGGCAGCGCGGCGATGGCCTGGTTGATCTGGGCCCGGTCGGCGTTGCGCACTGCGATGGCGTGCGGCTCATCGGCCGCCGGTGCGGCGAGCTCGCGCCACGCGTCCTCGCCATCGTCAAAGGCCACGATCTCCGCAGGACGGTTTTCCTTGAGCCAGGCGTAGCAGGTGTGGCGCACGATTTGCAGCCACCAGGCACGCGCCTGATCGCCGCGAAACCCGCCGAAGTAGCGCATGGCGCGCATCGACGCGTCCTGCACCACGTCCTGCGCGTCCTGGTCGTTGCGGGTCAGCCAGCGCGCGAGGTTGTAGGCCGCGTCCAGATGCGGAGTCACCAGCATTTCGAACCGCCGCAGATCGTCACTTTCGGTCACAGGGAACCCTCTCTGTGTGTCATATCGGCGGCGGCCCGTATTTATTCCCGAAATTCGCGAAACCCGCGCGATTCGTCCGGCTATGGGTCGAGCCGGGAATTTTCTTGGCCTTGTGCCGGTATGGCATACGAGGCTGCGCAGTTCGCAAGCCAGCGACACGCGGCGTCTCGCTCAACCCAGGAGATCATTATGAGCACTTGCTACCGAAGACAGTTTCTGCAATTGGCCGGCGTCGGGGGTGCCGTGTTCGTGTCCGGCCTCGGCGGCATGGCACACGCCGCGGGCAGCATGACCGGACCGGGCTACGACGATTTCTTCTTCGTGCAGCTGTCCGACGCGCACTGGGGCTTCGAGGGCCCGCCCAACCCGGACGCCAGAGGCACGCTGCCCAAGGCCGTGGCCGCCGTCAACGCGCTCAGTGAAGCGCCCGACTTCGTGATCTTCACCGGCGACCTGACCCACACCACCGACGACCCGCGGGAGCGTCGCAAACGCATGGCGGAGGTTCGCGACATCGTGGCCGGGCTGAAGGTCAAGACGGTGCGCTTCATCCCGGGCGAGCACGACGCTGCGCTCGACAACGGCCGCGCGTTCAAGGAATTCTTCGGACCGACCAATTACACCTTTGACCACAAGGGCGTGCACTTCATCACGCTCGACAACGTGACCGACCCCGCCGCCCAGCTCGGCGACGCGCAGTTGGCCTGGCTGGCCGACGACCTCCAGCGCCAGCCGGCCGACGCGCGCATCGTGGTGTTCGCGCACCGGCCGCTGTTCGACCTGTACCCGCAATGGGACTGGGCCACGCGCGACGGCGCCAAGGCCGTTGACTTGCTGCTGCCGCATGCCAACGTGACGGTGTTCTATGGCCACATCCACCAGGAGAACCACCACATGACCGGGCACATCGCCCACCACTCGGCCAGGTCGTTGATCTACCCACTGCCGGCGCCCGGCTCGCAACCCAAACGCACGCCACTGGGCTGGGATCCCGCGCAACCCTATCGCGGGCTCGGGTTCCGTGAGGTCGAGGCGCAACCGAAGGCGGCCGACTACACCATCACCGAACTCCGGGTGCGACAAGCCTGAGGCCGCGCCATGGATACCAACCGACGGGCGCTGATAAGCGCTGCCACCGCCCTGGCCCTGGTTCCGCTGACGGCCCGGCTGCTGGCCCAGACCAAGCCGGCGGTGATCAATGTCATCGCGAAGAAGTTCGCGTTCGTACCGGGCGAGATCCATGTCAGGAAGGGGCAACCCGTGGTCCTGCAACTCACGGCGCCAGAAGTGCCAATGGGCTTCAACCTGCCCGACTTCAGCGTGCGCACCGACGTCGTGCCCGGTCAGACCAGCACGCTGCAGTTCACACCGGACAAGGCCGGCAGCTTCACCTTCCTGTGCGATGTGTTCTGTGGCACTGGCCATGAAGACATGAACGGCCTATTGGTCGTCTCTGAATGAGAGTGTGGCCGCGATAATTCCCCCTACTCCACGAACAGCGTGGCCGGGCATTCGAGCAAGCCGCGCAGCACCTGGATGAACTCGGCGGCGTGCAGGCCGTCGACCACACGGTGATCGAAGGAAGACGACAGGTTCATCATCAGCCGCGGCACGATCGCAGCGCCGCGCATCATCGGACGCTCGACCATCCGGTTGACGCCGACGATCGCCACTTCCGGGTGATTGATGACCGGCGTGGACACAATGCCGCCCAGCGCGCCCAGGCTGGTGATGGTGATGGTCGAGCCTGTCAGCTCGCCCCGCGTGACCTTGCCTGCGCGCGCCGCTTCGGCCAGGCGCGCGACCTCCGCCGCACTGGTCCACAGATCGTGGCCTTCGGCATGGCGCAGCACCGGCACCATCAGGCCGGCTTCGGTCTGCGTGGCGATGCCGACGTGAACGGCGCCGTAGCGCGTGACCACGCCCGCATCGTCGTCGAAGCGCGCATTGACCTGCGGGAACTCGCGCACGGCCAGCACGACCGCGCGAATCAATAGCGGCAGCACCGTCAGCCGCACGCGCTCGGTGCCCCAGCGCGCGTTCAGGCGCTGGCGCAGCGCCTCCAGCTCGGTCACATCAATTTCTTCGACGTAGGTGAAGTGCGGGATGCGGCGCTTGGCCTCCTGCATCTTCCGCGCGATCTTGCGGCGCAGTCCGATGATGGGAATCGCCTCCTCGTCATTGCGCTGTGCGTAACGTATAGCACTGGCACCAGCACCAGTGTCAGGCGGCTGCGAGCCCGCACGCGCCACGAAGGCGTCGAGATCCGCATGCATGATGCGGCCCGCCATCCCGCTGCCCGGCACGTTCTGCAACTCGACACCGAGCTCCCAGGCACGCCGGCGCACCGCCGGTGAGGCGATCGGTTTGTCGCCGGGGCGGCGAATGGGGGGTGCGACGCTTGTCGACGCGGCGCGCGCCTGCACCGGCGCGGGTGTGGACGGGGGCACAACCGATACGGCAGCAGCCGGGGCCGGCGATACGACCGGCGGCGCTGCGCTTGCCGCAGGCAGCGGCACCGGCGCCGCAGCCACCGCGCTGGTGGCACTGGCGTTGCCCGCACCCGCCACTTCAATGCGGATCAGCTCGCCCCCGACTGCCATCACCTGCCCGACCGCGCCGCCGAGCGCCAGCACCTTGCCCACCACCGGCGACGGGAACTCGACGGTGGCCTTGTCGGTCATCACATCGGCCAGGATCTGGTCCTCGGCCACCGTGTCGCCGGGCTGTACTCGCCAGGCTACCAGTTCCACCTCGGCAATGCCCTCGCCGATGTCCGGCATCTTGATCACGTGAATGCCCATCATGCCTCCATCGCGCGCTGGAACGCCGCCCCGACCCGCGCCGGTCCGGGAAAATAGGCCCACTCCTGCGCGTGCGGATACGGCGTGTCCCAGCCGGTCACGCGCTCGATCGGAGCCTCCAAGTGGTAGAAGCAATGCTCCTGCACCAGCGCGCTCAGCTCGGCGCCAAAGCCGCTGGTGCGCGTAGCCTCGTGCACCACCACGCAGCGCCCGGTCTTCTTCACTGATGCGACGATGGTGTCCAGGTCCAGCGGCCACAGGCTGCGCAGGTCGATGATCTCGGCATCGATGCCGGTCTCGTTAGCCGCAGCTTCCGACACGAACACCATGGTGCCGTAGGTCAGCACCGTGAGCTGCGCGCCGGGGCGGAAGATGGCGGCCGACTCCAGCGGGACCGTGTAATAGCCCTCGGGCACTTCGCCCAGCGGGTGCTTCGACCACGGCACCACCGGTTTGTCATGGTGGCCGTCGAACGGCCCGTTGTACAGGCGCTTGGGTTCGAGAAAGATCACCGGATCGTCGTTCTCAATTGACGCAATCAACAGGCCCTTGGCGTCGTAGGGGTTGGACGGAATCACCGTGCGCAGGCCGCTGACATGCGTGAACAGCGCCTCGGGACTCTGGCTGTGCGTCTGGCCGCCGTAGATGCCGCCACCGCAAGGCATACGGATCGTCATGGGCGCGGTGAAATCGCCGGCGGAGCGATGGCGCAGGCGCGCCGCCTCCGAGACGATCTGGTCGGACGCCGGGTAGAAATAGTCAGCGAACTGGATTTCGGCCACCGGGCGCAGGCCGTAGGCGCCCATGCCGACCGCCACGCCGACGATGCCGCCCTCGGAGATTGGCGTATCGAACACCCGCGAAGTGCCGTACTTCGCCTGCAGGCCCTCGGTGCAGCGGAACACGCCACCAAAATAACCCACGTCCTGGCCGAACACCACGACGTTGCTATCACGCGCCAGCATCACGTCCATCGCCGAGCGCAGCGCCTGGATCATGGTCATCGGCGTTTTTTTCATGTTGTTGTTTTCATCGGCCATGATCAGACTCCGAGTTGCTGACGCTGTTGGCGCAGGTGCTGGGGCATGTCCTTGTAGACATCCTCGAACATGGTCGCGGCACTGGGCATGCGGCCGTCGGCCAGCGAGCCATAGCGCTCCGCCTCTTTCTGCGCCGCGCTGACCTCGGCCTCCAGCTCCTTCTGCACCTGCTCGTGCTCCTGCGGCGACCAGGCTTTGATGCCGATCAGATGCTGCGTCAGGCGCGCGATCGGATCGCCGAGCGGAAAGCGGGCGGCATCGTCGGCGGGGCGGTATTTGCTGGGGTCATCCGAGGTCGAATGCGGGCCGGCGCGATAGGTCACCCATTCGATCAATGTCGGCCCGAGGTTGCTGCGCGCGCGCTCGGCGGCCCACATGGAGGCCGCGTACACCGCGAGAAAATCATTGCCATCGACGCGCAGCGAGGCAATGCCGCAGCCAACGCCGCGTCCCGCGAACGTCGTGCCCTCGCCGCCGGCAATCGCCTGGAAGGTCGAGATCGCCCACTGGTTGTTGACTACGTTGAGGATGACGGGCGCGCGGTACACGTGGGCAAACGTGAGCGCTGTATGGAAGTCGGCCTCGGCGGTAGCGCCGTCGCCGATCCAGCCCGAGGCGATTTTGGTGTCGCCCTTGATCGCCGAGGCCATGCCCCAGCCCACCGCCTGGATGAACTGCGTCGCCAGATTGCCCGAGATCGAGAAAAAGCCGGCGCGCTTGTACGAATACATCACGGGCAACTGCCGGCCCTTGAGCGGATCGTGCTCGTTCGACATGAGCTGGCAGATCAGCTCGACCATCGAGATATCGTCGCGCGACAGCAGCAGGCCCTGCTGCCGGTAGGTCGGAAAGCACATGTCGCCGGGCGCCAGCGCCATGGCGTGCGCGGTGGCGATGGCCTCCTCGCCCAGGCATTGCATGTAAAACGAAATCTTTTTCTGGCGCTGTGCGATCAGCATGCGCGCATCGAAAACACGCGTTTTCATTATGGCGCGCAGCCCGCGGCGCAACAGCTCTGTGTCTACCTGCGGCGCCCAGGGCCCGACGGCCTGGCCGCTGTCATCGAGCACCCGCACCAGGCTGCGCGCCAGATCGCCCGTGTCGGCCGGCGCAGTGTCCACCGGGGGCCGGCGTACCTCGCCGGCGCGTGACAGATGCAGGTAGGAAAAATCAGTCTCGTGGCCGGGGCGCCCGGTCGGCTCCGGCACGTGCAGACGTAAGGGTTCGTTCTGGCTCATTCGCGTCGCTCCTCGCTCGATCATGTCCTGCGTCTGGTCGCTGTGGCCGGACCAGCATGCGCGGGTAGCGCTTTCCGTCCGGATCCTGCCTTGGTGCCACGGGGTTGCCGCGCGCACCAATTACGGGTGAATCGTAACTGAATTTATGTGCAGGGCGGCGCTGCACCGCCGGTGCCTGCGCGGCGGCAGGGGCCATGCCAGAGAGGTTTTGTCGGCGCCTGGCTCAGTGCAGTGCGCTTCGAACTTGCGCCGTGATCTCGAAGGAGCGAAGGCTCGCGGCATGGTCGAAGCACTGCGCCACAATCATCAACTCGTCCGCGCCAGTGCGGTCGATAAAGGACTGGAGCCCCGCCTGCACTGTGGCGGGTGAACCGATCGCCGAGCACGACAGGACCTGCGCGAGCAGCGCATGCTCCTGCGGGCCGATGCGGCTCAGGTAGTCGGCCATCGGCGGCGGCAGGCGCGACGGGCGCCCGCTGCGCAGGTTCACGAAGGCCTGCTGCTTCGAGGTGGCCAGAAACGCGGCTTCCTCGTCGGTGTCGGCCGCGATGACGTTGAAGCCCAGCATCACATATGGCTTTTGCAGCTGCTTTGAAGGCCGGAAATTGGCACGGTACAGCGCCACAGCCTCCATCATCTGGGCGGGCGCGAAATGCGAGGCGAACGCATACGGCAAGCCTAGCGCCGCCGCCAGTTGCGCGCCGAACAGGCTCGAGCCCAGGATCCACACCGGCACATTGGCGCCGGTACCGGGCACGGCGCGCACCGGCAGCCGCGGATCGGCCGCGAAGTACGCCATCAACTCGACCACGTCCTGCGGGAACTCGTCGGCATCGGAGGCCAGGTTGCGCCGCAGCGCCCGCGCCGTGGCCTGGTCCGAGCCGGGCGCACGGCCCAGCCCGAGGTCGATGCGGCCTGGGTACAGCGACTCCAGGGTGCCGAACTGCTCGGCGATCACCAGCGGCGAATGGTTGGGCAGCATGATGCCGCCCGCACCCACGCGAATGGTCGAGGTCGCGCCGGCCACGTGCCCGATCAGGATCGACGTGGCCGCGCTCGCGATGCCCGGCATGCCGTGATGTTCGGCCAGCCAGAAGCGCTTGTAGCCCCAGCGTTCGGCATGCTGGGCCAGATCACGGGTATTGCGAAACGACAGGGCGGCGTCGCCCCCTTCGATGATGGGAGACAGGTCCAGAATGGAGAAAGGAATCATGGGTGGCAGACAAGAGTAATGACAAGCTTGGGCCGCGTGTCAGGTCGGCTGGCTCAGTTTGGCAACAGCCGGATCAACCGGCCTGCCGGATTATCGGTCAGCACATACAACAGGCCATCCGGCCCCTGCCGCACATCGCGGATGCGCTCATCGAGTTCGGTCAACAGCTTGTCCTCATGCACCACCCGACCCTTGAACGGCTCGCTCAGCTCGATCCGGTCGAGGTAGTGAAACTTGAGCGAGCCGACGAACAGGTTGCCCCGCCAGGCGCGGCCGTAGCGCTCGCTGGTCAGGAAGGCCATGCCGGACGGCGCGATCGACGGCGTCCAGTAATGCAGCGGCTGCTCCATGCCCTCTTTGGCGGTCAGCCCCGCGCCGATCTTGCCGCCGCCGTAGTTTTCGCCATAGGTGATGACGGGCCAGCCGTAGTTGCGTCCGGGCAGCGGCAGGTTGATCTCGTCGCCGCCCTGCGGGCCGTGTTCGTGCTCCCAGAACGTGCCATCGGGCGCGAGCGTGGCGCCCTGCGGGTTGCGATGCCCGTAGCTCCAGATCTCGGGCAGGGCCCCGGGCCGGCCGATAAAGGGGTTGTCCTGGGGCACCATGCCGTCCTTGGCGATGCGCACGATCTTGCCGAGGTCGTTGTCGAGCGTTTGCGCGTCCTGCATGTGCGTGTAGCGCTCGCCCAGCGTCAAAAACAGCGTGCCATCAGACTTGCCATCCTTTAGCCGTTCGACAATCCGGCAGCCGAACTGCAGGCTGCCGGCGACCTTGGGCTGCTGGCGAAAAATCACCCGGACGTTGTCGAGCCGCGTGCGATCCGGCGAGAGTTCGGCGCGCGCCAGGGCCGTGCCGTTGGTGTTGCCGGTGGCGGCGGGCTCCGAATAACAGAAATACAGCGTACGGTTGCGCGCGAAGCCCGAGTCCAGCAGCAGATCGAGCAGGCCGCCCTGCCCGCCCGCAGCCACCGCCGGCACGCCCGCCACGGGCGGGTCCAGATGCCCGTCGGCCTCAACCACGCGCAACCGGCCCGGGCGTTCGGTCACCAGGAAGCGCCCTTCGGGCAAAAACGCCACGGCCCAGGGATGTTCGAGCTTGCTCGCCACCACCTCGGGGCGCACGCCTTGGGCCTGGGCGCTCCAACCGAGAACTATCAAAACAATAGCTATAAGCGCTTGTCTGATAAGGGCTTGAGGCATATTTTCCTCAGAATCAAGGGCAGAACCGGTCAGCCGATCTTCACGACGACGCGCCCGCGCAACTGGCCCGACATCAGCTCAAAGGCCTTGGCAATCGCGGCGTCCAGCGGCACCTCGGTGATCATGGACTCCAGCAGCGCCGGGTTCAGGTCGCGCGCCAGCCGGTCCCAGGCGCGCTGGCGTTTGGCGAGCGGCGCCATCACCGAATCCACACCGGCCAGCGTGACGCCGCGCAGGATAAAGGGCATCACCGTGGTCGGCAAGTCCGCGCCCTGCGCCAGCCCGCAGGCCGCCACCACGCCGCCGTAGCGTGTCTGCGCCAGCGCATTGGCCAGCGTGTGCGAGCCGACCGGGTCCACCACCGCGGCCCAACGCTCCTTCTGGAATGGCTTGCCGGCAGCGGACAACCCGGCGCGGTCGATGATCGACGCCGCACCCAGGGACTTGAGATAGGCCTCTTCGCTCGCCTTGCCCGTGGCCGCCACCACGGTGTAGCCCAGCTTGCCGAGCAGCGCGATCGCCACGCTGCCAACACCGCCGGTGGCGCCAGTGACCAGCACTTCGCCGGCATCGGGGTTCGCACCGTGGTCTTCCAGTGCCAGCACGCACAGCATGGCGGTGTAGCCCGCCGTGCCGATCGCCATGGCCTGTCGCGCGGTGAAGGCGGGCGGCAGTTTGACCAGCCAGTCGCCCTTGAGCCGGGCCTTTTCGGCCAGGCAGCCCCAGTGCGTCTCGCCGACGCCCCAGCCGTTGTGGATGAACGCGTCGCCCGCGCGCCAGGCCGGATGGCTGGATTCGAGCACGGTGCCCGCACCGTCGATGCCCGCCACCATCGGCCAGTTGCGCACCACCGGGCCCTTGTTGGTAATTGCGAGACCATCCTTGTAATTGAGCGTGGAGTAGTCCACCTTGACGGTCACATCACCGGCGGGCAGCGCTGCTTCATCCACCACTTTGATGGTGGCCGAAAATGTCTCGTTTTTTTCCAGCAGCAGGGCTTTGAACATTGGTTTGTCTCCAGACAAGTGAGGTTAGAGTGGGTTGAATTGAAACACTTTTGCCGGGCGGTCGGTGCCATTGTCAGCCTCCCCAAATAGCCCTTTTACGGGGTCCGGTAAAGTAAAGTTTAACGAACTTATTATGAATCAATAACTTACAAGCCACCCCTCACTTGACTTCTCAACAAAATGCCTCTAACCTGCAGCCGATGTCCAAATGGCTCCTGCTTTTCCTGTTCCTCTGCGCGAGCGCGCAGGCTGCCCCTCCCTCCGGTCCTGCAATGGACGACATGGACAAACTTCTCAGCGACAAGGGCCTGATCACCCAGATCGGCGGCCAGCTTGAGCAGGTGCGCCAGACGGTCAGCAGCAAGGCGTCCGACCTGGTGGTCAACGCCATGGGCTTCCTTGGCGTGCCCTACAAATATGGCGGTAACTCAGTCGAGACCGGCGGCTTTGACTGCAGCGGCTTCGTGCGCGCCATCTACTCGCAAACGCTGGGCCTGGTGCTGCCACGCCGCTCGGACCAGCAAGCCGCCGCCACCCAGGCCATCGACCGCAAGGACCTGCAACCCGGCGACCTGGTGTTTTTCAACACCATGCGACGCGCCTTCAGCCACGTGGGCATTTATGTGGGGAACGGCAAATTCATCCACGCCCCGCGCACCGGCGCCGACATCCGGGTCGAAGACATGGGCGGGAGCTACTGGCGCTCGCGCTTCAGCGGCGCCCGCCGCGTCGAGACGGCCAGCGACGACAGCGCGGCGACTTCTGCTGCGCCCGTTTCAACGCCGGTTTCTGCTTCTGCCGCTGCAGCCATGCTGCGCTGATTTCACACCCCGTTCGTAACCCCTGAGCGCTCTGTCTGAGCGCTGGCAGGCACCGGCAGCCGCCGAGCCGGCCCGCCGTATTGCCTGGCTGCAAAAGAAGTCGTACGCTGGCGAGTTGTCAACAGGCGAGGCCCCGCGATGACCATTCCCCGCATGAGCATGATTACCCTGGGCGTGAACGATCTCGCACGCGCCAGGACGTTCTACACCCGCGTCTTCGGCACCGCGCCCACCGGAGACCAGGAGGGCGTGGCCTTCTTCACGCTGCCCGGCGTCTGGATCGCGCTATACCCGCGCGCGGACCTGGCGCGGGACATCTCAGCGGCTCTGGACCCCGCTCTGGAGCCCACCGCGCGCAGCTTCAGCGGCATCACCCTGGCCCATAACGCGCGCAGCCGCGAAGATGTGCTGGCCGTCTTCGACGCCGCCCAAGCCGCCGGCGCCACCATCGTCACGCCGCCGCACGACACCTTCTGGGGCGGCTTCAGCGGCTACTTTGCCGACCTGGACGGCCACTATTGGGAAGTGGCTTGGGGGCCGATGTTCGAGTTTTCCGAAACGGGCGATCTGCGATTCAAGGCATAGTTAGGCGGACATCACGACCACTTCTTGCCGAGCGCCTCCAGTCCCGCTTTTTGCAAATCCTCCGGGCTCATCAGAATACGAAATTTGCAATCGGCCTGGAAGTTGAGAAAGAACGGCTCTGAAAAGCTGGGCACATCCGACGGGGTTTTTACGTCAATCACGAAGATTGCGCCGCGTGTTCCGTCTTGCTCCGTGAAGTAGGCGGTCTCCGGCTTGATGGTTTCGAGGATGCGGCCAATGATCTCACCCCCCTTGCCACTTCGGACAAGGGAGTTGAAAGGCTCATGGGGGATCTCGACCGTCAGTAGCATTTTCATGGGATGTTCTCCATATGCAGCGGCATTTGAAGGCGGTGCCGCACACGCCTGAGGGAGTGGGCAGCCGGGCCGCTAGGCCATCTTGGCCAGAATCCCGTTCATCTCATCCCTGGAGAAAGCGCGCAGGCTTTGCATGCGCACATTGCCCGCCGCACCAATGGCCAGCGCGAATGCGGTGGCCGACGCGTCGTCTGGCGCTTCGATGATCGCCACCAAATCATATTTCCCCAACGTCCAGTAGATTTGCGTCATGGTGGCGCCAAATTTTTTCGCGGCCTCCTTGACGGCATCGGCGCGTTTGGTGCTGTCCTTGATGGTGCGAATCCCTTGATCGGTAAAGTTGGAAAGTGCAATGTACGTAACCATGTTGGTTCTCCTTCAGACAAAGGGGCCTCTTGCATCAAAGCAGCCAGCGACGGCCCCGTTGCGCTGACGCGCTATTGCCAATAGGAAACAGCCTACAACGCCTGTCTCCAGTCCAAGGTGCCAAAGAATCACGAACCGATCCAGACTACGCGCCTGCGCTGTCGCAGCCCATCCCCTGAACAGGGTAGGGAACGTTTGCCTGGAATGGGTGTGCGAGGCGCTTTTGATGCGCTGGCCGCGATGTGTATAGGCGGCGGCCAGGACATTGCAGCGATTTTCGAGCGCTTGTGAAAATTGCTAACCATTTGCATCGACCACGCCCCTGATCAGCATGTCGCTGGCCGGGGCCCTTATCAGGGAGTCGCGCCATGCTCGTCGGCATACCCAGGGAAATCAAGAGCCACGAATACCGGGTGGGCGCCACGCCTGACGGTGTTCGGGAACTGGTCGCGCACGGGCATCAGGTACTGCTTGAAAAGGGCGCTGGCGCGGCCATAGGCCTGCTTGACGCCCAGTATCTGGCCGCCGGTGCCGAACTGGCCGACACACCGCAGGAGGTCTTCGCCCGGGCCGCCCTGATCCTGAAAGTCAAGGAGCCCCAGCCGCATGAATGTCGGCTGCTGCGCCCCGACCAGGTGCTGTTCACCTACCTGCACCTGGCCCCCGATCCGGACCAGACCCGGCTGCTGCTGGCGTCGGGCGTCACCGCCATCGGTTACGAAACCGTGACCAGCCCGAACGGCGGCCTGCCGCTGCTGGCGCCCATGAGCGAGGTGGCGGGCCGCATGGCCATCCAGGCAGGCGCGGCCTGCCTGGAAAAGCCCCATGGCGGCGCGGGCGTGCTGCTGGGCGGCGTACCCGGCGTTGCACCGGGCAAGGTGGTGATCCTGGGGGCCGGCGTGGTGGGCGGCAACGCCGCCATGATGGCTGTGGGGCTCGGAGCCCAGGTCACGGTCCTGAACCGCTCGGCGCAGCGCCTGCGCCGTCTTGACGAACAGTTTGGCAACCGCATCCAGACCCGGTACGCCACCACGACCGCCATTGAAGCGATGGTGCTGGACGCCGACCTGGTCATAGGCGCGGCCCTGGTGGCGGGAGCCGCGGCTCCGAAGCTGGTGCAACGCGAGTGGCTGGCGCGCATGCGGCCGGGTTCGGTGCTGGTGGACGTGTCCATCGACCAGGGCGGCTGTTTTGAAACCAGCCACCCGACCACCCATGCCGACCCGACCTTCGTCGTCGATGGCATCGTGCATTACTGCGTGGCCAACATGCCCGGCGCAGTGGCGCGCACCTCGACGTTCGCGCTCACCCACGCCACACTGCCGTTTGCGCTCGCGCTGGCCGACAAGGGCTGGCGCCAGGCGCTGGCAGACGATGCGCACCTGGCCATGGGACTCAACGTGCAGAACGGCCGGGTCACGCACCCCGCCGTAGCGCACGCGCTGGGCTACGCCTGAAACGCTGCCGGATCAAGGCCGGGCTTGACGCACATCAAGCCAGCGCGGCAGGCAGGTCTCCACAATGACCTGAACTCAAGGAGCGCGCCATGGGTCGCCCTGCCATCATCCACAAGACTCCCGCCGACCTGGCGGTGCCGCCTCACCTGGCCGACTACGCCGCCACCTGCCGTGCGTTTTCCTGGGACGCGGCCCGGCGTGAACTGGCGGGCCTGCCCGGCGGCGGCTTGAACATCGCCTTTGAGGCGGTGGACCGCCATGCGCAGGGCGCGCGCGCCGACCATGTGGCGTTCCGCTTTCTGCGCAGCCAGGGCCAGCGCGACATCAGCTACCGCGAACTGTCACGGCTCACCAATCGCTTTGCCAATGTGCTCAAGACACTGGGCGTCCAGCATGGCGAACGCGTGTTCGTGCTGACCGGGCGCATCCCGGAGTTGTACACTGCAGTGCTGGGCAGCTTCAAGAACGGCTGCGTGGTGTCGCCACTGTTTTCCGCCTTCGGCCCCGAGCCGCTGGCCACCCGCCTGAAGCTCGGCGAAGGCGCAGTGCTGGTCACCACCGACATGCTGTACGAGCGCAAGGTGGCGAAAATCCGCGAACAGCTGCCCGCCCTGCGGCATGTGCTGCTGGTAGGCGACGAAGGGTTGCCCACCGACATCCCCGGCACGCACGATCTGGCCCGGCTCATGGCCGGGGCGTCTGACGACTTCGAGATCGTCGCCACGCGGGCGGAAGACCCTGCCCTGCTGCACTTCACCAGCGGCACCACCGGTAGCCCCAAGGGCGCGCTGCATGTGCATGGCGCGGTGGTGACACACTGGGCCACCGGGCGCTACGCGCTGGACCTGCACGCCAACGACATTTTCTGGTGCACCGCCGACCCCGGCTGGGTCACGGGCACGTCCTACGGCATCATCGCGCCGCTGCTGCATGGCGTGACCTCCATCGTCGACGAGGCCGAGTTCGACGCCGAGCGCTGGTGGCGCATCCTGCACGAGCAGCAGGTCAGCGTCTGGTACACGGCGCCCACCGCGATCCGCATGCTCATGAAGGCGGGGCCGGAGCTGGCCCGCAAGTACCGCTACCCGAAACTGCGCTTTGTCGCCAGCGTCGGCGAGCCGCTGAACCCGGAAGCCGTCTGGTGGGGCCTGGATGTACTGGGCAAGCCGATTCACGACAACTGGTGGCAGACCGAGACCGGCGGCATCATGATCGCCAACCTGCCGGCGCTCGATATCAAACCAGGCTCGATGGGCCTGCCCTTGCCGGGCGTCGAGGCCGCCATCGTGCGGCAAGGCGCCGATGGCTCTGTCGAGGTGCTGGATCAGCCCGACCAGGAGGGCGAGCTGGCCCTCAAGCGCGGCTGGCCCTCGATGCTGCGCGGCTACCTGAACAACGAGGAGCGCTACCGTAAATGTTTTGCGGGCGACTGGTACCTCACCGGCGACTTGGCGCGGCGGGATGCTGACGGCTATTACTGGTTCGTCGGCCGGCTTGATGACGTGATCAAGTCGGCCGGGCATCTGATCGGCCCGTTCGAGGTGGAAAGCGCGCTCATGGAACATCCGGCAGTGGCCGAGGCCGGCGTCATCGGCAAGCCCGACGCGCTGGTCGGCGAAGTGGTGAAAGCCTTTGTCTCGCTGAAAGAAGGTTTCGAGCCCAGCGAAGCACTGCGCATGGAACTGCTGGGCCACGCCCGCAAAAGGCTGGGCGCCGCCGTGGCGCCGAAAGAAATTGATTTCCTGGCCACGCTGCCGCGCACGCGCAGCGGCAAGATCATGCGGCGCCTGCTCAAGGCGCGTGAGCTGGGCCTGCCGGAAGGCGACACCTCCACGCTGGAGGCAGGCGCATGACCGCTCCATCCGAATCCGGCCGGAACCTGTCGCTGCAACTGCTGGCCGACATGCTGCGCATACGCCGCATGGAGGAAAAGTGCGCCGAGCTCTATGGCGCCAGCAAGATACGCGGCTTCCTGCACCTCTACATCGGCGAGGAAGCCTGCGCTGCAGGCGCCCTGCGCGCCCTTGCGCCCGAGGACAACATCGTCGCCACCTACCGCGAGCACGCCCACGCGCTGCTGCGCGGCGTGCCCCTGCGCGCCATCATGGCCGAGATGTACGGCAAGGCGGCCGGCTGCTGCCGGGGCCACGGCGGCTCCATGCACCTGTTCGACGCGGCCCGGCGCTTTTATGGTGGCAACGCCATCGTGGCCGGCGGTCTGCCGCTGGCCGTGGGTCTGGCACTGGCCGACAAACTGCGGGGCATTGAGCGCGTCACCGCCTGCTTTTTCGGCGAAGGCGCCATGGCCGAAGGCGCCTTCCACGAGGCCATCAACCTGGCCGCGCTGTGGCGCTTGCCGGTGCTGTTTTGCTGCGAGAACAACCTGTACGCCATGGGCACGGCGCTGGCGCGCTCCGAGTCGCAGACCGACCTGTGCGCCAAGGCCGCGAGCTACAAGGTAGCGGCCGTCAAGGCGGACGGCATGGACGTGCGGGCGGTTCATGAGGCCACGCGCCAGGCCGCGCAGCAGGTGCGCGCCGGCGCCGGCCCGTTCTTCCTGGAATATGCCACCTACCGTTTCCGCGCCCATTCCATGTTCGACCCGGACTTGTACCGCGACAAGGCGGAAATCGAGCAATGGAAGCTACGCGGCCCCATCCACAGCTTCACGGCGCAGCTCAAGGCGGCCGGCGAGTTGACCGAAGAGACGTTTCTGGCCCTGGACGCCAGCGCCGAGGCCGAGGTGGCGGATGCGGTGGCCTATGCCGAAGCAGCCGAGCTGGAGCCGATAGCCGATTTGCTGAAAGATGTCTACACGCCGCAGGAAACGTCATGAAAATCAGTTACCGCGAAGCCCTGCGACAGGCCCTGCGCGAGGCACTCGGCAGTGACCCGCGCGTGTTCCTGATGGGTGAAGACGTGGGCCGTTATGGCGGCAGTTATGCCGTGTCCAAAGGCTTGCTTGATGAGTTCGGCCCGGAACGCATTCGTGACACGCCGCTGTCGGAGCTGGGCTTCGTCGGCGCGGGCGTGGGCGCCGCGCTGGGCGGCATGCGGCCCATTGTTGAAGTGATGACAGTGAATTTCAGCCTGTTGGCGCTGGACCCCATCGTGAACACGGCGGCGGCGCTGCGCCACATGTCGGGCGGGCAGTTTTCGGTGCCGCTGGTCGTGCGCATGGCCACCGGCGCGGGCCGGCAACTGGCGGCCCAGCATTCGCACAGCCTGGAAAACTGGTACGCCCACATCCCCGGCATCCGCGTGCTGGCGCCGGCGACCGTGGCCGACGCGCGCGGCATGCTCGCCCCGGCCCTAGCCGACCCGGACCCGGTGGTGATTTTCGAGCATGCGCAGCTCTACAACCTGGAGGACGAGTTGCCCGATGACTGGCAGTGCGACATCACGCACGCCGCCGTACGGCGCCCCGGCACGCAGCTCACGCTGATCAGCTACGGCGGCAGCCTGCCCAAGGCCATGCAGGCGGCCAGCGAACTGGCCAGCGAAGGCATACACGCGGAGGTAATCGACCTGCGCGTGTTGCGGCCGCTGGACACCGACACCTTGGCAGCGTCGGTGCGCAAGACGCACCGCGCCGTCATCGTCGACGAGGGCTGGAAAACCTGCAGCCTGGCGACCGAGATCATGGCGCGGCTCATGGAAGACTGCTTTTACGAACTGGATGCCCCGGTGGCGCGCGTGTGCAGCGAGGAGGTACCGATTCCCTATGCCAAACACCTGGAAGACGCCGCGCTGCCGCAGGTGGCGAAAATCGTCGCCGCCGTAAAGGGGATGCTCAATGTTTGAGTTCAAGCTGCCTTCGCTAGGCGCCGACATGGACGAGGGCACGCTGCTGCAGTGGAAAGTCAAACCCGGCGAGGTCGTGCACAAAGGGCAGGTCGTGGCCATCGTGGACACCTCCAAGGCGGCCATCGACATCGAGATCTGGCAGGACGGCACGGTGCGGGAATTGCTGGTCGAGCCCGGCGACAAGGTGCCGGTGGATACGGTGCTGGCCCGCCTGACGGCGCCGGGCGAAACGGCTACGCCAGCAGCCACGCGCCGCCAGCGCATTTCCCCGGCGGCACGCCAGAAAGCCCAGGCGCTGAAGCTGGACATCAGCACCCTCTCGGGAAGCGGCGCGGACGGCGCCGTCACGCTGGCCGACGTCGAACGGGCCGCGGAATCGGCAGGCGCGCCAACACCCGCCACGCCCCAACCCACCGCCCCCCTAGCAGACCGTCAGCTGGAAACCCGCCGCGCCATCGCCGCCGCCATGAGCCGCTCCAACCGCGAGATTCCGCACTACTACCTGCTGGAAACCATCCCGATGGCGCGGGCGCAGCAATGGCTGGAGCAGGAAAACGCCGGCCGCCCCATCACCGGGCGGCTGCTGATGGCCGTGCTGCAGCTCAAGGCGGTCGCGCTGGCGCTGAAAAAATACCCCGAGTTCAACGGCGTGTACCAGGACGAGCAGTTCAAGCCCGCTCCCGCTATCCACCTGGGCGTGGCCATCTCGCTGCGGCAGGGCGGCCTGATCGCCCCGGCCCTGCACGACGTTGCAGCCAAGCCGTTGGCGCCGCTGATGCAGGAGCTGGCCGACCTGGTCAGGCGATGCCGCGCCGGCTCGCTGCGCAGCTCTGAAATGAGCGACGCCTGCGTGACCGTCACCAACCTGGGCGATCAGGGCGTGGAAGCGGTCATGGGTGTCATTTACCCCCCTCAGGTGGCGCTGGTGGGCTTTGGCAGCGTGGCCAGAAGGCCCTGGGTGGATGCCGAAGGCCAGCTGGGCGCCGTGCCCACCGTCATCGCGAGCCTGGCTGCGGACCACCGGGTGTCGGACGGCCACCGCGGAGCGCTCTTTCTGGCCGAGCTGCGCGAATTGCTGCAGCAGCCCGAGGCCTTGTAGAAGCACTGTCCCGGTACGCAAAATTTCATCGGAGAACCCCGCACATGAACGATTCCCAGTTGCGCAGCACCGTACTGGCCACGCTGCTGTCGATTGCGCCCGAGGTCGATGTGGCCCTGCTGCGCGACAACCGGCCCTTGCGCCTGCAGGTGGACCTGGACTCGATGGACTGGCTCAATTTCCTGATCGGTCTGAGCCAGCAACTGAAGGTCGAGATTGCCGAGTCGGACTACGGAGCGCTCGTCACCCTCACGGACCTGCTGGCCTATCTGCGCGCCAGGCTGCCGCCAGGCTCCGCCTGACGCCGTCGCAGCAACCGGGCACTTGGGCCGCCGAACCTCTGGATTGACAGCCCCGCCGGTACTCGTCTGGCCCAGCCAGACAGCAAAAAGCCCGGACCTGTGAGGGTCCGGGCTCAATAGGAACGCTTGCAGTGCGGGCTACTTGCGCGCCGGCGGCAAATCGGTGCAGCTGCCGTGCGCCACTTCCGCCGCCATGCCGATGCTCTCGCCCAGCGTGGGATGCGGGTGGATGGTCTTGCCGATATCGACCGCATCGGCACCCATCTCGATGGCCAGCGCAATCTCGCCGATCATGTCGCCCGCATGCGTGCCTACGATGCCGCCGCCCAGGATCCGGCCGTGGCCGTGCGCCTCGGGGCTGTCGTCGAACAGCAGCTTGGTAAAGCCTTCGTCGCGGCCGTTGGCGATGGCGCGGCCGGACGCGGTCCAGGGGAACAGGCCCTTCCTGACCTTGATGCCTTCGGCCTTGGCCTGGTCTTCGGTCAGGCCGACCCACGCCACCTCGGGGTCGGTGTAGGCCACGCTCGGGATCACGCGGGCGTTGAAGGCGGCGCTGGCGAGCTCCTTGTTGCCCTGCAGTTCACCGGCGATGACCTCGGCCGCCACGTGCGCCTCGTGCACCGCCTTGTGCGCCAGCATGGGCTGGCCCACGATGTCGCCGATCGCGAAGATGTGCGGCACGTTGGTGCGCATCTGGATATCGACCGGGATGAAGCCCCGGTCCGTCACGGCCACGCCGGCCTTGTCGGCGGCGATCTTCTTGCCGTTGGGCGAGCGGCCCACGGCCTGCAGCACCACGTCGTAAGTCTGTGGCGCGGGCGCGCTGCCGCCCTCTTCGGCCGAGGCGAACGTCACCTCGATGCCGGCCGCCGTGGCCTTGGCGCCTACGGTCTTGGTCTTGAGCATGATGTTGTCAAAGCGCGGCGCGTTCATCTTCTGCCAGACCTTGACCAGGTCGCGGTCCGCGCCCTGCATCAGGCCATCCAGCATTTCGACCACGTCGAGGCGCGCGCCCAGCGTGCTGTAGACCGTGCCCATCTCCAGGCCGATGATGCCGCCGCCCAGGATCAGCATGCGCTTCGGAACACTCTGCAGGTTCAGCGCACCCGTCGAATCGACCACGCGCGGGTCTTGCGGCATGAAGGGCAGGCGCACCGCCTGCGAGCCGGCGGCAATGATGCACTTCTTGAAAGCGATGGTCTGCTTCTTGCCGGTTTTCTCCTGCGAAGTACCGGTGGTCTCTTCGACCTCAAGATGGTTGGCGCCCACAAAGGCGCCGTAGCCGCGCACCGTAGTGACCTTGCGCATCTTGGCCATCGCCGCGAGGCCGCCGGTGAGCTTGCCGACGACCTTGTCCTTGTGGCCGCGCAGCTTCTCTACGTTCACCACGGGTTTGCCGAAGCTCACGCCCAGCGCCTCGAAGTGACTCACTTCATCCATCACGGCGGCCACGTGCAGCAAGGCCTTGGACGGAATGCAGCCCACGTTGAGGCAGACGCCGCCGAGCGTGGCGTAACGCTCCACCAGCACCACCTTGAGGCCGAGGTCGGCGGCGCGGAACGCAGCCGAGTAGCCACCCGGGCCGGCACCGAGCACCAGCACGTCGCAGTCCAGATCGGCCGTGCCGGCAAAGCTGGCGGCGGTGGGCGCTGGTGTTGCTACGTTTTGTGTAGCGGCTGGTGCTTGTGCAGAGAGGGCTGTAGCCGGTTTTGATGCGGAAGCGGGGGCCGCGGCGGCAGCGCCTTCGGCTTCGAGCATCAGAACCACCGAACCTTGTTTCACCTTGTCGCCGAGCTTGACCTTGAGCTCCTTGACCACGCCGCCGTGCGACGAGGGGATTTCCATGGAGGCCTTGTCGCTCTCCACAGTGATCAGGCTCTGCTCTGGCTTGATGGTGTCGCCGGGCTTGACCAGCAGCTCGATCACCGCGACGTCCGCGAAATCGCCAATATCGGGAACCTTGATTTCCAGGAGTGCCATGTTGTTTTCCTCTTGTCTTACGGCTTCAGTTTGATCGTGAACACGTCCACCGGACCGGCGGAGTTCTTGTCGAATTCGCACCCCGCGTGCACGCCGATGGTGGCGAGTTCGCGGGCGCTCTTGGCCTTGTCCCAGCTCGCATGCATGGCCCCGAGCGCAAAACTGCGGCCCGAGCCAATGCCCCAGAATTCCTTGAACTCGAACACTTCGCGGTAGCTGTACAGGCCGTAGATGCCGCTGGCGTTGGCAATCACCACGCTGAACTGGCTGGACTCATAGGGGTCGTTGTCGTCTTCCTTGGTCTGCAGGAAGAAGGTTTCCTTGAGCAACGGGTGCAGCTTGGTGAAGGTGTCGAACACCTCGTCCTTGCTGCCCAGCTTGAGCTGGTCCTGCGGCAGCGCCGTCATGGCCTTGCGCAGCACTGGAAAGTGCGCCACCGTGCCCGCCACGCCCACGTAGCTGGCCCCGGCCAGCGTGTCCACCTTGAAGAGTTTGCTGTTGGCCTCGAAGCGATGCGCCAGCCGCGTGTCGCCAAAGGTCACCAGCGTGTCAGCCGCAATCGCCACCTGTCCCGCCTTTTTTGCGACAACGACCGTGGTCACAGGAGAACCCGGCGGAAGTCACCCAGGATCTGGCCCAGATAGACATTGAAGCGCGCCGCCGCCGCACCATCGATCACGCGGTGGTCCCAGCTCAGCGACAGCGGCAGCATCAGGCGGGGGACGAATTCCTTGCCGTTCCAGACCGGTTCGATGGTCGATTTGCACACGCCGAGGATCGACACCTCGGGCGCATTGATGATGGGAGTGAAATAGCGCCCGCCAATGCCGCCCAGGCTGGAGATCGTGAAGCAGGCGCCCGACATTTCGGCCGGGCTGAGCTTGCCGTCACGCGCCTTTTTCGCCAGCTCGCCCATTTCCTGCGAGATCTGGAAGATGCCTTTTTTGTCCGCATCCTTGATCACCGGCACCATCAGGCCGTTAGGCGTATCGGCCGCAAAGCCGATATGGAAGTACTGCTTGAGCACGATCTGGTCACCGTCGATCGAGGCATTGAAGTCCGGGAATTTCTTGAGCGCGGCGACGCAGGCCTTGATCAGGAACGCCAGCATGGTGACCTTGACGCCGCTCTTCTCGTTCTCCTTGTTGGTTGCCACGCGGAAGGCTTCCAGATCGGTGATGTCGGCGTCGTCATGGTTGGTGACATGCGGAATCATGACCCAGTTGCGGTGCAGGTTGGCGCCGCTGATCTTCTTGATGCGGGACATGTCGCGGCGCTCGATCGGGCCGAACTTGGTGAAGTCCACCTTGGGCCACGGGATCAGGCCCAGCGCCGCGCCGTCGCCGCCACCGGCCGGGGCCTTGGCGGCCTGCGCCTGCGTCTGCGTTGCGCCCGCCATCACGGCCCGCGTGAAGGCCTGCACGTCGTCCTGCGTGATGCGGCCTTTGGGGCCGCTGCCCTTGACCTCGGCCAGCGGCACGCCCAGTTCGCGCGCGAACTTGCGCACCGAGGGCGACGCGTGGGGCACGCGGCCCTGTGGCGCGGTGGGGTCATGTGCAGGCATGGCGGCAGTGGGCGCAACAGCAGACGGAGTCGTCACGGCGGTGGCCACGACCGGGGCGACTGCAGCGGCCGCAGCAACCGCGGGCGCCGGCGCGGCAGGTGCCGCCCCAGCCGCCGGGGCCACGCCCTCTAGAATGGCCAGCAAGTCGCCCACGTTGAGTTTGTCGCCCAGCTTGACCTTCAGGTCCTTGATCACGCCAGCGGCCGAGGACGGAATTTCCATCGAGGCCTTGTCCGATTCGACCGTGATCAGCGACTGCTCGATCTTGACGGTGTCGCCCGCCTTGACCATGACCTCGATCACGGCCACGTCCTTGAAGTCGCCGATGTCGGGCACCCGCACTTCGATCGGGCCGGCGCTGGCCGCAGCAGCTGGCGCTACAACATTGGTAGCGGCTGGCGCTGGTGCAGCAGGGGCTTCGGCCGGTTTTGATTCGGAAGCCGGCGCTGCGGTCGGGGCCGCGGCGGCGCCGGCCACTTCCAGCAGCAGCACCACCGAGCCTTCCTTGACCTTGTCGCCCAGCTTGACCTTGAGTTCCTTGACCACGCCAGCGGCCGATGACGGAATTTCCATCGAGGCCTTATCGGACTCCACCGTGATCAGCGACTGTTCGGCGGTCACGGAGTCGCCCGTTTTGACCAGCAGTTCGATCACCGCGACTTCGTCGAAATCGCCAATATCGGGAACCTTGATTTCTATGACGGACATATTCTTTGCCTCCAGTGATTGGGGTTCTTATTGCGAGGGCAGCGTGGCAACCCACCCTGGATTGCCACGCTGCCTCCGCAGATTTTCGGATTGTTATGCGTACAGAGGATTGACTTTGTCGACCTGGATGGCGTATTTCTTGATGGCCTCGGCCACCTTGGCCACCGGCACAGCGCCCTCCTCCGACAACGCCTTGAGCGCCGCGACCACGATGTAATGCCGGTTGACCTCGAAATGCTCGCGCAGCTTGCTGCGGAAATCGCTGCGGCCGAAACCGTCGGTGCCCAGCACCTTGTAGGTGCGGCCCTTCGGAATAAAGGGACGAATCTGATCGGCAAAGGCCTTCATGTAGTCGGTGGACGCGACCACGGGCCCGCCATATGGCTCGAGCTGCCGGCTCACGAACGACACGCGCTGCGGGTCGGTCGGATGCAGCAGGTTGTAGCGTTCGCAATCCAGCCCTTCACGCGCCAACTCGTTGAAGCTGGGGCAGCTCCACACGTTGGCGGCAATGCCCCAGTCCTGTTCCAGCAGCGCCTGGGCGGCAATGGATTCACGCAAGATGGTGCCCGAGCCCAGCAGCTGCACGGTGGTCTTGAGTTTGGCGCCTTCCTTGCACAGGTACATGCCCTTGATGATCTGCTCTTCGGTGCCGGCCTTCAGGCCGGGCATCGGGTAGTTCTCGTTGAGAAGCGTGATGTAGTAGTACACGTTCTCCTGCTTTTCCACCATGCGCTTGAGGCCATGCTGCATGATCACGCCGACCTCGTGCGCAAAGGTCGGGTCGTAGCTCACGCAGTTCGGAATGGTGCCGGCCAGGATGTGGCTGTGACCGTCCTCGTGCTGCAGGCCCTCGCCATTGAGCGTGGTGCGCCCCGCGGTGCCGCCCAGCAGAAAGCCGCGCGCCAGCATGTCGCCCGCCGCCCAGGCCAGATCGCCGATGCGCTGGAAGCCGAACATCGAGTAGTACACATAGAACGGCACCATGATGCGGTTACTCGTGCTGTACGAGGTAGCTGCCGCAATCCAGCTGGCCATGCCGCCGGCCTCGTTGATGCCCTCCTGCAGCACCTGGCCCTGCTTGTCCTCTTTGTAATAGCTCACCTGGCCTTTGTCGACCGGCGTGTATTGCTGGCCGGCCGGGTTGTAGATGCCGATCTGGCGGAACAGGCCTTCCATGCCGAAGGTGCGGGCCTCATCCACCACGATGGGCACCACGCGCGGGCCCAGCGCCTTGTCGCGCAGCAACTGCGTGAGGAAGCGCACGAAGGCCTGCGTGGTCGAGATTTCGCGGCCCTCGGCCGTGGGCTCCAGCACGGACTTGAAGATGTCCAGCGCCGGCACCGTGAACTGCTCGTCGGCGCGGGTGCGGCGATGCGGCAGGTAGCCGCCCAGCGCCTTGCGGCGCTCGTGCAGGTACCTCATCTCGGGCGTGTCGTCGGCCGGCTTGTAGAACGGAATGTCGGCCAGCTGGCTGTCCGGAATCGGGATGTTGAAGCGATCGCGGAACAGCTTGATGTCCTCGTCGGCCAGCTTCTTGGTCTGGTGCACGTTCATCTTGCCCTCGCCGATCTTGCCCATGCCGTAGCCCTTGACGGTCTTGACCAGCAGCACCGAGGGCTGGTCCTTGTGGTGCATGGCCGCGTGGTAAGCCGCATAGACTTTTTGCGGGTCGTGCCCACCGCGGCGCAGGGCCCAGATGTCGTCATCGCTCATCTTGGCCACCAGCTCCAGCGCCTTCGGGTCGCGACCGAAGAATTCCTTGCGCACGTAGGCGCCGTCGTTGGCCTTGAACGCCTGGTAGTCCCCGTCCAGCGTGTCCATCATGATCCTGCGCAGCGCGCCGTCCTTGTCGCGCGCCAGCAGCGGGTCCCAGTCCGTGCCCCACAGCAGCTTGATGACGTTCCAGCCGGCACCGCGGAACGTGCCCTCCAGCTCCTGGATGATCTTGCCGTTGCCGCGCACCGGGCCGTCCAGGCGCTGCAGGTTGCAGTTGATCACGAAGATCAGGTTGTCGAGCTTTTCGCGCGCCGCCAGGCCGATCGCCCCCAGGCTTTCCACCTCGTCCATCTCGCCGTCGCCGCAGAACACCCAGACCTTGCGGTTCTCGGTATTGGCGATGCCGCGCGCGTGCAGGTACTTGAGAAAGCGCGCCTGGTAGATCGCCATCAACGGGCCCAGGCCCATGGAGACGGTAGAGAACTGCCAGAAGTCGGGCATCAGCTTGGGGTGCGGGTAGCTGGACAGACCCCGGCCCTCGACCTCCTGGCGGAAATTGAGCAACTGCTCCTCGGTCAGCCGGCCTTCGAGGTAGGCGCGTGCATAGACACCGGGCGAACTGTGGCCCTGGATGAAGAGGCAGTCGCCACCATGGTTTTCGCTCTCGGCGTGCCAGAAGTGGTTGAAGCCGGCACCAAACATGCTGGCCACCGAGGCAAACGAGCCGATATGGCCGCCCAGGTCGCCGCCGTCCTCGGGATGGTGGCGGTTCGCCTTGACCACCATGGCCATCGCGTTCCAGCGCATATAGGCGCGCAGCCGCCCCTCCAGGTGCAGGTTGCCGGGACTGCGCTCCTCCTGATCAGGCTCGATGGTGTTGACGTAGCCCGTGTTGGCCGAGAACGGCATGTCGATGCTGTTCTCCCGGGCGTGTTCCAGCAGCTGCTCCAGCAGGGCGTGAGCCCGCGCGGGACCTTCACTTTCGATCACGGCGGACAGAGCGTCCATCCATTCACGGGTTTCTTGGGAATCCGGATCGTTTACTGGGGTACCGAATGCGTTTTCGGGCAGGGCTGACATTTTTATCTCCTCATCTGTTTAGGACGTAATTTAGTACGACTTCTCTAGTTTCTCATATTTTTTTGGAATTTCAAATAGCAACTTTAAATATCATAATGTGAATTAAAAAATTGACCTGTGCAAGCACGGCCTTAAGGGCGGTCACCTACACTTCAGCCATGCAGAACCGTCCCTTGCCGGGCCCGCCTGGCTCGATCAAACCCGCGGCCGCGGCGCCGCTTGCGTCGTGGCGCAACTGGTGGCGCCGCCAGAGCCCGAACCGTCAGGACCGCCTGGCCATGCTGGCGCCGTTGGCATCGGTGCTGTTGTTCCTGGCCGCCATAGTCGTGGCCTTCTGGTACCTGCAGGTGGAAGAAATCGACCGGGAGCAGGAAGCCGTCAAACGCGATGTCGAGTACGCGCAGCAACGGGTTCGCCTGCGCCTGCTGGAGCGTCAGGAGCAGCTCATGCGGCTGGCGCGCGACGTCTCCAACAAGGAGGTTGACCCCGAAGAATTCATGGCCCGGGCCGAATCGCTGGAGGCGCAATACCCCGAAATGCTGGCCATCAGCTGGATCAACGCCAGGCGCCGCATCATCGCCAGCCGGTCTGCGCCCAGCGTTCCCACGGCCGAGCAGCGCATCGCGGGCGACATCCTGAAGATCGGGGAGACCGAAAACAGCTACAGCCTGACGCGCGAGCTGCAGCAGCCGGTGTATGCGCAGCCGCCGGCGCGCGACGATCGGGTCGCCCTGCTGCAATTGCATGTGCCGCTGGCCGACGGGGGCAAGTTTGCCGGCGTGGTGCTGGGCGAATACTCGCTCGACGGCCTGCTGCGCTACGGCGTGCCCACGGAGGTGTCGGCCAAGTACGCCGTGGCGCTGCTCGATGACAAAGACAATCTGCTCGCGGGCAATACGGTGCCGGCACGCAACCCCGCAGCCAGCCTGCTGCCGTGGACCACGCCCCCCAACGAGTACGAGGTGCCGGTCTCGCCCGTGGGCAACGGCCTGATCATCCGGGCCCAGGCCTACCGGACGTCGATGGGTGTGATCGGCAGCGGCTTGTTCTGGCTGGTCAGCGCCCTGAGCATCCTCACGGCCTGGATGCTGATTGCCACCTGGCGCCACACCCGGCGCCGCGTGCAGGTGCAGCAGGCCCTGGTGTCGGAAACCAACTTTCGCCGCGCCATGGAGAACTCCATGCTGACCGGCATGCGCGCGCTGGACCTGCAAGGGCGCATCACCTACGTCAACGCGGCTTTCTGCCAGATGACGGGCTGGAGCGAGCGTGAACTGGTGGGCCGCACCGCGCCCTTTCCCTACTGGCCCGAGGCCGACCTCGAATCGCTGTCCGCGCGACTCGAGGATGAATTGCACGGGCGCACCATTCCCGGCGGCTTTCAGGTGCGCGTCAAGCGCAAGAGCAACTCGTTGTTCGATGCCCGCATGTACACCTCGCCCCTGATCGACGCCCGCGGGCAGCAGACCGGCTGGATGACCTCGATGACCGACATCACCGAGCCGAACCGCATTCGCGATCAGCTGTCGGCGTCCTACGAACGTTTCACCACCGTGCTCGAAGCGCTCGACGCGTCGGTGTCGGTGGCGCCGCTGGGCAGCAAGGAGCTGCTGTTTGCCAACAAGCTGTACCGGCTCTGGTTTGGCTCGCACACGGTCGGCCACCTGCAACTGGTGGCGCAGGCGGGCGTGGTCTCCAGCAGCCACCCTGGCGCCGACGAAGCGCAGGACGACGTCGACGCCTACATGGGTCTGCCGGCCGACGCGCTGACACGCGGGCAGGCGGGGCACTCCGAGGTTTTTGTGCCGGAGCTGGGCAAGTGGCTCGAGGTGCGCTCGCGCTACCTCACCTGGGTGGACGGGCGTCTGGCCCAGATGGTGATTGCCACCGACATCACGCCGCGGCGCCACGCGGAGGAGTTGTCCGCCTCGCAGGCCGAGCGCGCGCAATCGGCCAGTCGGCTCATCACCATGGGCGAGATGGCGTCCAGCGTGGCGCATGAACTGAACCAGCCCCTGACCGCCATCAACAACTATTGCAACGGCATGGTCTCGCGCATCAAGGGCAAACAAATCAGCGAGGAAGACCTGCTCGCGGCGCTCGACAAAACCGCGCGCCAGGCGCAGCGCGCCGGCCACATCATCCAGCGCATCCGCTCGTTCGTGAAGCGCAGCGCACCGAACCGTACGCTGTCGGACATCCCGGCCATGGTCAACGAAGCGGTCGAGCTGGCCGGTATCGAGCTGCGCCGGCGCAACGTGCGCCTGAATCCCTATGTGGCCGCGCGCCTGCCCAAAGTCATGGTGGACCCGATCCTGATCGAGCAGGTGCTGGTGAACCTGCTCAAGAACGCGGCCGAATCCATCGAGGCGTCGGAGCGCCCGCCGGCGCAGCGCACCGTGGAGCTGCAGGTCGTGCCGCGCCAGCTCGACGAGCAGCCGGTGGTGGAGTTTTCCGTGCTCGACTCCGGCAAGGGACTGGCCCCCGAAGCCATGGAGCGACTCTACGAAGCGTTCTTCTCCACCAAGGCCGAAGGCATGGGCATCGGGCTGAATTTGTGCCGCAGCATCGTCGAGTCGCACCAGGGCCGGATGCATGCGGAGAACCTCTACAATGGCGACGAAGTGACAGGCTGCCGTTTCTCCTTCTGGATACCGCTTGCCAGCCCTGCCAACGACACTACAAATTCGCTAGCAACGAAAAAAGACACTGGGGTAATTGCATGAGTTTGATTCCTAAAAAGGGAACCGTCTACGTGGTCGACGACGACGAGGCCGTGCGCGATTCGCTGCAATGGCTGCTTGAGGGCAAGGATTACCGGGTGCGCTGTTTCGAGTCGGCCGAATCGTTTTTGAGCCGCTACGATTCGCGCGAAGTGGCCTGCCTGATCGTCGATATCCGCATGGGCGGCATGACCGGGCTGGAGCTGCAGGACCGGCTGATGGAGCGCCAGTCGCCGCTGCCCGTGGTCTTCATCACCGGCCATGGCGACGTGCCGATGGCCGTGAACACCATGAAAAAAGGGGCCATGGATTTCATCCAGAAACCCTTCAAGGAAGAAGAATTGCTGGGTCTGGTCGAGCGCATGCTGGAGACCGCGCGCAGCACCTTCACGGACCATCAGCAGGCCGCGAGCCGCGACGCACTGCTGTCCAAGCTGACCTCGCGCGAAGCCCAGGTGCTCGAGCGCATCGTGGCGGGCCGCCTGAACAAGCAGATTGCCGACGACCTGGGCATCAGCATCAAGACGGTGGAAGCGCACCGCGCCAACATCATGGAAAAGCTCAACGCCAACACGGTGGCCGATCTGCTGAAGATTGCCTTGGGACAGACTGCAGTGAAAGCCTGACGCTACAGTATTTATAGCCACCAGTGCCCGCCCGCTAAGGACCAGCGGGCGTTTTTACTTAAGAACTGATATATGACCGCTCAACTCATCGACGGCAACGCGATTGCCAGACAACTGCGCGCCGACGTGGCCCGGCGCACGGCCGCGCTCAAAGCGAAAGGCATCACGCCCGGCCTGGCGGTCATCCTCGTGGGCGAGGATCCGGCCAGCCAGGTCTACGTGGGCAAAAAAGTCCAGGCCTGTGCGGAAGCGGGGTTGCACTCCGTGCTGGAAAAATACGACGCAACCCTGAGCGAGGCCGACTTGCTCGCGCGCGTGCAGGCACTCAACGCCGACCCGGCCATTCATGGCATTTTGGTGCAACTGCCCCTGCCCGCCCACATCGACGCGCACAAGGTGATCGAAGCCATCGCGCCCACCAAGGACGTGGACGGCTTTCACATCGCCAGCGCCGGCGCGCTGATGACCGGCATGCCCGGTTTCTGGTCCTGCACACCGTACGGCTGCATCAAGCTGCTGGAGAGCACCGGCATCGAACTGCGCGGCAAGCACGCCGTCGTTATCGGCCGCAGCAACAACGTGGGCAAGCCGATGGCCCTGATGCTGCTGCAAAAGAACGCCACCGTCACCATCTGCCACAGCGCCACGCGCAACCTCAAGGCGCACACGCTGCAGGCCGACGTGATCGTCGCCGCCGTCGGCAAACCCAACACACTGACTGCCGACATGGTCAAGCCCGGCGCCGTAGTGATCGACGTGGGCATGAACCGCAACGCGCAGGGCAAGCTGTGCGGCGACGTGGATTTCGCGGGTGTGCGCGAAGTCGCCGGCTGGATCACCCCGGTGCCCGGCGGCGTGGGACCGATGACCGTCACTATGCTGCTGGTCAACACGCTGGAAGCCGCCGAGCGTGGCCTCCCTTGAACTTGCGGCCCCCGGCCACCAACTAACTTTATGACCAATCCCCTGCTCGACTTCACCGACCTGCCACTGTTTGACCAGATCAAGCCGGAGCACGTTGCCCCGGCCGTCGACAGCCTGCTGGAGCAGGCCAACCGGGCGCTGGAAACCGTCACGCACCCGGATTTTCCGGCGACCTGGATCACCATGTCGCTGATTCTGGATGTCGCGACCGAAAAGCTGGGCCGCGCCTGGGGCGCCGTCAGCCACCTCAATGCCGTGGCCGACACGCCCGAGCTGCGCGCCGCCTACAACGCAGCGCTGCCTCAAGTGACCGAATTCTCGACCCGGCTGGGTGCCGACGAGCGCCTGTATGCGAAGTACAAATCCATCGATGTCGCCACGCTAAACGCCGAGCAGCGCCAGGCGCACAAGAATGCGATGCGCAACTTCGTGCTCTCGGGCGCCGAACTCACAGGCGCCGCCAAGGAGCGCTTTGCCAGGCTCCAGGAACGGCAAGCCGAGATCAGCCAGAAGTTCAGCGAGAACGCGCTCGACGCCACCGACGCCTTTGCCTACTACGCGCGCGAGGATGAACTCGATGGCGTGCCCGATGACGTCAAGCAGACGGCGCGGGCCGCGGCCCAGGCCGAGGACAAGGCAGGCTACAAGCTCACACTGAAGATGCCCTGCTACCTGCCCGTGATGCAGTTTGCGCGCAGCAGCGCCCTGCGCGAGACGCTGTACCGGGCCTACGTGACCCGCGCATCCGACCAGGCGCCCGAGGACGCGCGTCAGTTCGATAACTCCGCGCTGATCCTTGAGACACTGGCGCTGCGGCGCGAAGAAGCGCAGTTGCTGGGCTACGCCAATTTCGGCGAAGTCTCGCTGGTTCCCAAAATGGCCAAGTCGCCCGCGCAGGTCATCGCGTTCCTGCGCGACTTGGGCCACCGCGCCCGGCCCTATGCCGAAAGAGACGTGGCCGACCTGCGCGCGTTCGCGCACGAACAGCTCGGTCTCGACGACCCGCAGCCCTGGGACTGGCCCTACATCGGCGAAAAGCTCAAGGAAGCGCGCTACGCCTTCAGCGAGCAGGAGGTGAAGCAGTACTTCCCGGCGCCCAAGGTGCTGGCCGGCCTGTTCAAGATCGTGGAGACACTGTTCGAAGTGGCGATCCGCAAGGACAGCGCGCCGGTGTGGGACCCCGATGTCGAGTTCTACCGCATCGAGCGCGATGGATCCCTGATCGGCCAGTTCTACCTCGATGCCGCGGCCCGCACCGGCAAACGCGGCGGCGCCTGGATGGACGACGTGCGCGCGCGCTGGCTGCGGCCCGACACCGGCGCGCTGCAGACCCCGGTGGCGCAGCTGGTATGCAATTTTTCCAAAGGCGTGGACGACAAGCCGCCGCTGCTTACACACGACGACGTGACCACGCTGTTCCACGAATTCGGCCACGGGCTGCACCACATGCTGACGCAGGTCAACGAACACGACGTGTCGGGCATCAGCGGCGTCGAGTGGGATGCGGTCGAGCTGCCCAGCCAGTTCATGGAAAACTTCTGCTGGGAGTGGGACGTCCTCAAGCACATGACGGCGCATGTGGACAGCGGCGAGCCGCTGCCGCGCGCGCTGTTCGACAAGATGCTGACCGCCAAGAATTTCCAGAGCGGCCTGCAGACGCTGCGCCAGATCGAGTATTCCCTGTTCGACATGCTGCTGCACACCGAGCACGACCCGGCGCAGGATTTCATGCCGCTGCTGCAACGGGTGCGCGAGGAGGTGGCGGTGCTGCAGCCGCCGTCCTGGAGCCGCTCGATGCACACCTTCAGCCACATCTTTGCGGGCGGTTATGCGGCCGGCTATTACAGCTACAAATGGGCCGAGGTGCTGAGCGCCGATGCCTACGCGGCCTTTGAAGAGACGGCCGGCAAGGATGGCGCGGCGAATCCGCAAACCGGCAGGAAATACCGTGAGACCATTCTGGAAGTGGGCGGCAGCCGCCCCGCGATGGAATCCTTCAAGGCCTTCCGGGGTCGCGAGCCGAACCTGGATGCGCTGATGCGGCATCAGGGCATGGCTTGACGATAATGACAGCCGGGAGATTGCAATGACACGAACCATCACCACGCATCTGGCGGCCCTCACCCTGCTGGCCATACCGCTCGCTTTCGGCAGCATGAATTTGCACGCGCAATCGGTGTACCGCATCGTGGGGCCGGACGGCCGGGTCACTTTCTCGGACAAACCGCCGCCCGCCACCGCGGGCAAGGCCACGGCCATCGATGCCGGCACCTCTGGCCCGGCCGCCAGCGGCTCAGTGCTCCCGTTCGATCTCAAACAGGTTGCCGGCAAATATCCGGTCACGCTCTACACCGGCACCAATTGCGGCCCGTGTGGATCGGGCCGGGCCATGCTGACCAGCCGTGGCGTGCCGTTTACCGAGCGCACGGTCAACACGGCGCAAGATGCCGATGCCCTGCAACGCCTGAGCGGTGACAACACCCTGCCGTTCCTGACCATTGGCGGCCAGCAGCTCAAGGGTTACTCGGACACCGAGTGGAACCAGTTCCTCGATGCCGCCGGCTATCCCAAGACCTCGCAATTGCCCGCCAGCTACCGCAATCCAGCGGCCGCGCCGTTGGTGGCCGTGCAAAAGCAGGCACCGGCGACGTCCGCGACCGGCAACGCGGCCCAGGAGCCGTCTGCTGCGCCAGCACCACGCCCGGCACCAGATCGCAGCGGGGTGGACAACCCGGCGGGTATCCGCTTCTAAAACCGGATTGCTATATTTTTTATAGCTGACTGCGCCCTGCCCTCATGGGCTGGGGCCTGATTTCTCTTAGAACTTCAGGGTTTTCACACCGCTGGCTGTGCCCAGCAGGCACACATGCGCCTTCTGGTGCGCGAAGACACCCACCGTCACCACGCCCGGCCACTGGTTGACCTGCGACTCGAACGCCAGCGGATCGCTGATCTGCAAGCCGGTGACATCGAGGATGTGCTGGCCGTTGTCGGTCACCAGCGGCTGGCCGTCCTTGAGGCGAACGGTGGCGCTGCCGCCCAGCTTGGCAAATTGCCGGATGAGGCGCTGCGTGGCCATCGGGATCACCTCCACCGGCAGCGGGAATTTGCCCAGCGTGGGCACCAGCTTGGACTCGTCGGCAATGCACACGAACTGGCGCGACTGGGCGGCCACGATTTTCTCGCGCGTCAGCGCCGCGCCGCCGCCCTTGATCATGTAGCCATGATCATCGATCTCGTCCGCGCCGTCGATATAGACCGATAGCTCGGCGACCTCGTTGCAGTCGAACACCGCGATGCCCAGGGCCTTGAGCCGCTTTGTGGACGCCCCGGAACTCGACACCGCGCCCTTGATCTGGCCTTTCATCGTGGCCAGCGCGTCGATGAACTTGTTCACGGTCGAGCCCGTTCCCACGCCGACGATATCGCCCGGCACCACGTATTGCAGGGCGGCCTGGCCGACCAGGGTTTTGAGTTCGTCTTGGGTCATGGTTCGCTTTTGAGACAATTGGAGATAGTTGCCACGAATTATCCAATGTCCCTACTCCCTTACGCGCTCGCCCGCCCTTTTTTGTTTGGCCTCGACGCCGAAACCGCCCACGAACTGACCCTGCACACCCTGGCGCGCGCGCAGGGCACGCCGCTGCAGTGGGCGTATTGCAATAGCCGGGTGGACGACCCGATCGAACTGGCGGGCCTGACCTTCCCGAACCGTGTCGGCCTGGCGGCAGGCCTGGACAAGAACGCGCGCTGCATCGACGGCCTGGGCGCCATGGGCTTCGGCTTTGTGGAGGTCGGCACGGTCACTCCGAAAGCCCAGCCCGGCAACCCCAAACCACGCATGTTCCGCCTGCCGCAGGCCAACGCCCTGATCAACCGGCTGGGCTTCAACAACGACGGACTGGACGCCTTCATTGCCAATGTGCAGCGCTCGTCCCTGCGCGCCAGCGGGCGAAAGAATTCAATGCTGCTGGGCCTGAACATCGGCAAGAACGCCGCCACGCCGATCGAGCGCGCGACCGACGACTATGTGACCTGCCTGGATGGCGTGTACCCGCATGCCGACTACGTCACTGTCAACATCTCCAGCCCCAACACGAAAAACCTGCGCGCGCTGCAGGGCGACGAGGCCCTTGATGGGCTGCTAGGCGCTATCGCCGCGCGCCGCGAGGCATTGACGCAGCAGCACCAGAAACGCGTACCCCTGTTCGTGAAAATCGCGCCCGATCTGGACGAGGCGCAGGTGGCGGTGATTGCCGCCGCGCTCCAGCGCCACAGCATGGACGGCGTGGTAGCCACCAACACCACGGTCAGCCGCGAGGCCGTCCGGGGCCTGCCGCATGCCGAGGAGGCCGGTGGCCTGTCCGGCGCGCCGGTGTTCGAGGCGAGCAACCGCGTCATTGGCCAGTTGCGCGCGGCCCTGGGGAAAAAGTTCCCCATCATCGGGGTCGGCGGCATCCTGAGCGCGCAAGACGCGCTGGGCAAAATCCGCGCGGGCGCCGACGTGGTGCAGATCTACACCGGCCTGATCTACAAGGGGCCGGAGCTGATTCGGCAAGCTGCGCTTGCGATAAAAAAAGGCCTGTAGCCCATACCGGGCGGGCGCTGATAGCTTCTATTTCGATAGCAATCGAGCCACATGCTCGCCGATCGCCAGAGAACTGGTGAGCCCCGGCGACTCGATGCCGAACAGGTTGACCAGTCCCGGCTCACCGTGTTCGGCCGGCCCTTGAATCAGGAAGTCCCGGGCCGCCGCGTGTGCCGGCGCTATTTTGGGACGAATGCCCGCATAGCCGGGAATCAAGGCGCCATCCGGCAGGCCCGGCCAGTACTTGCGCACCTCGGCATAGAACGCGTCGCCGCGCGCGGGGTCCACCACCAGGTCGTCGGGCGATTCCACCCACTGCACGTCGGGGCCGAATTTGGCCTGGCCGCCGAGATCGATGGTCAGATGCACGCCCAGTCCGGCGGCTTCGGGCACCGGGTAGATGAGGCGGTCAAACGGCGAGCGGCCCGAGAGCGTGAAGTAGTTGCCCTTGGCGTAGTAGCTTGGCGGCACACAGCGCGCATCGAGGCCGGCAAACTTTGACGCCAGCGCCGGCGCGTGCAGCCCGGCCGCGTTCACCACCGTGGTGGCCCGCAGCGCCGCGCCGTCCTGCGCTGTCAAAGTAATAGCATCTTTTGAGCATTCGGCGCGGGCCAGCGGCGAATTCAGGGCGACCAGGCCGCCCGCGTGCTCCAGATCGCCCTGCAAGGCCAGCATCAGCGCATGGCTGTCCACGATGCCGGTGCCGGGCGAGTGCAGCGCCGCCACGCATTCGAGCTGCGGCTCCAGCGCCCTGGCCTGCTCGCGCGTGAGCAGCTGCAGGTCATGCACGCCGTTGGCGCGTGCCTGGTCGACGATGGCAGAGAGCTGCGCCACCTGCGCCTTGGACGTGGCCACAATCAGCTTGCCGCAGCGCCGGTGCGCAATGCCGCGCTCGGCGCAGTAGGCGTATAGCAGCTGCTTGCCCTGCACGCACAGCCGCGCCTTGAGCGAGCCGGTGGCGTAGTAAATCCCGGCATGAATGACTTCGCTGTTGCGCGAACTGGTGCCGGTGCCGATCGCCTCGGCAGCCTCCAGCACCATCACCTCGCGCCCCTGCAGCGCCAGGGCACGCGCCACCGCCAGCCCGATCACCCCCGCGCCAATCACCACGCAATCAACGATGTCCACGTTCATGCTCTCGTGCTCAGGCCCGCTCGAAGCCTTCGATCACATTCACCGCGTTCACGCCCAGCTCGGCCGCCGCATAGCCACCCTCCAGCACAAACACCGTGGGCAGGCCCAGCTGCGCGAGCCGCTGGCCGAGCCGGGAAAAGTCATCGGCGCGCAGCGCAAATTTGGAGATCGGGTCCAGCGCAAACGTGTCCAGTCCGAGCGAGACCACCATCGCGTCGGCGTCGTGCCGTGCCATGCGGGCACAGGCCCGCTCCAGCGCCTCGAACCAGTCGGCCACCGTGCAGCCTGCCGGCAGCGGCAGGTTCAGGTTGAAGCCCTGGCCCTGGCCCGCGCCCACTTCGTCGGCGTAGCCCAGGTAGAACGGGTACTCGGTGCGCGGGTCGCCATGGAGGCTGACAAACAGCACATCGGCGCGGTCGTAAAAAATGCTTTGCGTGCCGTTGCCGTGGTGGTAGTCCACGTCGAGCACGGCCACGCGCGCCGCACCGGCGCTGCGCAGGGCCTGTGCCGCCACGGCGGCGTTGTTGAGAAAACAGTAGCCGCCCATGAAGTCCGCCCCGGCATGGTGGCCCGGCGGGCGCGTGCAGCAGAACACCGCGCGTTCGCCCGCACGCAGCAGTGCCGCCGCGCTGGCCGCCGCATCGGCCCCGGCCTTGGCGGCGGCCCAGGTGCCCGCCACCAGCGCGCTACCGTTGTCCATCGAATACAGGCCCAGCCGCGCCGTGAAGTTGGCGGGCTCGCGGTCGCTGCGCAGGGTGCGCACCGGCCAGACGGAGGGAAACGGCTGCAGCGCCGCATTGGCGGGATCGATCGCCACCCAGTCGTCCCAGGCGTGCGCCAGGAACGCCAGATAACGCGCCGTGTGCACCTGGGCCAGCACCGGTGCGCTGTCGACGTGCGGTTCGCACAAGGCGTGGCCGCGCTCCTGCAGCCGCGCCTGGACAAAGTCGGCGCGGGCCGGGGTTTCAAAACACGGCACGCGGTCGCCGCGGAAGATCTCGAAGGCCGGGGCGTGGGCGTGGTGCCGGGCGCTGAAGACGGTAATCATCAGAACGGCGACAAAGTACGGGGATCGGTCCCGAGCAGCAGGTCCAGCAGCGAGCGCAGGTTCTGTTGCAGCGGCGCAAAACCGTCGGTCATCTCCAGCGTCTGCTCGTTCATGTAGAGCTTGCGGTTGATCTCGATCTGGATGCTGTGGCGCTGCTGCGCCGGGTGGCCGTAGCGCCGCACCAGCTCCACGCCCTTGTACGGATGGTTGTACGCCACGCTGTAACCGAGGTTTTCAAGATGCTCACAAATCAATATCACCAAAGGCTTGCTGGCCGTGGACTGGTCGCGATCTCCGATCACAAAGTCGGCATGGACCAGCCCGGGGAAATCGGTCGCGTGGCTGGCGCCCACCGCCGGCATGGAATGGCAGTTGACGTGAATGCTGTAGCCATGCCGCGCGTGCGCCGCATCGATCGCCTGCGCCACGGCAGCGTGGTACGGTTGCCAGCAGTTGGCAATGCGCGCGCGCACCTCGGCCACACTGAGCTTGCGGTTGTAGATGGGCACGCCCTCGTCGGTGGCGCGCCAGATCAGGCCCTTGCCCAGACGCACCTTGGACAGCGTGGCCGGATCGGTGGCCACCGGCTCGGGCCAGGGCTCATTGAACAGCGTCACATCCACTTCCGTGGTGTTGCGGTTGGCGTCCAGGTAGCTGCGCGGGAAGTGTGCCTCGATCCAGGCTACCCCCAGCGCGGGCGCAAAGTCGTACAGCTTTTCGACGTGCGTGTCTTCGGCCGTGCGCAGCCTTTCCAGCGGGCAGGCATAGGCAAAATCATCGGGGTAATTGACGCCGCTGTGGGGCGAGTCGAGCACCAGCGGCGTGGTGCCGGGGCGGTAGGTGACGTACTGCATCAAGCCATTGTGCCGCAAGGGTGAGTGCCGCGCAGACGCAAAAAACCGCACGACCGGGCTTTGGCCCCATCGTGCGGTGAGCGCTCCAGCGTATCAGGCGGCGGCTACGTGCAGCGCCGCCGATTTGGCTGCTGCGGATTTGGCGCTGTTGCCGGCGCCGAATGCGATCTCGCCCGACAACTGGCCACCTTCTTCGACCACGAGCTTGCCGTAGCGGATCTTGCCGGTGACCTTGCCCGTGGCGTAAATCACCAGCTTGTCGCGCACGGTCAGGCTGCCATCGAACTGGCCGCGAATCTCTGCGATATCGATTTCAGCCGAGCCTTTGAATGCGCCCTGCTCTGCGATCTGCATCACGCGCGAGTCCATGGTCGCTTCCACCAGGCCTTCGACCACCAGCGTGTCGCAATCGGTGATTTCCACACCCTTGAGCTTGATGTTCGGTCCCACTGTCAGCTTGCTGCCGCCTTCCTGCACGGTTGCCGTTGCGGTCAGCGCTGTATTGGCTGTGCTGGTGGCGGGATTCGCTGCCGACGTGGCTGCCTGCTGGGTGTTCAAACTACCCAACCCTGTGGTGCCACCGCTGGCTTGGTTGGGACGTGGACTGAATCCGTCGGATTCGCGCTTGTTACCGAAAAAAGGGGACTGTAGAGCCACGTAGCTTCCTCCAAAAAAAGAAGAACTCATGGTAGCGGTTGCACCTCGTGAAAGATGCACTTCATGTGCAAGAGTGGTAACCAAAATTTGGATGCGACGACAGTGCAGCAAGCATGCACCGCATGCAGGCGCGCACGAAAATTCTCACTCAGGGAACGCGGTCGTGAACAGGTAGACCGCAAAGATCACCCGATGCACCGTGCCTTGCAGCACCGTGATACGACCTGTTCCGAGTGACGGGGTCGCCACCAACAGCGACGGCAACAACACGGTCGACTTCACGTATCAGCGGCGTAGTATTTTTGTTGACGCCAGCCAGCGCCCCGTTTGTCTGAACGTACGCCAGCCCCACCACAGGCGCCCGGCCCAGCGCAGGGCGCGTGCAGGGCGCAAGGCCGCCAGCAACATGACCGGGCCGATCAACGCGTAAGGGTGCCGGCGCAGCCATTGCACCGCGGCTCCGGCGGTATCGGCCAACGCCAGCGGTGCCCGCAGTACCTCGGCCTGCCCGGCCAGCCTCAGGCGCAATTGGGCGCTGCGCATCACCAGGCGCTGACGCCGCAGCGCAAGTTCCTGGTCGCGATCGCTGCTCATGCTGTCACTCGCCGGCATTGTGCTGTTTGAGCTCGGCCAGATCCTGGCGGAGCTCATCGACCGTGGAGCCCAGCGCCCCCGAGGGATGGCGCAACCGGTTGCGCGCCGCGCGCATCAACAGTCCGCCGGCGCCAAGAAACAGCAAGGTCAGAACGCCCAGCGTCACCAGGCGATAGCTATCCCATAACAGCATCACAATGAAGCCGCACAGGAGGATCACGCCGACCCCTATCAGCATCAGGGCGAGGCCGGCCCACAGCAGTCCATCGAAGACGCGCAGCTTCTCCTGCTCGATCTCGGTGAGAAACAGGTCAAGGCGAACCTGCGCCATCTCCAGCGCCGTCGCCAGCAACTGCCGCAGGGAAACAAACAGGCCACCACCCTGCACAGGCTCGACCGACTCAGTCATGAGGACCGCGTCTCAGCGACGGCCTATCAGCAAGCCCACGACAAGACCGATGCCGGCTGCCACGCCAACCGATTTCCAGGGATTCTCGTGCACAAAATCATCGGTGGCGCGCCCCGCGGCCTTGGCCTTCACCACGGCAGCATCCTGCAAGTGCGCCAGATCTACCCGCGCCTTCTTGAGTCCGGATTCGATCCGTCCCCGCAGCGCGGCGGCTCCCTCACCCGCCTGGCTGGCGGTCATACGCAGCAATTCTTCTGCGTCAGAAATGACAACACGCACGTCACTGATCAATTTATCTTTATTGGCTCCGGTGAATTCGGACATGGTGGGCTTTCGTTGGTTGAGATGATTTTGATATTACCAACTTAATGCTACCAAGAGCCTGACGAAGGTCAAGACCATATTGAATCGCCCCGGATTTTGAGGAGGCTCCAACCTTTGAGAAGATGGAGCCATGAACAAGTCAAACAAGTTTTCACCCGAGGTCCGGGAACGGGCCGTGCGGCTGGTGCAGGAGCACCGAGGGGAGTACCCCTCGCTGTGG
>JARLJI010000144.1 GCA_031291295.1 Rhodoferax sp. | reverse complement strand
CGCACTGACGGCCAGCCAGCCCAGGAGCGGCGTGCCGATCATGAACAGGTACAGCGCCCAGTGCATCAACGTCGACAGCAGCATCTGCCAGGTCGGTGGCGCGGGGACGATCTTCGGCGCCACACCGAGGGTGCGGGCCAGCAAGCGCAGCCAGACCAGCACGAACACGGTCAGGCCGAACATGTAGTGGGCCTCGACGATCAGCGTGCGGCCGCCGCTGCCTTTGGGGAATATCCCGCGAAACTCGATACAGGCGTAAACCACCGCCAGCAGCACCAGCATCAGCCAGTGCAATGCGATCGACAGGCTGCTATAGCGGCTGTCGGTATTCTTCCAGGGCATAGCGTATTCCTCGGTTCATCAGGGCTGGAACCTCCATTCTTGAGCGACGGAGTTTTTACACTTTAATGGTTTTTCCAGCGTTTTGTCTGCGCTAAGTCAGGGATTGTCTTGTGTTGTTCATGATTGGTACTTGCTTTCATATATGACTAGCCATATATTCGATTTTCCATATGTGAGGTGCCGCGATGTCCTGTTTTGCCTCCCCTGTGGAACTCTTCAAATGCCTGGCTGACGAAACCCGTAGCCGGATCGTGCTGTTGGTAGCCCGTGAAGGTGAACTCTGTGTGTGCGAATTGACCGCCGCCCTGGAGCTGAGCCAACCAAAAATCTCCCGGCATCTGGCGCAACTGCGTCAGGCTGGGCTGCTGGCCGATCGTCGTCAGGGGCAGTGGGTGTTTTATCGCCTGCACCCTGAGCTGCCCCAATGGGTCTCGACCTTGCTGCAAGGCACCCTGCAGGCCAGCGGACACTGGCTGGCCGCGGATATCCAGCGCCTGCAGGCCATGACCGACCGACCACAGCGCTGTTGCTGAACCTCCGTCCCCCTCTTGCTAACCTTGAAGGTTGTTGTGCATGTTGATTGCCGCGTTGATTTTCCTGCTGACCATTACCTTGGTGATCTGGCAGCCCAAGGGCCTGGGCGTGGGCTGGAGCGCCTGCCTGGGGGCTTTGCTGGCCTTGCTCTGCGGCGTGGTTCACCTGGCTGATATTCCGCTGGTCTGGGAGATCATCTGGAATGCCACCGGCACTTTTATTGCCCTGATCATCATCAGCCTGTTGCTGGATGAGGCCGGTTTCTTTGCCTGGGCGGCGCTGCATGTGGCGCGGTGGGGGCAGGGCAGCGGACGCAAGCTGTTCGCCGCCTTCGTGTTGCTGGGGGCGCTGGTGTCGGCGTTGTTCGCCAATGACGGCGCGGCGTTGATTCTCACGCCGATTGTCATCGCCATGCTCCTGGCCCTGCGCTTTTCCAAGGCGGCGACCTTGGCGTTCGTCATGGCCGCCGGCTTTATCGCCGACACCGCGAGCCTGCCGCTGGTGGTCTCGAACCTGGTGAACATCGTCTCGGCCGACTATTTCAAGATCGGCTTCAATGCCTATGCCTCGGTGATGCTGCCGGTGAACCTGGTCAGTGTGGCGGCGACCTTGCTGGTGCTGCTGTGGTTCTTTCGCCGCGACATTCCCCGTGACTACAATCCGCAGCAGCTGGAACTGCCGGCCAGCGCGATCCACGACAAGGCGACTTTCATCGCCGGCTGGTGGGTGCTGATCATCCTGCTGGTGGGGTGCTTTGCCCTGGAACCGCTGGGGATTCCCATCAGTGCGATTTCGGCGGTGTGTGCGGCCTTGCTGCTGGGGATCGCCGCGCGCGGTCACAAGATCTCGACCCGCAAGGTGCTGAAAGAGGCACCGTGGCAGATCGTGATTTTCTCCCTGGGCATGTACCTGGTGGTCTATGGCCTGCGCAATGCCGGGTTGACCACCCACCTGGCCGGCTGGCTGGATCACTTCGCCGGCTACGGGGTCTGGGGGGCGGCGATGGGGACCGG
>JARLJI010000143.1 GCA_031291295.1 Rhodoferax sp. | reverse complement strand
TGACATACCAACAACAGCGCATATCAGCTCGCTGCTGCCGTGCCAGCCCCAATCGCGCCCACAAACGTAATGGGGCCGTGGGGTCAGCGGATGCGCGCTGGCGCTCTGAAACTCAAAATTTGCCCCCAGAATTTCGTGCGTACAATATATGCGCATCTCGCGCGTAGGCGTGTGTGCGCGCGGCCGGCCCCGCACGGCACTGCGACCCACGACAGCGAATCGCAGCAAATTTCCGCCAGCCCGCGCGAGCCCCCGGCCCCTTGCTCACCCGCGTGTTGGGCAGGTACTCCACGGGGGCGACGCCGGGGAGGTAGAAGGCGTGGGCAGCGGCCGCCAGCAGCGCCGCCACGCAGAGGGAGAGGGAGCGGACAGCCATCGCGCCCACAGACCACACAACCGCCAACGACTGCGTGTGTGTTTTGGGGGCAATCGTTGCACATTTGACGTCCATTCCGTTGTGTCGCCCGTGCAAGCCTCTGTCGGCCCCGCTGACCCTTGGGTGTTGTTCATGTGAGTGTCTTGCAATTCCTTTCCGTCCCGCGCGCCCTCCGTGGCTCACAGCGCCGCAGCTTTCGTGCTGTCGCGCCGTCAGAATCATTCGGAGCGGCAAGCCGCCTTGTCTTGGCTGGATTCCCCACCCCTTCCCGGCGCGCTCTCCTTTTGAAGTGTGGTGGTTTTCATACGGCGATGGCTTCGCCCAGCGCATGCGGCACCGAGCTCGCCTTGCGATGGACCCCTTCCGATTCGTTTAATTTCGTTTGTCGTGCCGCGCCGCCCGCGCGAATGCTCACGCCTGTTTCTGCGCGCACGTAATGCAGATGAGCACACCTATGAATGTGGCCTTGGACACTACGGCACTTGCGCCCGCCTCTGCCCGCCTTCAGCTCAGCATCGCTTTGTTGACGTACTGCATCTGCGCTCTTACCCGCCGGCTCGACGCGTCCGTATTTGCCGGGCAACATACTGCTGGCCTGTGGCACCGCGCGTTGACTGATGCGGGGCGGGAGGACGCATGCCTGGCCAGGCAGCTTGCATCACACTTGGGCAAGGCACTGGATTGTGCCGTGGAG
>JARLJI010000142.1 GCA_031291295.1 Rhodoferax sp. | reverse complement strand
TTGGAGATTTCTGCGCGGACTGAAGGGCCTGGCGGGGCGACGATCATGGCGCTGCGCCACCGCACGCTGCCGATCGAGGGCGTGCAATTCCATCCCGAGAGCGTGCTGACGGTCGAGGGCAAGAAGATCATCGCAAACTTCCTGAAGATGTAGGCTGGACGCATGACGCTGCGAATCTCATCTGTGCGCGCACTTCCGCTGATGCCTTTGCTGGTGTGCGCGCTGGGCGGTTCGCTGACCGGCCCGGTGCGCGCGCAGCAGTTGATCGGCTACGTCTCCACGCGCGACGCGGACGTTGGGGGCGCGAAGGATGTGATGGACGGTCTCGCCGTGCTGATGGGCTCGGTGAGCGTGACGGCGCGCGACCACACCGCGCCCATCAGCCTCGGCCGCGGGGGAACGGTGCGCGTCTGCCAGACCAGCGTGCTACAGCTGAGCGAGAGCCGCGAGATGATGGTGGCCGCGCCCCTGCTCTTCTCGCTCGATGGCGGAGCAATCGAGATCCAGACCACGGCGACCGCGACCGACGCCGTGATGACCCCCGACCTGCGCTTCGCGGTGCGCACGGGCGGGCCACTCGACCTGCGCCTGCGGGTCGCGCCGAACGGCGACACCTGCGTGGAGAACCGCGGAGCGGGCGCTCCCATGCTCACCGTCTCCGACCCATTCGGCGATGCGGTGTATGAGCTGACGGCTGGGCAGCACGTCCTGTTTGAACACGGCAGTCTGCACGAGGTGGTGGACCACGAGCGTTCGCCATGCGGTTGTCCGGATGCACAGGGCGTGCCGGTGGCCGACGCGCTGATGGCGCCCGCTACAGCCGCCACCGCCGAGCATCCCTTCCCAGTGGCGATCAGCGAGGGACTGGCGCCCGTGGCCGGGGTGCCGCAGGCGCCAACGGGCGAGGTCCATGCGCAGGTCAGCGAGACGCTGAGCTACAACGCGCAACCCAGTAGCGACGCGCCATCCACTGCCGCGCCAGCGCCCACGCCTCCCAACAACGATCTGGCGCATCTGGTGGGGCGTCTCTTCCACAAGCTCTTTCGGCGCGGCTAGAGCGCAGCTCTTTCGACGCGGTTAGTACTACAGTTGTAGATCGCAAATTCCGGAGGGAGCCGGGGGCTTTACAGGCTGCGGAAAAACCCCTGTTCTTGTCTTTCGGAGGGAGCTGGGGGCTTCAGCCCCCGGACAGAGAGCATATTTGCAGGGCCTTCAGGCCCGGACTCTTGTCGTTTTTCGATAACCCATAAGGACACGCAACTGTAGTATTAGACCGGTTTCAAAGTCTGCGTAGGGCGATGGAGCCGGTCAGGCTGGGAGTCGCAGGGCTTCGTGGTCGCCGCCCGTGACCAGGCAGAGAGCTTCGACCACGAGGTTGTGGTCGTCGCGCTGGGGCAGGCCGGAGACGGTGACCGCGCCAACGATCCCCGCGCCCGCCACGTTCAGCGGAAAGCAGCCGCCGTGGGCTGCGTAGTCTTCCTCGGGCAGGCCGTAGCGGGCGCAGAAGCTGAGACCGGATTGTTCCAGCAGCCGGCCAACATGGTACGAACTCTTGTGAAAGCGCGCGACGACGTTGATCTTGCGCTCGACCCAGCGCTGGTTGTCGGGAGTGGCGCCGGCCAGCGCGCAGTAGAAGAGCTGCTGGTGCGGCGATCCGAAGCGGCGGACGTCGATGACGATGCTTAAATTGCGGGCGATGGCGAGGTCGCGCAGCGTCGTGCCGAGCTGCCAGG
>JARLJI010000141.1 GCA_031291295.1 Rhodoferax sp. | reverse complement strand
CTGATCGCGGCGGGGGTGGCGGGGCTGACGGCGCTAGACCTGACATCGGGCGCGCATGTCGGGCTGGACATCACCTATCACAATGGCGTGCTGCGGGGGCTGTCGGATTTTTCCGTCGGCGTGGGGCTGGCGATGCTTTATCGCGCCTGGAAGCCGCGCGACAGCTTGCCCGATTGGGCGCATTCGCTGATCCAGCTCGCGGTAATCGGCGCGCTTTTCTACGCCATCTACAACACCGGCTGGTCGCATACCGTGATGGATATCTGGACCGTGCTGCCGATGATGGCGCTGGTACTGGCGCTGTCCTTCGACCGCGGCATCGTCGCCGACGCCTTGAAGACACGCATTCCGCAACTGCTGGGCGGCTGGTCCTACGCCATCTATATCGGCCAGACCTTCATGCTGCTGATCATCCGGGTGGTGGAGCAGCGGGTCTATCCGCCGCCGATGACGCCGATGCTGGGCACCACCTTTCTAAGCCTCTCCTGGTGGTTGGAGCCGCTGCTGCTGGTGATATGCTGCATCGCCTGGGGCGCGTTGATCGCGACCGTCGTCGAGCATCCGGCGGCGAGATATTTGAAGCAGCGCTTCAGCTGATTTATCGCGTCAGCTTGTCCACCAGTGCGGGCAACTCCTTCAAGAACGCATCGCGCGCCCGCACGCCGCCCGCGCCCTGTGTCTTGCCATCGTCCTGGATCAGCCGCGCAAAGGTGAGCGTGCGGCCATCCTTCGTCACCCAGCCGACAAACCAGCCCCAGCCATGATCCTCGTCGTTGCTGCCGTCCACCAGTTTCGGAAAGGCGGAGCCGGTCTTGCCGTTCAGCGTCCAGCCATTGGGCAGCGGATCGAGCCTGGTGATCTCTTCCGTCAGATCGATGGCGTGCCCGCTGACCGGCAGCTTGCGGTCGACCAGCTTCGCCAGGAATCCGACCTGCTCCAGCGGCGAAACCTTGAGCGATGAGCCGATCCAGGACCGCAGCAATCCGTTATTCTTGCCGGGATCGCCGGAAAGATCGCGGTTGCCGTAAGCGAGCGCGTCGGCATATTTCTGGAACCCCGCCGCGCCCAGATGCTGGGTCACCTGCTGCGAGAACCAGACCACGGAATATTTGATCCAGCGCGCCGGATCAGTCGGCTTTTTCCATTCCGCCCCGCCCCAATCCACATAACCCTCCTGGAACGGCAAGGTGGGCGTGTGCGCGTCCTTGAGGAATCCGGAATCGAAGCCCATCAGGCTGATCGCGATCTTGAAAGTGGAAGCGGGCGTGACGCGCGTGGCGCAATCGCCCTGCTGCAGCAAAATCTTTCCCGTTCCGGCATCGGCCACCACCGTGCAGACGGTGTGGGCCTGGGCGGCCGAG
>JARLJI010000140.1 GCA_031291295.1 Rhodoferax sp. | reverse complement strand
TATCTCCACATGCGGATGATGTCGTGCAGCAAGCTGGCGCGCACGGTGGTCTTGCCTTCCTTGCTGACGGCCGCCTCGGTGTTGACGCGCAGGTGCAGGTCAAGGTCGGTGGCGGTGAGGACAAGGTCTTTGCCTTTCGCCACCAACAGGAGGTTGGAGAGGATGGGCAATGTCCCGCGCCCGGCGACCGGTTTGACGGCGGCGAGGGCGGCGAGTAGTCCGCTACGATTGATGGTTAGTTTCATAATGTGTGTTTCAATTCAGTCATAAAGCGCAGCCGGTGGGGTTGATTTTGGCGACGGGGGCGTCGGTGGCCAGCGTGACGAGCCGGCGCGAGAGGCGCGCGAGGTCGGCGGCGGCGGCAACCTTCGCGGAAAATTTGCAGACGTTGCGCAGGCCGGCGGCGATGACGCCTTCGAGGTCGCCATGCGCGGTCAGCAACGCGAGCGCACGCACGTCGCCGATCCCGGGCACGCCGGGGACATTGTCGCCGGACTCGCCCGTCATGGCCTTGAGTTCCACCAGCGCCATGGGATTGCTGATGCCATATTTGCCGCACACCTGGGTGCTGGCGAGCGTGGTGAACTGCCCGCCGCTCATCGGCTTGACGACGCGAATGCCTTGGGCAGTGAGGGGGAGCACATCGGAGTCGCCTGAGAGCGCAAAGACTTCGGTGTCGCGCCGGGCGGCGGCGCGCAACGCGATGGTGGCAATGATGTCGTCGGCTTCATAGCCGACCACGTCCTCGACCCACCATTTTCGGCGGTGCCATTCATCGGCGGCGGCGAAGACCCACGGCGATGTGTCGAGGGTGCGGTTGGCTTTGTAGCCGGGGTAAAGCTGCTTGCGCCAGGTCGGCACGCCGGGGCAGTCCAAGGCGATGACCATGTGAGTGGCCGCGCACTCACGGATGGCGCGTTCAATCATGTTGCTGGCCGTGGGGACGGACTGTGCGACGGAAAGCTCGCCACCAAGTGAGCAGCGCATCACGATATTTGTGCCATCAACTACAAGAAGGCGTGTAATATTCGACATTCTAGTAATTATACATAACGTAAAACGTTATGTAAAGTTTATGTATTACATCTAAAAGCGCCAGCGATGTTTCATCCAGTTCGGATATTCCGCGTTGGGTGAATGCCGTTGCATGGGGTACACGGAATCGCAACGCTTGGCGACCAGTCCCTCGTAGAAGTCGCAGCCGAGGCACTCGTTCTCCGCCTGCAAGGCCAGCCACAGCGGCATCGGCTCGCGGAAGCGGTGGAGGCTGCGGACTTCATGCAGGCCGCAGGGATGGCCGTCGAGGTTGATCGGCGGGAACCACTTTTGCACGAAACTGTTGCGCGCGGTATAGGGCTGCGGATGGTTGGGAATGTCCAGCAGGATGAGACTGCCCTTGCCGAGGTTGTGCCGGCGCTCCAAGCCTTCGGCGTCGGCCCATTCGCACCGGTTCCAGCCATCCGTGGCGGGAAAGCAGGCGAACACTTCTCGCAGGATGCGGAGCGCGATGGTGAACTGGCCCTCGATGCTCAAGCGTTGGTTGTGGCGATTGAACATGGTGCCGGTCGGCACATGCACCCAGGTGCGCCAGCCGTTGATTTTGGGTTCGTAAT
>JARLJI010000139.1 GCA_031291295.1 Rhodoferax sp. | reverse complement strand
CTGTCGCGCTCGGCATCGGTCAGTACGCCGACCTTGGCCAGCATCGTGGCGTGGGCGATGGAGCCCATGATGTCGTGGCGATAGAGGCGCTGGTCGAACGTGACGGAGGCGGTGAAGCGTGCGACGAAGGCGTCGACGGGTTCACTGAAGCGGCCGCCCCAGGACTGATTGGTCTTGTCGGTGCTCATGGATTCGCTCGTGATCTGCTGAAAGTGGGTTGCCGGAAAAGTCGTCGCCGATCATAACAGGGTTGCGCCAGGGCCCGTCAGCCGGCCGGCGCCCACAGGGTGGATTTACGGCCCTGGCCGATTATATTTCGACCGAATCTGTCGAACGGCTTGTCGGCGCGGGCGCGGGCGCAGAGACTGGGGCCATGCCTATTTCACGATCGAACGGCGGGCGTGATGCGCCCACGACCCAGGAGTTCTTCCTCCCTGAACTCTGCCTGCCCGAGGCGCTGCTGGTGCTGGTGGTGCTGGCTGAGCTGCTGGTGATGGTGCTGGTGCTGGCCGAGCCGATGCCTGTCGGTTTCGACTGGGTGCGCCTGGCCCTGACCTCCTTGTATGTGCAGTGGATCGTGCTGTTGTCGGCGGCGTTGTTGTGCGGCGCGCGGGCCTGGCTGGCGCGTTTGCGTCCGGGACTGGCCGGCGTGCTGTGCTGCGCCCTGGTGGTCGGGCTGAGCCTGGTCTGCACCGGCCTGACCCAGTACTTCTCCCTGGCGGGTCCGTCGTCGGCGGAGGGCGCGCTCGGACACTATCTGCGCCATGGCTTGATCAGCCTCATCATGTCAGCCCTGATGTTGCGCTACTTTTACCTGCAGAGTCAGTGGCGTCGCCAGCAGCAGGCGGAGTTGCAGGCGCGCATCGAAGCCTTGCAGGCGAGGATCCGCCCGCACTTCCTGTTCAACAGCCTGAACAGTATCGCCAGCCTGGTGGTGAGCAATCCGCGACAGGCCGAGCAGGCCGTGCTGGACCTGTCCGACCTGTTCCGTGCCAGCCTGGCCAAACCCGGCAACCTGGTGACGTGGCGTGACGAACTGGAATTAGCGCAACGATATTTGTCGATTGAGCAATATCGTCTTGGCAACCGTCTACAGTTGGACTGGAGGGTGGGCACAATTCCAGAGGATTTGCCGATCCCGCAATTAACCTTGCAACCACTGTTGGAAAACGCTCTG
>JARLJI010000138.1 GCA_031291295.1 Rhodoferax sp. | reverse complement strand
GCCGCCGTCGCGCCGCTGCAGCGGCCGGCCTGGGTGGCCCGGGCGCGCGCCGTGGTGGCCTCGGGGCTGGACGCCCCGGTGCTGGCGCTGGAATCGGCCGTGGCCCGCGTGGCGCTGGAATGGGCGGCGGCCTCCAGCTACGCTACCGACGCGCTGTTCGAGGCGGTGACTGCCGATGCCGCTGGCGGCGCCGGGCTGGATTGCCTGGTCGTGCTGGAAGGTTTTCAGGCCGAACCCCTGGCGCAGGCAATACAGGCGCAGATGGGCGACAAGGCGTGCTCCATCGCGCTACCGGCGCACGCGCTGCGCGGCAGCATCGTGCTGCATGCGGCGCGCGATGCGGAAGACGAGGCCCAACGCGCGGCCGCCTGCGTGTTGCGCCACATCGAGGCCGGGCACACGCCGGTGGCGCTGGCCGCGACCGACCGCGTGCTGACGCGCCGTGTGCGCGCCATGCTGGACACGCAGGGCATTGCGATCCGCGACGAAAACGGCTGGACGCTCTCGACCACGCGCGCCGCAGCCCATGTGATGGGCGCGTTGCGGGCCTGCCGCTGGGACGCCAGCTCCGACGCCGTGCTGGACTGGCTGAAGAACGCACCGGCCTTTGCGCCGGGCCAGGTCCTGCTCCTCGAAAAATCGCTGCGGCGCGCTGGCGTGCAGGCGTGGCGGACATGGAATGCGCCTGATCCGGCAGCCAACCCCGCGCAACCCGGGCTGGCGGTGTTGACTGCGCTCACCCTTGAAGTCAACCGCCTCATGCAAACCCTGCGGCCCGCCCGTCCGCTGGTGCCGTGGCTGCAGGGCCTGCGCGCGCTCTTGCAGGCCAGCGGGCAGTGGGCCTTGCTGGCCGGCGACGCGGCGGGCGACAAGCTGCTGGCCGTGCTGCGCCTGAGTCCGGCGGAGCAGGGCGCGCTCCAGCAGTCGCTGGCCCCCACGGTCTGGGCCACGCGGCGGCTGGACCTGGCCGAATTCACGGCCTGGGTCAATGAAGCGCTGGAGGCCGACAAGTTTGTGCCGCCCTACCCAAGCGACGAGCAGGTGGTGATCCTGCCCATGTCCCAGCTGCTGGCGCGACCCTTCGGCGCCGTGGTGATGCCGGGCTGCGACGAGGTGCGCCTGGCGGTCTCGCCCGAGCCGCCGGGACCGTGGAGCGCCGCGCAGCGCGCTGCGCTCGCCCTGCCGACGCGCGAGGCGCTGGCGCTGGCCGTGCGCGCCGCCTGGCGCGATGCGCTGCAGACGCCACACAGCGACGTGCTGTGGCGCCACAGCGACGACACGGGCGAGCCGCTGCTGCCGAGCCCGCTGGTGCAGGAGCTGTTGTTGGAGGGACTGACGCCCACGACCGTGGACCCGCGCGAGCACCGCGCCGTGCCGTCGCAGCCCGCGCCACGGCCGCAGCCGGTGGCACCAAACCTGCCGGTGCAACGCCTGTCGGCCAGCGCCTATGAGGATCTGCGGCGCTGCCCGTACCGTTTTTTTGCGCTGCGCCAGCTCGCCCTGAAAGAGGCCGACGAACTGGAGGCCGAAGTCGACAAGCGCGACTTTGGCCTGTGGCTGCACGCGGTGCTCAAAACCTTTCATGAAGCATTGAAAGAGGCTCCAGCCCTCGACCTGACTGCACGGACAGCTATGCTTAATGTAGCGGCCGACGAAGTGACCGAAACCATGCGCCTGGGTGAAGACGAGTTCCTGCCGTTTGCCGCCGCCTGGCCACAGGTGCGCGATGGCTACCTAGACTGGCTGGCCAAACACGAAGCCAGCGGTGCCCGCTTCGAGCAGGCCGAGGCCTGGCAGGAACAACCACTGGGCGTGCTCACACTGATCGGCCAGATCGACCGCATCGACCGCACCAATCAGGGCGCGGACGACGCGGTCCTGCTGATCGACTACAAGACCGAGGCCCTGGCCAAGACGCGCGAGCGCGTCAGGCAGCCCACCGAGGACACCCAGCTGGCCTTCTATGTCGCGCTGCAGCCGCATGACACGCTGCGCGCCGCCTACCTCAATGTCGGCGAGAAGGGCGCGACCACCGCGGTCGAGCAGCCCGCCGTGGTGGAGGTGCGCGACGCGCTGATCGCCGGCATCCTGCACGACATGCAGCGCATCCGCGAGGGCGCCGCCCTGCCTGCGCTGGGCGAGGGTTCGGCCTGCGACTTTTGCGCCGCGCGCGGCCTGTGCCGCAAAGACTTCTGGGACGCCGCATGACTGAATCTGCCTCCGAATTTGCCTACGAACACAACGGCCGGCGCGTCTCCAGCGCGGCGTTCTACGCCATTGCCTGCGACCCGCGCCGCAGCGTGGCGGTGGAAGCCTGCGCCGGCGCCGGCAAGACCTGGATGCTGGTGTCGCGCATCGTGCGGGCGCTGCTCGATGGCGCACAGGACGGTGACCAGACACGCGTGCGGCCGCACGAAATCCTCGCCATCACCTTCACCAAAAAAGCCGCCGGCGAGATGCGCCAGCGCCTCAACGAATGGCTGGCCGAATTCGCGCGCGCAACGCCCGAGCAGCTGGCGCAGGAGCTGGTGCAGCGCGGCGTCAGCCCGGTCGAAGCCCGCAGCAGCGCTCTGGCGCTAAAAAATCTGTACGCCAACCTGCTGGCCAGTGGCCGGCCGGTGCAGGTCCGCACCTTCCACAGCTGGTTCGCCGCCTTGCTCGGCACCGCGCCACTGGCGGTGCTGCAGTCGCTTGGCCTGCCCGCCAACTACGAATTGCTGGAGGACGACGCGCAGGCGGTCGGCGAGGTCTGGCGCCGCTTCTACGCGGCCCTGACGGCGTTGCCCGAGGTGCGGCAGGACTATTTCGCGGCAGTGGCCGAGCATGGTCGCTTCCAGACCGAAAAGGCCCTGAGCGCGGCGCTGGCCAAGCGCGTGGAGTTTGCGCTGGCCGATGCGCAAGGCGTGGTGGAGCAATCGGTCCCGCGCTTCGATGCGCTGCTGGCCGGGTTTGCCGGCCTGCAAGAGCCGGAAGAACTGCTGGCCCAGCCCGCGCACCGCCAGCAGCTGCAGGCCGCCGCGCTGGCGCTGGGCCGCGCCAGCGCGCCGACCTTCTCGGCCAAGGGCGCCGAGCTGGAGCAGGCCATCACGGCAGGTGACATGCAGGCCGCCGCCACGGCCCTGCTGACGCAAAAAGGCGAGCCGCGCAAGTTCAGCGAAAAAATCAATGGCATCGAGCACGTGCGCGCCGCGCAGGAGCTGCTGCTGCGCGTGGCGCAGGCGCGCACGCAGCACGACGCCTGGCTGCACCAGCAGCGCATGGCGCGCCTGACGCGCGTGCTCTGCGCCGAATTCGCCGCCCTCAAGCGCGAGCGCGGCTGGATCGACATGAACGATGTGGAACGCGCCGCGCTGGTCATGCTCTCCAGCCCGCTGCTCAGCGGCTGGGTGCAGGAGCGGCTGGACGCGCGCATCAAGCACCTGCTGATCGACGAATTCCAGGACACGAACCCGCTGCAATGGCAGGCGCTCAGCAGCTGGCTCAGCGGCTACGCGGGGGCCGGCGGCCACGCGCCCAGCGTCTTCATTGTGGGCGATCCCAAGCAGAGCATCTACCGCTTCCGCCGTGCCGAGCCGCAGGTGTTCCTGGCGGCGCAGGCGTTTGTGGTGGATGGCTTGGGCGGCGGCCTGCTGAGCTGCGACCACACGCGGCGCAATGCACCGGAGGTCATCGCCAGCGTCAACCAGGTGATGGCCGCGGCGCAAGAGGCCGGCGAGTACCTGGGCTTTCGGGCACACAGCACCGCATCGAACGAGGCGGGCGCGGTGCTCAAGCTGCCGCAGATCCCGCGCCCGGGCAGGGACGAGTCGCGGACGCAAGAGGATGACGGCCTGGCGTGGCGCGACAGCCTCACCACGCCGCGCGAACTGCCCGAGGAAACCCTGCGCACGCTCGAGTGCCGCCAGGCCGCGCACTGGCTCGCGCAGCAACTGCGCGGCGGCCTGCAGCCACAGCACATCATGGTGCTGGCGCGCAAACGCGACCGGCTCGCGGTGATGCAGGATGAACTGCGCGCGCTGCACATCCCCAGCCAGCAGCCCGAAAAAACTGATTTGAGCGAGGCGCCCGAGGTGCGCGACATCGTGGCGCTGCTCGATGCGCTGGTGTCGCCGTCGCACGACCTGTCACTGGTGCAGGCGCTCAAGTCGCCGCTGTTTGGTGTGAGCGATGCCGAGCTGGTGCAGATCGCCATGCTGCAGCGGCAAAGCCGGGCCGATGCGCCTGATGGGTCTGACGCGCGCCACGCCAGCGCCTGGTTCGATCTGCTACCAAAAACAGAGCTGAAAGCGACCAACGGGCAAGGGCTGGCGACCGTTTTGATGCAATGGAAGGACTGGCTCGACAGCTTGCCGCCGCACGATGCGCTGGACCGCATCTACGCCGATGGCGACGTGCTCGCGCGCTTTTGCGCCGCCACGCCGGCCGCGCTGCAGGGCAGCGTGCTGGCGAATCTGCGCGCCGTGCTGTCGGCCGCGCTCGATCTGGGAGGCGGCGCCCGCTACGCCACGCCGTACGCGCTGGTGCGCGCCTTGAAGGCCGGCGGCGTGAAGGCGCCCGCCATGGCCGACGCCAACGCCGTGCGCCTGCTCACCGTGCACGGCGCCAAGGGTCTGGAAGCGCCGCTGGTGCTGCTGCTCGACACCGACGCGGCCGAGCCCGCCGCGCAGACCATGGGCGTGCTGGTGGACTGGCCGGGTGAGGCGGCCGCGCCGCAGAGCTTCATGTTCCTCGCCAGCGAAACCAGCCCGCCGCCGAGCGCCGTGGACGCGCTGCAGGTTGAAAAAACGGCCCGGGCGCGCGAGGAACTCAACGGCCTGTACGTGGCCATGACGCGCGCCAAACAGCGTCTCGTGCTGTCGTCGCTGGAGCCGAAAAACGCGAATGCGGGTAGCTGGTGGCAACGGCTGCAGGCGCTGGCAACGCGCGTCGACGGCGCCGCCGCGGCTGCACCCGATGCTCTCCAGGCGCCCGGCGCAGCGCCGTATTTGTTGCCAATTCTGCCGCCGGCCCTTGTTCCATCTGCACAGTCAGCTATCAAAACGGAAGCAGATGGCGCTGGCGCACAAGCGTCCTCGCCCGAATCCCTGATCGGGCAGGCCATGCACCGCCTGCTCGAATGGGCGCCGCTCGGAGCCACCGCGTGCCCCGTCGCGCAGGTGCAATCGGTGGCGCGCGAGTTCGGACTGGACGCGGCGCAGGCGCAGCAGGCGCTGGAGATGGCGCAGCGCATCCTGCGCGGCGAGGGCGCCTGGGCCTGGAACCCCGCAGCAGTCGCCTGGCACGGCAATGAAGTGGCGCTGTCCCACGAGGGCGCCAGCCTGCGGCTGGACCGCCTGGTGCGCCGCAAGGATGTGCCCGAATGGTGGGTGCTCGACTACAAGTCGGCGGTGCAGCCGCAGCGCCAGGCCGGGCTGGTGGCGCAGCTGCAAACCTACCGCGCCGCCGTGCAGGCCATCTACCCTCTTGAGACGGTCAAGGCCGCCTTCATGACCGCACAAGGCACACTCAGGGAAATTACAAGGTTGGATTGAATGAAAAAAGCAGTGGTAGTGGGCGGCGGCCCGGCCGGTTTAATGGCCGCCGAAGTGTTGGCGGGCGCGGGCGTCGAGGTGCATGTGTATGACTCGATGCCCTCGGTGGGCCGCAAGTTTTTGCTGGCCGGCAAGGGCGGGCTGAACCTGACGCATTCCGAGCCGCCCGAACTATTCGCCACGCGCTACGCAGCACGCCAGCCGCAGATCGAGCCGCTGTTAAAAACCTTTGGCCCCGCCGAACTGCGCGACTGGGCCAGGGCGCTCGGCGTGGACACCTTTGTCGGCACCTCGGGCCGCGTCTTCCCAAAGGACCTCAAGGCCGCGCCGCTGCTGCGCGCCTGGCTGCACCGGCTGCGGGCGACGGGCGTGCAGTTCCATATGCGCCACCGTTGGATCGGCTGGACTGGCGGGAGCGAGCAAGGCGATCCAGGCGCCTTGACCTTTGCCACACCGCAGGACCCGAACCCGGTGAGCGTGAAGGCCGACGCCGTGGTGCTCGCGCTGGGCGGCGCCAGCTGGGCGCGCCTGGGCTCGGACGGTGCGTGGGCGGGTTTGCTGGGTGCACGCGGCGTCAATATCGCGCCCCTGCAGCCCGCCAACTGCGGCTTCGATGTGGGCAGTGCCGGGCGCGCCGGCTGGACGGAACATTTCAAAACCCGCTTCGCCGGTCAGCCCTTCAAGTCGGTGGCCATCGCCTTCACCGACTCGCAGGGCCGCAGCTTCAGCCGCCGCGGCGAATTCGTCGCCACCGCCACGGGCGTGGAGGGCAGCCTGGTGTATGCGGCGTCCAGCCTGCTGCGCGACGAGATCGCGGCGCACGGCAGCGCCACCTTCCACCTCGACCTGCTGCCCGACAAAACGCCCGAGCGCGTGCTGGCCGAGGTTGCGCACCCGCGCGGCTCGCGCACGCTCTCCAGCCACCTCAAAAGCCGCCTCGGCCTGGACGGCATCAAGGCCAGCATCCTGCACGAACTGCTGGATAAGGAAGACCTGGCGCAGCCCGCCCGGCTGGCAGCCGCCATCAAGGCCCTGCCGATCCGCCTGGTCGCGCCGCGGCCGATCGACGAGGCCATCAGCACCGCGGGCGGCGTGCCGTTCGAGGCAATGGATGAGCATTTGATGCTGGCGCAACTGCCCGGTGTGTTCTGCGCCGGTGAAATGCTGGATTGGGAGGCGCCGACGGGGGGCTATCTGATGACAGCCTGCTTTGCGAGCGGGAGGCGGGCGGGGGAGGGGGCGTTGCGGTGGGGCGGGAGTGAAAAGGTATGAGGCGCTGCCTGAACCGGCAGCCTTGCTTGTGTCGGTTATGGCGGACTCCTTGAAGTCTCTTGTTGTGACTTATGGCACAAAATTCCGGATAAGCTCCCACCCAACGGATTGTGATCGGGGTATGTATCTGTCGTAACATTCTGTGTCTCGATCCATAGCCCTCTAGTCTGGGCCCGCACCATGAATCTACGTACCTTCCTGAGCCTTGCCGCCATTGCCACGGTGACTCTTTCCCTGGCGGCCTGCGGGGGCGGTGGGTCCTCCTCCTCAACCGGCAGTTCCGGCCCGGCTCCGGCTGGCGACGCGGCAACCTACCAGGTCACAGGCTCACTCACGGGCTTGGCTGCAGGGAAGTCGATCACCCTGCTGGGCAATGGCCAGCCTGTGGTTGTGTCGCAGAACGGGGTGTTTCAGATCTCGGCGGCCTTGCCCGCTGGAGCGGCCTATACGGTGACGGTGGGTACCCAGCCCCAAGGTGAAACCTGCGTGGTGACCAATGGCGCTGGCGTCATCGACACGAGCAATGTGGTCGACGTGACGGTGACCTGTGCAGCCACCAAACCGCAATTCGCCTATGTGGCGAACACATTCGGCAACGTCTCGGCCTACAGCATCGATGCGAGTACCGGCGCGCTCACCCCCGTCCCGGGCAGCCCGTTCGCCGCAGGAAGCGATCCCTTCTCCGTCACGGTCAACCCGGCAGGCACCTTTGCTTATGTGGCGAACGGAGGCAGTGACAACGTCTCGACCTATAGCATCGATGCCAGTACCGGCGCGCTCACCCCTGTCCCGGGCAGCCCATTCGCCGCGGGAAGCAACCCCTTCTCCGTCACGGTCAATCCGGCAGGCACCTTCGCCTATGTGGCGAACCAAGGGAGCGCCAACGTCTCGGCCTACAGCATTGATGCCAGCACCGGCGCGCTCACGCCCGTCTCGGGCAGCCCGTTCGCCGCGGGAACAGCCCCCAGCTCTGTCACGGTCAATCCGGCAGGCACCTTCGCCTATGTGGCGAACATAGGCAGCGCCAACGTCTCGGCCTACAGCATCGATGCCAGCACCGGCGCCCTCACCCCCATCCCGGGTAGCCCGTTCGCTGCTTATGCCTCCCCCGTCTCCGTAACGGTCAATCCCGCAGGCACCTTCGCCTATGTGGCGAACGAAGGCAGTTATGTCGTCTTGGCCTACAGCATCGATGCCAGCACCGGCGCGCTCACTCCCTTCCCAGGCACCCCGTTCGCCACTGGACACTATCCCATCTCCGTCACGGTCAACCCCGCAGGCACCTTCGCCTATGTGGCGAACCAAGGCAGCGCCAACGTCTCGGCCTACAGCATCGATGCCAACACCGGCGCGCTCACCCCCGTCCCGGGCAGTCCGTTCGCCGCTGGAGCCAGTCCTTATTCCGTCACGGTCAATCCGGCAGGCACCTTCGCCTACGTGGCGAACCGAGACAGCGGCAACGTCTCGGCTTACAGCATCGATGCCAGCACCGGCGCGCTCACCCCCGTCTCGGGCAGCCCGTTCGCGGCGGGAGTCTTACCCGTTTCCATCGCCGTGGCTCAACCCTGACGTGTTATGGAGCCCGCGCTTCAAGGTCGGCGGGTCGCAGCTTCACACAAAAATTCGGATGCGTCCGCGACTGGTCAGCCGGTTCAAATTACTGCATGCCAGTTCTCAGAATCGACAGCTTTGGGGACCCGGCCAGTGCTGCTTGATTGTCCGAAAAAAATGAGACAAATCGGCCTAAAACCATTGCCAGTTCTGCACATATAGCTATTTATTTGATAGCAAACTCGACGCCGCGCAGTCTCAAGCCAAAATGCCATCATGCCCACCGCAGCGCGCAAGACCCAACGTCCGTCCGCCGGCGCCAACAGCGACGCGGCCAAGCCGCGCGCCAAGCGCACGCCGCGCAGCCACCACTACCACGTCTACGTGATCGAACTGTCGGACGAGGTATGGAACGTGGGGCGGTTCCGCCGGGCCAACCCCGACTACCAGCTCGGCAAGCCGTTCGTCTACGTGGGCATGACGGGGCTGGATCCCGACGTGCGCTTTGACAAGCACAAGGCGGGCATCCAGTCCAACGTGTTCGCCTTCAAGTACGGCCTGCGCCTGCTGCCCGCGCTGTATGCCGTTTACAACCCGATGCCCTATGAGGGGGCGCGCGACATGGAGGTGGATCTGGGCATTGCGCTGCGCGAGGCGGGCTACGGCGTCTGGCAGGCGTAGTGCACCGGCAGCCCCTGGCTGCCTCCCTGACCGCACCGTGTAAAGTTTTGTAGCCCTGCGCGTTCCTCCGTATTTTCCCTTGGCTGTTTTCAGCGGCAGGCGAAGTACGATTGTTGTTAGAAAAACGAACGACCGTTCTATTCTCACCAAAGGAAAGCTATGAAACGATGGACGCGGGCTTTAGCAGCCGTGAGTGCGGCAGTCATCCTGGCCAGCTGCGGTGGGGGCGGCGGAGGTGTTGCGGGGAGCAACAGCACCGGCTTTACGCAGATGGTCGTTTTTGGCGACAGCCTGAGCGATATCGGCACCTACAAGGTCGGCACCATTGCCGCCGTGGGCGGCGGCAGATGGACGGTCAATTCGCCTACCGCCAAGAACTGGACCGAACTGATTGCCGCGCAATACAACCTGCCCACGCCTTGCCCGGCGCAGACCGGCCTGCCGCACGTGCTGTTTCCGGGTTTCGTAGGGGCGCCAGTCCAAAACTTTCCGGATTGCCGCAACTACGCCCAGGGCAGCGCGCGCGTGACCAACGTTTTCAGCCCGAGCAGCCTCGCGGTGCAGCAGGCGGTGTACCAGGCTTATGGCGGGGCTGCGGGTGACCCCGCCGCCACGCAGGCCGCCGCGAGTGCGGCCGGCCTGGGCCTGATGGCCGTGCCCGTCGTGACGCAAATGAACACCCACCTGAGCAATGTGGGTGGCAGCTACAGCGGCAAGGAACTGGTCGCCGTGATGGCCGGTGGCAACGACTTTTTCATGAACCTGAACGGTGTCTCCGCCGCGGCGACGGGCGGCTCCACGGCCGTGGGCGCGGCCCAGTTCGCGGGCTGGTCCCCCGCCGTGCAAACCGCGGTGGCGGCGGGCGGCGCTGCGGCCGCGAATGCCGCAGCCAACGCAGCGGTCGCGGGCATGGCGCAGGCGGCGACCGAGCTGGCCACCGACATCAAGACGCTGGTACTGGCCAAAGGGGCCACACACGTGTTGGTGGTGAACCTGCCTGACGTGACGCAGACGCCGTTCGGGAGCTCCTTTGACGCGCCGACCACAGCCCTGGGCGAGTCCATGATCACCACCTTCAACGCCACCTTGCAGACGGCCCTGGCGGGTACGGCGGGCGTGATCATTGTGGATGCCTACACCCAGGGGCAAAACCAGACCGCCAATCCGGCTCAATACAGCCTGACCAACGTGACCACGCCGGCCTGCAGCACGACATCACCGGCAAACCCGTTGGCGGGTAGCTCCATTGCCTGCACTGCCGCCAGCACCATTCCTGGTGATACCAGCCACTACCAGTACGCCGACACCGTCCACCCGACGCCTTACGGCTATCAGCTCCTGGCGCAGTACGTCACGCTCAAGCTGATCGCGGCGGGCTGGCAATAAGCACAACAAAAACCAGACAGGACGCAACCCATGAATACAAAGTTTCAGCTTATTGCACTCACTGCCGCGCTGGCGGCGTCCGGCGCCGCCTTGGCGCAAAAAGCGGGCTCCTTCAGCGCGCAGATAGGCGCCACCAACCTGGCGCCCTCCGTGAGCAGCGGCAACCTGACCGCGCCCAGCCTGCCCAACTCACAGGCCACGGTGAACAGCGATACGGAGCTCACCGGTGCCGTCAACTACATGCTGACAGACAACGTGGCGCTGAGCGTGCCGTTGGGGTTCGGCTTCAAGCATGACGTGTCGGGCGCGGGCGCCATCGCCGGCGCCGGCACGCTGGCCACCACCAAGGTGATACCGATCACGCTGATCGCGCAGTACCGCTTCCTGGCGCCCGACGCGACATTGCGGCCATACGTCGGTGCTGGCGTGACCTATGCCCGGTTCTACGACACCAACGGCACGGCGGTGCTGACCGGCCTGACCAGCACCGGCGGCGCGGCCACGACCATTTCATTCCAGTCCAAGTGGGCGCCGACGATCCAGCTGGGGCTGACGTACAACCTGAACGAAAAATGGTATCTGGACGCGTCCTACACCAAGACGTTCCTGAAGACGCAAGGCACGCTCTCCACCGGGCAAACGCTGGACATGCGGCTGGATCCGAACAGCTACACGGTCGCCGTGGGCTACAAGTTCTGAGGCGCGCCCGCAAAATCTTGCATTCGGTCATCGGCCGGTGTAGGTTCTGGCAGCAAGGAACGAATTGCGAGGCCGGCCATGAGCGACGAACTGATCGGAATCCGAAATGCCTTGAGCAAACGTGTGACGAAGCTCGATGAAATCGTCGAAGGGGGCAAGGTCTACCCCACGGTTCTGGCGAAGGTTCAGCGGGCGGCGGCCAGCCTTCGGCTATGTTCCGACATGTTGGGCGAAATGCGTGCTGCGGTACTGGCCCGTGCCAAGGATGAAGACGAACGTCTTGCTGCAGCGAAGAAGGACAAAAGCGAACTCGTCCGGGTCACCCAATTCACGGCCTACCTCACGCAATGGAATCTGGGCGCCGAGGGCAAGCGACTGATTGAGGCGGTGCAGCTCATCGCCGAGGAGCGAGACCCGGAAGCCTACAAGGCGCTGGGGAAACAGGCCGCCATGACCGTGGCCAAAATCGGCATGATCCTGTCGGGCCTGGAGCCATTGAAGCTGATCGAGGAATTCGTCTCGACCGCCATGGACGTCTACGAAACCGGAGAGTCGATGAAGCTGCGCAAGAATCAGGTCAAGCTCGCCTCGGATCTGATGCTGTGGCTGGATGCGGTGTCGTTGGTGTGTCTGACCTGGACCGTGCAGGCCCAAGGCCTCATTCTCCGCGCCAAAGGCACCTTTGACGCCACCACCGACGATCAAGTCATCGAGATGGTCACGGCCCGAATCCTTGATTTGGCGACGAAGAAATCACCCTGAATGAATAAGGTTGACGAGCCTTGACCCCGGCACTGACTCCACAGTTAGGGCTGCTTGGTTCCCCACCTGACCCGGTTGGCCGCTTTGCCATGCGGGAAGGCCCGTCAATTTCTATTGTAGGCGATCGCCGGCGGCCCCGAAGGGCAGCGGTCAGCTCTTGAGCAGCAACATGCGTCGCAAGGTGTTGTCGCGTTTGACGTAATGATGAAACAGGGCCGCGGCCGCATGCAGGCCGATCAGGAAGTAGCCGATCGTGGCCCCGGTTTCATGGATGTCCTTGAGCTGCTTGGCGAGCGCCTTGTTTTCGCCCAGCAGCGCGGGCAGCGTCGTCAGGCCAAAGTACGGAATGGGTTTGCCGCGGGCGCTCAAGGTCAGCCAGCCCAGCAGGGGCATGCCGATCATGAATACGTAGAGCACCACATGCATGAGCGTTGCCAGCCGCGCCTGCCAGACGGGCGGTGCGGGTTCGATGGCTGGCGTGGTGCCGGTCAGACGCGCAAGCAGGCGCAGCCAGACCAGTGCAAAGACCGTCAGGCCCAGCGAAAAATGCAGGGATCGTATTGCGTTGCGGATCTCGCTGCCGCGCGGGAAGAAATCGGTGATGTCCATGCAGACATACGCCGCGACGATCAGCACCAGCATGACCCAGTGCAGGCTGATGCTGGCGGCGCTGTAGCGTTGTCGAAAGGTTTGCATGCTTGGGGTCCGGGGCGCGAGTTTTGGCTCCCGCAATCATAGTCAAGGAATGTGAAGGCGCGGAAAAGCCGGGCGGGCTGGCACCGTAGAATCAAAGCATGTCCTACCTCGTGCTCGCCCGCAAGTACCGCCCCAAGACCTTCACCGAGCTGGTGGGGCAGGCGCACGTGGTGCAGGCACTGACGAACGCGCTGACCACGCAGCGGCTGCACCACGCCTACCTGTTCACTGGCACGCGCGGCGTGGGCAAGACCACGGTGTCGCGGATTCTGGCCAAGTCGCTCAACTGCCTGGGCCCGGACGGTAACGGCGGAATCACCGCCAGCCCTTGCGGTGTCTGCCAGGCGTGCACTGATATTGATAGCGGCCGGTTTGTCGACTACACCGAGCTCGACGCCGCCTCGAACCGCGGCGTGGACGAGGTGCAGACGCTGCTGGAGCAGGCTGTGTACAAGCCGGTGCAGGGCCGCTTCAAGGTCTTCATGATCGACGAGGTGCACATGCTCACCGGGCACGCGTTCAACGCGATGCTCAAGACGCTGGAGGAGCCGCCCGAGTACCTCAAGTTCGTGCTGGCCACCACCGACCCGCAAAAGGTGCCGGTCACGGTGCTGTCGCGCTGCCTGCAGTTCAACCTGCGCCCGATGGCGCCCGAGACGGTGCAGGAGCACCTGAGCCATGTGCTGCAGGCCGAGGGCGTGCCGGCCGACACGCCGGCGCTGCGCCTGCTGGCGCGGGCCGCGCGCGGCTCCATGCGCGATGCGCTGTCGCTGACCGACCAGGCGATTGCCTTTGGCAGCGGCAAGCTCGAGGAAGCCACGGTGCGCCTGATGCTGGGCAGCGTGGACCGCAGCTACGTGCTGCGCCTGATCGAGGCGCTGGCGCTGGGCGACGGCAAGACCGTGGTGGAAACCTGCGAGGCTTTGCGCCTGCACGGCCTGAGCGCGGCTTCCACGCTGGAAGAAATGAGCATGCTGCTGCAGCGCATGGCGGTGATTCAGGCCGTTCCCGGCCTGGCGGACGAGCCGGCCGACGCGAGCGACCCCGACGCGCACGAAGCCGTCCGCCTGGCTGCATTGATGCCCGCCGACGAGACGCAGCTGCTCTACAGCATGTGCCTGCACGGCCGCGCCGAGCTGGGCCTGGCGCCCGATGAATACGCCGCGCTGACCATGGTGCTGCTGCGGCTGCTGGCGTTCAAGCCGGGTGCGGTTTCGACCAGGGCTGCGCCCGCGTCTGGCGCAGCGGCGGAAAAAAAAACTCTGATTGATGCTACGGCGAGGGTGCCGTCGGCGGCGCAGCCCGTGACCAGGGCGATCGTGCCGAGCGCGCCTGCCGTGGCGCCTGTCGCGGCACATGTCACAACGCCCGATACGGCGCCTGCCACGGCGCTCGCGCCCGCTCAGCCGGCCGGCTACGTGCTGCCCGTGGTGGTGCCCCCGATATCTGCATCAAAAACGGCACAAGCCCTTGTTGCACCTGCACAGTCGGCTACAAAAGTCGTAGCAGTCCCGGTGCGCGTGCAGGCTGAGCCCGGCGAGCGCATGCAGCAGCGCCAGGAAGCCAATGCAGGCGCCCGTCCGGCATCGGCCAGCTTCATGGCCACGCCCGAGGGCGACTTCTGGCACGCCACCGTGCAGCAATTGATCGCGGACGAGGCCATTGCGGCGATGGTGCGCGAGCTGGCCCTGCAGTCGCAGCTGGTGGCGCGCGACGGCGACCACTGGATGCTGCGCGTCGAGCGCGAATCGCTGAACCAGCCCACCAGCCGCGAGCGCCTGCGCACCGCCCTGAGCGCCGCAGGGCACGTGGCGACGATCAGCGTTGAAGTCGGCGCGGTCAGCGACAGCCCGGCCCGGCGCAACGCGGCCGCCGCGCTCGAGAAGCAGCGTGCCGCCGAAGAAATTATTCTGGCCGACCCTCTGGTGCAATCCATGATGCGCGACTTTGGCGCGAAAATCGTGCCTGGCAGCATCAAACCCATTTAACCCACCGCAACAGCCCATTTACTCGCAAGGAAAACCCATGTTCAACAAAGGACAACTGGCCGGCCTCATGAAGCAGGCCCAGGCCATGCAGGACAACCTCAAGAAGGCACAGGACGAGCTGGCGTTCATTGAAGTCACCGCCGAGTCGGGCGCCGGCCTGGTCAAGGTCACCATGACCTGCAAGCACGATGTCAAGCGCATCACCATCGACCCCAGCCTGTTGGCCGACGACAAGGACATGCTCGAAGACCTGGTGGCGGCCGCCTTCAACGCGGCCGTGCGCAAGGCCGAGGAAACCTCGCAGGAGAAGCTGGGCAAGCTGACCGCAGGGATGCCCGGCCTGCCCGGCGGCATGAAGTTCCCTTTTTGATGCGCTGCTGCGCGCCTGAGCTGGCCCATGGCTGATACCAGTTCACTCGACGCGCTGGTGCAGGCGTTGCGGCGCCTGCCGGGTGTGGGCGTCAAGTCGGCGCAGCGCATGGCGTTTCATCTGCTGCAGCATGACCGGGAGGGCGCGCGGCTGATGGCGCGGGCGCTGGCGCAGGCCGCCGACAACGTCAAGCACTGCGAGCTGTGCCATACGTTTACCGAGAGCGCGATCTGCAGCACCTGTCTGGACGAGCGGCGCGACCACAGCAAGCTGTGCGTGGTGGAGACCCCCGCCGATCAGTCGGCGCTGGAGCGCACCGCGGCCTACAAGGGCCTGTACTTTGTGCTGATGGGCAAGCTCAGTCCGCTCGACGGTATCGGCCCGAAAGACATCGGCCTGCAAAAACTCTTTGCGCGCGCCACCGACGGCGTGGTGCAGGAGGTGATCCTGGCGACCAACTTCACCGCCGAAGGCGAGGCAACAGCGCATGTGATCGGCGAGGCTTTGAGAAGCCGCGGCCTGCAGGTGACGCGGCTCGCGCGCGGCGTGCCGGCCGGCAGCGAACTCGAATACGTGGACCTGGGCACGATCGCGCACGCACTGGTGGACCGGCGCTGATCGCGGACCATCTTTTTGTCGGTTACCGCTAAAGATTCGCGCATTGCGACAACTCGCGCGCGAGCTTACGTACAAACCCGCACGGGGATGTTCCCGATGCGGTTTTTTTTGCGCCTGCCTATGCTGGTCTCAATTCAGGAAGAGAGAGATCCCAATGGAAAACTTTACGCTTAATCGCCGCAAACTCGGCACCCTGGCCACCGCGGCCGCCGCTTCCCTGGCCGTGCCCGCGCTGCGCGCCCAGCCGAATCTGGAAAAGCCCAAGCTGGCCATCGCCGTGGGCGGCAAGGCGGCGTTTTACTACCTGCCGCTGACCATCGCCGAGCAGTTGGGCTACTTCAAGGCGGAGGGACTGGACGTGGAGATCAGCGACTTTGCCGGCGGCGCCAAGGCCTTGCAGGCCGTCGTGGGCGGCTCGGCCGACGTCTGTTCCGGCGCGTTCGAGCACACCATCGCGCTGCAAAGCAAGGGCCAGTATTACGAGGCGTTCGTGCTGCAGGGGCGTGCCCCGCAAATCGCGATCGGCGTGTCCACCAGAAACATGCCCGACTACAAGTCCCTGGCCGACCTCAAGGGCAAGAAGATCGGCGTGTCGGCGCCGGGCTCGTCGACCAACATGGTGGCGAATCTGGTGCTCTCGCGCGCCGGCATCAAGCCCACGGATGTCAGCTTTATCGGTGTCGGCACGGCCGGCGCCGCGCTGACCGCCATGCGCACCGGCCAGATCGACGCCATGAGCAACACCGACCCGGTGATGACCATGCTGGAGCAAAAGAACGAGGTCCGGATCATCTCCGACACGCGCACGCTCAAAGGCACGCTGGACGTGTTTGGCGGCCCGATGCCGGCGGGCTGTCTGTATGCCTCCGCCGAGTTCATCCAGAAAAACCCGAACACCTGCCAGGCGCTGGCGAATGCCATCGTGCATGGCCTGAAATGGCTGCAAACCGCCGGCCCGGGCGACATCATCAAGACCGTGCCCGAGTCCTATTTGCTGGGCGACCGCGCGCTGTACCTGGCCTCGTTCAACAAGGTGCGCGAGGCGATTTCGCCCGATGGCGTGATCCCCGACGAGGGCGCCAGGACCGCACTGCGGGCCCTGGCGAGCTTTGACCCGTCCATCAAGGCCGACAAGATCGTCCTGCGAAAAATCTACACGAATACCTTTGCGAACAGGGCCAAAGAGCGCTTCACGGCCTGAGCCTTCCCGCGGCCGGAATTCATTGACGCCCCACCATCGTGCAGGGCGGCCGTGCCGATCGGCGATGGCCGCGCGAATGGGCGATGACACAATACGCGGCTATGCCTGAATTCGCCCTCGAGTTTCTCGATATCACCTGCACCTTCAAGTCGCCGAAGGATCCCAAACAACCGCTGGAGCACGGCTACACGGCCGTGGCCAACACCACGCTGCGCATTCGCGCCGGCGAATTCGTCTCGGTGGTGGGGCCCACCGGCTGTGGCAAGTCCACGCTGCTCAACGTGGGCGCGGGCCTGCTGGCGCCGTCCTCGGGCGCGGTGCAGGTGTTTGGCGAGCCTTTGCGGGGCATCAATACCCGCGCCGGCTACATGTTCCAGTCCGAAGCGCTCATGCCCTGGCGCAGCGCCATCGACAACGTCATGGTGGGCCTGCAATACCGCGGCGTGGCGGACGCCGAGGCCAGACGCCAGGCCCAGGCGTGGCTGCAGCGCGTGGGGCTGGGCGAGTTCGGCGAGCGCTACCCGCACCAGCTCTCGGGTGGCATGCGCAAGCGCACGGCGCTGGCCCAGGTGCTGGCACTCGACCCCGACATCATCCTGATGGACGAGCCGTTCAGCGCGCTCGACATCCAGACGCGCCAGCTCATGGAAAACGAAGTGCTCGAGCTGTGGGCCGCCAAGAAGAAGGCGGTGCTCTTCATCACGCACGACCTGGACGAGGCCATCGCCATGAGCGACCGCGTGGTGGTGCTGTCGGCCGGGCCGGCCACGCACCCGATGGGCGAGTTCGAGATCGATCTGCCGCGCCCGCGCGATGTGGCCGAGGTGCGTACCCAGCCGCGCTTCATCGAGCTGCACAGCCAGATCTGGAGCGTGCTGCGCGACGAGGTGCTCAAGGGCTACGCGCAGCAGCTCAAAAAGGCGGCCTGAATCATGAAAAGTCTTGTGCAGATGCTCAAACCCGGCGAGCACAACCTGCGCGCCTGGCAGGTCGGTGCGCTGATCGTCATGCTGGCCGCGTGGCAGCTGGCCTCGCGCAATCCGCAGCTGGCCTTTTTCCTGGGCGACCCGGTGCAGGTGGCCGGAAAAATGTGGTCGTGGTTCATGCCGTTCGGCTTTGGCGCCAGCGCGCTGTTCCCGGACGGCGTGCCAGGCAATGCCGATATTTACCTTCACCTGTACACCACGCTGATCGAGACCGTGCTGGCCTTTGGCATCGGTACCGGCATGGGCCTGGCCTGCGGTCTGTGGCTGGCGCTGGCGCCGACCGCGAGCGCCATCCTGGACCCGTACATCAAGGCCGCCAATTCGATGCCGCGCGTGATCCTGGCGCCGATCTTTGCGATGTGGTTTGGCCTGGGGATCTGGAGCAAGGTGGCGCTGGCCGTGACGCTGGTGTTCTTCATCGTCTTCTTCAACGTGTTCCAGGGCGTCAAGGAGGTCAGCCCGGTGGTGCTGGCGAATGCGCGCATGCTGGGCGCGAACCAGCGCCAGTTGCTGCGCACGGTGTACCTGCCGAGTGCCACCAGCTGGGTGTTCTCCAGCCTGCACACATCCGTGGGACTGGCCTTTGTCGGCGCCGTGGTGGGGGAGTACCTGGGCTCGGCGCGCGGGGTTGGCTACCTGATCCTGCAGGCCGAGGGCACGTTCGACGTCAACACCGTGTTTGCCGGCATCGTGGTGCTCACGGTGTTTGCGCTGGTGCTCGACGGCATTGTGGGCCGGGTCGAGCGCCGGCTCATGAAGTGGCAACCCAGCCCGGGCGAGACCGAGAAGTTATAGCATCACTATCGAAAGAATAGCGCAGTGTGCCCGTCCCCAAAGGGCTGGCACCCGTTTCTTCTAACGACTCCTGCTTGCAACCACGGTATAACGCGACGCCCGCTGCGGGGCCGATTTGGCGACCCGGGTCGATTTGGCGGGCGCGCGTGCCGCCGTTTTGATGCCAGACGACCGGCCGCGCACGCTTGCCACCGCCTTGGCTTCGGAGCGGGTGCGCGTGCTTGCCACGGCCACAGCCTTACCGCCAGAGCGTGCACGGGCCGTCAAGGTACCCATTGGCCACGCCTTCGTCGGCAAATACACCACCAGATGTTGCCCGGCCTTGAGCGGCGCAGAGGCGCTCATCCGGTTCCAGCCGGCAACGCTGGCCGCCGTCTGGCCATAGCGCCCCGCCAGCGATGCCACGGAGTCGCCCCGGCGTGCCTTCACCAGGGTACGGTGCAGGATGATGGGCGGCGGTTCCGGCGCCAGGTCCAACTGGCCATTGTCGGCAACGTGCTCCGTCACGTCGTTCTCGACGCGTTCCGAGCGCGGCACCAGCAGCGTGGAGCCGACCTTGATCAGCATCTTGGGCGGGATGTGGTTGACGCTGCGGAATTCGCTCTCGTCCATGCCGACGCGCCGGGCCGCCTCCGATGCCTTCATGGTGGTGGGCGTGGTCCACGCGGTCCAGCTGGCCAGCTGGCCGGAGTTGTAGGCCTGCAGGTTGCGCTCGAAGATGGCGGCATTGTCCCAGGGCAACAGAATCTGCGGTGTGCCGGCGGCCAGAATCACCGGCCGGTTTGCGGAAGGATTCAGTGCCTTGAAGTCTTCGATCCGGACCTCGGCCAGCCGCGCGGCCAGCGTCACGTCGATGTCGCGCGCGATGTCGACCTTCTGGAAGTACGGGTGGTTGCCGATATCGGGCAGGGCGGCGCTGAATTGCTGTGGACTCGCCACGATGTTCTTGATTGCCTGCAGCTTGGGCACGTACAGCCGCGTCTCCATGGGCATGCTCAGGTCCGAGTAGCTGGTGCCCAGGCCGGCGCGCTGGTTTTTGGCAATGGCGCGTGCCACGTTGCCTTCGCCCCAGTTGTAGGCCGCCAGCGCGAGTTGCCAGTCGCCGAACATGTCGTGCAGTTTTTGCAGGTAGTCCAGCGCTGCCCGGGTCGAGGCCAGCACGTCGCGGCGGTCGTCGCGGAACACGTTCTGCTTGAGCTCGAAGGTTTTGCCGGTCGCGGGCATGAACTGCCACATGCCGGCCGCCTTGGCGCCGGAAACGGCCTGCGGGTTGAAGGCGCTCTCCACAAACGGCAGCAGTGCCAACTCGGACGGCATGTTGCGCCGCTCGAGTTCTTCGACGATGTGGAACATGTATTTGCGCGAGCGCTCGGTCATGCGCAGGATGTAGTCCGGCCGCGTAGCGTAGAACTGCTCGCGTTCGTGCACCAGGTCGTTGTCGAGGTTGGGCATCGCAAAGCCGCGCCGGATGCGCTCCCACAGGTCGGCCGGTGGCTGCAGCTGCGCGACCGCCCTCGAGGCGGCCTGTGCCGCCGTGATGGGCTGCAACGCGCCGGCATTACGAGACGAGGCGCTGGAGGTGGGTAAACCGGTGGTGGGATCGATGGAGGATGAGGAAGTGCTGGTGCTGGCACAGCCGGTGAGCCAAAGCAGGCCGGAGATGCACAGGATTTGAATGAGTTTCATCGGAACGGGGTTTCCCATGGTCGAGGGACGGCAAGCATGGGCATCGGGTCGCCCGTGTTTGCGCAAGGCACGCCCGGGCGTGGCCGGGGTGATGATGGGTGACTAGAATCGCAACGAGCCGCCAGCGGTCTCGCGACAAGATGCCGGGCACAAGCCGCATAACCTCTTTGTCGCCAGGGGCCGACAACCCGTGCCCGACTTGGGTCAGGCATCATTCGCAGGCGATGATCGGTCGTGGCAGGCAGCGGCGTTAACTTCATGAGTGGGCACATTATAAGTTTGCACGAGTGGTTTGAAACCCCCCCCGGCCGTTATTTGCTGGCGTGGGAGCGCGCGCAATTCGACCGCACCGTGGCCGACATCTTCGGCTACCACGCCCTGCAACTTGGCCTGCCCGAGCTCGACGCGCTGCAAGCCAACCGCATGCCGCACCGCTGGCTGGCCACCAACGGCTCCGTTGGGGCCGCCGATGGCGCAGCCCCCGTTGCGCATCGGGCCGCCCTGATCACCGACTTTGCGGCCCTGCCGTTTGCCGAAAGCAGCCTGGACCTGGTGGTGCTGCCGCATGCGCTGGAGCTCAGTGCGGACCCGCACGCCACGCTGCGTGAAGTGAGCCGCGTGCTGGTGCCCGAAGGCCGCGTGGTGATCTGTGGCCTGAACCCGGCCAGCCTGTGGGGCCTGCGCCAGCGCCGTGCCAAGCTCTACCAGCGGCTGGGTTTTGGAGCGCCGTTTTTGCCCAGCGCGGGCGAGTTCATCGGCTACTGGCGTCTGCGCGACTGGCTGCGCCTGCTCAACTTTGAGGTCGAGGCGGGCGATTTTGGCTGCTATCGGCCGGCCGTGCGCAGCGAGAAATGGCTGGGCCGGTTCGAATGGATGGACTGGGCCGGTGACCACTGGTGGCCTATATTCGGGGCGGTTTATTTTTTGGTGGCGGTCAAGCGGGTGCACGGCATGAGGCTGCTGAGCCCCGCCTGGAAGGCCCCCCGAGGCGTTGCCGCCGCTCCTGTTTCAATAGCTAACCGTGCAGGCGGAGCAAGGGCTGAGAGCCACAATGACTAATAATTGAGAGTTGTATTGAATCACGTTGAAATTTATACCGATGGCGCCTGCAAAGGCAACCCCGGCCCCGGTGGCTGGGGCGTCTGGCTGAAATCCGGCAGCACCGAGAAGGAGCTGTTCGATGGCGAGCTGGACACCACCAACAACCGCATGGAACTGACAGCCGTGATCGAAGCGCTGACCGCGCTCAAGCGGCCCTGCCGTGTCACGCTGTACCTGGACAGCGAATACGTGCGCAAGGGCATCACCGAGTGGATTACGGGCTGGAAGGCGCGCGGCTGGCGCACCGCCGCCAGGCAGCCCGTGAAAAACGTCGATCTGTGGCAGCGGCTGGACGCGCTGGTGTCGGGCGCGGGCCATGCGATCGAGTGGCGCTGGGTGAAGGGCCATGCGGGCGATCCCGGCAACGAGCGCGCCGATGCGCTGGCGAATCGCGGCGTGGAGCTCGCACTCGGTCGGCGCTAATGCCGGCGCCAGTGTCGGCGTTGGGTCAAGGTCTGGAGCATCGGCTACCTCATGCGGGTCTGCCCGCCTGCCAGCGCGCGTAGCCGTTTTTTCGCAGTTCGCAGGCGGGGCAAGTGCCGCAGCCATAGCCCCAGGCATGGAGCGTGTCGCGCACGCCCTGATAGCAGGTGTGCGACTCGTTCAGCACGATGTCGATCAAGGCCTGGCCGCCGAGTTCGTGGGCCAGCGCCCAGGTCTGGGCCTTGTCCAGCCACATGAGGGGCGTCTCGAACGTGAAGCGCCGCCCCATGCCCAGCGACACCGCGATCTGCTGCGCCTTGACGGCGTCGTCGCGGCAGTCGGGATAGCCGGAAAAGTCGGTTTCGCACATCCCGCCGACGACCACGTCGAGGTTGCGCCGGTACCCGAGCGCCGCGGCCAGCGTCAGAAAGAGCAGGTTGCGGCCCGGCACGAAGGTGTTGGGCAAGCCCGACTCGGTCAGCTCGAATTCGATGTCCTTGGTCAGCGAGGTGTCGCTGATCTGGCCCAGGATGTCGAGGCTCAGAACATGGTCCTCGCCGAGCCGGCCCGACCACTGGGGATACTGGGTTCTCAGCGCCGCCAGAACATGCAGCCGCGCATCGAGTTCGATGCGATGGCGCTGTCCGTAGTCGAAGCCGACCGTTTCCACATGCGCGTAGCGGTCCAGCGCCCAGGCCAGGCAGGTGGTGGAATCCTGTCCGCCTGAAAAGAGGACCAAAGCCTTGTTGGGTAATTTCATGGCGTTGAATCTACATGGCGCCGTCGAACATCATCACGTCGACGGCATCGCCCGCGGCCACGTTGCCCTGCGCGTGGTGCAGCACGATCAGGCCGTTGGCCTGCACCATGGAGCTCAGCACGCCCGAGCCCTGGTTGCCGGTGGTGCGGACCTGCAGCGAACCGTCGGGCGCGGTACTCACGATACCGCGCTGGTACTCGGAGCGCCCGGGCTTCTTGCGGATGGCCTCCGCGCTGCGCGCCTTGAGCAGCGGCGGTGCATCGGCCGTGCAGCCCATCATGCGCAGCAGGGCAGGGCGCACGAAGGCCAGAAAGGTCACCATCACGGCCACCGGGTTGCCGGGCAGGCCGAAGAGGATGGCCCCCACGCTCCCCGCTTCGCGTGGTTCGCTGCCCCCCGGGGGGGCTGTTTCGCCTTGGGGCGGCCCGGCGGCGAAACGGCCAGCGCCGCTGCTCGGCGTCACCGGGATGCGGCCCACCGCCATGGGCCGGCCCGGCCGCATGGCGATGCGCCAGAACGCCACATCGCCGAGTTTTTTCATCATCGCGCGGGTGTAGTCGGCCTCGCCTACGCTCACGCCCCCGCTGGTGATGATGGCGTCGGCCTGCCGCGCCGCTTGCGTGAACGCGGCTTCCAGCAGCGCCGGATCGTCGCGCACCACGCCCAGGTCGATTACCTCGCAGCCCAGGCGCGAGAGCAGGCCGAACACCGTGTAGCGGTTGCTGTCGTACACGGCGCCTTCGCGCGGCGCCTCGCCCAGGCTCAAGATCTCGTCACCGGTGGAGAAGTAGGCCACGCGCAGCCGCCGGTAGGCTGGCACGGTTTTGATACCCAAACTGGCCACCAGCCCAAGCGCAGCGGGCGCCAGGAGCTCTCCTTTTTGTAGCGCCGGCTGGCCCTGCAGGAGGTCCTCACCCTTCAGGCGGCGGTTGTCACCAGGCTTGAGCAGCCTGGGCGGAATGGTGATGCGGTCTGCCTCGACCTGTGCGAATTCCTGCGGCACCACCGTATCGAGCCCGCCCGGCAGGATGGCGCCGGTCATGATCTTCAGACACTCGCCGGCCTTGACGCAGCCCTGCCAGGCCTTGCCGGCCAGCGCCGTGCCCACGACGGTCAACACCAGCGGCGCGTCGGCCGACAACTGGGCGCCGTCGAAGGCATAGCCGTCCATCGCCGAGTTGTCGTGCGGCGGTACGCTGACAGGCGAGATCACGTCGCGCGCCAGCACCCGGGCCAACGCGTCAAAAATACCGACTTCCTCAACCTGCGCGACGGGCTCGACCAGGCGGGACAGAAACTCGCCAACCCCGGCGCAGCTCAAGGCCTGCGGGTCATAGCCCTGCAGCTCGGCGGCGATCTGCTCCAGCGTTTTCATGACTCCTGCCGAGCCGTCTCAAAGGAGTCAAGCGCCCCCTCGGGGGGCAGCGAATACACGAAGTGATGAGCTTGGGGGGTCATGATTTTTCCAATGAATGCAGCTCGGCCAGCGTGTTCGCGTTGAAGAAGGCCCGCGCATCGTCATCGGGCCCATCGAACGGCACGACCACGGTCTTGTGCTGGGCGGTCCAGGCGTCAATTTTTCGTCCGCCGCCATGGGTGAATCGCACCAGGCTCTCCAGCAGCGTCACGCGCAGCAGGCAAAAGACCGGCTGGGTGCGCACTGCGGCAGGCGGGGCGCCGTCACGGCCAGCGGCCATCGCAATCTCGGCATCCTCGCGCTCCAGGCCTTGCGCCAGCCGCGCCACCAGGTCCAGCGGAAACAGGGGCGTGTCGCAGGGCACCGTGACCAGGTAGGGCGTTTCGCAGCGCTCCAGGCCGGTCAAAAACCCGGCCAGCGGCCCGGCGTAGTCCGCCAGCCCGTCGGGCCACACGGGCGCGCCGAATGACTCGTAGGCGGCGAGGTTGCGGTTGGCGTTGATCATCGTGCGGCCGACCTGCATTTGCAGCCGCATCAGGGTGTGCAGCGCCAGCGGCATGCCGTTGAAATTCTGCAGGCCCTTGTCCACGCCGCCCATGCGCGAGCCGCGGCCACCCGCCAGAACCAGACCGGTGATGTCCGCGGGGGCGATCATTACCTCATCCACCGATATAGCTCATCTCGACGTGCCGCGCGCCGCCCGTGGCATCCGGCGTCATGGTGCTGCGCAGCTCGGAGTAGCGGTCGCTGCGGCCCTGCCAGATGCGGCCGATGGTGGCGGCAATCGCCTCGTCCGTCGCCTCGCCGCGCAGCAGGCTGCGCAGGTCGTAGCCCCTGGAGGCAAACAGGCACAAGAACAGCTTGCCCTCGGTGGACAGGCGCGCGCGGTTGCAACTGCCGCAAAAGGCGTGCGTGACACTGCTGATGACGCCGATCTCGCCCAGCTGTGGGTCGTGCCGGCCGCTGGCGTCGGCGTAGCCCCAGCGCTCGGCGGTTTCGCCCGGTGCCGTCGGATCGAGCTGGACCAGCGGCAGTTCGGTGCGAAGGAGATCGACCACCGCGCTGGAGGGCAGCACCTCGTCCATGCGCCAGCCGTTGGTGGCGCCCACGTCCATGTATTCGATGAAGCGCAGCACGATGCCGGTGCCTTTGAAATGGCGCGCCATCGGCAGGATTTCCTGCTCGTTGGTGCCACGCTTGACCACCATGTTGACCTTGATCGGGCCCAGGCCCGCTTCGCGCGCCGCCTCGATGCCGGCCAGCACATCGGCCACCGGAAAATCTACGTCGTTCATGCTGCGAAAGATGGCGTCGTCCATCCCGTCCAGGCTGACCGTGACGCGCCGCAGGCCGGCGGCCTTCAAGGCTTTGGCCTTGCGCGCCAGGATCGAGCCGTTGGTGGTGAGCGTCAGGTCCAGCGGCCGGCCGTCCAGGGTGCGCAGCGCCGCGAGCTGCTCGATCAGGACCTCGATGTTCTTGCGCAGCAGCGGTTCGCCGCCCGTGAGGCGGATTTTCTGCACGCCGTGCGAGATGAACAGCCGGGCGACGCGGGTGATTTCTTCGAACGTCAAGAGCGAGGCGTGCGGCAGGAAGGGATGGTCCTTGCCGAAGATCTCCTTGGGCATGCAATAGGTGCAGCGGAAGTTGCAGCGATCGGTCACGCTGATGCGCAGGTCGCGCAGCGGGCGCCCCAAACGATCGGCGACCCGGCCGCTGGCGCTCATCTGCGTGTGCGCGTCAAGCGCGCCAGAGGGGGGCGCCAGCGCCGCGGTGCGGTGGTCCAGCAAAGGGATGACTCGTTCAGACATGCCCGGATTTTGCCCCAGTGCGCCGCGCTGCCCGCACGCCACCGCCTGAGGCCCTGATCGACACGGTGTTAAAGGAGCCCCCACGCTTGCCACTTCATGTGCTGCGCTGCCCCCCGAGGGGGCTGAACTTGCTCGGGGCGGCCCTTCACTTCGTTAAACGCAGCGCGCGCCATCGACCTCGATGCACACGCCGCTGATGAAGGCGGCCTCGTCGCTGGCCAGGTACAGCGCGGCATTGGCCACGTCCAGCGCGGTGGAAAAGCGCCCGAGCGGAATGGTGGCGCGGAATTTGGCCTTGCGCTCTTCCGTGAGCGGCCCGCCGGCGAACTCGGCGGCCAGTCCGGTGTCGGGGTTGAACACCGGGTTGATGCAATTCACGCGGATGTTTTCGGGGCCGAACTCGGCGGCCAGCGACTTGGAGGTCGTAATCACCGCGCCCTTGGAGCCGTTGTACCAGGTCAGGCCCGGGCGCGGGCGCACGCCGGCGGTGGAGGCGATGTTGATGAAGCTGCCACCCTTGTTGGCGCGAAAGACGGGCACGGCGTGCACGGTGGCGAGGTAGATGCTCTTCACGTTGACGGCGTAGCATTTGTCGAACTCGTCTTCGCTGACTTCGAGTGCCGGGCGGTTGCGGTGCGTCCAGCCCGCGTTGTTGACCATCACGTCGAGCCGGCCGTGGCGCTGCACGGCCGCATCCACCAGCGCCTTCACGTCGGCGGACTTCGTGACGTCCGCGGCGAAGAACGAGGCCTTGCCGCCGGCGCGCAGGATGGCGTCCACCACCTGTTCGCCGAGCGCGCTGTTGATGTCGTTGACGATGACGCGCGCGCCTTCCTCGGCCAGCCGCTTCGCGATGCCTTCACCGATACCGCCTCCGGCGCCGGTGACGATGATGGATTTGTCCTTGACGCGCATGCTGTGAATCTCCGGTTACTATTGATTTGATAGCTGCGAGCGCATGTCCGATAAGGGCTACAGCTCGTTTTTCTTGAATTATGCGGTCAACCGTGGCGAATCGCCACGGTCTTGAGCGTGGTGAAGCCATACAGCGCTTCAAAGCCTTTCTCGCGCCCGTAACCCGACGACTTGACGCCGCCAAAGGGCAGCTCCACACCGCCGCCGGCGCCGTAGTTGTTGATGAACACCTGGCCGCTTTTGACACGTTTGGCCACGCGGAATTGCCGCGCGCCGTCGCGCGTCCAGATGCCCGCGACCAAGCCGAAGCGGGTGGCGTTCGCCAGCTCCACGGCGTGGTCTTCGTCCCTGAAACTCATGGCAGCCAGTACCGGGCCGAACACTTCCTCTTGCGCCAGACGGTGCATCACCGGCACGTCGCGCAACAGCGTGGGCGCCTGGTAGTAGCCGGTCTCGGGGGCTTCATCGACGATCTGGCCCTGCGCCAACATCGGGATGTTGGCGACCTGGGCGTCACTCAAAAAATCCCACACACGTTGCAGCTGGCTCTGGCGGATCAGCGGGCCGACGTCCAGGTCCATGCTGGCCGGGCCGACGCGCAGGTTGGCAAACAGCTTGCCCAGGCGTTCCAGCAGCGGCTCGTAGATGGTCTGGTCCACCAGCAGGCGCGAACCGGCCGAGCAGGTCTGCCCCGCGTTCTGCACGATGGCGTTGATCACCACGGGCAGCGCCGCGTCCAGGTCGGCGTCGGCAAAGATGATTTGCGGGCTTTTGCCGCCGAGCTCGAGCGTGACCGGGCAATGGCGCTCGGCTGCCACCTGCTGGATCAGCGTGCCGACCGCGGGGCTGCCCGTGAAGCTGATGTGGTCGATGCCCTCGTGGCGCGCCAGCGCGTCGCCCACTTCGTGGCCATAGCCGGTCACGATGTTGAGGGCGCCGGCCGGAAAACCGACCTCGGCCGCGAGCTGTGCCACGCGGATCAGCGACAGGCAGGCGTCCTCGGACGGCTTGACCACGCAGACGTTGCCCGCCGCCAGCGCGCCGCCCACGCTGCGGCCAAAAATCTGCATCGGGTAGTTCCACGGGATGATGTGGCCGGTCACGCCGTGCGGCTCGCGCCAGGTGAAGACGCTGTAGCCGTCCTGATAGGGCAGGGTCTCGCCGTGCAGCTTGTCGCAGGCGCCGGCGTAGAACTCGAAGTAGCGCACCAGCGCCAGCGCATCGGCCCGGGCCTGCCGGGTGGGCTTGCCGCAGTCGCGCTGCTCGATCAGCGCCAGTTCCTCGGCGTGCTCGGCCACCTTGGCGGAGAGCTTCATCAAGAGCCGGCCGCGCTCGGCCGCGCTGAGCTTGCTCCAGACCGCGTCCAGGCACTGGCGCGCGGCATGCACGGCGCCGTCGATGTCCTGCGCGTTGCTGCGCTGGAGTTCATCGAAGGGCTGCCCGTCGGACGGGTCAACCACGGGGATCAAACGGCCGGAGGAGGAGGGGACGCCGGCGTTGGCGATGTAATTGAGTTGCATGGGCGCAATTCTGCGCCCATGAGGTGGAATTGCGGCCAGGCGGGTCAGTTGGGGTGTGCGCCGACCAGGGTGTACTGGGCGGCGTTGGCCTGCAGCCAGCGCTGCGACAGGTCACTTTGCTGCTGGTTGGGGTGGAAGTCGGGCTTGAAGTAGGCGCGCCAGGGTTTGAAGGTTTGCCGCACCAGCCCGGCCGGGCCGAACAGGAAGCCGGCCGCATCCTTCCACGTCGCCCAACGCCACAGCGTGCCATCGTGGCGCAGGTTGCTCAACGTCTGGCGCAGGGTGTCGCTCAGGAAGATGAAGGTGACGCGGCGCATCCATTTGGCGCGCCACTCCTGGCCGCCGCCGAGTGCCTGGTAGAGCTCGAAGGCCGTGCTTTTGTGCTCGGACTCTTCGGCGCTGTGCCACAACCACATGGTTTTCAGGCGCGGCTCGGCGTCGCCGAACAACGCGGGGTGGCGCAACAGCCACTCGGCCAGGATGGCGGTGAAATGCTCGTTGGCCGCGGTGATGGCCAGCGCATGGCGCGGGTCGAGGCCTCCCAGTAATTTGATGCGCGACTCGGCGCGCGGCGCCCAGGCATTGACCAGGCCCTGCTGTTCAAGGTGTGCATTGAACAGTGCGTGAATGCGCCTGTGCGTCGCCTCCTGGCCGATGAAGCCCTGCACTTCGCCCTGGCGCCGGGCCTGTTCCTCCGCCGGCAGGGCCTTGTGGCCATTGCGCACCGAGTCGATGAAAAACTGCTCTCCCACCGGGAAACTCATTGACAGCGCATTGAAGAGCGCCGTGCGGAAGGTGCCGCCGCCGCACCAGTGGCGCGGCGGCGGGGTTTGCAGGTCGATGAGCAGTCGGCGGACAACAAGGTCGGTCATGCGGAAATCCAATCCATCGGAAAACGTTTTGGTACTGATGCGTACCGAATTTTTCGAATCATGCCTTTGCAATATGGTACTGTCAAGTACCAATTGAAACTCAACGATCATGGACAGCAACGACAACCTCGCCAATGAACATCGACACCGCCTGCTGGAGGGGCTGGCGCAGGCGGTCGCGGAAAAGGGCTACGCCGATGTGACCATCGCCGACATCGTGCGCGAGGCCGGCGTGTCGCGGCGCACCTTCTACGAGCACTTTGCCGGCAAGCCACAGGCCCTGATCGCGCTCTTCGAGGCGGCGAGCCGCAACGCGCTGCAGGTGCTGCGCGCGGCCATCGACCCCGCACGCGACTGGCAGGCGCAGGTCGAGCAGGCGATGACGGCCTACCTGGGTTGCCTGGCGCAAAACCCGGTGCTGCTGCGCACGCTGTTTATCGACATCCTCGGTTTGGGCGCGCCGGGCCTGGCCGCACGCCGGCGCGTGAACGGGGAGATCGCGCGCTTCATGGGCTCGGTCATCAACGCATGCCAGGCCACACCAGTGCTGGCCGACGACATGGCCATGGCGGTGGTGGGCGGCATTCACGAACTGGTGCTGCAGGCCATCGAGCAGGAGCGCCTGGTGGCTGCACTGCCGGAACTGGCCGACCTCACGGGGCGGCTGGTTCGCGCGGTGGTGCAGGGGGAGAGTGCGCGGCGCGCCCGCGCCAAAGCCTGAGCGCCGGGTCGGTCAAGGCTTACTGGCCTGCGGCAGTTCGCGCACCGCGGCCAGCATTCTTTCCACATGCCTGTCGGGATTCAGGCTCAGGTAGAACGACGCGATCGTGCCATTGGGTGCGATGACGTAGGAAATCCGGTTGGCATAGTCCGGCCGGGTCTGCATTACCGCATCGAACGATTTCATGATGGATTGGGACGCGTCGGAGGCCACCGGGAACCGGCTCTGGCATGCCTGCACCGAAAACTTGGACAGCGTGTCGATGTCGTCGCCCGAGACGCCGATGACCGTGGCGCCCAGCGCGGCAAATTTGTCCATGGACTCGGCAAAGGCGTGGGCCTCGATCGAGCAACCCACCGAGAACGCGGCGGGGAAGAAATACAGCACCACGGGGCCCTTGGCCAACGCATCCGCCAGCGAGTAGTTGAACACCTTGCCGTCGAACGCGGCCTGCGTGGTGAATTTGGGCGCTGCGTCCCCGATGTCGAGCGCGGCGACGGCGGAGCTGCATAAGCAAAGCATCATGAGCGCCGCGGGCACCCATTGGTATTTCAGACGCTGCATGGTCACTCCTTTCAGATGTGCATTTCATTCTAGTCGCCATCCCCGGTTCCTGTCATGACGCGCCCGTCTTTGGTCCCACTGCGCTACCATTCTGGCAATTCACTGCAGGCGCAACAAAATGAACACCGGCATGCGACCTCTGAGGCCATTTTTCTCCGGCCGCGCGGTCCGATTTTTTCCCTTTGGCGGTGTTGGCAACCTGTGTCTGCTGGTGCTGCTGGCCTTGCTGGGCGGCTGCGGCACGCTGCCTCCTTTGGCGCCGCGCACGCCCACCACGGCCCTGGCGCCGGACCCTGCCGGTGTCTTGTCCAAAACCGTCGCCGCGTCGATGCCGCCTGGAGAGGACTCGGGCTTTCGGCTGCTGCCGCTGGGCGTGTATTCGCTCGATGCGCGCATCCAGTTGATACAGCGTGCCCAGCGCTCGCTCGACCTGCAGTATTACGTGTTCGACAACGACGGCACCGGCCGGTTGCTGCTGCGCCATCTGAAGGAGGCGGCCCTGCGCGGCGTGCGTGTGCGCCTGCTGGTGGATGACCTGTACACGTCCAACAGCCAGGAGCTGTTGCTCGCGCTGTCGGCCACGCCGAACATCGAGGTGCGCCTGTTCAACCCGTTTTGCTGCGGCCGCGAGCAATCGGCCCTGGGGCGCTTCACCTCCTCGCTGTTCGATCTGTCCCGGCTCGACCATCGCATGCACAACAAGCTGTTCATTGCCGACGGCGTGATGGCCATTGCCGGGGGGCGCAACATTGCGGACAACTACTTCACCCTCGACCCGCAGCAGAACTTCGTGGACATGGATGCGCTGATGGTGGGGAAAGTGGTGCCGCAGCTGGCATCGATCTTCGACACCTACTGGAACAGCGAGCAGGTGCGCTCCATCGAATCCATGGTGCACGCCCCGGGCGATCGCAAGCTGATGCAGCAGGACTTCGATGAATGGGTCAACATGGCAGCGCCGCCCCGCCCGCTGGTGCTGCCGCCGACCGACGTTCTGGGCTATGGTCCGATCGGCGAGGAGTTGGATGCGGGCCGCATGGGCCTGCTTTGGGGCACCGCGCACGCCTTTGCCGACCCGCCCGACAAGCTGCTCAAACGCACGGATGACGACGCCCTCGCGACCAGCGTGACCCTGGACGTGCTCAAGGCCATGCGCCAGGCCACCAGCGAAATCTATGTGGTCTCGCCCTACCTAATCCCCGGCCCGCGCGGCATGAAGGCCATCGAGGACCTGACCGGGCGCGGCGTGAAGCTGACGATACTGACCAACTCGCTGGCGGCCAACGATGTACCGGCGGTCTACACGGGGTATGCGCATTACCGCCCGGGCATGCTCAAGGCGGGTGTGGACCTGTACGAGCTCAGCCCGCAGCGCACCACCCACAATTTGCGGCTGGGCATGTTCGGCTCTTCCTTCGGGCGGCTGCATGCCAAGATCGCGGTGATTGACCGCAAGACTGTTTTTATCGGCTCCATGAACCTGGACCCGCGCTCCGCCACCAGAAATACCGAGCTGGGTGTGCTGGTCGACAGCCCGCAGCTGGCGCGCGAGATGCTGCGCGTGATCAACATCAGCAAGCTGCAGAGCGCCTACCGGGTGCGGCTGGCGCCGTCGGGCTCCGGCAGCATCCAGTGGCTGACCTCGGACGGCGAGAAGGAAGTCATTCTCGATTCCGAACCCGAATCTTCAGCGCTGCTGCGGCTGTACAACTTCCTGATAGGGCCCCTGGTGCCCGATTCGCTGCTCTGAGGCATTGAGCGGCGCCGCCATGAAAAAAGCCCGCCGGAGCGCGGGCTTTTCAAATCGCAGGATCCGCAGCGCTTACTGTAGCGTCACTTCCACGCGGCGCGCTTCGGCCGCAGGGCCATCGGCCTTGGCCTGTTCGGGCTTTTGCAGCTCGATCTTGTCCTGTGCGACACCGGCCGCCACGAGCAGGTCGCGCACGGCCACGGCACGCTGCTTGGCCAGTTCGGCATTTTTTGCCGGGTCGCCCGTGGCGTCGTGGTAGCCGCTGATGACGGCTTTCTTGCCGGCCTGCACGCCGCGGGCGATGTCTTCCAGCGCCTTGGCGCCGTCCGGGGCCACGTCCGCCTTGCCGCTGGCAAAGTAGAACTTGACCACGCCGTTGTCGACCTTGACCGAGGCCGCATCGGTGGCCGCCGGGGCGGCCGCTTCCGTCACCGCGCCCGTGGCGACTGCTGCCGTGATGGCGACAGGTGCTGACAGGGCGGCTTGCGGTACCTCGCCGCCATGCAGTCGCATCATCAGCGGCACGATCAGGAGCGCCACGATGTTGATGATCTTGATGAGCGGGTTCACCGCCGGGCCGGCCGTGTCCTTGTAGGGGTCGCCCACGGTGTCGCCGGTCACGGCGGCCTTATGCGCCTCGGAGCCCTTGCCGCCGAAGTTGCCGTCCTCGATGTACTTCTTGGCGTTGTCCCAGGCGCCGCCGCCGGTGCACATGGAAATGGCCACGAACAGGCCGGTCACGATGGTGCCCATCAGCAGGCCGCCGAGCGCCTTGGGGCCGAGCAGCAGGCCGACCAGGATCGGCACCACCACGGGCAGCAGGCTGGGGATCATCATTTCCTTGATGGCAGCCGAGGTCAGCATGTCCACTGCGCGGCCGTATTCGGGCTTGGCCGTGCCTTCCATGATGCCCTTGATGTCGCGGAACTGGCGCCGCACCTCGACCACCACGGCGCCCGCCGCGCGGCCCACGGCCTCCATCGCCATGGCACCGAACAGGTAGGGAATCAGGCCACCGATGAACAGGCCGATGATCACCATCGGGTCGGACAGGTCGAAGCTGATGGCGTGGCCATAGCTTTCCAGCTTGTGCGTGTAGTCGGCAAACAGCACCAGCGCTGCGAGGCCGGCCGAGCCGATGGCGTAGCCCTTGGTCACGGCCTTGGTGGTGTTGCCCACCGCGTCCAGCGGGTCGGTGATGTCGCGCACGCTCTTGGGCATCTCCGACATTTCGGCAATGCCGCCGGCGTTGTCGGTGATCGGGCCGTAGGCGTCCAGCGCCACCACGATGCCGGCCATGCTCAGCATGGAGGTGGCGGCGACCGCAATGCCGTACAGGCCGGCCAGCTGGTAGGCCACGCCGATGGCGATGCAGACACACAGCACCGGCCACGCGGTCGAGCGCATCGAGACGCCCAGGCCGGCGATGATGTTGGTGCCGTGGCCGGTGGTGGAGGCTTGTGCGATGTGGCGCACGGGCGCGTACTGGGTGCCCGTGTAGTACTCGGTGATCCATACGAGTGCGGCGGTCAGCACCAGGCCGACGGCACAGGCGCCGAACAACTTCATCTGGCTGCCGGTGGCGCTGATGGCGTCGTCGGGCATCAGCCACGTCGTGACAAAGTAGAAGGCGATCAGTGACAGCACGCCGGCCACGGCCAGACCCTTGTACAGGGCGGGCATCACGTTCTTCATGCCGGGCGAGGCCTTGACGAAGAAGCAGCCGATGATGGAGGCGATGATGGACACGGCGCCCAGCGCCAGCGGATACACCGCGGCATGGGTGCCGGCACCGGCCACCAGGAGCGAACCGAGCACCATGGTGGCGATCAGCGTCACCGCGTAGGTTTCGAACAGGTCGGCCGCCATGCCGGCGCAGTCGCCCACGTTGTCGCCCACGTTGTCGGCAATCACGGCCGGGTTGCGCGGGTCGTCTTCGGGGATGCCGGCCTCGACCTTGCCCACCAGATCAGCGCCGACGTCGGCGCCCTTGGTGAAGATGCCGCCGCCGAGCCGCGCAAAGATGGAGATCAGCGAGGCGCCGAATGCGAAACCGATCAGCGGATTCAGCAACGTGGCCAACTGGCGGTCCGGCGTCAGGTTGCCGTTGCCGGTCAGGAACCAGTAAAACCCGGTCACGCCAAGCAGACCCAGGCCGACCACCAGCATGCCGGTGATCGCGCCGCCGCGAAAGGCAACGTCGAGCGCCGGGCCAATGCCGCGCGTGGCCGCCTGCGCGGTGCGCACGTTGGCGCGCACCGACACATTCATGCCGATGAAGCCGCAGGCCCCGGACAGCAGCGCGCCGGCCACAAAGCCGATGGCCGTCTTGCCGTCCAGAAAGAAGCCGATCAGGATCGCCAGCACCACGCCGACGATGGCGATGGTGCGGTACTGTCGCGCCAGATAGGCGGCGGCACCGGTCTGGATGGCGGCTGCAATTTCCTGCATCCGCGCATTGCCTGCGTCCTGGGAAAGAATCCAGCTGCGCGCCCAAAAGCCATAAGCCACGGCAATGAGTCCGCAGACGAGCGCCAAAATCAGCGCTGAGTTGCCTGTCATAGTTTCTCCTACTCGTTGTTTTCGCGGGGAGGGGGCAGCACGCGAGCGGTGCCCCCGCTGCGTTGCTTCCTCAGTGCCCCGGTCCGGCAAACATGCGGTGGAGACGATTGGCCAACAGCGGAAATATAAGGCCAAAAGTGTGTCGGAGCCGTGACACGGCGGATTCAGCAAGGGGTGTGTCAGTAAAATCAGGGTTAATCCTGAGCAAATTCCGATTTATTTTCAACCTGAAAGACAGCCATGGCCCTGGACAGAGTAACCCCCGGCAAGAACGTGCCTGACGCCTTCAACGTGATCATCGAGATCCCGATGAACGCCGATCCGGTCAAGTACGAAGTGGACAAGGAGACGGACGCGATCTTTGTCGACCGCTTCATGAGCACCTCCATGCATTACCCCACCAACTACGGCTACGTGCCGCGCACCATCAGCGGCGATGGCGACCCGGTGGACGTGCTGGTGATCACGCCGGTGCCGCTGATCCCCGGCGTGGTGGTGACGTGCCGCCCGATCGGCATCCTGAAAATGCAGGACGAAGCGGGCGAAGACGGCAAGGTGCTGGCGGTGCCGGTCGACAAGATCCTGTCGATCTACACGCAGTGGCAAAAGCCCGAGGACCTGAACCCGGCGCGCCTCAACACCATTGCCCACTTCTTCGAGCACTACAAGGACCTGGAGCCCGGCAAGTGGGTCAAGATCGTCGGCTGGGAAGGCGTCGATTCTGCCAAGAAGGAAATCATGGACGGCATCGCCAACTACCAGAAGGAGAAGGCGGAGAAGGCAAAGGCCTGAAGTTTTAGAGAAAACTGGCTGTAGCCTATACCGGATGGGCACAGGCAGCTATCAAAAAAATAGCGCCTGCGGTGTTGCCACCGGCAGGCGCCGCTGTTTTTGGCGGGCCGTGCTCAGCGCTGCGGATCGGGAAAGATCAGGCCGTGCAGGCCGCGCTTGCGCTCAAACGGCCTCCATTGGCCCTCAAGCTGCGCAAGGCGGTCGGCCACCGCCCACCAGGCGCTGGGGTTCAGGCCCAGGCCGACGTGGCTGGCGATCACCTCGACGTTCTCGGTGTGCGGGTTCTCCGGGTTGGGCGCCTGGATGCTGCCCTGCCAGGCCACGATGCCGTCGCTGCGTGAATATACCGAGGTGGTGGGCACCGGGGGCGGCGCAGGCAAGTCGTAATTGCGTGACTGAATTTCAATGTTGTGGCCACTGGCCAGCTCGTAAATGCGCCAGGCGTTGGTGCTTTTGGGCGGACCAGCAAACGGCGTGCCCAGCGTGATCACGCCGCGCACCATGTCAGGCATCAGCTTGGCGATCTCGCGCGCGTACACGCCGCCCAGGCTCCAGCCGATCAGGCTGACTTTTTTGCCGGTGGCATGACACGTTTCTTCAACCTGCCGTTTCGCGCCCTCCAGCACGCCGGCCCGCGGACCGAAGTTGAAGCCCTGGTTCCAGCCGTCGGTGACATAGCCGAGGCTGCCCAGGTAGCGGCGCAGCGGCACGGTCGTGCCGTCGCCGGCGCTCAGGCCCGGAAACACGATCACCGCGTGGCCATCGCCAGTCGGGGCGCGCTGCAGCACGGGCCAGGCCGGTAGCACGGCGCCGAACTCCCAGAAAGCGCGAAATTCCATGGCCAAAAGCCAGGCGCTGGGCGGGGCGAGGTCTTCAAGGTCTTGCTGGGGGGCTTGTCGCGAGTCTCTTGCCATGAGTGTTGCGGTCATCTGGTGTTGGGGTCAGGCATGCTGTGCCGTCTGCCTAGCTGTTGATGTATGGGTTACGTTAGCAGCTTTAACGCGCGGGATGCGCGGTTTGGGGACGGTTTTAGAGGGAGCAACCTTCGTTTTCGTCTCCTTGGCGACGCGCGGCTTAATGGTTTCTACCAAGACAAGACGCCGGCCGTTATCAAGATGGAGCGCCAACGTGTTTGAACGGGTTGCGGCGTTCCAGTTCGTCCATGTAGTGCTCGATGCCTTGGCCCTCGCGCGCCAGGAAGCGCTCCACCGCGTCGGCAAAGGCCGGGTGCGCCAGCCAGTGGGCGCTGGTGGTCTTGACCGGCAAGAGCGCGCGCGCCATCTTGTGCTCGCCCTGGGCGCCGCCTTCGAAGCGCTGAAAGCCATGCTCTATGCACCACTTCAGGGGCTGGTAGTAGCAGGCTTCGAAGTGCAGGCAGTCGACGCGCTCCAGCGCGCCCCAATAGCGGCCGTACGCCACACGTTCGGCCACGGGCCTGGCGGCGTCCCGCGCAGTGTTGGCGTCAAATGGGCCTGCAGCTCCCGTGGAGCCTGCACTGACGGCTATCAAACTGGTAGCAATCGGCTGGCCGTTGCGCTGCGCCACGAACAGCAGCCAGTTCTCCGGCATGGTGTCGGCCATGCGCAGGAAGAAGTCGCGGCTGAGATACGGCGCGTTGCCATGCTCGTAGTAGGTGCGCTCGTAGCAGCGGTAGAAAAAGTCCCAGTCGCGAGGCGCGATGTCCCGCCCCAGTGACCAGCGAAAACTGACGCCGGCGTCCGCCACCTTGCGGCGCTCCTGGCGGATTTTCTTGCGTTTTTCGTGGCTCAGGCTGGCCAGAAAATCCTCAAAGCTGCCGAACGGGCCGGCGGCAAGCGTGGGGGCCGTCGAACGCAGCGAAGGGCCGCCCCGAGCAAGTTCGGCCTCCTCGGGGCTGAGGTCGGCGGCTCCAAGCCCGCCTGCGCGGGCTTGGACGGGCCGAAGGGTCGTCGCATCTGGCGGCGACTCGTCCAGCGCCGTACGCGAAGCGACAAGCGTGGGGGCCACATTCTTCCAGTGAAATTGAACGGTATGGCGCAGCATCAGCCCGGCTTGCGCGCAGGTCGCCACGTCATCCTCGCCGGCAAACAGCAGGTGCAGCGACGACAGTTTCTGCTCGCCGCACCAGTTCACCAGCGCCTTCACCAGCGCCTGGCGCGCCGGCGCATCGCGCGCCAGCAGCCGCGCGCCGGGCACCGGGGTGAAGGGCGACGCCACCACGGCCTTGGGGTAATAGGACAGGCCATGCTGCTCGTAGGCGTTGGCCCAGGCCCAGTCGAACACGTATTCGCCGTAGGAATGGTCCTTGAGGTACAGCGCACAGGCCGCCGCCAGCGCGGGCCCCCGCCAGAGCGTGACGAAGCGCGGCGTCCAGCCCGTTTGCGGCGTGGCGCTGCCGCTCTGGTGCAGGGCAGTCAGGTATTCGTGCCGCATGAAGGGGTTGGCTTCAACCTGGCAGGCCAGCAGGGCGTTCCAGTCCGCCGCAGGGACTTCCAGCGGCGAGGAAAACACCCGGATGACATAATCGTTTGAATCGCTTTTCACTGTTCCTATGACTCTCAAAATCTGTGTGGCCCAGCTCAATTTTGTCGTGGGCGACCTGTCCGGCAACGCGCAAAAAATCATCGAGGCCGCGCACCAAGCCTACGCCGGCGGCGCGCGGCTGCTGTTGACCCCGGAGCTGTCGATTTGCGGTTACGCGGCCGAAGACCTGTTCCTGCGCCCCGCCTTCATCGCTGCCTGCGATGATGCCGTGAAAACGGTGGCCCGCGAACTCGCCGGGTTAAAGGGTCTGGTGGTGGTGGTCGGCCACCCCACGGGCGGCGACGTGCGCAGCAAGTCGGTGGCGGTGCAGCGCCGCCACAACGCGGCCAGCGTGCTCAGCGAAGGCCGTGTGCTGGAGACCTACGCCAAGCGCGAGCTGCCCAACTACCAGGTGTTCGACGAACGCCGCTACTTCACGCCGGGCCAGGGCGTCTGCGTGTTCCAGGTGGGCGAGGGGGCGGAGCGGCTCAGTGTCGGCCTGCTGATTTGCGAGGATGCCTGGTTCGAGGAGCCGGCGCGGCTCGCCCAGGAGGCCGGCGCCGAGCTGCTGGCGGTCATCAACGCCTCGCCATTCCACATCGGCAAGGGCGACGAGCGCGAGCAGATGATGCGCCAGCGCGCCCAGGCCTGCGGCCTGCCGCTGGTCTATGCGCACCTGGTGGGCGGGCAGGACGAGGTGGTTTTCGAGGGCCATTCGTTTGCGCTGAATGCCGATGGCTCGGTGGCCGGCCGCGCCCCGAGTTTTGAGGAAAAACTGTTCGAAGTCCAGGTGGAGCGGTCGCAGTCAGCTATCAAACTGGTAGCGGAGGTGGCGCCGGAGCGTACGCCGGACGCCGACCTGTGGGACGCGCTGGTGCTGGGCGTGCGCGACTACATCGGCAAGAACGGCTTTCCCGGCGCGATCCTCGGGCTGTCGGGCGGCATTGACTCGGCGCTGGTGCTGGCGATTGCGGTCGACGCCATTGGCCGGGACAAGGTGCGTACCGTGATGATGCCGTCGCCCTACACGGCCGACATCAGCTGGATCGACGCGCGCGAGATGGCAAGCCGATTGAGCGTGCGCTACGACGAGATTTCCATCCTGCCGATGTTCGAAGCCTTCAAGGCCAGCCTGGCGGGCGAATTCCAGGGACGCGAGGAAGACACGACCGAGGAGAACATCCAGGCCCGCATCCGCGGCACGCTCCTGATGGCGCTGTCCAACAAGTTCGGCGCCATCGTGCTGACCACCGGCAACAAGAGCGAGCTGGCCACCGGCTATTGCACGCTGTACGGCGACATGGCGGGCGGTTTTGCCGCCATCAAGGACCTGGCCAAGACCACGGTGTTCCGGCTGGCGCGCTGGCGCAACGCGCACGATCCCTACGGCACCGGCGCCAATCCGATCCCCGAGCGCATCATCATGCGTCCGCCCAGCGCCGAACTGCGCCCCGACCAGACCGACCAGGATTCGCTGCCGCCCTACGAGGTACTGGATGCCATTCTGGAGCGCTATATGGAGAACGACCAGGGCCTCGAGGAGATCGTTGCCGCCGGCTTTGCGCGCACCGATGTGGAGCGCGTCACGCGGCTGATCAAGATCAACGAATACAAGCGGCGCCAGGCGCCGGTCGGCATTCGTGTGACGCACCGCAGCTTTGGCAAGGATTGGCGGTATCCTATTACCAGCAAATTTCGCGCGTAAAATTTTCCACTCAAGCCTCCCGCGCCCATCCAACTTCACCTGACCACCATGAAACAAATCACTGCCGTCGTCAAACCTTTCAAGCTCGAAGAGGTCCGGGAAGCGCTGGCCGAATGCGGCGTGACCGGACTCACCGTCACCGAAGTCAAGGGCTTTGGCCGTCAGAAAGGGCACACCGAGCTGTACCGCGGCGCCGAGTACGTGGTCGACTTTTTGCCCAAGGTGAAGATCGAGGTGGTCGTCAAGAGCGACGATGTGGACCGCTGCATGGAGGCCATCGTCAAGGCGGCGCGCACCGGCAAGATTGGCGACGGCAAGATCTTTGTCACCAATGTCGAGCAGGTGGTGCGCATCCGGACCGGGGAACAGGACGAAGCGGCAGTCTAGATTGCGTCCAGCCGGGGCTGCGGGCTGAGGCCGGCGCTCTGAACCAGTTCGCGTAGCAGGGGTGCCGGCTCGGCCCCCTCGCGGATCAGCGTCATCTGCCAGTCGCCCATGAATTGTTGCTCGACGCTGGCGCGCAGGAATTCAAGCAGCTTGTCGTAGTAGCCGGCAATGTTCAGCAGGCCGACCGGCTTGTCGTGGTAGCCGAGCTGGCGCCAGGTCCAGACTTCAAAAAACTCTTCGAACGTGCCGATGCCGCCGGGTAGAGCCAAAAAGGCGTCGGCGCGCTCGGCCATCATGCGTTTGCGTTCGTGCATGGTATCTACGATGTGCAGCTCGGTGCAGTCGTGGTGCGCGCATTCCTTTTCCACCAGCGCCTTGGGGATGATGCCGACGACGCGGCCGCCGGCCTGCAAGGTCGCCTGCGCCACGACGCCCATCAGGCCGTTCTTGCCGCCGCCGTACACCAGCTGGCCGCCGTGGTTGCCGATCCAGCTGCCCACGGCCGCGGCTGCCGCCGCAAATTCGGGCTGGACGCCTGCGCGCGAGCCGCAGTACACGCAAATCGAAAATGTGGGGCTCATGCGAAAAACTTCTGGAATAGCGCAGCGGCCCAGATGCCGGCGCACAGCAGCAAACTCAGCAGCACGGCGGCGCTGCCCATGTCCTTGGCACGCTTGGACAGGTCGTGCCACTCCGGGCCAATGCGGTCAATGGCCGTTTCCAGCCCGGTATTGAGCAGCTCCACGATCAGCACGATCAGCATCGAGCCGCCGAGCAGGGCGATCTCAACCCAGCTGCGGCCCAGCCAGAACGCGGCAGGAATCAACACCAGCGCGGCGATGGCTTCCTGGCGGAACGCGGCCTCCCCCCAGCCGGCACGCAGACCTTCGAGGGAGTAGCCGGTGGCGTGCCAGATGCGGGAAAAACCGGTGCGTGATTTTTGAGGGTTGGCGCCCGATGGGGTGAGAGCGCCGAATTCTTGTTGCGACATGCCGGAATTGTCGCCGAGGAATGTGACGCGGCCCGGCGCCCTAAAGCGCAGACTGGTGGACTAGCGGCTCAGCGGCATGGACGGCACCAGCCGCGTGCCCGCCCAGGCGTCGTGCCAGAACTGCCGCTGCGGCTGAAGGCGGCTCAAAAGGGCCCAAATGACCACCCAACCGATGGTGATCAGGGCGGATTCGCCGCCCGACAGCGTGAACGGTGCCTGCGCGGCCAGCGCCGGCAGAAACCACAGCCAGCTCAGCACATAGCGCAAGAAAGCGCGCGCTTGGGTCAGGGGTTGTCCTTGACGGTCCACCACGCGAATGTTCCAGGTCTTCATGGCCAGCGTTTGCCCCTTGGCCCAAAACCAGGTGAAGTAAATGCCGAACACCACGAACAGGAAGGCCTGCAGGGCGTGGCGGTTGTCCATGGCGTTGCGCGTCTGGCTCAGCGTGCTGAACAGGTAGCCGGAAATGAACACCACGCCGAACATCAGCATGCCCTCGTACAGCCAGCACGCCATACGCCGCAGCAGGGGCGGCGCCCGCAGATCGACGACTATCATATTGATAGCGAAGTGTGAAGAGTGGATAAGGGCTGAGGTGTCATTTGGCGCTGATCCCGTGGGGGTCGGCAAGGAACAAGACACTATTGATTCGGGGGAGCGGCGGGAGCAGGCGCCGGCTCAGGCAACAGTGCCTCGGGCGCATGGGGCAGCAGGGTATTGCGATCGACCTGACGCTGCGCTGGAGCGGTTTTTGACGGATTTTCGGGACCGGGGCTTGGATTCGGCCTAGCGGTGCGTATGGTGGCCATCTTTTGACTCGGCGCCGGCCGCACGGACGTCGCCGCACCCTTGATCCTGGGCGGTGCCTTGGCCTCCAGCTTCTGCTTTTCTTCGGGGCTCAAGGCCTGGTAGGCCTGCCATTTGGCTCTTTTTTCTTCAGCGGACAGCTGTTTGGTCTCGGCAAAGTTGAGCCGGGCCTGCGTGCGTTGCTGCGCGCTCAGGGAGACCCATTCGGTCATGCGGCTGTACAGCGTTGCCTGTTCTTCAATCGGCATGGACGGGAAATTCTTCGAAATGGCCAGCCATTTCCGTCTTTGGCCGGGGCTCATGGTGGCCCAATTCGCTGCCAGTGGCTGCAGCGCCTCCTGCTGGGCCGCGGTGAGTTCGTTCCAGGCACTCCTTGGTGCGTTGCGCGGCGCGTTTTTGCCGGCCGTCTTGCTCACGCGCACAGGGGGTTTGGCGGGCGCGGCCGCGAGTGATGCCGCCGCCGTCGGTGCAGTCGCGCTGGCAAGCGTAGGCGCCGCAGCGGGGGCGGCAGGCGTGACATGCTCCCGATCGCCCGGGACGAAACGCAGGAGCCCGAACAACAGGAGAAAAGCGGCGGCCAAAACAGCCGCGCCCGTCGCGAGCGGGTTAAGCTTCCGTACGGGCGCTTGCTGCATGGTTCTCATCCGGATTTACTGGGCCGTATCCTTGCTGGAGTTGAGAAACTGCAAAAAGCCCGGGTCCATATAGGCCGCAGGAGGCAAATCGTCGGTCAGCAGGGCGACATCCACCTCGGCCACTTCGAGCGCACGGCTGTTGTTTTGCACCACGTTGATGACAATCAGGCCGGCCACCAAGGCAATCAGCGGCAGGGCGGAGGCTATGCGGCTCCACAAACTCAAGCCCTCGTCGCCAAATGTCAGCGCGGCGGCCGCGCCGGAAGACACCACGGTGGCAGCGGTCCGCGTGCGGGCAATCTTGCGATGCGCCAGCGCCCGTACGCGGGATGCGCGCAGGCGCTCGGAAATGTCGTGCGGCAGCCCGGCGGCGCCTTCTGACAGGCGCGCGGCAACCTTCAGGCCAAAACGGTCCTGGAGAATCTCGGCTTGATGCTGGAGTGAATTGGTCATAGTTGTATCCCCTTTGCCTTGAGCGCTTTACTCAAGGCCTGGACTGCACGCGAACAATGTGTTTTGACACTGCCCTCCGAACAACCCATGGCCGCTGCGGTTTCGGCAACGTCCATCTCCTCCCAGTAACGCATCAGGAAGGCTTGTCGTTGACGCGGTGGCAGTTCTTGTATCTCGGCTTCGATCTCGCCGAACACCTGGACCCGTCCCATCGCGTCTTCAGCGCTCTCCGTGCGCTGTGAGTCCTCGGCCACCTGCAAAGTTTCCAGCAGGTCGAAATTTCCATCGTCTCCCGCGATTTCGAAGTCGCTCATGTTCGAAAACAGGGCATTGCGCGTCTTTTGACGGCGGAACCAGTCGAGCGTGCAGTTGGACAGGATGCGCTGGAACAGCATCGGCAGTTCGTCCGCAGGCTTGTCGCCGTAATGCTCGGCCAGCTTCATCATGCTGTCTTGCACGATGTCGAGCGCCGATTCTTCGTTGCGAACGTGATACACCGAGCGTTTGAAGGCCCGCTTTTCGACGCTTTTCAGGAAGTCAGAAAGTTCTTGTTCAGTGGCCAAAAGGGGTCAAGCCGGTGCGGCTGTACGATGAATGTTGCCTCGCATGGAGTGCGTTTTGCTCTTTTTCGGTGCACTTGCGGGGCGGATTATGGCATTGCCCGATGTTTTTTTGCTGCCCGGGCGGATTTTCGATTGGTGCGGTGCAATAATACATGCTGCATATTAAAGGCAAACGGGTCACAGTCCGGCGACGCAAGCAGCTCGCCCATGTCTTTGGCCTCAAGTCCCGACTCGGCTTCACAAGAGTTCGCGCTAGGGGCACCCAAGGTTTTTCGTTAGAGAAAATCACAAAGGTTGATCATGGAAATCTCCAAAGTTGAAATCGCTTCCGCCGCAGCGGCGACTGCTGCTGCCCACAAGGCGTCTGTGACGGCGCCAGGCGGCGCACAGGACCTGATGGGCGCCGAAATCCTCATCAAGGCGCTGCAGGCCGAAAACGTCAAGTACGTCTGGGGCTATCCCGGCGGCGCGGTTCTGTACATCTACGACGCTTTCTACAAGCAGGACACGATCCAGCACGTGCTGGTGCGCCACGAGCAGGCGGCTGTGCATGCCGCCGACGGCTATGCGCGGGCTACCGGCGATGTGGGCGTGGCGCTGGTCACCTCCGGCCCCGGCGTCACCAATGCGGTGACCGGCATTGCCACGGCCTACATGGACAGCATTCCGATGGTGATCATCACCGGCCAGGTGCCGACGCACGCCATTGGCCTCGATGCGTTTCAGGAATGCGACACCGTCGGCATCACGCGTCCCATCGTCAAGCACAACTTCCTGGTCAAGGACGTGCGCGATCTGGCCGAGACCCTGAAGCAGGCGTTTCACATTGCGCGCACTGGCCGTCCCGGCCCGGTGGTGGTGGACATCCCGAAGGACGTGTCCTTCAAGAAGACCGCGTACGCGGGCTATCCCGAAACCGTGGAGATGCGTTCCTACAATCCGGTGCGCAAGGGTCATGGCGGCCAGATCCGCAAGGCGCTGCAGTTGCTGCTGGCGGCAAAGCGGCCCTATATCTACACCGGCGGCGGTGTCGTGATCGGCAACGCGTCGCAGGAGTTGCGCACTCTGGTGGATATGCTGGGCTACCCGGTGACCAATACCCTGATGGGCTTGGGCGCCTATCCGGCCAGCGACCGCAAGTTCCTCGGCATGCTGGGCATGCACGGCACGATCGAGGCCAATAACGCAATGCAGAACTGCGACGTGCTGCTGGCGGTTGGCGCACGTTTCGACGACCGTGTGATCGGCAACACCAAGCACTTTGCGCAGAACGAACGCAAGATCATCCACATCGACATCGATCCGTCGAGTATTTCCAAACGCGTGAAGGTCGACATCCCCATCGTCGGCGATGTGAAAGACGTGCTCACCGAGTTGATCAGCATGATCAAGGAGTCCGGCCTCAAACCCGACGCCAAGGCGCTGGCCGGCTGGTGGGACACGATTGAAGGCTGGCGCCAACGCGACTGCCTCAAGTACAGCCGCGGCACGGGGGATGTGATCAAACCCCAGTTCGTGGTCGAGACGCTGTGGAACATGACCAAGGATGCCGACACCTACATCACGTCGGACGTCGGTCAGCACCAGATGTGGGCCGCGCAGTATTACCGCTTCGACGAGCCGCGTCGCTGGATCAACTCGGGCGGCCTCGGCACCATGGGCGTGGGCATTCCCTATGCCATGGGCATCAAGATGGCCAAGCCGGACAGCGAGGTGTTTTGCATCACCGGTGAAGGCTCGGTGCAGATGTGCATTCAGGAGCTGTCCACCTGCCTGCAGTACAACACGCCAATCAAGATCGTCTCGCTGAACAACCGTTACCTGGGCATGGTGCGCCAGTGGCAGGAAGTGGAATATGCCGGCCGCTACAGCAGCAGTTACATGGATGCGCTGCCGAATTTTGTGAAGCTGGCCGAGGCCTACGGGCACGTGGGCCTGCTGATCGAAAGCCCCCAGGATGTGGAGCCCGCGCTGCGCGAGGCGCGCAAACTGAAGGACCGCACCGTGTTCATGGACTTCCGCACCGACCCCACTGAGAACGTGTTTCCCATGGTGCAGGCCGGCAAGGGCATCACCGAGATGCTGTTGGGATCTGAAGATTTATGAGACTTTTCGGGACAGACCGCAGCCGCCCAGGCGGCAAGCTCTGTCCTCAACTAATTTAGTTCTTTCCATCGACGAATCTATTGTCTGCCGAGCCTGCGCATTACCGTGTGCAGGGGAGGGCAGCGAAAAGAGGAATCTTCTGATATATGAAACACATCATTGCAGTTTTGCTGGAAAACGAGCCCGGCGCTCTTTCCCGCGTGGTGGGCCTGTTCTCGGCCCGTGGTTACAACATTGAGTCGCTGACCGTCGCTCCCACCGAGGACGCGACCCTGTCGCGCATGACGATCCAGACCTCGGGGTCGGACGACGTGATCGAGCAGATCACCAAGCACCTGAATCGCCTGATCGAGGTGGTCAAGGTGGTGGACCTGACCGAGGGGTCCTATACCGAGCGCGAGTTGATGATGGTGAAGGTGCGTGCGGTGGGCAAGGAGCGCGAGGAGATGAAGCGCATGGCCGACATCTTTCGCGGCCGCATCATCGACGTGACCGAGAAGAGCTACACCATCGAACTCACCGGGGATCAGTCCAAGAACGACGCGTTCCTCGAAGCGATTGAGCGCGGCGCCATTCTGGAGACCGTGCGCACAGGCTCCAGCGGCATTGGCCGGGGTGAGAGAATCCTGCGGGTTTGAAGGTGTGCCGATTCATTGATTAACTGATTTAACTGAAGGAAGAGAAAATGAAAGTTTTTTACGACAAGGACTGTGACCTGAGCCTGATCAAGGGCAAGACGGTGGCCATCATCGGCTACGGCAGCCAGGGCCATGCCCATGCCCAGAACCTGAACGACAGCGGCGTGAAGGTCGTGGTCGGCCTGCGCAAGGGCGGCGCATCCTGGTCCAAGGTCGAGAAGGCCGGCCTCAAGGTCGCCGAAGTGGCCGACGCGGTCAAGGCCGCCGACGTGGTCATGATCCTGCTGCCTGACGAGCAGATCGGCACGGTCTACAAGAAAGACATCGAGCCCAACATCAAGCAGGGCGCGTCGCTGGTGTTTGCGCACGGCTTCAACGTGCACTACGGTGCCGTGGTTCCCCGCGCCGACCTCGATGTCTGGATGGTCGCGCCCAAGGCGCCGGGCCACACGGTGCGCAGCACCTACACGCAAGGCGGAGGCGTTCCCCAACTGATCGCGGTGCACCAGGACAAGAGCGGCAAGGCGCGCGACTTGGCGCTGTCCTACGCCATGGCCAATGGCGGCGGCAAGGCCGGCATCATCGAAACCAACTTCCGCGAAGAAACCGAAACCGACTTGTTCGGCGAGCAGGCCGTTCTGTGCGGCGGCACGGTGGAACTCATCAAGGCAGGTTTCGAGACGCTGGTCGAGGCCGGCTACGCGCCCGAGATGGCTTACTTTGAATGCCTGCACGAACTCAAGCTGATCGTGGACCTGATTTATGAAGGCGGCATCGCCAACATGAACTACTCGATCTCGAACAACGCCGAGTACGGCGAGTACGTGACCGGCCCGAAAATTGTCACGGCCGCGACCAAAGACGCCATGCGCCAGTGCCTGAAGGACATCCAGACCGGCGAGTACGCCAAGAACTTCATTCTGGAAAACAAGGCCGGCGCGCCGACGTTGCTGAGCCGTCGCCGCCTGATGGCCGAGCATCAGATCGAGACCGTGGGCGAATCGCTGCGCGCGATGATGCCCTGGATCAAGAAGAACAAGCTGGTGGACCAAACCCGCAACTGATCCTTGCGCTGCGCGCTCTAAAGGCCACCTTCGGGTGGCCTTTGTTCTGGCGCTCACGGCGCACGGTGACTGTCTTACACTTCCACCCTAGCGCTGTTGCTCGCCATGCCGGCTCGACCGGCTCGCGGCAAACACCGAAATACTATTAATTTGATAGCTATCATCCTACTATTCACAAGGGCTACAGGCTTTATTTATGCATGATGGTTCAGACTCCGACGCATCGCCCGTTGAGGCAGTGATGGTGCGCAAGCGCCGCAAAGGCATCTACATCCTGCCCAACCTGTTCACGCTGGCGGCGCTGTTCGGTGGTTTCTATGCCGTGGTGATGGCCATGAATGGCCGTTTTGATATGGCTGCGATCGGTGTGTTCTTCGCGATGGTGCTCGACAGTCTGGATGGCCGCGTGGCCCGCATGACGAATACGCAAAGTGCGTTCGGCGAGCAGATGGATTCGCTGTCGGACATGGTGTCTTTTGGTGCGGCGCCGGCCCTGATCGCGTACGAATGGGGCCTGAAGGGGCTGGGCCGCTGGGGCTGGATCGCCGCCTTTGTCTATTGCGCCTGCGCGGCCCTGCGGCTGGCGCGCTTCAACGTCAACACCAGTGTGGTCGACAAGCGCTACTTCCAGGGGCTGCCATCGCCGGCCGCCGCGGCGCTGATCACCGGGTTCATCTGGATCATGACCGACCTGGGCATCCCGGGTCCCTCGGTGGCGTGGCCCATGTTCGCGCTGGCGCTCTACGCGGGGCTGACGATGGTGACGAATGTCCCGTTCTACAGCTTCAAGGATGTCCACATGAAAAAGAGCGTGCCGTTCGGGGTCATCGTGTTGATTGCCCTGGGTATTGCCGTCATCAACATTCATCCACCGACGGTCCTGTTCAGCCTGTTCGTGATCTATGGCGTGAGCGGTTACGCGGTTTACGGGTGGCGCAGAGCCAAAGGCATCCAGACCAGTGTGATCAGCACCTCGACGGACGAGCCGGACGAACGGGGCTTGCACAAGTGATGGGTCCGGCATTGGCCGCGCACTGGAACGCTGCTGTGCCTGTGCTATAGTTTCCTGCATGAAACAAATTTCGCTGGCACTACTGCTATCTCCCCACGGGCGGAGACGGTAGCGCACGCGCAAACCTTCACAACGGCCCGTATGCACCAGCAACGGGCCGTTTTGTTTTGGGTTGCTGGTTTTTGATCAAAGAGAGACCTCCATGTTGAAACAGCCCGCCAGCAAATACCCGTCTTTCAAGCCTGTTCGCCTGAGCGATCGCACGTGGCCCGATGCCGTGCTGACCCAGGCACCCATCTGGCTCAGCACCGATCTGCGCGATGGCAACCAGGCGCTGATCGAACCCATGGACATCGAGCGAAAACTGCGCATGTTCCATACGCTGGTGAAGATCGGCTTCAAGGAAATCGAGGTGGGGTTCCCTTCGGCATCACAGATCGAATTCGATTTCGTGCGGCAGCTGATCGACGGCAACCTGATTCCCGACGACGTGACGATCCAGGTGCTGACGCAGGCGCGCGAACCACTGATTCGCCGCACCTTCGAGTCGGTGCAGGGCGCGAAGCGGGCCATTGTGCACCTGTACAACGCCACGGCGCCGGTGATGCGCCGTGTGGTGCTGGGCATGGACGAGGACGGAATCGTCGAGTTGGCGGTGGCTAATGCGAGGTTATTCAAGGAACTTGCCGCGCAGCAGCCCGCGACGCGATGGACGTTCCAGTATTCGCCCGAAATGTTCTCGGGCACCGAGCTCGAATTCTCCAGGCGTGTGGTGGACGCCGTGACCGAGGTCTGGCAGCCCACGCCGCAGCATAAATGCATCGTCAATCTGCCCTCGACTGTCGAGCACTCCACGCCCAATATCTTTGCCGACATGATGGAGTGGATGCACCGCCATCTGGCGCGGCGCGATTCCATCGTGCTGTCGGTGCACCCCCACAACGACCGGGGCACCGGCACAGCCGCCGGCGAATTTGCCCTGATGGCCGGTGCGGACCGCATTGAAGGCTGCCTGTTCGGTAACGGCGAGCGCACCGGCAACCTCGATCTGGTCAATGTGGCGCTGAACCTTTACACGCAGGGCGTGTCGCCGGGGCTCGATTTTTCTGAAATCGATGAAATCCGCCGCACCGTGGAGTACTGCAACCAGTTGCCGGTGCATCCGCGCCATCCATACGTCGGCGATCTGGTCTACACCTCGTTCTCGGGCTCGCACCAGGACGCCATCAAAAAGGCTTTCGCGGCGCGCCGGGAAGGGGACGTCTGGGACATGCCCTATCTGCCTATCGATCCCAAGGATCTCGGGCGCAGCTATGAGGCGGTGATTCGCGTCAACAGCCAGTCGGGCAAGGGCGGTATTGCGTATTTGCTGGAGAGCGAGTTTGGTCTCGATTTGCCGCGGCGCCTGCAAGTGGAGTTCAGCCACGCGGTGCAGGCGGTGATGGACGCGTCGGGCAAGGAACTCACGGCGCACGATCTTGGGCAGATGTTCGAGCGCGAGTATGGTGTCAAGACCGTTGCGGCGCCGCACTACCAGGTGATGGAGCCGGCCCATGGCGCGACTTCGCAAGGGGTCGCGTTGACCGCGGACCTTGACCTGGCCGGGCGGCCGCTGAAAATTCAGGGGCGGGGTACCGGGCCGATCGATGCCTTCATTCAGGGCCTGAACAAAGCCACGGGGCAGCGCGTGCGCGTTCTCGATTACCGCCAGCATTCGGTGGGCGCCGGGGCCGACGCACGGGCGGTGGCCTACATGGAGTTGCGCATCAATGAAGAGCAAACCCTGTTTGGCGTTGGCATGGACGCCAATATCGTGACCGCCTCGCTCAAGGCCATCATCTCCGGCATGCAGCGCGCCGGCGTATTGGCGGTGCTGGAAGATCGCGAAAGTGCAATGCCGTCCGATGCCGGTGTAGCGGTCAGCGATGCCATGTGACCGGCCGCGTCACGACTAAAATACCGCAACCAGGAGCCCCACATGGCTGACAAACTCATCATTTTTGACACCACCTTGCGCGACGGCGAGCAGTCGCCCGGCGCATCCATGACCAGGGACGAAAAGCTGCGCATCGCCCGCCAGCTTGAGCGCCTCAAAGTGGACGTCATCGAGGCCGGCTTCGCGGCCAGTTCCAACGGTGATTTCGAGGCCGTCCAGGCGATTGCCCGGGCCGTCAGGGACTCGACCATTTGTTCGCTGTCACGTGCCAATGACCGGGATATTTCGCGTGCTGCCGAAGCGCTGAAGGACGCCGCCAGCGCGCGCATTCACACCTTCATCGCCACTTCTGCGCTGCACATGGAAAAGAAGCTGCGCATGACGCCTGACGAGGTGTTCGAGCAGGCCAGGCTCTCGGTCCGCTTTGCGCGCAATCTGGTGGGCGATGTGGAATTCAGCCCGGAGGACGGCTACCGTAGCGACGTGGACTTTTTGTGCCGGGTGATCGAGGCCGTGATTACCGAAGGTGCCACCACGATCAACGTGCCGGACACGGTGGGGTATGCGGTGCCAGAGCTCTACGGCAACTTCATCAAGTACTTGCGCGAACGCATCCCCAACAGCGACAAGGCGGTCTGGTCGGTGCACTGCCATAACGACCTTGGCATGGCGGTGGCCAATTCGCTGGCTGGGGTCAAGATCGGTGGTGCCCGCCAGGTGGAGTGCACCATCAACGGTCTTGGCGAGCGCGCCGGCAACTGTTCGCTCGAAGAGATTGTGATGGCCGTCAAGACGCGCAAGGACTACTTTGGCCTTGAGCTTGGCATCGATACGCGGCATATTCTGGCAACCAGCCGGATGGTCAGCCAGACTACCGGTTTTGTGGTGCAACCCAACAAGGCAGTGGTCGGCGCCAACGCATTTGCACACGCTTCGGGCATTCACCAGGACGGCGTGCTCAAGGCGCGCGACACCTACGAAATCATGCGGGCCGAAGACGTGGGCTGGAGCGCCAACAAAATCGTGCTGGGCAAGCTCAGCGGGCGCAATGCCTTCAAGCAGCGTCTACAGGAGCTGGGCATTGCCATGGACAGCGAGGCCGACATCAACACGGCCTTTGCCCGCTTCAAGGAACTGGCCGATCGCAAGAGCGAGATTTTCGACGAGGACATTCTCGCGCTGGTCAGCGATGAAAGCATCACACGCGGCAGCGAGCAGTATGTATTCATATCCCTGGCGCAACACAGTGAAACCGGTGAGCGCCCGCAGGCCGCGATTGTCTTTACGGCGGGTGGCAAGGAAGTCAAAGGCGAGTCCGATGGCAACGGACCCGTGGACGCTTCACTGAAGGCCATCGAGGCGCACGTCAAAAGCGGGGCGGAGATGGTGCTCTACTCCGTGAACGCCATCAGCGGCTCCACAGAGAGCCAGGGCGAGGTGACGGTGCGCTTGCAAAACAGCGGCCGCGTGGTCAACGGCGTGGGGGCCGACCCCGACATTGTTGTGGCTTCTGCCAAAGCTTATTTGAATGCCCTCAACAAGTTACAAAGCAAAGCTGACAGTGTGGCGGCTCAAGGCTAGGGTAAACACTTACAATATTGATGCCGGTTTAGGAAAGTCTTGCAAGTAATTGATCTTGCGAGATTTTTTCATTTCGATACACTCGGGCATGTCCAAGGCGTATCGGAGATAAAACCATGTCCCGTTGTGCAAATCTCGAATTGAGTCAAGTTTTGAATCGCATACTACAAATTGTTTTTGCTTTGGCTCTTTCGAGCACTTTGGCCATGCCCGCGGCGCAGGCGGCCGTGCGCAAGAAAGTTGTCATCAAGAAGCAGGCCCATTCCGTGGTTGTTTCCAGGCGCATGGTGGCCAGAATATCTCCGCATGCCCGCAACAACGGCGTCAAAGTGGTGGCCAGTTCCAGGCGCAAATCCATCATCCGCGTGGCTTATGTGCCTGCCCAGCCTTCCTTCGGGGAATTGGCTGGCCTGCATTCGACCCAGGATCCTCTTGACCTCAAGTCGGGCGTCGCGCTGGTGATGGATCAGGACACGCACGAAGTTCTTTTCAGCAAGAATGATCAGGCCGTGCTGCCCATTGCATCCCTGAGCAAGCTGATGACGGGTTTGCTCATCAGCGAGGCGGGCTTGCCGATGAATGAGATGATCACCATCACGCAGGATGATGTGGATACCGAAAAGCACAGCAGCTCGCGCCTGAGGGTGGGCACCGTGCTTAGCCGCGGCGAGTTGCTGCACCTGGCCCTGATGTCCAGCGAGAACCGGGCCGCCCATGCGCTGGGTCGCACCTATCCGGGTGGATTGCCCGCGTTTGTTTCGCTGATGAATGCCAAGGCGAAGATGATCGGCATGAAGGAGACCCGCTATGTCGAACCCACCGGATTGTCCAGCGAGAACCGGTCCAGCGCCCGCGACTTGGCAACCTTGGTGAACGTCGCCTACAAGGATCCAACCTTGCGCGAACTCACCACTTCCCATAACTTTGACGTCGATGTTGGCAACCGGACTTTGCAGTACAACAACACCAATCGATTGGTGAAGAACCCTGACTGGGATATCGGTTTGCAAAAGACCGGCTATATCACGGAAGCGGGGCACTGCCTGCTGTTGCAGGCCAGGATCGCCGGGCGAAAACTCATCATGGTGTTTCTTGACTCTGCCGGCTCGCTCAGCCGCTTTGCCGACGCTGAGCGTGTGCGTCGCTGGGTTGAGTCCCGTCATCCGGCGGCAGCCATCAGTATTTCTTCGGTCAAACAGGCCAATGGCTGAGTTATTCAGGACGACCGGTTTGGCGGGGGTTTGTACCCCAATGCCGCTGAAATCTCGCTAACGGTCGCTTGAAGTTTGGGCAGCCAGCTCTCGTCAAGACGGTCTGCCGGCGCCGAAATCGACAAACCGGCAATCAGCTTGCTCTGGTCGTCATAAATGCCGGCGCCCATGCAGCGCACCCCTAATTCCAGCTCTTCGTTGTCGCGCGCAGTGCCATACTGCCTGGCCTTGGCGAGTTCGCGCTCCAGCGCGGGCAGCTGGGTAATACTGTTCTTGGTGTGCCCACTCAGACCCGTTCGCGTTGCATAGGTACGTACGCGTTGAGGGTCGTCGTTCGCCAGAAACAGTTTGCCCACGGAGGTCAGGTGCAACGGTGCGCGCCCACCAATCGCGCGCACCACCTGCATGCCGGAGCGCTCGCCAAAAGAGCGTTCGATATACACAATTTCATCGCCCTGGCGCATGCTCAGATTGACGGGCTGTTGAATCAGGTGATGCAGCTCACGCATGGGCCCCAACGCTGCATCACGCACGCTTAAACGCCCTTTGACCAGGTTGCCGAGTTCCAGCAAGCGCATGCCCAGCCGGTAGCTGCCCGCCTCCGGGCGGTCCACAAAGCGGCCGATTGCCAGGTCATTGAGGATGCGATGAGTGGTAGAGGGGTGCAAACCGGTCAGTGCGCTGATTTCCTTCAGGGAGACGGCTTCGTCACGCGAGGCCAGAACATCAATCAGCGCAAACATGCGCTCGATGACCTGCACGGTGGGGGTTGCTGGAACGTTCGGGTCGGATCTTTTCATAGCGCACTCGCGAAATACTGAACCCAGATTTTATCTGGTGAAAAGTCGGGTTGCTGCCCAGGGTGTTCAGTGCGAAACGGAGCTACGTGCCAGCATGAGAATTGCCAGCTACCCAGTGACCATCCATCAATATCTCATGCGGCTCAAACCGCGCCTTGTAATTCATCTTGGGGCTCTGGCTGATCCAGTAGCCGAGATAGACGTACGGTAGCGCCAGTTGGCGCGCCTGCTCAATCTGCCACAAAACGCTGTAGGTGCCGTAGCTGGCGCTGGCGTCGGGCTCGTAGAAGGTATAGACCGCGGAGAGGCCATCGTTGAGCACATCGAGGATGGATACCATCTTGAGTGCGCCGGGCGTACCGTCGGGCAGTGTCTCGCGGAACTCCACCAGGCGCGAATTAACCCGGCTTTGAAGCAAAAACTGGGTGTATTGGTCGATGCTGTCGTGATCCATGCCGCCACCTGCGTGACGGCCGTTCTGGTAACGCAGGTACAGGTGATAGTGCTCCGGCACAAAGCACAGTTTGAGCACGCGGGCCTGCAGAGTCTGATGCCGGCTCCAGGCCCTGCGCTGGCTGCGGTCTGCGCTGAAACAACGGACCACGACCCGCAGCGGCAGGCAGGCGCGGCAGCCGTCGCAATAAGGTCGATAAGTGAACATGCCGCTGCGCCGGAAACCCCTGGTGATCAGGTCGGAGTACGTGTCGTTATGGATCAGGTGGCTGGGCGTCGCCACCTGCGAACGGGCCTGGTTGCCCGGCAGATAACTGCACGGGTAGGGTGCCGTTGCATAGAACTGCAGGGTTTGAAGAGGGAGATCCTTGAGGTGCGTCACGTTGGCACAATCTTCGCGGGCAGGAACTCATGCCAGTATACGTGTTCGAACTGCCAGCGTGGTGCCGGTAGCGCCGAGTTGTGCGCCACCTGATTTACAAAACTGGCGCGGCTGATCTCCCGCGCGCCCAGCGAGGCCAGATGGCCAGTGTTCTGCTGACAGTCGATCAGGTTGATGCCGTTATATCGGCAAAAGCACACCAGCGCCGCCAGCGCGATCTTTGACGCATCGGGCGCCCGGGTGAACATCGATTCGCCAAATACCGCCTTGCCGAGCGCCACGCAGTACAGGCCTCCAGTCAGCTGCCCATTAACCCAGGTCTCCACGCTGTGGGCGAATCCGGCGCCATGCAGCGCCTCATAGGCCTGCACCATGTCGGGCACGATCCACGTGCCTGATTGGCTTGGGCGTGAACTGGTTGAGCATGCACGAATGACTTGCGGGAATGCGCTGTCAATGTGAATCTCACAGCGTGCATCGTGCTGAAACCGGCCCAGCGTCTTGCGCAGCGAGCGGTGCAGCTTGAACTCGTCCACCTGCAGCACCATCCGCGGATCGGGACTCCACCACAAGATGGGCTGGTCATCGCTGAACCACGGAAAAATGCCTTGGGAATAGGCCCGAGTCAGACTCTCGACGTCCAGCGCACCGCCACCCGCCAGCAACCCGGGCGCTGGGTCCGACGCACCCCAAGCCTGCTCGGGTTGCGGGAACGGAGCGCCGGGAGCCAGCCAGGGGAGCCTGGATTGGGAAGGTGGCATGGTGTGTGCGAAAAAGGGGGCGGCAATGGGTCAATTACACACGCATCGGCTGCCACTCGCACTGCCACGGCTTTCAGCGCCCGCGCAAATTCCTCAGCATCCGCACACCAAATCGCAGACGGGTTTTGTCCCAAGGCGTGAAGCGCCTGATCTGCAGCGGGTCATCGTCCTGGTCTGATGCGCCCCACTGTGTGCTGACCGCAGCGTCAAAGCCCAGGCTGCGCACCAGCCCTACCGTTTGCGGTGAATAATCTTCGCCCGGCTTGCCGTTAGGGTAAGCAAATAGCCCCACGCGTTCACCCAGCAGGCGCTCCAGAAAAATCTGACTGTCGCTTATCTCCTGGCGAGCCTGATCCTCGCTGAGCCTGGCCAGGATGGGATGAGAAACCGTGTGTGCGCCAATCTGCATACCGGCCTGGTGCATGGCTTTGACTTGCAGCGAGGTCATCATCAGATCTTGTGGCAGCTGTGCCGGGGCCAGCCGGGCGATTTGTTCGGTAACGCTGATGCGCTGCGCAACCGGCTGGTACTTGATTTGATCAATAAGCGCTGCAATCGCTGCCCGCTTTTCGGCCAGGGTGGTGACGGGGTACTGCCTCAAATTCAGCGAGGAAAGATCCAGCAGCGGTTTTGTGCTGTTACGAACCGTCTCGATGATGGTGTCGTTCCACATGCGGCCGCCATCGAGAAAACCGGTGGCGACAAAGAAGGTGGCCGTGAGCCTATGCTGCTGCAATATGGGCATGGCCATCTGAAAGTTGTCGGCATAACCGTCGTCAAAGGTGATGCAGGCGGCACGTGCAGGCAGCGTGCCGGCTTTGAGTCTTGTCACTGCCTGGTCCAGCGGCAACACGTTAAACCACGACTTGAGCCAGCCGCAAATCTCGGTAAACCGGCGGGCATCCATTTCGTCAGGAAAAAGCGGGTCTGGTGTTGGTAGGACCCGGTGGAAAATCAGTGCTGACAGGTGCGCACGGACGCCTGCGGGCGACATCCATTGCAAAAGTTGCTTCACCATGAATCAAGCGGGTTTGGCAGGCGCAGCCAAACCCGGGATGGTCTTCCAGCCTGGTGCATAGAAAGGCTCGGTCAGCCAGCTTTCTTTTTCAACCCACACCCGCGTGAGCACCACCATGACCATGATGTCGTAGGGCAGGTCGAAATAGGAAAGGCTTAAAAAAGCGCCGCCAACGGCATACCCCGCCAGCGATACCTGGCATAGCATGCCAAGCTCGCTGCACCAGCGGGTTTCCGGTGCAGTAAATTTTTGACGCCTGAGCCAGCCCGCCGCGCGCCATGTGGCAGTAAATATCCCCAGAAACAAAAAAAGCCCCACAAAGCCGTGATTGCCCAGCACCTCGAAATAAATACTGTGTGCAGCGTGGACGCTCGTTGGATAAGGCGAGTAGAGGGCAAAAAGTTCTGGCCGCGCGCCATCGAAGCCAACGCCAAAGGGGTAGTGAAATGCGCTGTTCCATGCGCTCCACCATGCACTGATTCTCCCCATGGCTGAGGCGTCGTCCTGATAATTATTAATGGTGGACATGCGATTCACCCAGGAGTCAGGCATGAACATGATGAGCGGGATAGACACGACCAAAAGTGCCAGACCAACACGCAGCTTGTTCTTGCTGTTCCACCATAAGTAAAATGCCATCGCTGAAATTGCCAGCAGGGCGCCGCGTGACTGCGACCCCAAGGCCGATGCGGCACACAGCACCATTGCGGCCGTCATGCCACGGCGCGCCCATGCTTTGTCGAGCTGAAGCTGCAAAAACCTGAGCAGGGGGATCGTCATCACCAGGGCCGCCGCAAACTCGTTGTTGTCTTCAATAAAGGAGCCCGGAGGGCCCCACACATGGAAGTCACCGCCCGAGGTGAGCGTGAAAAGCCCCCCTTTGATGCCCAACAGGGCCAGCGAACCGGCGCAAACCCACATCAGCGCGAAGATGTGCTGCTTCCTGTGCAGCAGCATCAATGAAATAATGACCATGATGTCTATCTTCATGACCTTCTTCCACTGCGCGTAATCACCAACCGGGTCAAGGCCGGCCAGCCATGAAATAGTCATCCAGACCATGAATATCGCCAGCCATTTGACCGGACTGGCCTTGAATGGTGATTCGCGGTCTTTGGTCATCAGCAAACCCAGCATCACGCTCCCCGCTGCGATTGCTGCCAGTGGGGCGTCGTAGGCAAAACCCCACGTATAGCGATGCGGGTTCATGATGCTGAGCCAGGTCCACAGCATGATGCCGATCCAGGGACGTCGCAGTGCGGCCAATGCGCCTGCCAAAACAATGGTGACGATGAGAATGTCACGCATGACTGATGACGTACCTGAATTTGCCGGATTTTTCGGCGGGGATGTTGTCAACACGATCCACCACCACGGACACATCAGCGCCCAGGCGTTGCTTGAACCCGCTAACGATCTGGGCCACTGTGCCTGACGCAAAGTTGTCATCAGTCACCAGCAACACCCGAGTGAGTGCCCGGGACTCCTGCACCACTTTGAAAGACTTGACGCCCGCTAGGTCACGCAAGATGTAAATAAGCGACAGTCCATGCATTACGGTACCGTCTGCGGAAACCACAAAGTCGGTGCTGCGGCCCTGGATGTCTTGCAACAGCGGCAGGCAGCGACCGCAGCTGCAGGGCGTGGTGCCCAGCACGCCAATATCACCGGTACGATAGCGAATGAAGGGGAAATCATTGGTAGACAAATGCGTGACGACGATTTCTCCGGCTATGCCCGGGGGCTGAACCTCCCCGGCCTCGTTGACGATTTCCACCACGATGTCGTCTGCCGTCAGATGCATGCCTCCGGCGGGGCACTCATGAGCGATGAAACCGGCGTCGCGTCCGCCATAACCATTGGCAACCCTACAGCCAAACACCTGGCTGATGGTCGCGCGTTGTTCGTCATACAGGAGTTCAGAGGTAACGAAGGCTACCTTGATCCCAAGGTCACTCATAAGTACGCCGCGCTTTTGGGCATGCCTGGCAATGTGGGTCAAGGCCGAAGGATAGCCAAACAGCATGCGGGGCTTGACGCTGCGAATGGTGGCAATGAACTGGTCGAGCTTGGATTCGGACATCGCAAACGCGGGCAATAACTGGGTGCGCAGGAGTTTGTCGCGCCAGTGCTTGAGGCGGTCCTGTTTGCTTAGCTCAATGGGCGAGCCCCAGACCACGATTTCAGGGTCACCAATATCAACATCCCACCAGCGGGTGGCGCGCCACTTGGCGGCGACGTCATGGCTGACACGTTTTTTACCAATGAAAAAAACCAGTGGTTCACCGGATGAGCCGCCCGTGTTGAACCGGGCCAAGCCTTGGGCGTGGGCATGCCGGAGCGTATCGGCGTTGGCACGGATGATGGTTTTCGTGAGCAACGGCAGGCGCTGCAAGTCAGCCGTGCTTTGGACGCTGATTGGATCAAAGCCTACCCGCGCAAAAAGGTCGCCGTAGTACGGCACATTGGCTGCCACATCCTGCAAGAGATCACGCAGGCGCTGCAGCTGAAAAGCAGCAAGTCGATCCGTCGACCACCATTGGGCCTCTTCCATAAGGCGTCTTAACGCCACCGTGTCATGGCGCTTCAAGCGCTCATGCAGGGGGAATAAAAGCGTTGAGACAAAAGACGTATATAAATTCATGTACTCCCCGTTGACCAATGCGTTGGCTGCGCAATGGCTCGCCGATAAACATCGCTTAGCACGGGCCGCACGTAGAGCCAAGTGTAGCGTTGCGCCTCCTGCAAACCGGCCTGCGCACGTTGCTGCCAAAGAGTTTCGTTTGACAACAACGCTAAGCAGGCTTGTGCCATAGCGGCAGGGTTGGCGGGAGGCACCAGCGAAGCATTAACACCGTCCTGCACAAGATAGGGAATTCCCCCAACATTGGTGCTGACCACCGGAACGCCACAGGCCCAAGCCTCCAGCACGGAATTGGGCATGTTGTCGGCCAGACTTGGATTGAGCATGATGTCGGCACTGCGGTAAAGCGCGGCCATGGCGTCATGCTCAAGGCGTCCGGTGAACTGCACCACACTGGTTAGCCCCATATCTTGAACCGACTGACGCAAGCGTTGCTCCTCGGGACCGCTACCGGCAATGGTCAGGCGGACTTGGGGAAAGCTGGCTCTGATCGTTTGGAGAGCCCGGATGGCGGTCAGGTTGTCGTAAAGCGGTTCCAGGTTTCGTGCGACCACCAGGTGGGGCGAACCCGCGCGAACCAGCGCGCGAGGATGAAAGCGGCTGAGGTCCACAATGTTGGGAACAATACCGGCGGCCATGCCGAATTGGGCAAAAACGCCTTGCAAAAAACCCGATGGCACAACCAGGGCACGAGTCTGGCGCATGGTGAAGCGAACCAATGATCCGGCGCGCTGAAGAAACCCAGCCGCCTCACCACCCCGGTAATTGACTACTACGGGGACGCCACGAATGTGTGCCACCCAAACGGCCGGAGTAGCAAACAAATGCCATGACCAGCCAGAGTTGGCCATGATGTGAAAAATATCAACCTGTCCCGCGGCCCGCCAAAGATCCACCAGATAAGGGACAAGCCTGAATCCAGCGCGCAGCACCGGCACCCGACCAGCCCAGCTTGGGCGATAAGGCGCGTTAACCTGGACGGTGATGACGGTTGCACCCGCCGCCGCCAATAGGTCGGCTAGTTGTCGCGTCTGATTGGCCATGCCCCCCGATGGGGGCGGCAGCGGGCCGATGAGACCTATATGAAGCCCGCGAAGTCCAGACAAGGTAGGCGGCGTCATGACGCGCCTGCCGACGAGGTGTAGACCTTGGCGTAGTTGGCTACGCTGCGAGTCCAGTTGCGTTCTCCTTCCACAAAACACCTGCCCGCCGCGCGCATGGCGGGCCAACTGGTCTGGTCGGCCAACAGATTAACCACGGTTTGCGCCAATGCGTCAGCGCTACCAGCTTTGAACAGCAGGCCAGTTTCACCTTGGCGAATCAATTCCTTGTGGCCACCCACGTCCGACGCAACCAACAACCGGCCTTGGGCCATGGCTTCAAGAGGCTTGAGGGGGGTGACCAGTTCGGTCAGGCGCATGGAATGGCGCGGATAGGCCAGCACGTCCACCAAGTCGTAGTAGCTGTGTACCTCGGTGTGCGGCACGCGGCCGGTAAAGACCACCTTGTCTGCCACGCCCAGACGCTGGGCCTGGGCCTTGAGTGCGGCATCTTGCGGGCCGCCGCCCACCAGCAGCACACGCACCTCTGGGCGCTGCAGCAGAATGCCCGGCAAAGCATCCAGCAGCAGATCGATTCCTTCATAAGCGTAGAACGAACCAATGAAACCGATGACGCTGGCGCCACTCAACCCAAGCCGGGCCTTGAGCGCGGTATCGGGCTGGCCACCGGGTTCAAACGATTCGATGTCCACCGCGTTGGGAATAACAGTCACTCTGGCGGCGGGGATGCCGCGGCCAACGATGTCGCTGCGCAGGCCTTCGCAAATGGTGAACACATGGTGAGCGCGTTTGAGGGCGCGGGTCTCTAGCCAGCGGGTCAGGTGGTAGCGCAGGCTGCCATCCGAGGTGGTGCCGTGGTCCACGGCAGCGTCCTCCCAAAAGGCACGCACTTCATACATCACCGGTATGCCAAGGCGCTTGCCCACGCGTAGCGCAGGCAGGGCATTGAGCACCGGGGAATGGGCGTGGATGATATTAGGCCGCACTTGTTCGACTACTTGTTGCAGGCGGCGCTCCAGTGTACGCATGAGGGCGATTTGACCCCAACCGGGTAATCGGCTGGCGGGCACGGCCGGGCAGCGGTAGAAGTGCCAGCCGTCTACGTCTTCTTCAAGCACGTCGCAGTTGATTTGCTTGGGGCTGGTGAGGTGAAAGGTTTCCCAGCCCAGCTTGCGCTGCTCGCGCAGGATGGAGAGCGTGCGAAAGGTATACCCGCTATGCAGCGGGATGGAGTGATCGAGCACGTGGAGTATGCGCAGGCTCATGACGACGCGAGCAATGGATCGCCACGGCCTGTGGCCCCAAGAAGAGAAAGAGAGGGAGCATCAACCACTTGGCGCAAAAAGGCTTCGAACATCAGCAGCGTCCACAGTGGCGCGCTGTAGTCCCGAGCACCAGACTGGTGTGCCTCCACCAGATGCTCCAGGTAAACCGGGTTGAACCAGCCGGTGGCAGCCAGCCGTTCGCCCAGCACCGCATCGCGCACGCGCTGCTTCAGGGGACCGCGGAACCAGCGCGCCAGCGGCACGGCAAAACCCATCTTGGGCCGGTACAGCACGTCTTGCGGCAAGTACGGCTCCATCGATTTTTTGAAAAGATACTTGCCCTCCTGCCCGTTGATTTTGAGACTCGATGGCAACGTGGCGAGCCACTGCACCAGTTCATGGTCCATCAAGGGCTCGCGCACTTCCAGTGAGTGCGCCATGCTGGCGCGGTCCACCTTGGTGTTGATGTCGCCGACCAGATAGGTTTTGATGTCCAGGTACTGAATCAGGGCCAGCGGGTCATCGGTGCCGGCCTGGGCCGCGTGGCGGTTGAAAACCTCTCGCGCATCATAGCCGGCCAACGCCGACTTGAAACTTTGACTGAATAGCGCCTCTCGCATGGGGCCACGCAGAATGGAGACGGTATGAAAGTACGCCTCCACCGAGGTGCGCGCCAGCCCCTCAAAAGTGGTTTTGGCGCGAAACATGCGCGGCGCCCAGTCGGCCTTGGGGTAGAGCTCGCTCAACAGGCCAAATACCGGGCCGCGCACACTCTGCGGTATGGCGGCACGCATGCGCTCTTCCATCAGGTGCAGGCGATAACGCCGGTAGCCGCCGAGGGATTCGTCGCCGCCGTCACCTGACAGGGCCACGGTGACATGCTTGCGCGCGAGCTGGCAGACCCGGTAGGTGGGGATGGCCGAACTGTCGGCATAGGGTTCGTCGTACAGGCGAGCCAGCGTGTCGATGAGGTCAAAATCATCGCTCTTGACGATCTCGAGACGATGGTTGGTGTGGTAACGGTCGGCCACGGTTTGCGCAAACGCAGACTCGTTGAAGGCCGGGTCGTCAAAGCCGATGGAGCAGGTGTTAACGTGCTCTGGCGACAAGCCGGCCATGACGGCGACCACGGCGCTGCTGTCCACGCCGCCCGAGAGGAAGGCGCCGAGCGGCACCTCGGCAATCATGCGCAGTCGCACGGACTCTTGCAGTCGCTGCACCAGCTCGGCTTGGGCATCGGCCCCGGAGATGGGGTTGTCCAGACTGAACCTGACATCCCAGTAAGCTACGGGCTCGCCCATCGGCTGGCCGCGCACAATGGTCAAGGTGTGGGCGGGTGAAAGTTTTTTGGCCTGCTTGAAAATGGTGCGTGGCTCAGCCACGTAGCCCAAGGCAAAATATTCTTCCACGGCCAGCGGATCAATGTCGCGCCGCAGGCCACCATGGGCGAGCAAGGACTTGAGTTCCGAGCCGAATAGCAGCGTGCCGTCGTCGAGCAGCGCGTAGTACAGGGGTTTGACGCCCAGCCGGTCACGCGCCATGAAGAAAGTCTGCTGGTCGCGGTCCCACAGCGCAAAGGCAAACATGCCGCGGAAGCGCTTGACACAGTCGGCGCCCCAGGATTCCCAGGCATGGACAATGACTTCGGTGTCGCTCTTGGTATGAAACACATGGCCCAGGGCCTGTAACTCGGGAATGAGCTGTTGGTAGTTGTAGATTTCGCCGTTGAAGACCACCACCACAGAACCATCTTCGTTGAACAGCGGTTGCTGGCCAGTGGCAATGTCGATGATGGACAGGCGCCGATGACCCAGTCCCACGCCGGACTCAATGTGCAAGCGACCATCGTCCGGGCCGCGGTGCAATTGCGAGTCGTTCATGCGCTGGAGCACAGTGCTGCTGATAGCACTGGTGCCGCGGGTGTCAAAGATACCGGTAATGCCGCACATGGGGTCTATTGGTGTTGCTGGACGGATCGTACAGGGCACAAGCGGCGCAATTGCTGGTCATATACCCGCTGGTAGGTCGACACCATCACCTGCAGGCTGAAGGTGGTTTGCGCCCGCTGACGACCTGCCTGGCCCATGTTGCGGGCCTGCTGAGGATTGGAGGCCAGCGCCACCAAGTGCAGGGCCATGGCTTGGGGATCAGAAGGACCAGTAAGGTATCCCGTCTGCCCCCGTAGCACCAGGTCGGCGTTACCGCCCACGGCCGTGGCGACTACGGGCAAGCCGCTGGCCATGGCCTCCAGGATGGTGTTTGAAATACCCTCTGCCAGAGAAGGCAGCGCAAAGGCATGCAAGCCACGCATGATGTCGGCTACATCAGTGCGCTCGCCCGGTAACCAGGCCAGTGCGCCCAGTCCCGCTGTGTCCAACACGTGCTGCACCTGTGCGCGCAATGGGCCATCCCCTACCATGACCAGGCGTACGCGTTGCATAAGCTCAGGGGCAAGCGCCATGGCGCGCACAAAAGCATCTGCCAGCATGAGTTGATCCTTGACGGCTTGCATGCGGCCCACGGTACCCACCAGCCAGTGCTGCGCCGGGTCAAACGGGCAACCGGCGATGGGTTGCGGACCATCCTGCGCCGGCCGAAAGCGATTAGTATCAACACCATTGCAGGCCTGCGTGATGGCGTCTGGCGAAACATGTACCTTGTCGACCAGGTAGTCCGCCAGATCGTTTGATAACGCCGTGTAATGGTGAACGAAGGGTTTGTAGATTCGCCGCATGCGCTGGTAGGTGACATTGCTGCCGTCCAGGTCACCCATGTCACGGCCATGTTCGCCGTGTATGCGAACCGGCACGCCTGCAGCCCAGGCAGGCGCCTGCGCTTCCAGCGCAGCGAGGTTGCGGCTGTGCACAATGGCGGGGCGCAATTGGCGGAACAATTTGAACAGCTTTGGGTACTGCCAGAAGCCATGGCCCGGCAACTTGCGCAGCGAGATGAACTCGACGTCGGTACGCTGAATACGCTGGCGGAAATCGGTGATCTCGGTCAGCGCCAGTACCGCATGCCGGTAGGTGTGCGTTGGCATGTGATTGATGAGGTTGACAATGCCGTTCTCAAGCCCGCCCGTATCAAAGCGATACATCACATGGAGCACCAGAGGACGCTGGTCTGGCATTTACAAACGCCAGAGTTTGTAACCGGCATCTTCGATAGCGCTGCGGTCGAAAGCGCCTTTGACGTCAATAAATGCGCCACCCTTAACGAGTTTTCGGCCAAAGTCTTCAATAGTCAGCGCGGTGAATTCGCGGTGCGCCACGGCGGCCACAATCGCGTCGGCCCGGGGCAAATCTTTCCAAGGCAGCAGTGGGACACCATATTCACGCACGGCTTCATCCGACTCGGCTCGTGGGTCGGTCACAAACACTTCTACACCGTAGGTTTTGAGCTCATTAATGATGTCAATCACCTTGGAGTTGCGCAGATCGCCACAGTTTTCCTTAAAGGTCAGTCCAAGGACATTTACCCTGGCGCCCTTGATGTAACTCCCGGACATGATCATGTGCTTGACGGTCTGCTCGGCAATGAACTTGCCCATGCCGTCGTTGATGCGGCGGCCCGCCAAAATGACTTGGGGGGTATAGCCCAGCATCTCGGCCTTGTGGGTCAGATAGTAGGGGTCAACCCCGATGCAATGGCCACCCACCAGGCCTGGCTTGAATTTAAGAAAATTCCATTTGGTACCAGCCGCTTCAAGTACCTCAGTGGTGTCGATGCCGAGCTTGTCAAAAATGATGGACAGCTCGTTCATCAGGGAGATATTCAAATCACGCTGCGTATTCTCGATTACCTTGGCGGCCTCTGCGGTTTTGATGCTCGATGCGCGATGGACGCCGGGCAGGATGATGGTCTCATACAGTTCTGCGACTTTATTCAGCGTCTCAGGCGTGTCGCCCGCCACGATTTTGAGGATTTTGGTGAGCGTATGCTCTTTGTCGCCGGGGTTGATTCGCTCAGGCGAATAGCCTACAAAAAAATCCTGCCGCCACTTCCAGCCAGACTCGCGCTCCAGTACCGGAATGCAGACTTCTTCGGTGGCGCCCGGGTAAACCGTGGACTCATAGACCACGATGGCCCCCTTTTTCATGTGGCGACCGACGCTGGTACTGGCGCCAACAAGCGGGCGAAAATCAGGAATATGGGCATTGTCCACCGGCGTGGGAACGGCCACGACGATGATGTCGGCCTCAGCCAGTAAAGTGGGGTCTGCGGTGTAAACGGCACGGGGAGATGCCCGCATTTCATCGTCCGTCAATTCACGGGAAGGGTCAACACCTCTCAGGCATGACTCAACTTTAAACTCGGCAATGTCAAACCCAATGGTGCGAAAGTGTTTGCCAAATTCCACCACGAGAGGCAAACCCACATAACCCAAGCCGATTACAGCGACCACAGACATCACAAAACTCCCACAAAATTATTAAAAATCATTGCTGTCGAGTTTTCAACAGCAGTTCATTGATGACTGCGTAGTTCGTCGATAAAAAAGACGCCAACACAGCTTCAGCGCCTCCGGCCGGATTTTTAGGGGTGTAAACAATGATGACCGCGGAGTCATCGCCTTGCCCCGTCAAACGATAAAACGCACTATAGGCTTTGGCAAGGTAATCGCTGGCGGTCAGCGTGCCGTTGACCCAGTATATTTGCCATGCCACCAGACGCGGTGGGCTTACTTGCGAATACAGGTCCGCTCCACGCAGTTCGGCAGCCCGCACGTCCACCATCTGCCCGCCCACCGTGACGGGACGGCTGCCGCTGGCAACCTGAGCCCATTGCGGATCCTTGCTGACGACCAGGACGTTGCTGGAACTGACCAGCTTGCGGTCGTAGTCCTGGTGCCGATAGTAGCCCACGTACAGCCCTACGGTGTGGTCTTGGCCGGCATAACTGCTGTTGATCTCGGCCGACGGGTTGTGGAACGCAGGTTTGAAGCCTGCTCCAACTGGAAGCACTTCGTGCCAGTCGCCGGCCAGTGCCCGGGGCGCGATAAGTGACACCCGCGCGTCGCCTTCAGCCCGGTCTATGGTCCCCAGGGCGATATGCGGCAGAGCCGCCAGTACGGCAAAGCAGGCCGTGATGGTCCAGAGCTTTGCAGGACTGAAAGGCAGCGCCGAGGATTGCCTTGCCCTTTCTGCCTCGACGACCTTATCGGATTTGTCGGGTTCCGCCCAGCGTATGCCTATGGTGAACATTGTCATGATGACGAAACCAAAAAACAGCCAGCCATAGATCAGATGGTCCACGCCGACGGCAAGTTTGTTGCCAGAAAGGTGTGCCAGCATGACGATCATGTAGGCACGCATCCAGTTGGCAATGACGGGCACCAGAATGGAAACCATCACGAACAGGACGCGACGCTTGGTGGAGTGGTAGTTAAGATAGGCAAAAAGAGTGCCGACCGTCAGAGATGCGATCAGATAGCGCACGCCGCTGCACGCCTCGATCACGGACCAGGAGCCTGAAGGTATGACAAACTGCAAGCCTTCGCGGTACACCGGGACGCCGCTCAAACGCAACGCAGAGATAGTGAAATCAGCGGTCCACAGCATGAGCTGAGGCATGACAAACTCGCCGATAGGCACCGCGAAAAACAGAAAACCCAGCGGGAAAAGGATGAGTCGCGTAATAGACCAACCCAGCACAGCCGGCACCGCCAAAACCAATAGTGACACAAGCGCCAGCTGAGTGACAGCATTGACCGCCGCCAGGTCACCCAAAAGCCAGCCGAATGCAACGCAGGCTGCTAGCAGCACAACGCCCAGCGCCGGTTGCGGCGTTTGTTCTGCCATGCGTCGACGTTGGCGCCAGACCAGCCACAGCACAATCGGCGGCACCAAAAAAGCATGGGTAAAGGTTTCAGACCGGGCCCAGATGGTCGCCATGGCGATGCCGGTATCGCGGTAGAGAAACAAAATCCAGACCAGCAAGAGCAGCAGCGTCGGCAAAGCCTGGCGCCAGGGTTGGACCAAACGGGCGTCGCCCATGGACAGAGGCTGGCTGGCGTTTAAATTCATGCGTTGCCCTCTGCAAGAGATTGGCCGCCCAGATATTCGTCCAAACGCCCCAAATGGGCGCTCCAACTGTAGCTTTGGATTACGCGTTGCCGGCCGGATTGACCCATGGCGGTTGCCCGGACAGGCGCTTTCAGTAACGCATCAATTTCGCGAATAAAGTCGGTGGCCTCTGCGGCAGAGATCAACTCTTCGCCGGGTCGGGCATCTATTGCTTCGACGCAGGACTGCGATGCGACCACGGGTCGGGCCATGGCCATCGCTTCGAGAATTTTGTTTTGTATGCCACGCGCCACGCGTAGCGGGGCAACGACGACTGCAGCGTGTTGCAGAAAAGGCCGAACGTCTGGTACGGTGCCGGTGACCACGACGGCACTGGATGCCAGCGCCAAAACGGCAGGCGATGGGTTGCGCCCAACAATATAGAAGCACAATTTCGGCCAGGCCTGACGCAGGGTGGGAAGGATGTGTTGCACAAACCAGGTCACGGCGTCGATGTTGGGCCAGTAGTCCATGGCGCCGGTGAACACCAGCGGCATTTGATCCGGGTGGACCCCATTGTCGGTAAAAGGGGAGGGACAGGCCGGATCGGGTGAAAAATAGTCAGCATCAACACCGTTGCTGATCACGCCAACCCGGTTGGCGCTTTCTGGGGCCATGTCACGAAACAGGGCGGTTTCGTTTTCAGTGACAAAAAAAGAGCGTTGGGCTCGGGCCGCTATCGCGCGCTCATAGGCCAGCAAGCGTTCGCCCTCACGTCGGTACAACCAGGACAGCGGCCAGTTGTGGCTGGACGCATATTGCGTCCATTTGGCAGAATCCACATCCACAAAATCGACCAGCATGGGCGGCAGGATGCCGCCAGACGCGCGCGACACATATTGCGCCATCACCGAAGAAAAAATGATAGTGGCATCCATCTTGTTGGTTTCCAACGTCTGGTTGACCCACGCTTGCAGGTCAGCATTTCGGTAGTAACGCAGGCCGAGCGCCTGATGCGTTAACAAACCGGTCAAGCTGCGCAGCCTGGCTATGCGGGGATTGAGCCGCACCGCATGCAGATCGGGACAGATCGCACGCACTGTGTCCATATAGGCTTCGTCGGCGGGGTCATCCACAAACGTACCCAGAAAAACACGGTGCGTTTGGCTCAGGTGCTTGAGCAGATGGTAAGAGCGAACCTTGTCGCCCTTGTTGGGAGGGTAGGGCAGCCGGTGCACCAGGTAAAGCAGATTACTCATGGTGGTGGTCAGCCGAGATTCCTGACGACAAAGGGGCCCAACCAGTTGGCCAGGCCGATCGGCATACGCCGCCACACGGTGATCAGCAACCTGTATTTGGCATTGGATGGGTTGTTTTGCGGGATGGCGTCGCGCTTATAAAGGCAGTACTCATAATGCAGCGGACGGGGCTCAAAGCCCCAGTTCTTCTTGAATGCATAAGAACCTGTGCCTCGCTTGCTGCGGCCATAGTCGAATACTTTGAGCCCGCGCTCGCAGGAGCGACGCATCAACTCCCAATACTTGAAATCGTTGGCGGCCAGATCGCGGGCAGATTCATCATCGCCCGCGTAATAGGGCAATACTTCGTCACGGAAGTAGAAGCTCAATACGCTGCTCAATGGCCTGCCATCTGGCGCGACAACGGTCAGCACTTCGCAATCGGCGCCAAACTCCCCCAATAAGGCCTTGAAGTAGCGTTTAGACATGGCGGGTGTGCCATGCCTCAGCACGTTATCGGCATAGAGCGCAAAAAATCGGTCTGCGCCATTGTCAATTTCGCTGACCAGACCGTTCTTGATCCCTTTTCGCACCATGGCCCGCTGCTTGCGCGGGATGGCCAACAGGTTGGCCTCTTCAGAAGCCAAAATTTCCTTGCGGAAGGTGACATACAAGTCTTGCGTGGGCCAGTCGGTATGGCGCGGGTTGACATTGCGCAGTTCAAGGTGCGCCACGCCGAGATGTTTGGCAATTTTCTGAGCCTCAAGCTCCAGGGCCGCTGCCGCCTGTGGGCTATGCGCTGCGACGCCGCCATACACAGCAAATGGCAGACTGGTCAATGAGTTGCCAAACAGCCAGCTATTGACATGGCCGAGTGGCAAAACACCCTGTATTTGGCCATCGGCCTCGGCATACAAAAAAAAGGTGTCATGGTCAAAAATGTCACGCACGATATTCTGCCAGCCAGCGCGATGAAAAAAAGTGGCCTCGGGACACGCAGTCACAAAGGCATCCCATTGCGCTGCCGTGGCAGGATCTTGAGGTTCCAGGCGCTTGACGGTCAGCAAGGGAGGCTCAGGCAACAGGGCCATGTTTGGTAAGCTTGTCCAGAAAGATATGGTCCATTCGGCCCCACTTGAAGTCATCCAGCAGTCGATTCAAACGACCTTGCATGCGGCCAATGTTGACGTAATGCCGAAAACGCGTCTTGCTGCTGATCCCAGATATGCGAGGCTGCCCAGTGTCAATCTCCCACGGATGGAAATAGAAGATGCCCGCCTCGCGGTCATGGCCATTGACCCGGCCGAGCATCCAGCGTGACATGGCGTAAGGCAACAATCTGAAGTAACCCCCTCCGCTGGACGGCAGGTTGCGATTCAACACCCGCATGGTAGTGATTGGAATTTCCGTTAGACCTGGCCGCACCTCATGGGCAAAGCGCGGCGAGTCCGGCATTCCGTAATGGTCGTGCCGAATGGGGTAGATGCTGGAGCTATAGCGGTAACCCGCTCGTACCAGGCAGTCAAAAGCCCAGAGGTTATCAGTACCGATTGAAAAACTGGGTGCGCGATAGCCGGTGATTTCGCTGTCCGCCAAATCTTCCAGGACAATCTTGGCCAGATGGATATCGGCAAAAAAGGCCGCTTCAGTTTGATCGGTGACGCGTTCGTGGCCATAGCCATGACTGGCCAATTCGTGCCCCTCTTTGACGATCTGGCGTACCAATTGGGGGTAACGCTCGGCAATCCAGCCCAGTGTAAAAAAAGTGGCCTTGGTACCGCGACTGGCGAGCATTTCAAGAATGATGTTGACGTTGCGCTCTACGCGGCATTCACGCGTGCTCCACTCGGAACGTGCTATATGCGGCGCAAATGCCGAGACTTGAAAATAGTCTTCGACATCGATCGTCAACGCGTTGGTAATGGGCGCGGCCAGCATATCGCTTTTCTATGTGATAAGTGAATTCAAGGCGATCTCGGCTTGCCAGTGCATCAGCCATCGGTATAGATCTGCGGCGATACGTTCAGCGGCATGGCCATCCCAGAATTCAGGCAGGCGGCCACGCTTGCCCCGCCCGGCCAAAATCTCCTGCACTGAATCAAGAATGGCAGCGCGGTCGCGGCCGACGAGAAGGTTGGTACCCTGCTCTATGGTGATGGGGCGCTCAGTGTTTTCTCGCAGGGTCAGGCAGGGGACACCAAGCGCCGTGGTTTCTTCCTGCAGGCCGCCCGAGTCGGTGAGTACCACGGTGGCACCGGCCATCAACCCCAGCATCTCAAGGTACCCCTGCGGTGGCAGCAGCACCATGCACGCTGGATCAATCAGGCCCGCCAGTTCAAAACGATCAATGTTGCTGCGGGTGCGGGGATGCAGGGCAAGCACCAACGGCAAGCTGGCCGCAACCTCACCCAACACACCCAGCAAGGCGCGCAGCGTTCCGGGATTGTCCACATTGGAGGGGCGATGCAGGGTGACCACGCCGTAGCCGCCCGGATGATTTAAAACCAACGGATCGATGTGGCAGGCTCGCAGGGTCTCTGTCGCACTGCGGGCGTTTGCGCGACCAAAAACCACCGAATCAATCATGACGTTCCCCGCAAAGCAAACCCGCTCTGACGGTATGCCCTCTCGCGCCAGGTTACCTTCAGCGGTGCGCTCGGTGGTATAGAGCCGGGCAGAAATCTGGTCGGTGAGTATGCGGTTGACTTCTTCCGGCATGGTTCGGTCGTAGCTGCGCAAGCCGGCTTCAATGTGCACTACCGGCACATTTTTTTTGGCTGCAACCAAGGCACAGGCCAACGTCGAGTTCACATCACCGACCACCGCTACGCAGGAGGGTTTGTGCATATCCATGACAGGTTCGAACCGGCGCATGACTTCTGCTGTCTGGACGGCGTGCGTGCCGGATCCTACTTCGAGATTAATATCTGGCTGCGGCAGACGCAAATCTTCAAACAGGCGGTCGCTCATGTCTTTGTCGTAATGCTGACCAGTGTGTACCAGCAGCACGGGGATAGGCGGAACATGTGCAGCCATCGCCCTGAGAATGGGCGCCATTTTCATGAAATTGGGTCGTGCGCCCACTACGCAAATGACAGGACCCAAATCGGCACCTGGCGCGTCCACAGTCACCTGATTGCTCATGAATGCCCCTCCTGGCTGGGCTTGCTGACCGCTGCGACAAGCTGTTGCAGCATGGAGAGAGTTTCGAGATTGATTCGCTCCAGGCGAACCATGCTTAGCTCGAGGCGCCGCAAGCGGGCGTCGTACTGTTCAACACCCAAGGCGTCAATTTGACTGGAGATAGCACCCGCCAAGCCGGGGGTGAGTTGCAATTTGGCGAGATCGACATCAATCGCTCCGGTCGTTGTCAGACTTTGAATCCCTGGATTGCCTCGGGCCGATCTCTCCTCCGGTGCCTTATTGGAGGACGCCGTCGATTCATCGTGAATTTCACTCGCGACGTTATTGACATCTTGAAGTTCAAAGTTGGTCTTGTTACCCAGAAAGCCAAATAACAACAAGCGATCACAAATCAGATTGATACGTCGGGGGATCCCCCCGGAGGCTTTGAAAATTGCCTCATATGCGGCCGAGTCGAAGGTGGGGCGCCCCGTTGCACCCGCGCATTTCAACCGATGTTCAATATAACCTTGCGTCTCGTCCAAAACCAGCGGCCCGATGTGACAGGTCGCTGTAATGCGCTGCCTGAGCTGTTGCATGCTGGGGCTTTGCAAAATGGTACGAAATTCGGGCTGCCCCACCAGAAACGTCTGCAGCAGCGCCTGTTGGCCAAACTGGAAGTTCGACAGCATGCGCAACTCTTCTACGGCCCGGGCGGTGAGGTTTTGCGCTTCGTCAACGACTAGCAGGCAACGTTTGCTCTGGCTTGTCTGGTGGAGCAGATAAGCCTCTAGGGCCATTAGCACTTCGGCCTTCGAAGCGTCCTTGACCCGCACACCAAACGCCGCCGCCACCATGCGCAGGGTGTCTTCGGCATCCAGCTGCGTGGTCACAAGATTGGCGGCTACGACCTTTTGGGGGTCCAGGCTGGCGAAGAGGCCCCGCACAATGGTGGTTTTTCCGGCTCCAACCTCACCCGTGATGACAATGAAACCTTCATTTCGCTGCACGCCGTACTCAAGGTAGGCCTTGGCTCGCCGGTGCTGTTTGCTGCCAAAATAAAAACTTGGATCAGGGTTGAGCTGAAAAGGCTTGCTGCTTAACCCGTAAAAAGCTTCATACATGGGTCAGAATTGCACAATCAAAGTGCCGAAGGCAGCGGTTTCAGTGTAGGGCGCAGCGCCGCTGGAAACGACGCGGCGAACTCCGACGGAAGCGGTGGTTTGCTTGCCCACCCTGCCAGTGACATTGAGGTTAAGCAATCGCAATTTTGTGCCTTGAACGCTTGACAGTCCGGAGGTGTCTTGCTGCGATGCAAGAGCACCCAGCGAATAGTCAGGCGTTAAACGATGGGTGTAATTGACGCTGAAGCCTCGCTGATTAAAGAAGAGGGAATTAGTGAGATTGTTGGAGGCCGTCGATGATGCGTCGAGCGGACTATTTTCGATTCGCGTGGCCATAAACGTGATGGTGTCTCGCACACCCAGCAGCGCAAATGACAGGTTTTGGCTTCGTTGCAGGGAAACAGCCGACGTCAAAACGCTACTAACCGCAGTGGCATTCGGACTTAGCCCATTGGCTTGCAAAAATGCATTGACCAACTGTGCGCGCGCTGCCGGGTTGGGCTCGATGGATGCAAACTGACCATACAGGAGGTCATAAATGGATCCAAGGCTTACAACTCCAAGCTGATTGGGCGTTTGTAGAATGTCCTTCGAATCGGAGAATTTCCACGCGGTGCGTCCCGTCCGGTGCTCAAAACTCAGGTTGTGCGAGTTCCCGAATGAGCGATGTTCCAGGGATGCCGACAGTGTGGTCAACGCGGACGGATTCCAGTTCGCCGCGAAACCACTGTTGCTGTAGCTTTGTAAGTCGACGGTGGTGTAGTTATTGCGTTCTCGCCCGACGTTGGCAGATACACGCAATTGAGGTGTGATCGCGTAGGAGGGGCCAACCGTAAAACGATCAGCTTCGCTGGGAAGGCTGGCGCTGTAATCAATTTTTTGCTGACTGGCATCCGCCGACCAGCCCAGGCCGCGAATGGCGCTGTCGCCGCTGATTTTTTCGACACCGTTGGTCGAGTTCACATTTCCAAATCCACCCGCCGCACTGCTTGAGATCGCTCGACTGTAACGAGCCTCATAACCGGCCAGATCGCCCAGCCGGCCACGTACATAGGGTGATATCAGGTAGCTGGAAACCTCGGTTTGATTGGCATTGATGGAAGTGTTGCTGACTGACGGGGTGCCAAAGGCCGAGATGGCCTGCCGCGAAATGGAGCCGCTGAAATCGATATAGCCCCAGTTATCAATCGCCTCCAGTGTACCAGCCGTATTGAGCGCGCGTTGGTACTGGTCGGACGATGAGTTCTGAACATAGGCAATCTTGTCCAGAGAATAGTCCAAAAAGCCCTGGAGCCGGCGGCCTTGACTGTTGACGCGGATTCCAGGGCTGATCTCGGTCACCAGATCTGACTGCGGATTGACGCTGGTCAGGCCCACGTTATTCGTCAGGGTTTCGGTGACAGAGACACGCGGCACAATGGACAGCGTTCGAATCGGGCCCGAGTCCGAGCCAGCGTCCTGAGCAGAAGCCGCAGCCGACGCCATCATCAAACCAACTGCCACCGGCACTGATTTGGCCGTCATTCGCAGCGTCTGCAGGGAACGCAGGCTGCTCTTCATGGCTTGAGTTGATGTCGAGGGTAGTCAGGCTTGCTGCCGCTCATGCCTCGACCGTACCCGTATCCATGCCCATATTCATACCCTTCTTTGGCTACAGTTCTTGCCTGATTGAGCAACATTAATTTAACGGGGCATGCCTCGATGGTGGCCAGCGCATGCCGAACCTCTGACTGCAAGGTCCTTCCAGCCTGTACCACCACCACCACCTGGCCCATATGAGTGGCAAGCACCCGCGCCTCAGTTGTGAGAAGGAGCGGCGGTGAATCAAACACGATGATGCGGTCAGGGTAGCGATTTGCCATTTCATCCAGCAACCGGATCATTGCATCACTGGCCAGCAGTTCGGTGGCGCGGGCGTGCGGTGTTCCAGCGGGCAGGAGGGTCAACTTGTCGATGTTTGTTTTCAGCAGCATGCTCGACATGTCGCTGGTCTCACCCAGCACCAGGTCGAGCAAGCCGGGACCTTCGGACAGCCCCAGCACTTTCATTACGGAGGGCCGGGCCACATCAGCATCCACCAGCATGACCGTGTAATCCAGTTCGGTGGCCATGCTCATCGCCAGGTTGATGGCCGTAAAAGTCTTGCCTTCGCCAGCTAACGCGCTAGTCACCATGATCAGGTTGCCGTAGGCAATGACCGATGCGCCCTTACCCATGGCGTTATTGATCAGCGGGCGTTTGATCACCCGGAATTGGTCTGCAATTTGGGATCGCGGCGCATGGGGACTGACGATGCCCGCTGCGGCGAGTGCCTCCAGATCAATGTCAACACGTCGGGACAGAGGGGCGGGCTGAGCCTCGCTCAGAGGTCTCTGGGCAGCGGCAACCGCCTGAGCCACTTGTGGCGTTGCAGGTATTTCAGCGCCCGCCTGGCGAAGCTGCTCCAGACGTTCCGCTGCCTGTTCGATCAAGCTACTCATAGTTGATTCATCCTGCCCGCCCGGAAATTATGGAAAACGCGATCATTCCGGTGATAAAAATTGCAACCAACCCGCCTGAAGCACCCAAAAACCTCTTTAAATCAGTTTTTTCATGCTGCGCAGCCGAGTCGTCCATAACCATCGAAACAACACCCACCAGCGGCAGGCCTACCGCCTCCCTCAGGGAGCGCCCATCGTAGAAGACGGCTCGCAATTGGCTGGCGGCAAAGGCGACTGCAAGCCCCGCACCCAATGCAGCCAGCAGTGCCAGCGGCAGCAGCAGCAAACGGTTGGGCGCCACCGGCTTGGGAGAGGCACGTGGCGGATCAATCAAACGAAAATCTGCAACACCTGAGGCATTGTCCAAATCGCCCGATAACGTGGCCGACTCCCGTCGAGCCACAAGATCGTTGTAGTGCTTTTTATTGATATCGTAATCACGGTTCAACTGGGCATACTCAGCCTCAATTTCTGGCGCTGTTTTCATCAGGTTGCGCGCCCGATTGAACCGTGCCTCATACTCTGCAACCCTCGCCCGCAGGGCCGCAACCTGCACCTCCGACGTGGCCAGCAGACGATTGAGCTCCTGGTAAGCCAGGCTGTTGCTTGATACTGGTGCCGGGTTCGCCATCGCGGCATTCCGCAATTCATCCACTTTCTTTTTCTTTTCAGCCTCCAGTTGAGCAATGAGGCGCCTGGCTGCGATCACGTCGGGGTGCTGCTCGGTAAAGCGCTGCAACAAATCATCAAGACTGTGTTTTTGCGCCTCGATCCTCTTGTCCAACTCGGGGGTGGCAATTGACATGGCCGACTCCTGCAACAGGCTGCGTGACGTGATATCGGCGTTCTGTACTTGTTCTGCCTTCAGTTGTTGCTTGGCCGCGTCACGGGCGTTTTCGGCCTCACGCAAGTCGAGCCGGGCCTGGCCCAATTGAGCGCTCACGGCACTGAGCTGGCCAGCCATGTCGGTACCGTCGGCACTTTGCAGCTCGATATTTCGGAGTTTGAATTCCTTCAAGCGTGATTCAGCGTCTTCGAGCTTGGCCAGATAGGTCTTAATTTGCTCATCAATGAACTGCTTGGCGGTAGTGGAGTCCTTGCGCGTGTCACCCAAGCGCGATTCCACAAAAATGGATACCAGTGACTGGACCACCTTTTTTGCCTTTTCGGGACTGGTATCACGATACGACAACACATAAAGGTTGTCCTGGCCGACATTGTTGATTTGAAGGTTTTTCATCAAACCATCGATTAACGCGTCCTGTGAAGCCTTGGACTGGGCTTTCAAGTCCAGGTCGGCCATGCGCACCAGTTTTTCAACATTGGGACGGCTGATCAGCGTACGACTCAGCATCATCACCTGCTGTTCGACGTTGGGCTGCACCGCCAGACCCGACATCAAAGGCTTCAAAATGGACTGGGTATCTACAAAAATACGAGCTGACGCCTCGTATTTGTCAGGTACCGACAGCACCACGAAAGTGCCGATCGCGGTGACCACCCACGCAACCACCAGACCCAGCCAGCGGTACTTCCACATGCCTTTGGCTGCGGTAAATATTTGGCGAATCAACTCATCCATTGGATCAGGTCCTTGCAGTCAGGGCGCGGCGCTGCAATACCTTCGGCAAGCGAAGCAGCAAACAGAAAACACGGGGCTTAAAACCAGCCTTGCGGAATAATCAGAATGTCGCCGGGCTTCATTTCAACATTGGCGGATATGTCACCGCGCTTGATGAGATCCTTGAGCCGTACTGAATACCGTTTGTTGTTCTCAGAGGTGCGGGTGATGGAAGCGCTATTGCCGGCAGCGAAGTCGGTCAGACCACCCACCGCGATCATGACGTCCAGTACGGTCATTTTTTGCTTGTAAGGCAGCGTCTGGGGCTTTGCCGCCTCGCCAATCACCCGTATCTGTTGACTATAGGGGCCCACAAAACTGGTAATAATCACCGTGACGACGGGGTCTCGTACCACCTTGCCCAGCGCCTTCTCAATGTCACGGGCAATTTCCTGCGAAGTTTTGCCTTGTGCAACGAGTTCATCTACCAATGGCGTCGAGATTTTTCCATCTGGTCGTACCGGAACCGAGAGGGACAGCTCGGGATTGCGCCAAACAATAATGTTGAGCGTGTCACCAGGACCCACAATGTAGTTGTAATCCGGGGTGGCCGCATCAGCCGGCGCGGATGGAAAATTGCCAGAGAAACCAGCACATGCAGATAGCATGCCGATGAGCAAGCCTAGCAACGCCCAACGAAGCACAGTCGTGGTAGCGGTTAAAAAGCTTTTCAAAGCGTATCTCCCAATAAAGATGCAACCAAACGTGCGGCACGAATGGCGACTATATCGCAGTTGCCAGCGCTGGCAACGCACGAAACAGCACTTCATGTGATCTAACTCACGAAATGCTCACGGTTTCGACATCTTGGTGTGCCTGCCTTGGGGCTACGAAGGCGATCGATCAAACGCGGTCTGCGAGTCTTCCGCTGGCGACGTAGACGGTATCCAGCAACAGTGTTTCCACGTCCAGAGGTCCGATCCGTTCGGCCAGCCAGCTCCAGGGTCTGTCGAGACCCTCCAGCGTCGTTACGGAGTGCAACGCGGCAGACCATACAAACAGGTTCGCGGGGATAGCCCAACTCCACTTGAGCCCGCTGGCGACCACACGCGCTCCCGGCTTCAAATGATGGACCACGTTGGCGACCGCTTCGGGCCGGCGCAGGACGTCGTGCGTGAAGTGGAACAGCGCTGCGTCGGCCATCCAGGGTATATCGGCCGTCTCGACCGGCGAGCACAGCAAAGTCACATTTCTCCAATGATTCTGCGCGACCCGTTCACGGGCCTGCTCGATCATCTCGGGGCTCTGGTCAAGGCCGATGATCCGGCCTGCGGCGCCGATCCCCTGTCGCAGCAAGTCCAGGCTGAGGCCAGTGCCGCATCCCACATCCAGCACGACGTCACCGCGCCGCAGCGCAAGGCGCGAGATCGCCCTGCGCCGGATCGGCTCGAACAGTGCCATTTCCAGCTCGTATAGGGCGGCGCGTCGGCGGTACTGAGCCAACGCCTCTGTTCGATCGGGACCCTGACTCGGCTTGTCGACTTTGTTCAAGCTCTTTCTCCAGACAAAGCGGACGGCTTGCAGCGATATTGTGGCGTTTTCCGGAGCGCGCACGCATCTATCCGACTTGGTGCTGGAAGTCGAAAACGGTGCGGAAAAGATCATCGCCAAGAACGGCGAGCCCGTCGTCGCCATGATCGATGCCCAGCGGCTCGAGCATCGAAGTCTTCTGGATCGAGAGCGGATTTCCGCAGGGCTACGCTGCGACTACATCTTGGCTACACAGCACAAAACCCTGTACCGGTGGCTACATGAGCTCAAGAAATAAAAAAGCCCACTATCGGAAAGATAGCAGGCTTTTCAGCACCCATAACGGTTTGTAGATGGCTCCCCGTCATGTGCGATGCTGAGAACTGGGAGTTAGGGTTTTCCATTGCTTGACGATTGGCTGCCGCGCCACCGTAGGCGTGGTGGCTTGTCCACAAAATCCACAGGCCGAAGGCCCGGCGACCCCCCCGGAGCTTCGCTCACTCAGGGGGTGGGAGCCGGGGAACCTGTGGAGGCTTGTGGTCAAGCGTGGAACGCCAAGGCAAGCGCGGAGGGTTTGACGGATATTTATTTACCTGCGACCATGTATAGATGTGCCAAACCTTATTCCATGACAACCACATAGCGCAGATTTTGATGCACAGGTTATCGAGCAATGGCCGTGTTATGGGGCCGGTTGCGCTCTATACATTGGTTTAGAGCCCATTGACGCAGTATGAATCGCCCCGGATTTTGAGGAGGCTCCAACCTTTGAGAAGATGGAGCCATGAACAAGTCAAACAAGTTTTCACCCGAGGTCCGGGAACGGGCCGTGCGGCTGGTGCAGGAGCACCGAGGGGAGTACCCCTCGCTGTGG
>JARLJI010000137.1 GCA_031291295.1 Rhodoferax sp. | reverse complement strand
ATCGGGCGCTTTTGTGGAAGGCACCTCGTTCTCGGCAATCGCCAGAATGAATTTCATGTCGAGGTACTTGCCGTACCACTCGACCGTTTCCTTGGCGTCCTTGCAGCGATAAGCGACGTGATGGATTTTCTGGATTTTCATTGGGGTACCTCAAAAAATAAATAAATAGATGTCAGACGGGGTCAAGCATCACAGGTCACGTATACGATGATGAAACCTGGATTCCATTGGCGGCTCGCTACCTTTTCAGGGCGAGTACCGAGATTGCGGCTGCGCAAGCCAGCAGAGCGAGTGCGGTTCTTATCCAGGCAAGAAAGGCCCGCTCGTTTGCCAGCGAGAACCGGTAGTCCGGCTCTTGACCTTCGCGCCGCCATCGTGGATTCCACATGGGCTTTCTCACAACGGTGACCAGACGTTCGATAATCTCGTTCGTCATGTCAAGACTCGCGCTGTCCCTTGAGCGCCGATGCCGGTATCGCCACCAGCATCACCGTCACGGCTATAACGAGCACGGCGGCGATCGCGTACATGCCCAGCCCCAGGCTCCCGGTCGTCGTCTTGATCCAGCCCAGCAAGGCCGGGACGATCGCCCCGCCCAGTGCCGACATCGCACCGATCGCCGCGATGCCGCCGGCCGCCGCCGACCCCGCGAGGTAGCTCGGCGGGATGGTCCAGAACACCGCGACGAACGCAAAGTGCCCGATACCGCATAAGGTCAGCAAGGCGACCGCCCCCGCAGTGCTGTCGAAAAACAGCGGAAGAAGCGCCAGCGCCGTGGCCGATACTAGTGCCGCACCGGCGACATGCCAGCGGCGCTCGAGCGTGCGGTCCGAATGCCGGCCGACCAGGAGCATGCTGATCAGTCCGGCCAGCGAAGGCAGTGCGGTCAGCCATCCGACATGGGTGATGTTGGTTACTCCGGTCGCCCGGATGATCGTCGGGGCCCAGAACGCGATCGCGTTGGCCGACCAGTAGGTCGCGAAGCCGAGCAGCGCCATCACGTAGAGTTTTGGATCCCTGAGTGCGCTGAGGAAGTTGCCCTGATTCTTGTTCTCGCGCAGCCGCCGGTCAGCCTCGACATTGCGCTTGATGATGTCCTTCTCACGCGCGCTCAGCCAGTGCGCCTTGTCGGGGCCGTCCTGCAGATATAAATAGGCAATCACGCCAACGACCACCGAGGGGATGCCTTCGAGCAGGAACAGCCACTGCCACGCGTGCAGCCCCTTGACGCCGGCCATGTTGTTCATGATCCATCCCGACACCGGGCTTCCGATGATCCCGGCGAACGGCAGCGCCGCGATGAACATCGCCGTGATCCGGCCCCGATGTCCAGCCGGGTACCAGTAGGTGAGGTACAGCAGGATGCCGGGCAGAAAGCCGGCCTCGGCGGCGCCGACGAGGAAGCGAACGATGTAAAACTGCAGCGGCGTCGAGACGAACATCGTGGCTGTCGATGCCAGGCCCCACAACACCATGATGCGCAGCAGCGTCTTGCGCGCGCCGATCTTCTCCAGCAGCAGATTGCTTGGTACCTCAAGCAGCAGATAGCCGATGAAAAAGAGACCGACGCCGATGCCGTAGACCGTGTCGCTGAAGCCCAGATCGCTGCGCATCTGCAATTGGGCAAAACCCACGTTCAGGCGGTCGATGTAGTTGAGCACATAGCACAGGAATAAAAACGGGATGAGTCGAAGCGTGACCTTGCGAAAGGCGGCTTCGGTCTCGGGGTGCGATAGCTCTTCGCTTTGCGCAACTGCTGCATGGGTCATGGATATGTCTCCTGTTTATGGGGTCTGCTTCGCGCCGCCTCTCACGATCTACGAGGTGCAGCGTGCGTTCGGCTTGTGTGAGGACATTCCTGGCCCTCGACCCATTCATTGTTGTCGATCAGGTTTGGCCCGACAAGCCGCGCGAATGTAAAAACATAAGTCATATTTATGTGTTTAGGTTCGGACTATTGCCGACCTCGTCGATGGGCTGAACAATACCCCTGTGCAATGAAAATCACCTCTGATGCAACGAGTGCCACTATGAAACCCAACTTCCTCATCTTTATCACCGACCAGCACCGCGCCGACCACCTGGGCTGCTACGGCAACTCGATCGTGCAGACCCCGAACATCGACGCACTGGCGCGCGCCGGCACCCGCTTCGAGCGGGCCTACGTGGCCAATCCGGTGTGCATGCCGAACCGTGGCTCGATAATGACCGCGCGCATGCCCTCGGTGCACGGGGCGCGCAGCAACGGCGTGCCCTTGCCGCTGGAGTCCATCACGTTCGCCGACCTGCTGACCGAGTTCGGCTACCGCACCGCGCTGATCGGCAAGAGCCACCTGCAGAACATGGAGGACAAGCCGCCTGTGCTAGCGCCGGTCGAGCGGCCGCCCGGCACGCAGGCGTCGCAGCGCCATGCCGAAGCCCGAAGGGCAACCGGTGTCGCCGCCGCATACGAGCAGGAACTCCGCTCGAGCTGGGAAAACCCGGCCCATCGCATGACGCTGCCGTACTACGGCTTCCAGGACGTGATCCTGTGCAACCACCATGGGGACGAGTGCTTCGGCGACTGGTTGCGCTGGCTGCAGGCCAAACATCCGGAGCTTGCGACCCGCATCGGCCGCGAGCACGGCACGCGCGATCCGGCCTACGTCGCGCCGCAGGCGTGGCGCACCAATCTGGACGAGTTCAGCTACCCCACGCACTTCATCGCCGAGCAGACCGCGCAATGGATTCGCGGCCACGTCGAGCGCAGCCCCGAGCAGCCGTTTGCGGTGATGTGCTCGTTCCCCGACCCGCACCATCCGTGGACGCCGCCGGGCCGGTATTGGGACATGTACGATCCGGCTGCCATGCCGGTGCCTGCCAGCATGGGCAGCGGCGCGGAAGTTCCCCCGCATGTGCGCTGGTTGATGGACGCTCGGCGCGCCGGAACGGCAAAGGTCGACGGCCCCGGCTTGTTCGCGGCGTCGAAGCGCGAGGTCCAGGAGATGATCGCCCTCACGTACGGGATGATCACCAACATCGACGACCGCATCGGCATCGTGATGGACGCCCTTCGCGCCAGCGGTGCGGACGCGAATACGGTGGTCGTGTTCACGTCTGACCATGGCGACCTCATGGGCGATCACGGCATCGTTCTGAAGGGCCCATTGCACTACCAGAGCCTGATCCGTGTGCCGCTGATCTGGCGCGAGCCGGATCGCGCAGGTGACGCGGGGCTGGTGCGAAGCGACCTCGCGTCGTCGATCGACCTGCCTGCAGCCATCCTCAACCGGGCCGGCGTGGCGCCGCTTAACGGCATGCAAGGCCGGCCGCTGTTCACGCCTGCTGGCCAGACGCTCCCCACGGGGCGCGACGCGGTTCTGGTCGAAGAAAACCAGCAGCGCGCCTACCTCGGTTTCGACAAGCCGGTCAGGGTTCGCACGCTGGTGAGCGACACGCACCGTCTGAGCGTCTTTGCCGAGGGTTCCTGGGGGGAACTCTACGACCTGAAAGCCGACCCGCATGAACTCGAGAACCTCTGGGACTCGCCGCGGGCCGAAGCACTGAAGCTGCGACTCCTGCAGCGCTTGACGCAGTTGCTGATCGAGCACAGCGATACCAGCCCCAGGCCATCGCGCATTGCTTAGGTCCGGCCCCGCAGAGTCGGGCGCCGACTCACTGCCGATCGCTTGAACCGACCAGCGCTTTGAGCGCGCGAATCACCGCGTCGACCGTCGCGGCGCTGCGCGACTGCTTGCCCGAAGGCCAGAACACGCACACATCGTATTGCGGCAGGCCCTCGCGGATGTGCAGGGCGCGCACTGCCGTGCATCCCTTGGGTGGCCTCAGCACGGGATGCGGTACGACGCACAACAAGTCGCTGTGTGCCACGAGGTTCAGCAATACGGGATAGTCGTCGCATTGCACCAGGATCCGAGGGTCCGCCAGGCCGCGAACGCGGTGCGCCTCTTCGATCACGCGGCCCGGGGTCCCGGCCCGGCCGGCCACAGCCCAGCTCGCGTGCGCAATCTCGGTGAGGGAGGTGGCGCCAGCCAGCGGGTGGTCGAAGCGGGCGTAGATCGTGGGCGTGCTGGTGTGTAGAGGGTGGCTCTTGAGGCCGGCCGATTGATAGCGCCGTGGCCGCGGGGCGATCACGAGGTCGAGTTCCTTGCCATGCAGGGCGGTCAACAGTTCGGGGACGCTGGCACCGAAAATCTGCAGCAGCCCGTCGGGTTCATGCGTGCGCCACACGCGCTCGATCGTCGGCCCGTAGAGCAACGCCGCCGCATGCGCCATGCCCGCGTGCAATGTGGAGATCCCGCGGGCGACGGCATCATCCAGCGGGTTGAGCGGCATCCGCGCGAGGCCTTCGAGCCGGCCCTGAAGGTCGGCGGCACGTTGTGCGGCCAGCAGTGCGGCGTGGGTCGGCAGTTTCTGTCGCCCAACCTTTTGGAACAAGGCAACACCCCACTCGCGCTCCAAGGCCTGCATGGCCAGCGTAATCGTGGGCTGGCTCACCCCGGCGTGCCGCGCCGCCGCGGCAAAACTGCCGAAGGCAACAATCGCCTGCAGGTACTGAAGTTGCCTAATATGCATAAGTCCTGATTATGAATCGACCAAGCCGTGCGTCTTCAAGCCAGACTGGGGGCGAGTAATGTGCGATAGGGCTGGCCAAGAACGCGACGCGGGCATTCACCGCCCTGGCACAGGTGGGTCCAATAGGGCGGCAGGCGGGTCGAAAGGCCTGCAAAACAGGCCCGATGGGCTGACCGGAGGGAGATTAGGCAACCAGAAAGCTGACATCGGCGATCGGCCAGCTTTAGACTGAAGGCGGCTGTAGAGCGTTCCGAATTGGTCGCTCCATACTTGACGTTGACATCGCCGGGTTGGGTGTCGGCAATGCGGCACCGATTTCAATGATTGCCGCACCCGCACTCGGCCAGCCTCGGCCATCGGCCGCAGGCCTGACGCGGCCGTTCGAATGGCCGTTTCTCACTGTTCCGCAGACCGTCGCAGCGTCTCTTCCCCAAGCTGCGTTGTGATCGTGGAGTTCGTACGGACCTTCCTGCAGGAGTCCAGGAGTAGCTACGGCGGCCACGTTGACGACCCCAGGCACAGGTGGCGAAGTTAGCCAGGTCGTGGCCGCTCCCGCGAGAGCACTAACCCCCAGGGTTCTTGGCGGGCGCAAAAGAGGGGGTCACAAGTTGCCAAACGAGTCGCAGACTCTATACTCAAAAAGGCCTTTGCCAACTGGCAGAGAGTTGGCGGTGCGTCGGTAGCGTATCAGTCACAGCGCGTCCGGTGTCAGGGCACGGGCTCGGTTGCCGGGGCGCAGCGTCTGGCTCTCTACTTCTCGACAGGCGCCTTGCGCCACGCTGAGAGCAGGAGTGCGAAATGGTGGATGAAGAACTCGAAACGGACTATCTCGTGGTCGGTGCCGGGGCTGCCGGGATGGCGTTTACCGACGCGCTGCTCACGCATTCCGACGCGACGGTCACGATGGTTGATCGCCGCTATGCCCCCGGCGGACACTGGATCGACGCCTATCCCTACGTCCGGCTCCATCAGCCGTCCGCCTTCTACGGAGTCAGTTCGGTGCCGCTTGGGCAGGACGCGCTCGATGTGGCCGGAACGAATGCCGGTTACTACGAACTCGCCGGGGCAGACGAGATCCGGGCCTACTTCGCGCAAGTCATGCATCGCCGCTTTCTGCCCTGCGGGCGTGTCCGCTACTTTCCCGGCAGCGAATACCTGGGGGAAAACCGCTTTGTGTCCCGGCTCACGCAAGAGTCGTGGAAAGTGCGCGTCCGGCGCAAGCTCGTCGACACCACGTATCTCGAAGGCAGCATTCCAGCGACGAGTGCACCCCCCTTCGAAGTAGCCGATGGCGTTCGCTGCATACCCGCAGGCGAGATCGCGCGTATCAGGGAGCGCCCCGAGCGCTTCGTGGTCATCGGCGCGGGCAAGACGGCCCTGGACACCTGCGTATGGCTGCTGGAACAGGACGTACCCGCTTCGTCGATCCGCTGGATCAAGCCGCGAGAGGCATGGTGGCTGAACCGCCGATTTCACCAGCCGCACGCGCTGCTTCCAGACTTATATCGCAGCATCGCGATCCAGCTCGAGGCGATGGCGCAGGCGACTTCGGTCCAGGATCTCTTTGCGCGCCTCGAAACGGAAGCATTCTTCCTTCGCATCGATCCCGGCGTCGCTCCGACCATGCTTCACGGTGCGGTGATCAGCGAGGCCGAGTTGGGGCTTCTGCGCCGGATCGAGAACGTCGTTCGCCTGGGTCACGTGCGCAGGATAGCGCGCGACGAGATCGTCCTGGACGAGGGCCGCGTGCCCACGAGCGAGGGGTCGGTACACGTGCACTGCGCGGCGAGAGGGCTGTCGCGGCATCCTCTGCGGCCGATCTTCGAGCCCGGACGAGTGACGGTCCAGCCGTTCATGTGGGGATTCGCTTGCTACCAGTTCGCGATGCTGGGCGTGGTCGAGGCCACGGTGCAGAGCGACGAGGAGAAGAACCGCCTCTGTCCGCCCATCGCCTACTGGGACGCGAACACCGACTACCTGTCCGCATTCCTGGCGAGCCTCGCGAACGGGCGGGCCCAGGCCGCCTACCCGGCACTTGCGAACTGGGCCAAGGACACGCGGCTCAATCCGCTCGGCGGGATCGCACATTACCGCGATGCCCCGAGCGTTATTGATGCTCGTGAACGCATCAAGCGCGCCGGTGCAGCGGCGGCGGGCAATCTGGTGCAGCTGCTGAAGGCGAATACCGCTCAGCCCAGGGGAACCAGACAAGCGCATTGAAACTTGGCGTGGATCGCTTCGGGCTGGCCACGCCCGATCGTTGCCTGACCGAGCAGCAGCGGCTCTGAATTGGGTTGCCGGTAAGCCGACGCCGGCGCTCGGAAGCAAACGCTGCCTTGCTGACGGCCCATGAAACAAGCGTTGATCGCCTGCCTCCCGATGCTGAAGCGCAACCGCCCACTTCTTGAGCACCCCCCGCAAACTCAGCGCCGGCGTCATATTTTCGAGTTGCTCATCCGTTTATCCACAGCCTAGACCACAGATCGTGGGGGTAGTCCACGCCGGCAACGGCTGCAGCCCCGGCGCGGCTCAAGCAGCGTTGGCGCAAAAGGTGTCATTTTTCTAATAGAACATCTATTAGAAAATCCACCCTTTTTGCATGTCCCCCCAGCCGGCCACACGCGAACCGTCGCCGGGCAATTTTCCGCCGCAAATTTCGCTGCAAAAAAATTTCACTTCCCCGATTCCAAACCCCATATCCGTCCGCGCCGGTCCCCTCCCCCCGGGTGATTTAAACCCCCCCCCACTTCGGACTTCCATTTCCCGCTCCCGAATAGGGGTCCCTTGCCCAGCCCCGCGCAGCCAACGAGTACGTTGCCTGCCTCGGTCAGCGTCGGTGTCATTCATCTTGAATGACATCCGATCCACCTGTCTGAAGGAGCTCTTTCATGTTCACCACCGGTTTCGCCATCTTCCTGGGCCTTGTCTTCATCTTCATCAAGCTGCCGCGGCGCTGGATGCTGCGCTGGCTGCACTACGACATGCTGGTCGATGTCAGCGTCACGCTGATCGTGCTGGCGATCCACTTCGGCACCTTCGGTGGCGTGATGGCCGCCACCTTCGCGGGGCTCCTGACCAGCGTGGGCACCAGCCTGGCCAAGAAGCTGTTCGGCCATATCAAGGGCGACCAGTACTTTCACGGCCTGATCTGTCTGGCGGTCTGAGATGGCCACATCCCGCTACCGTAAGGCGGCGCCGCGCCGCCCCTATCGCCGCCGCCAGCCCAGCCTGTGGAACACCCTGATGTTCCGGCTGTCCCTGTTGCCCCCGTTCAACCCCCTCTCGGAGTTCCCCATGTCTACCCGTAGAAACGTGATGATTCGTTCCGTCGCCGTCGTGTGCGGCGATGTCGCCGCTGCCGTGGCTCTCGCCTCGGCCTGTGCCTGGCTGATCGAAGCCGCCAGCCTGGGGCTGTTCCTGGGCTTTCTGGTCTGGCTGCTGGGCGCGCTCATGGCGCTGGCGCTGAGCCAGTACCTGGTGCACCCGGCGGTGAACGCGCTGCTGTGCGACCGCAAGCTGGACCGTGGCATCGAGGCCTTAAGCGCGCTGGCCCAAGTCGGCACGCGGGCGGGCCGGCAGCTGTGGAGCCGGTTCAGGCCAGCGGCGTAGCCGCGGCCCGGTCACAGTTTCACCTCACCCTTTCCCACTTCAATCAACCGTTGCCCCTGTCCAGGTTCGCCTGGCAGGGGCTTTTGCATTTCAGGAGTCCGTCATGACACCTCTCAAGGACATCTACCAGTCCGTCACCAATTCCATCATTGCCGCGCTGGAGGCCGGCACCCCGCCCTGGGTCTGCCCCTGGCAGTCTGGTGCCGGGGACCTGGCGCCTGGCGCCTGCCAACCTGGCCAGTGGCCGACCCTACCGGGGCATCAATGTGCTGCTGCTCAATCTGCGGGCCAGGGGCGGCGGTTACGGCAGCAACCGCTGGATGACGTTCCAGCAGGCCCGCTCCTTGGGGGCCTATGTGCGCCAGGGCGAACAAGGCACACCCATCGTGTTCTTCAAGATGCACGAGGTGGGCTCGGGTGACGGGTCAGTGGCGCGCGTGACCACCCCGGCATCACGGGGCGACGACCGCAAGGTGATCCCGCTGCTGCGCAGCTTCACGGTGTTCAATGCGGCGCAGATCGTCGATCTGCCCGAGGCCCTGCAGCCGGTGTCGCTGGCGGCCCCGGACTGGAATGCCTGCGAGGTGGCGGAGCTGATCCTGACCGCCTCCCAGGCCCGTATCCGCCATGGCGGTACGCGGGCCTTCTATGCACCGGCCGAGGATGTAATCCAGCTGCCGGAGCGCGGTGCGTTTGCCAGTGCCGAGGCCTACTACGGCGTGGCCTTGCACGAGCTCACCCACTGGAGCGGCCATCCCAGCCGCTGCAACCGGGTGCTGGCCAGCCGCTCGCACATCGAAGCCTATGCCTTCGAGGAACTGGTGGCGGAGATGGGCTCGGCCTTTCTCAGCAACTATTGCGGGCTGCCGGGGCAGCTGCAGCATGCCAGCTACATCGAGAGCTGGCTGCAGGCGCTGCGCCATGACAAGCGGCTGATCTTCACGGCTGCGTCGCTGGCACAGAAGGCGGCGGACTACCTGTTGCCGGAGCTGCTCGCCTGCAAGGCCCTGGCGGCCTCGCAGAGCACGGCGGTGGCAGCATGACGGCCCTCACCTGTTACACCCGCGCCCCACTGGTTCAGCAGGCCCTGGCGCTGCTGGAGTGCGAAGTGCGTGAGGCCGATGCGCTGGCCACGCCGGACGCGGTGCGCGACTACCTGCGCCTGCGGCTGGCAGAGCGGCCGCACGAGGTGTTCGCGGTCGTGTTCCTGGACGCCCAGCACCGTGTCATCGAGACGCTGGAGATGTTTCGTGGCACCTTGACGCAGACCTCGGTCTACCCGCGCGAGGTGGTGATTGAGGCCCTGTCCCGCCATGCGGCCAGCGTGCTGCTGTGCCACAACCACCCCAGCGGGTCCGCCGAGCCGTCGCGTGCCGACGAGATGCTGACCCACACGCTGAAGGCTGCGCTGGCGCTGGTGGATGTGCGGGTGCTCGATCACTTCATCGTCACCCGCTCTGCGGTGCTCAGTTTTGCTGAGCGGGGCTTGCTGTAGTCGGTAGCTGGCTGGCGTTCACGGACGTGGCGCCGGTCAGGCAGTTCTCACACGTCCATCCCCACGCCCGGTTGAGCTTCGGTTCTGCGGGCGTTGTTGTTTCCACCAAGGAGTTTCATCATGTCTGAACAAGTCAATTACTTTGCGCGCCTGAACGCGATCAATGTCTCGGAGCACATCGAGAAGAAAGGCGGCTTTAGCTACCTGAGCTGGCCGTTTGCCGTGGCGCAGCTGCGCCTGGCGGACCCGGCCGCGGTCTGGGAGGTGCGCCGCTTTAGCGGACTGCCGTTCCTGATCAGCGAGGCGGGTGTCTTTGTGGAGGTAGCGGTCACGGTGCAAGGGATTACCCTGAGCCAGATCCACCCGGTGCTGGATGGGCGCAATCGCCCCATGCTGGCGCCCACGTCGTTTGATATCAACAGCAGTATCCAGCGCTGCCTGGTGAAGGCGATTGCGCTGCACGGACTGGGGCTGTACATCTATGCGGGGGAGGATCTGCCGCAGCCGATGGCGGATGCGGCGAATGATGCGGCCGGGGGCAATCCAGCGCCGGCACCGGAGCCCCGGACGAATGCCCGGCGTGCCGGGCCGACCATCTCGGGGCCGCAGCAGGCGCAGATCCATGGTCTGGCCATCGAGGTCGGCACCGACCTGCAGCGCCTGCTGGATCATTTCGGCATCAAGGCACTTACGGACTTGCCGGCATCCGAGTTCACCCGGGTGGTGCGCTCACTGGAACAACGGAGGGCAGCATGAGCACGATCATCCAGCTCGTTCAAGGATCACCGGACTGGCTGAGCTACCGGCTCACCATGCGCAATGCCTCGGAGACGGCGGCGGTGCTGGGCGTGAGCCCCTGGTGCACGCCCTATCAGCTGTGGCTGCTCAAGACCGGGCGGGCGTCTACCGCGGTGACTGCAGCGATGCAGCATGGCACGGCGCTGGAGCCTGCGGCCCGGGCGGCCTATGAGGCGCAGACGGGCAACATCATGCAGCCGCTGGTGCTGCAGGACGGGGCTTACTCGGCCAGCCTGGATGGCATGGACCTGGAGGGTCAACTGATCGTGGAGATCAAGTGTCCCTACCGGGGGCAGGACTCTGCCCTGTGGCGCGAGGTCAAGGCGGGCTGGGTGCCTGACCACTATGCGGCGCAGATTCAGCATCAGCTGATGGTCTCTGGTGCCAAGCTGGCGCATCTGTGGGTGTTCGACGGGGCACAAGGGCTGCTACGCCCCGTTGAGCGCATTGAAGAGGCGATGCAGCGCATCCGGGACGGCTGGGAACTGTTCCAGGGTTACCTGGACAGTGACACGCCACCACCGCTGACGGACGGGGATACGGTGCTGCGGGAGGATGTGGGCTGGACGCAGGCGGCGCAGGCGTTTGTGGAGGCCAAGCGGGCTGCTGATGGGGCCGATGCGGCGCTGGTGCAGGCACGGGAGGCACTGGTGGCCCTGGCGGGTCATCCGAGGGAGCAAGGGGCCGGGGTTACGGTGACGCGGTATTGGAAGGCGGGGAATGTGGACTACAAGAAGGTGCCGGCGCTACAGGGGCTGGACTTGAACTGCTACCGTGGGAAATCGCGGGAGGAGGTTCGCGTGACGAGCGCGACTTGATTTTGGCGGGCGGCGGTGGCCTCGGCCGCGCCCACCCAAGTTCGTTGTGTGGGGTTTAGGGAGAAGCCCATTCGGGCAATTTGCCTACAGATTGCCTACAACCCCCATCAAAAGAAAAAGCCAGCTATCGTTTCGATAGCTGGCTTTCTATATGTAGCTTGGTGGGACCTGCGGGGGTCGAACCCACGACAAACGGATTAAAAGTCCGCTGCTCTACCAACTGAGCTAAGGTCCCTTCAGGCTTCCGCCTGATTTTTGCTTTTCAGCAAAGCCACAGATTATAACGTGATTGATTTCCACCTTTTTCAGGGCCGCAGTGCCAATTGATCCAGCACCCAGCCGGCCGCACACTGGCCAAAGGTGGCGGTGACGCTGACGACCGAGCCGTAGCCATGGCAGTTGAGGGAGCCGTCCCTGTCCCCGTCCACGGCGCAACTGGCGTCGGGCGGCATGACGGCTTCACGGCTGAAGACACAGGTCACGCCGATTTTCTTGCCTTCGCGCGGCGCGGCGTGCTCCTTGCGCAGACGGTAGCGCAGCTGGGCCAGCAGCGGGTCGTGCGTGGTGTGGGCCAGATCGTCGATGTCGACCTTGTGCGCATGGCGCTTGCCGCCGGCCGCACCGGCGCAGATGAACAAGGCGCCGCTCGCGCGCGCCCAGGCGGCCATCGCGGTTTTGGCCTGGACCTGGTCGCAGGCGTCGATCACCGCATCCACGCCGGCAGGCAGCAGTTGCGGCCAGTTGGCTGCCTCGACGAATTCCTCAATCCCGATGACGTCACACGCCGGGTTGATCTGGCCGATGCGCTCGCGCATGGCCAGCACCTTGGCCTGGCCGAGGGTGGCGTCCAGCGCCTGAATCTGCCGGTTGATGTTGGATTCGGACACATGGTCCAGGTCGATCAGCGTCAGGCGAGCCACCCCGCTGCGCGCCAGCGCCTCGGCGGCCCAGGAGCCGACCCGACCGAGTCCGACGACAGCCACGGGGGCCGCGCGGATCCGCGCGGCTCCAGTCACGCCGTATAGCCGCGCGAGCCCGCCGAAGCGGCGTTCCGCGTCCATGACAGGGTCGACCGGCAGGCCGGCGGGCGACAGATCGTTGGGGTTCAAGCCATGCGCTCCAGCCGCCACATCTGGTACTTGAGCGCAGCCACGGCGCCTGCCAGAATGGCCGCGACGGCGACAAAACTGGTCGCGCTCAGGGTCGAGATGCCGCTCAACCCCTGACCTATCGTGCAGCCCATGGCCGTGACACCGCCCACGCCCATCAGGACCGCGCCCGACATATGGTTGGCCACGTCTTCGGTGCTGCCAAAGCCTTCCCAGCGAAAGCTGCGCATGGCGATCGCGCACGCTGCCGAGCCCACCACCACGCCAAACACCGAGACGATGCCCAGCGTGAGGACCTTGCTCTTGTCACTGAAAAACATCAGCCAGTCGAGCGTGTAAGCCGCCGGCGAGACAAAGCTCAGCGCTTCGGCCCGGCCCGAGTTGGTGGCCAGAAAAGTTTCCTGCAGCGTTTCGGGGTGTTCCGCCACATAGCCGAGATGGCCGCTGACCCACCACATGGTCACGATCACCGCGCCGATGCCCAGTCCCGCGAGCAGGTTGTCGGGGCTGCGAAAGTCCGGCCCGGCCAGCGCCCAGATGATCAGGCCGCCGCCCAGCAGTGCGGCCAGAATCAATCCGGCCAGCGCGGTCTTGATGCCAAAAGCGGCTGAAGCCCAATTGGGCAGTGCGGTACCCGCTGCGAAATCAATAGCAACCCGGTCCACGGTATCGACCCGCGCAACGGCCGTGATGCCCTTGAGGGTGGCAAAAGCCGCTACGCCCATCACGATAAAAACCATGAGTGACTTCAGGCTGCCGCCGCCGATGCGAATCAGTGTCTTGCTGCCGCAGCCCGAGCTCAGCACCATGCCAAAACCGAACAGCGCACCGCCCACGGTGGCCGACAGCCAGATCCAGCGATTCGAGGCATACAGGGTCTTGGCCGGGTCGATTTGTCCGCTGTAGGCGAGCACGGCAAAGCCGATCATGGCCACACCAATCGCCATGCCCCACTGGCGCATGCGCGTCCAGTCGCCCATGTTGACGACGTCGCTGACCGCACCCATGGTGCAAAAGTGGGTGCGCTGGGCGATCGCCCCAAAGATGACCGAGAGGAGAAAGGCGGCCCACAGCACTTGCGTGGTGAGCGCCTCAATGTCAGAAATTTGCATTGCCCGATTTTAAGGGGCCATGCCGCAGGACCGGCGAGCTGCCGGGCCTCCCCCTTCCGGCCGAGCCTTATTTCAGCTTGGCCAGCCGTTCCTTGGCGGCCTGGGCGGCTTCCGATTGCGGATACGCCTTGATCAGATCGCCCAGCGTCTTGCGCGCCGATTTCGTGTCACCCAGCTCGATCTGGCAATTGGCAATGGACAGGATGGACTCAGGCGCGCGGGCGTGGTCGGGACTCTGCGCCACCAGCGCGCGGAAGTTGGTAATGGCGCCCTTGTAGTCGCGCGTCGCGTACTGGGCATTGCCGAGCCAGAACAGCGCCGACGGGATGTAGCCGCTTTGCGGGTAGCGCTTGACGAAGCCTGCAAACGCAGTTTGCGCGCCCGCGAAGTTGCCCTGGCGGAAGACGCCCAGCGCCGCTTCGAAGTCGGTTTTTTCTGCGGGGGTGGCCGAGAACGTCTTGCCATCGACCGTGACCTGCGCCGGCTGGGTCGCGGCCTGCTGTGCGTCCGCGTTCTGCACGATGTCTTTTTGCTTGCGCTGAAGGTCGGCCACATCGCGCGCCAGCTGCTCGTCCTGCCCGCGCAGGTTGGCCATGTCGGCGCGCATGGCCTCGATCTGGTTTTGCAGGTCGAGCAGGCTGCGGCGCAACTGGGCATTGTCATCCGCCTGCTTGGCCTGGGCCGCATCGGCCGACTGGCGGCTGGCATCGGCGCGCTGGCGCAGTTCCAGAATGGCCCGCCGCGCTTCGTCGTCTTCAAACAGGCCCGCGTTGGCGGTCAAAGCCGCACAGGCCGATGCCGCGAGAATGAGGCCGCGCAGCAGCCTCAGGGGCACCGCCGATCTCATCGGTACTTGATCTCGGCGCGGCGGTTTTGGGCCCTGGAAGCTTCATCCGTACCCAGGGCAACCGGTTTTTCCTTGCCAAAGCTGACGGCCTCGACCTGGCTGTCGGCCACGCCAAGCAGATCCAGGGACCGGCGCACTGCCTCGGCCCGTTTCTGACCCAGCGCCAGGTTGTATTCGCTGCTGCCGCGGTCATCGGTGTTGCCTTCGATCACGGCATGGCGGTTCTTGTCAGCCTTGAGGAATTGCGCATGGGCTTCAACCACATTCTGGAACTCGGGCTTGACGATGTAGCTGTCGAAGTCAAAGTACACCACATGGGCGACGCCGACAGGGCCGGCAGCATCCTGCGCCGACTTGCTCAGATCGACCGGCGCCACATTGCTCTTGGCCGCGTTGCCGCTGTTAGCGCCCGGCGTCACCAGGCTGCCGGATTTGTCATCCACCGGCGCTTTGTTCAGATTGACGCCCGAGCTGCAACCCGCCATCAGTGCAACCACCGCAAATGCCAACAAGATACGTTTCATAGTCAAACTCCTGAAGTAAAAATTCATTGTTTCTGGAACGGGCCCCAGCTCGGCTCCCGGATGTCGCCACCCTGACCGGCCAGCCGCGCCTTGATCCTGCCGTCCAGTGTCGTGGTCATCAGCGCTTCGCGGCCCTGCTGCTGCGTAGCGTAGACGATCAGACGACTGTTCGGCGCAAAACTCGGGTGTTCATCGGCAGCCGTGTCAGTAATTGAGTTCACGTTTCCACTCGCAAGTTCCATGACTTGCAGCTTGAACGCGCCATTAATTCGCGATATGTAGGCCAGCCAGCGCCCGTCCGGGCTGATCGCGGGAGACACGTTGTAGTCGCCCGCGAAGGTCACGCGAGCCGCGCTGCCGCCGGTGTTCGCCATGCGGTAGATCTGCGGCGCACCACCCCGGTCGCTCACAAAGTAAATGCTTTTGCCGTCGGGTGAGTATGCGGGCTCGGTATCGATGCTGGAATTCTGGTTGAGCCGGCGCGGCTCACCGCCATTGGCACCAATGGTGTAGAGCTGCGAGCCGCCGTCACGGCTCAGCGTCACCGCCAGCGTGCGCCCGTCCGGCGCCCAGGCCGGGGCGCTGTTGGAGCCGCGGAAATTGGCGATCAGGCGGCGCTTGCCGCTGGCCACGTCATGCACATACACCACCGGCTTGCGCGACTCGAACGACACGTACGCCAGTTGCCCGCCGCTGGGCGACCAGGCCGGCGAAATGATGGGTTCGGGGCTCGCCAGCGCTGCCTGCGCGTTCTCCCCGTCGGCATCGGCGACCCACAGGGTGTAGCGCGACCCGTTCTTGGTCACATAGGCGATGCGGGTGGAAAAAATGCCTTTGTCGCCGGTGAGCTTCTCGTAAATGAAGTCGGCGATCCGGTGTGCGGCCAGGCGCAGATCACCCGCGACCACGGCGTAGCTTTGGCCGCCCAGGTCTTGCCCGCGCACCACATCCCACAGGCGAAACCGCACATCGAAACGGCCATCGGCCAGCCTGGTGACGCTACCCGTTGCGAGTGAGTCGGCGCCTTTTTGCCGCCACACGGAAACGTCGGGACGCGAGGTTTCGTCCAGCGCGACTCCAGCGGCGTCAACACCGCGGAACTGGCCGCTGCGCTCCAGGTCGGCGCGCACGATGGCGCCAATTTTTTGCGGAGACTGGTCTTCGCCGCGGAAGGCAGCGATCGCAATGGGCAGTTGGGTCAGGCCTACGCCAGAGACTTCAACCCGGAATTGCGCGAGGGCGGGTGTCAGGGGAACAGCCAACAAGCCGGCCAGCAGGAGCCGGCGCGATTCGATTGTTTTTCGATTCATCTTGTCTGGTAAAAGCTCACAAACTGCTGTGTCTGATAATCATCAGTTGAGGCGCCATTATGCCCACTGCGACAATGGCCCTATCTCATGCAGTTGTTAACCGGAGTCATCTTTTGTTTCGAGCCTTCAAACTGAAACTGAACGTTGAGCAGCATTCTCACGCCGCAGTGACGGCGGCGTGACGGCGGACACTACCGTGCCAACGCCCTCCTCTGCGCCTTTGAGAGGCCTGAAACGTCTGCTGCCGTTTTTCGGACGGGCTCGCCTGGCCTGGTTTACGGCGATCGCGGCGACCATCGTCGGGGCGTCCACCGAGCCCATGATTCCGGCGCTGCTCAAACCCCTGCTGGACCGTGGCTTCCAGCGCGGCGCGTTGCCGCTGTGGCTGGTGCCGGCCGCGCTGATGCTGCTGTTCGCGGTGCGCGGTTTCAGCGGCTACCTGGCGCAACTCGCGCTGGCCAAGGTGACCAATGACGGCATGCTGGCGCTGCGCCGGAGCCTGTTCGCGCGCCTGCTCGACGCCGACATGTCGCTGTTCACGCGCCAGTCGGCCAGTGCGTTGTCCAACACCGTGGTCTACGAGGTGCAAACGGGCGCCACCATGCTGGTCAACTCGCTGTCGGGGCTGGCGCGTGATTCCATGACGCTGCTGGCACTGCTCGGCTACCTGCTCTACCTCAACTGGAGGCTGACCCTGATCGTCGGCGTGCTGTTTCCGGCGGTCGCATTCGTCATGCAGACGCTATCGCGCCGGCTCTACCGCATCACCAAGGCGAGCCAGAACGCGACCGACAGCCTTGCTTATGTGGTGGAAGAAAACGTGCTGGCGCACCGGATGGTGCGGCTGCATGACGCGCAGGCCTCGCAGGCCAGCCGGTTCGACACGCTGAGCCAGGTGATACGCCGGCTCGCCATGAAGTCGGTCGCCGCACAGGCGGCGATGACACCGCTGACCCAGATGCTGGCGGCGGCGGCCCTTTCGGCCGTGATCACCATCGCGCTGTGGCAGAACAACACCAGCGGCATCAGCGTAGGCAGTTTCGTGGCATTCGTCTCGGCCATGCTGATGCTGGTGGCGCCGATCAAGCACCTCTCAGAGGTGGCCAACCCGATCACCCGCGGGCTCGCGGCGCTCGAGCGCGGGCTCGATCTGATCGGGCAGACACCGCCCGAAGCCGACGGGAGCTATCAGGCCGAGCACGCTCTGGGACAAATCACCTTCGAGGCGGTCAGCGTCAAATACAACGACGAGGCGGAGCCGGCCCTGAACAACGTGACGCTGAGCATTTCGCCCGGCGAAATTGTGGCGCTGGTCGGGCCCTCGGGCGCAGGCAAGACCACGCTGATCAACCTGTTGCCGCGCTTTGTGTTGCCCCAGGGCGGCCGCGTGCTGCTCGACGGTCACGACATCGCCAACTGGCAGCTGTCGGCGCTGCGCCGCCAGATCGCGATGGTCAGCCAGGATGTGACCATGCTCAACGACACCCTGGCGGCCAACGTGGCGCTCGGGCAGACGGTGGACCGCGACCGGGTCATGCATTGCCTGGAGGCGGCCAATCTGGCGAGTTACATCGCCACGCTGCCGGCCGGCATCGACACGCTGGTGGGGCACAACGCGACCCAGCTCTCCGGCGGGCAGCGCCAGCGCCTGGCCATTGCGCGGGCCCTGTACAAGGACGCCCCGATCCTGATCCTCGACGAGGCGACCTCGGCGCTGGACACCGAGTCGGAGCGGCTGGTGCAGGAGGCCTTGCAGCGACTCATGACCGGGCGCACGACCCTGATCATCGCGCACCGCCTGACCACCATCGAGCACGCCGACCGGATTGCCGTCATGGCGGCAGGCCAGGTGGTCGAGCAGGGAACGCACGCAGAGCTGGTCACCAAACGCGGCCTGTATGCGCGCCTGCACCGCATGGGCTTTGACGAGCCTCACGCGGCGGTGGAACTGGCCGCCTGAGGCGCCCGCGCGGCCGGCCTGCCTGGACTGCAGGCTGCTGCTACAGCAGCACGATGTCGTACTGCTCCTGCCCCATGGCGCTTTCGCTTTGCAGCGAAATCGGCTTGCCGATGAAGTCGGACAGGCCCGCCAGGTGCTGGCTCTCCTCGTCCAGAAACAGCTCGATCACCTTGGGCGCCGCCACCACGCGGAATTCGCGCGGGTTGAACTGGCGCGCCTCGCGCAGGATCTCGCGCAGGATGTCGTAGGTCACGCTGCGCGCGGTCTTCACGCTGCCCTTGCCGCCGCACGCCTCGCACGGCTCGCACAGCATGTGGGCCAGTGATTCGCGCGTGCGCTTGCGCGTCATCTCTACCAGGCCGAGCTGCGAAAAGCCGCCGGCCATGGTCTTGACGCGGTCGCGCGCCAGTTGCTTGCGCAGCTCGGCCAGCACGGCCTCACGGTGCTCCTCGCGCACCATGTCGATGAAGTCCACGATGATGATGCCGCCCAGATTGCGCAGGCGCAGCTGCCGGGCAATGGCCCAGGTGGCTTCCAGGTTGGTCTTGAAAATCGTGTCGTCGAAGTTTCGGGCGCCGACGAAGCCGCCGGTGTTGACGTCCACCGTGGTGAGCGCCTCGGTCTGGTCCACGATCAGGTAGCCGCCCGACTTCAGATCGACCCGTCGGCCCAGCGCCTTGGCGATTTCCTCGTCGATCGAGAACAGATCGAAAATCGGGCGCTCGCCCTTGTAGAGCTGCAGCTTCTCGGCGGCGGCCGGCATGAATTCCGCACCAAAACTCTGCAGCATGCTGAACTGCTCGATTGAATCGAGCCGGATGGCCTGTGTCTCGGCGCTCACCAGATCGCGCAGCACGCGCTGCAGCAGGTTCAAGTCCTGGTGCAGCAGGGACTTGGGCGGCAGCCGCATCGACGCCTCCTTGATGCGCGTCCAGGTTTTGCGCAGGTAGGCAATGTCTTCCGCCAGCTCGGCGTCGGCGGCATCTTCACCATTGGTGCGCAAAATGAAGCCACCGCCCGGCTCTCCCGCCAGGGCCTGCAGTCGCGCCCGCAAGGCGTCGCGCTGCGCCGCAGGAATCTTCTGCGAGACGCCCACATGGTCGTCCTGCGGCAAAAACACCAGCAGCCGGCCCGCGATGCTGATCTGCGTCGACAGCCGCGCGCCCTTGCTGCCGATCGGGTCCTTGATCACCTGCACCATCAGGGCCTGGCCTTCGAACACCTGCTTTTCAATCGGCACCTGCGGCTGGGTGTTGCGCGCAATCAGCGGCGGTTCACCGCCCTCCTGGCGGTGCCAGACATCGGCCACGTGCAGGAAGGCGGCGCGCTCCAGGCCAATGTCGATGAAGGCCGACTGCATGCCCGGCAGCACGCGCACCACCTTGCCCAGATAAACGTTGCTGACCAGCCCGCGCTCGAGCGTGCGCTCCACGTGCAGCTCCTGCACGGCGCCGTTTTCCACCACGGCCACGCGCGTTTCCTGAGGCGACCAGTTGATCAGAATGTCTTGTTGCATGCAGCAGGCTTCACCGGCGGTGAATCAAAATTTGAGGCCGAGGGCTTCAAGGAGTTGCGCCGTCTCGAACATCGGCAATCCCATGATGCCAGAATAACTGCCGCTGATGTGCGTGATGAACGTCGCCGCCCTGCCCTGCACCGCGTACGCCCCGGCCTTGCCAAGCGGCTCGCCCGAGGCAACATAGCGCCTGATCTGCGCCGGCGTGAGCGCGGCAAACGTCACGCGCGAATCGCTCAGCGCTGCCAGCCGTTTTTGCCCTTGCTGCGCCGCGATGGCGGTCAACACGCGGAGTGTGGCGCCAGAGAGCTCACGCAGCATGCGCCGGGCGTCGCGCTCGTCCTCTGGCTTGCCGTAAATGGTGCGACCAAGCGCCACCGTGGTGTCGGAACACAGGATGGGCGCGGGTGGCAGGCCGCGGCGTTTGAGCCGCGCCACGGCGGCATCGAGCTTGAGGCCGGTCACGCGCTTGACGTAGGTGGCCGGCGCCTCGCCCGGCAGCACGGCCTCGATGGCTTCGGCGTCCTCACCGGCATCGGGCAGCAGCAGTTCGAAGCGCACGTCCATCTGCTCCAGCAACTGGCGCCGGCGCGGGCTCTGCGAGGCCAGGTAAATGAATTCACTCACGGTGGTACGGATGCCCGGCGTTGATGGACCAGGCGCGGTAGAGCTGCTCGAGCAGCAGCACACGCGCAAAGGCATGGGGCAGCGTCAGGTCCGACAAACGGATGCGCTCGTGGGCGCTTTGTTTGAATGCCGGGTCCAGCCCGTCAGGCCCGCCAATCACCAGCGCGACATCGACGCCTTCCAGCTGCCATTGCTTGAGCTTGCCCGCCAGCGCCGCCGTGGTGACCGTGCTGCCGCGTTCGTCCAGCGCCACCACCCGAACCCCTTTGCCGCAACTGGACTGAATGGCCGCCTGGATACGCTCGCGCTCGGCCGCGTACAGCGTGTCCAGCGTCTTGGAGCCGCGCGGTTCGGTCTTGACCGTTTTGACCTCGACCTTGCAGTCGGGCGGAAAGCGTTTGGCGTAGTCGTCGCAGGCTGTCTGCGCCCAGTCGGGCAGGCGCTGCCCGACGGCCACGATCACCAGCTTCATGACACGCGCGCCGGGTTGCCGTCAGGCCTTGCGGGCCGGTGCTTTTTTGGCAGCAGGTTTGGCGCGCGAACGCAACGCTATCTTGGTCGGCGCTTTTACCGGCGTCTTGACTGACGTTTTGGCCGCGGTTTTGGCAGCCCTGGCCGCTGTTTTGACGGCAGACGAGCGGCGCAACGAGGGAGCGATTTCCGGTTTTACTATTGTTTTTGTAGCAGCCTTTGCTGAATTGGCGGGGGCTGGTGCCACTTTTGACTCGGTCTTTTTCGCGGCGGGCTTCCTGGCGCCGGGCTTGGCTGCCGATTTGGCGGCGGGCGCCACCTCGGGCTTGGCGGCACCAAACTTCAGGCGTACCGGCGTGCCGCCCCAGATCTCTTCCAGGTTGTAGTAGGACCGGATGGTGGGCTGCATGATATGCACCACCGCGCGGCCACAGTCCACGATGATCCATTCGCCGTTGACCTCGCCTTCCATGCGCGGCTTGGGGAAACCGGCATCGCGCACGGCATCGCGCACGCTGCTGGCCAGCGCCTTGGTCTGGCGGTTCGAGGTGCCGGACGCGATGATGACCCGTTCAAACAGCGCGGACAGGTGCTCGGTGTTGAACACCTGCAGGTCTTGCGCCTTCACATCCTCCAGCCCATCGACGATGGCGCGCTGGAGTTTCTGGGTGTCTTTTTTGGCGGTAGTTTCAGTGGTCATCAAGTGGCAAGGTAGAGGTGGTGGTGTTCAATATAGCGTGCAACGGGGCCAGGAACCAGTTCGGCTATCTCCTGGGCCGTATTGTGAGGCTTTGCGGTCAGCGCGCGAATCTGGGTGGCGCTGACCGGCATGGGCGGCCAGCGCAGCGTCTCGAACCGCCCCTGCGGGAATTTTGCAGGATCAAATCCCGCATCGTCCCTTGTGGGATGTTCCCGTTCAGCTATCGAAATAGTAGCAATTGGTAAAATGTCCTGCCACCCGTGCCAGCTCGGCAGCGCATCGGCCTGATCCTCACCCATGACCAGATAGAGTCGCGCGCCGGGTTGCTCAGCCGCAAATTCGCGCAGTGTGTCGAGCGTGTAGCTCGGACCCGATCGATGCATTTCGCGATCATCCACCACCACGCCGGGCAGGCCGGCAAACGCTAGCCGGGTCATTGCCAGCCGATGCCGGGCCGGCGTCAGCACCCTGGCCTTGTGCCAGGCGTGGCCCGTGGGCACGACGCGCAGCTCGTCTAGCTGCAATTGCGCCATGGCAGCCTGGACCAGCGCGACATGGGCATTGTGGGGCGGGTCGAACGCGCCGCCGAACATGCCAAGACGCTGGATGCCGCCAGTCAAACCCACTCCCGTCGCGGCAGGAACCGGGTGTACAGCGCTTCTTCGGGCGAGCCGGGTTCGGTCTGGTGCTGGTAGGACCAGCTTGCCAGCGGCGGCATCGACAGCAAGATGGATTCGGTGCGCCCGCCCGATTGCAGCCCGAAGTGCGTGCCGCGGTCCCACACCAGGTTGAACTCGACGTAGCGGCCGCGCCGGTACAACTGGAAATTGCGTTCGCGCTCGCCATACGCCGTGTCCTTGCGGCGCTCCACGATGGGCAGGTAGGCGTCCAGGAACGACGAGCCCACCGCCTGCGTCATGGCCAGGCTGCGCTCGAAACCGGGTTCGGCAAAGTCGTCGAAAAACACGCCGCCAACGCCGCGCGCCTCGCCCCGGTGCTTCAGGAAGAAATACTCATCGCACCATTGCTTGAAGCGAGGGTATTTGTCGTCGCCAAACGGCTGCAGCGCCGCCTTGCAGGTCCGGTGGAAATGCACCGCGTCTTCCTCGAAGCCATAAAACGGCGTCAAATCCATGCCGCCACCGAACCAGCACACGGGCGCCTTGGCCGCCGCGGTGGCGGCCAACATGCGCACGTTCATGTGCACGGTCGGCACATAGGGGTTGCGCGGGTGAAACACCAGCGAGACGCCCATCGCCTCGAACGGTGCGCCGGCCAGTTCGGGCCGGTGCTGCGTGGCCGAGGGCGGCAGCCGCGGGCCCGTCACATGCGAGAAACCGCAGCCTGCGCGCTCGAAAAGCGGGCCATTTTCCAATATTTGCGTGATGCCGGAGCCCTGCAGCGGCTCGCCAGGAGGTTTTGTCCAGGCATCTGTCAAAAAGGGCGTGCCGTCCAGCGCTGCGATGCGCGAGGTAATGCTTTCCTGCAAGCCCAGCAGATAGGCCCGGACGGTTTCGACGGTGCTCGCGCCGGATGCCATCATTTGACCGCACGATGGCCGATGTCGCGGCGGTACTGCATGCCGTCGAACGCGATGCTGCGCGTGAGCTCGTAGGCGCGCTGCTGCGCCAGCTTCACGTTGTCGGCGAGCGCCGTCACGCACAGCACGCGCCCGCCCGAGGTGCGCAGCACGCCGTCCACCAGTGCGGTGCCGGCGTGGAACACCACGGCGTCGCTGGCTTCTGGCGGCAGCCCGGTGATCACGTCGCCCTTGCGCGGGCTCAAGGGATAGCCGCGCGCCGCCATGACCACGCCGAGCGCGGTGCGGCGGTCCCACTGCAGCTCCACCTGGTCGAGCCGGCCGTGCAGGCCGGGCTCGGTGGCAGCCCACAAGACCTCGAACAAGTCCGATTTCAGCCGCAGCAGGATGGGCTGGGTTTCGGGGTCACCCATGCGGCAGTTGAATTCCAGCGTCTTGGGCTTGCCCTTGGCGTCGATCATCAAACCGGCGTACAAAAAGCCGGTGTAGGTGATGCCATCCTTTTCCATGCCCTTGATGGTGGGCAAGATAATCTCGCGCATGGTGCGGGCGTGCACGTCCGCCGTCACGACCGGCGCCGGCGAGTAGGCGCCCATGCCGCCGGTGTTGGGGCCCTGGTCGCCGTCGAGCAGGCGCTTGTGGTCCTGCGAGGTGGCCAGTGCCGTCACGTTCTTGCCGTCGCACAGCACGATGAAACTGGCTTCCTCGCCGTGCAAGAACTCCTCGATCACCACGCGCGGTACGGCCTGGCCATCCGCGCCCGCGTTGTGCGTGACACCCAGCGTGTCGTCCAGCAGCATGAAGTCGATCGCCGCATGCGCCTCAAGTGGGGTCATGGCCACCACCACGCCCTTGCCGGCCGCAAGGCCGTCCGCCTTGACCACGATCGGCGCGCCCTTCCTGTCCACGTAGGCATGCGCGGCGGCGGCGCTTGAGAAGGTTTCGTACTCGGCAGTCGGAATGCCGTGGCGCTTCATGAAGGCCTTGGAAAACGCCTTGGAGCTTTCCAGCTGCGCCGCGGCTTTGGTGGGCCCGAAAATCCGCAAGCCATGCGCGCGAAACTCATCGACCACGCCCGCCGCCAGCGGCCCCTCCGGCCCCACCACCGTGAGCGCTATCTTGTTCATAGCGGCCCAGGCACGCAGGGCGCCGGCTTCCGCGATATCGACGCACTCAAACCGGTGGTCCAGCGCGGTGCCGCCGTTGCCGGGCGCCACATAGACCTGCTGCACCTTGGGCGACTGTGCCAGCTTCCAGGCCAGCGCATGTTCACGGCCACCGCCGCCAATCACGAGAACCTTCATGCGCTGCCCGCCTCGTCGATATTGGCGTTGTGGAACACCTCCTGGGTGTCGTCCAGGTCTTCCAGCGCATCGAGCAGTTTCTGCATGCGTGCAGCCTCGTCGCCACTGAGATCGATCGTGTTTTCGGCGCGCATGGTGACGCCGGCCACATCCGGTGTCAAGCCGGCCGCTTCCAGTGCGTTCTTCACGGTTTCAAAGTCGGTGTAGGCCGTCAGCACCTCGATCGCGCCGTCTTCGTCGGCAATCACGTCTTCGGCACCGGCTTCCAGCGCCACTTCCATCACTTTGTCTTCGTTGGTGCCGGGCGCAAAAATCAACTGGCCGCAGTGCTTGAACTGGAACACCACCGAGCCCTCGGTGCCCATGTTGCCGCCGAATTTGCTGAAGGCGTGGCGCACTTCGGCCACGGTGCGCACGCGGTTGTCGGTCATGGTGTCCACCAGAATGGCGGCACCGCCGATGCCGTAGCCCTCGTAGCGGATTTCCTCGTAACTGACACCTTCCTGGTTGCCGGTGGCCTTGTCGATGTTGTATTTGATGCGATCGGCCGGCATATTGGCGGCCTTGGCCTTGTCCACCGCCAGGCGCAGGCGCGGGTTGGCGCTCAAGTCGCCGCCACCGGCGCGGGCCGCGACGGTAATTTCACGGATGATGCGGGTCCAGATCTTGCCGCGCTTTTCGTCCTGCCGGCCCTTTCGGTGCTGGATATTCGCCCATTTACTGTGTCCGGCCACGGAGGATCCTTTGGTATTGATTTAATCTACACCACCGATTTTACTTTTCAACGACCCGCCTACCCCGAGGAAACCCGCGCCATGCCCTCGCTGCAGCTCCCCACCTATGACGATGTCGCCGCCGCGGCGCGCCGGCTCGAAGGCCAGGCGCACCGCACGCCGGTGCTGCGCTCGCGCACGGCCGACGCCCTGCTGGGCGCGCAATTGTTCTTCAAATGCGAGAATTTCCAGCGCATGGGAGCCTTCAAATTCCGCGGGGCCTTCAACGCGCTGTCGCAATTCACGCCCGCGCAGCGCAAAACCGGCGTGCTGGCGTTTTCGTCGGGCAACCACGCGCAGGCGATTGCGCTGTCGGCGCGCATCCTGGGCATGCCGGCCGCGATTGTGATGCCGCTGGATGCGCCGGCCGCCAAGCTGGCGGCCACGCGCGGCTACGGTGCCGAGGTCATCACCTACGATCGCTTTACCGAAGACCGCCAGGCCATCAGCCAGCGGCTCGCCCAAGAGCGCGGCACGACCCTGATCCCGCCCTACGACCATCCCGACGTGCTGGCGGGCCAGGGCACCGCGGCCAAGGAGCTGTTCGACGAGGTGGGTGAACTCGACCACCTGTTTGTGTGCCTGGGCGGCGGCGGCCTGCTGTCGGGCTCGGCGCTGGCCGCGCGCGCCCTGTCGCCGCACTGCAAGATTTACGGCGTCGAGCCGGAAGCCGGCAACGACGGCCAGCAGTCGTTCCAGCGCGGCGAGATCGTGCACATCGACACCCCAAAGACCATCGCCGACGGCGCGCAAACGCAGTTTCTGGGGCAGTACACCTTTGCCATCATCCGCCGCGACGTGGACGACATCGTGACTGCGAGCGACGCGCAGCTGGTGCAGACCATGCGCTTCTTCGCCGAACGCATGAAGATGCTGGTCGAGCCGACCGGCTGCCTCGGTTTTGCGGGCGCGCAGCACGGCGGCGTGGCGCTACAAGGCGCGCGCGTGGGCGTGATCATCAGCGGCGGCAACGTGGACCTGGCGCGCTTTGCGCAGCTGGTGGCGCTTTGAACGCTGGTCCGGCGCGCCGCTACCCAAAGCGCGCCCGGTAGTCCCCTGGAAGAACGCCCAGCTGGCGCACAAAGGCCCGCCGCAGGTTGTAGGGTGTGCCGAAACCCGTCTGGCGCACGACCTGCTTGAGCGAAGCCGTGTCGGCCTCCAGCAGACGGCAAGCGGCCTCCAGTCGCAGCCGAGCCAGCAACGCGGCCGGCGTTGTGCCGGCCTCTTCGCGCAGCCGGCGGTGCAGCGTGCGCGGCGACAGCGCCACCGCCTGCGCCATGTCGGCCACCCCGAGCGGCCGGTGCAGGCGGGGCTTGAGCCAGGGCGTCAGGGTGGCCAGCACGCCGCTGTCGTCCGCCTGAGCCAGCAGTTCGGCGCTGAACTGGCGCTGCCCGCCGGGCCGCTTGAGGGGAACGACGAGGCGCTTGGCCACGTCCAGCGCCAGGGCCCGCCCAAGATCTTCCTCGACCAGACTCAGGCACAGGTCGATGCCGGCCGTCACGCCCGCCGAGGTGTAGAAGTGCCCATCGCGCAGGTAAATCGCATCGTCCTGCACGTCCACGGCGGGATGCAGCTGGCGCAATGTTGCCACGTCGCGCCAATGGGTCACGGCCCGGCGTCCGTCCAGCAGGCCGGCCCGGGCCAGCAAGAAGGCACCCGTGCAGACTGAACCGCAGCGCCGCACTTGCGAGGCAGCGCGGGCCAGCCATCGGATCAGGCCGGCGCTGTCCACCGCCTGCGCAACGCCGGCGCCGCCCGCCACCAGCACGGTCGCCCCGCCCAGACTCGCCGGACCCGGTAGCCGCTGCGTGTGCAGTACCACGCCGGACGAAGATGCGACGGACCCACCGTCGAGCGACACCAAGCGAGGCCGGTAAGGCACCGGCTGGCCGCGCTCCGCTGCCTCGTCGTTCGCGGTGGCGAACACCTGGACGGGACCGCAGGCATCGAGTAGCTGGAAGCCGGGAAACACGAGAACCCATATAGGCATTGACTGCGGCGGGACGGATGCGGGGTTCATGATCACCATGGCAGTTTTTCAACCTCTATTGTCATTCATGCCAACTGCGGCCGGTGCATCATCGTGTCTGCATCAACCACCGGGACCCTCCATGACCACCTTCGCCCTGCTGCTCTTTCCTGGGCTGACCCAGCTGGACCTCACCGGCCCCTACGAGGTTTTTTGCCGCTGTCCCGGCGCAAAGGTCCACCTGGTCTGGAAATCCATGGAACCCGTGACCAGCGAGCACGGCATGCGCCTGCTGCCGACCACGACCTTCGGCGAACTGCCCCGGGCGGACGTGCTGTGCGTGCCCGGCGGCTTCGGCGTCAACGCCCTGCTGACCGACGACGAAACCCTGGCCTACGTGCGCCAGCTGGCCGGCGGCGCGCGCTACATCACTTCAGTCTGCACCGGCGCCCTGGTGCTCGGGGCGGCCGGTCTGCTGCGCGGGCGCCGGGCCACCACACACTGGACCGCGATGAATTACCTGCCGGCCTTCGGCGCCACACCAACGGCGGGGCGCACCGTCACCGACGGCCCGGTGATCACGGGCGGTGGTGTCACGGCCGGCATCGACTTCGCGCTGGAACTGGCGGCCGCCCTGCATGGCCGTGCCGTGGCCGAGACCATCCAGCTCAGCATCGAATACAACCCCGCCCCGCCCTTCAACGCCGGCCACCCGGACGTGGCGCCGCCCGCCATCACGGCAGCGATCCGCCAGCACGCGCCGGCCCGTCAGGCCGAGCGGGCGGCGCAGGTGCGACTGGCGGTAGCGCGGCTGGGCTGACGCTGTGTGCCGGGACTCACCGGCGCATGCACCTTGAAGGCGTCGGCGCGCATAAGCCTTGCCAGCGCCATGGCAGACCGGTACATTGCATTTTTGAGGATGTGCAATGTCTATTGAAACCGAAACCGCGCCGAAGTCCCCTGATCCCATTGCCCCCAGCGCCGCCCCCGGCCCCAGTCATATTCGCCTGACCTCGCATACCAGCGGTTACGGCGCCCTGCCCATCCACTGGGCGGCCGCCAGCGCCGCCGAGCGCGGTCCCGTGGTGGGCACCACATCAAAGCGCAGCCACCGCAACGTGATTGGCACGCACAGCGGCTCGTACAGCGTGTACCGGGCGCTGGCGGTGGCCTCCGGCGCGCTGTCGCCGCACCACAAGGCCGACCTGACCAACACCGCGCCGACCGACGTCATCGGCCCCTATCCGCAGTGGAGCGAGCCGGGCCGGATCGTCTCGATGGACCCCTGGGGCGCGCGCATCGCCGAGGTGTTCGCGGCCGAACTGGCCGCGGGTTACGACATTCGCCCGACCATCGCCGTGACCAAGGCGCATGTGATCCTGCCCGAGGTGATCGAGGCCCTGCAGTCGGGACGGCTCAAGGCCGACGGCAAATTCCTCACCGCGAACGGCGCGGCCATGGTGACCAAGGCCGCGATCGAGCCGGTCTGGTACCTGCCCGAGGTGGCCAGGCGTTTTGGCTGCGCCGAGGCCGATTTGCGCCGTGTGCTGTTCGAGGAGACCGGCGGCATGTACCCCGAACTGGTGACGCGCAGCGACCTGGAGGTGTTTTTGCCGCCAATCGGCGGGCAAACGATTTACATCTTCGGCAACCCGCGCGACCTGGCCAACCCGGCGGTCGAACTCACGGCCCGCGTGCACGACGAGTGCAATGGCTCGGACGTGTTCGGCTCCGACATCTGCACCTGCCGCCCCTACCTCACGCACGCGATCGAGGAATGCATCCAGGGCGCGCAGCGCGGCGGCGTCGGGCTGGTCGCCTACTCGCGCAAGGAAGGCCGCGCTTTGGGGGAAGTGACGAAGTTTTTGGTCTACAACGCGCGCAAGCGCCAGCTCGGCGGCGACACCGCCGAGCAGTACTTTGCGCGCACCGAATGCGTGGCCGGCGTGCAGGACATGCGCTTTCAGGAGCTCATGCCCGATACGCTGAACTGGCTGGGCATCACGAAAATCCACCGGCTCGTGTCCATGAGCAACATGAAGTTCGACGCCATCACGAAGGCGGGCATCGAGATCCTCGAGCGCGTGAATCTTCCCGATGCCCTGATTCCGGACGATGCCCGGGTCGAAATGGATGCCAAGATGGCGGCCGGCTATTTCACGCCCGGCGCCGTGCCGGACGCCGATGAGCTCAAAAAGGCCAAGGGCCGGCAACTGGATAAATGAAAGATATTATTTTGATAGCAGATAGCGCAGATGCAACAAGGGCTACAGCCTTATTACGCAGTACAGACACGATCCGCACGCGCGCCCGGGGCCTGCTGGTGCGTGCACGCGCGGGCGAGTCCGTGTACTTCACGGTGCGCGACGACGCGCTCGCCCAAGCAGCGGCGCTGGTGGCCGAAGTCACCCGCGAGCGCTACCCGGCCCTGAACATTCCGTACCACAGCCGCTGGCGGCATTTCGAGGCCGGCGGGCTGGACCGCGTGGCGCTGCTGAACGAAGCCCTGGGCAAGGTGTCGCCGCCGCGGCGCGCACGCGCGCAGATCGATCTGGCCGTCGTCAGCGTGCTGCTCGACGCCGGCGCCGGGCCCGACTGGCACTACCTCGACCCGCGCTCCGGGCAGCGCCTGACGCGCTCGGAAGGCCTGGGCGTGGCGAGTTTCAACGCCTTCAGCAAGGGCCTGTTTTCGAGCAAGCCGACCCAGCGCTGCCAGGCCGACGCGCCGGGCTTGATGGCGTTGACGGCGCGGCAGCTCGGCACCGCGTTTCAGGTCAGTGTCGACAACCCGATGGTGGGGCTGGACGGGCGTGCCGCGCTGCTGCGCCGCCTGGGCGAGGTCATTGCCGATCAGCCCGAGATTTTTGGCGGTGCGGGAGGGTTGTGCCGACCCGGGCGCCTGTTCGATTACCTCACGGCGCCCGGGCAGACCGACGACGGCGTAGATACAACTGAGGGCGCCGCCACGGTGCCGGCCAGCCGCATTCTTTCCACACTTTTAACGGCCCTGGCCCCCGTCTGGCCTGCACAAAACGCTATTGGATCCATAGCGCTCGGCGATTGCTGGCGGCATTCCGCCGTGCGCGGAGAAGGTTTGTCGGATGGCTGGATGCCCTTCCACAAGCTCTCGCAGTGGCTGACCTATTCGCTGCTGGAGCCGTTCGAGTGGGCGGGCGTGACCGTCACCGGCCTCGATGCGCTCACGGGCCTGCCCGAATACCGCAACGGCGGCCTGCTGCTGGATGCCGGCGTGCTGCGCCTCAAGGACGCGGCGCTGGCCACCCAGACGCACAGCGCCGGCGACGAATTCATCGTCGAATGGCGCGCCCTGACCGTTGCCCTGCTGGACGAGATGGCACCGCTGGTGCGCGAGCAGCTAGGATTGAGTGAATCGCAGATGCCGCTGGCCCGCGTGCTCGAGGGCGGCACTTGGGCCGCCGGGCGCGTGCTGGCGCAGCGCCTGCGCGGCGGCACACCACCCCTCGCAATTGAGAGCGACGGAACCGTTTTTTGAAAAAGGAAGAAATAATCCCATGACCACCCTGCCCGCCAATGTGCACCTGATCGATCACCCGCTGGTGCAGCACAAGCTGACGCTGATGCGCAAAAAAGAAGCGTCCACCAACACCTTCCGCCGTCTGCTGGGCGAGATCAGCAGCTTGATGGCCTACGAGGTCACGCGCGACATGCCGATGCAGGACGTGCAGATCGAGACGCCGCTGGAGACCATGGCCGCGCGCGTGATCGACGGCAAGAAGCTGGTGTTCGTCTCGATCCTGCGCGCCGGCAACGGCATCCTGGAAGGCATGCTCAGCGTGGTGCCCGGCGCGCGCGTCGGTCACGTGGGCCTGTACCGTGATCCGAAGACACTGACGGCCGTGGAGTATTACTTCAAGATGCCGCAAGACATGCAGGAGCGCGACATCGTCATCGTCGACCCGATGCTGGCCACCGGCAATTCAGCCATTGCCGCCGTGGACCGGCTCAAGAAGCTGGCACCGAAGTCGATCAAGTTCGTCTGCCTGCTGACCTGCCCCGAAGGTGTCACCGCACTGCACACCGCACACCCGGACGTGCCGATCTATACCGCCGCCATCGACCGCCAACTCAACGAGCACGGCTACATCCTGCCTGGTCTGGGCGACGCCGGCGACCGAATTTTTGGCACCAAATAATGCCGTGAAGGTCCTCGGCGTCATAACGCCGTTCGGGCAGGCAAAACCTGGCCTGTGCATTCACCAAAACCGATGCGCGCGGCTCCCGGTTTATCGCACCAGCCGCGCAGGCTGACCACATCGCCGTCCTGCAAAAATGTGCGCTGCTCGCCATTGGGCAGGCTCAGGGGCTGGCGGCCGCCTTGGGTCAGTTCGATGATGGCTCCGGCCTCTTCTGGTGCAGGGCCGGAGATGGTGCCGCTGCCCAGCAAGTCGCCGCTTTGCAAGTTGCAGCCGCCCATGGTGTGCTGAGTCACCATTTGAGCGAAGGTCCAGTACTGATGACGAAAGCTCGTGTGCGACAGGCGCGCGCCGATTTGGCCTTGGGCACGTTGTTGCGCGGTTTCAAGGTGCACCTCAAGCTGGATATCCAGCGCGCCCTGCGCTCGGTTGATGGCGCCCGCCAGGTAAGGCAGGGGTTGGGGCTCGTGGGCGGGGCGCTCAAACGGCAGGCGAAACGGGGCCAGGGCCTCCATGCTGACGATCCAGGGGGAGATGCTGGTGCAAAAATTCTTGCCCAGGAAGGGGCCCAGTGGAGTCATTTCCCAAAATTGAATGTCGCGGGCTGACCAGTCATTGAGCAGGCACAACCCAAAGAGGTGTTCTTCCGCCTGGTCCAGGGGAATAGACGTCCCGTGCCCGTTGCCCGGACCGATGAACGCGCCCAACTCCAGCTCGTAGTCGAGACGGGCGCTGGCCCCTTGGACAGGGGTATTGACACCGGCCGGCAAGGCTTGACCCATGGGTCTGTGAAACGCGGTGCCGCTCACCACGAGGCTGGAGGCACGCCCGTGATAAGCAATCGGCAGCCACTGAAAATTGGCGGTCAGTGGATCGTTGGGGCGGGCGATGCGGCCGACGCTGCGCGCATGGTGAATCGAGGTGTAGAAATCGGTGTAATCGCCCACGCGGGCTGGCAAGGTGTACTCGACCTGATTCCGGGAAATCAGACAGGCCCGTACCGCCTCTTGCGCAACGGCGGAGGATGGTGCTTGCAGCAGGTCAAACAAACCGTGCCGCAGGGCCTGCCAGGTGGCGCGGCCTTGCGCCATGAAGTCGTTCAGGCTGCTTTGCGCGGCGGCTTCGCAAGCTTGTTGCACAGCGCCGTGCAGCAGGCCCTGGCGCGCCAGGGCAGCCAGGTCCAGTACGTGGTCGCCGATGGCGACACTACCGCGAAAGACCTCGTGCGAACCGGAGCGCCGGCATACGGCCAGCGGCAGGTTTTGCAAGGGGAAATCGGGGTGACCGTTCGCGCTGTCCAGCCAGCTGCGGGTCTTCGGGTCATGGGTGTGATTGAGTGGAAACATCACGCGCTGGCCTGCAAGACGTCGTCAAAAATTGCCACTGCCCGGGTCCAACCCGCCGAGGCACCGCGAATCTTGTGGGGAAAGCAGCTGATGAAAAAACCGTCGGCAGGCAGCGCTTCCAGGTTGTGCAGCTTCTCGAGGTGGCAATAACCGATGTCGCGGCCGGCCTTGTGGCCTTCCCAGATCAGGCTGGCGTCGTGGCTTTCTCCGTATTTCCTGGCGGTGTGGACAAAGGGCGCGTCCCAGCTCCACGCGTCGGTGCCCGTGAGTCGCACGCCGCGCTCGAGCAGGTACATGGTGGCCTCGTAACCCATACCGCATCCGGCGGCGACATAGTCGGCCCGACCGTAGCGCGAGCCAGCGCGCGTGTTGACCACCACGATCTCCAGAGGCCTCAAGCTGTGTCCGATACGCTGGAGTTCGTCTTCCACATCTTGCGCGGTCACCACATAGCCGTCGGCAAGATGCCGAAAATCCAGTTTGACCGCCGGCTGGAAGCACCACTCCAGCGGCACCTGGTCGATCGCGATGGCCGGCTTTCGGGCGCCCAGTGCCTTGTCCATCGTCGAGTGAAAATGGTACGGCGCATCCAGGTGGGTGCCATTGTGGGTAGACAACTGCACCAACTCGACGGCCCAGCCTTCGCCGTCCGGCAGATCCTCCTTTCTCAGGCCAGGGAAAAAGGGCGCGATCTGTTCATAGGTGTTTTGATGCGTGAAATAGGTAATGCGTGGTTCCAGCCCCGGAGGGTCAGAGGCGACGTCGTTTTCCAGATAGATCGACAGGTCAACAAATTGGCGGGACATGGAAGTTCTCCGGGAGTTCAGGGCTGCTGCCAGTTCAACAGGCGTTGTTCGATCAGGGCCAATAGCGCGTTGCTGATGATGCCAATGGCACCCAACAGGATCACGCCGGCAAACAACTCGCCGGCATGAAACGAGCGCGCTGCCAGCAAGATGCTCTCGCCCAGGCCCGGCTGCGAGGCAATCATTTCGCCGACCACGGTGACGATCAAGGCCACTGTCATGGCCAGGCGCATGCCGGCCAGTATGTCGGGCATGGCGTGGGGCAGGCCGATCTTGAAGACGATAGCCGCGCGTGACAGCTCAAGCGACTGCGCTACCTCGCGCAGTCGCTCATGCACGGCAAAGCCATGAATGGTGGCCAGCAAGACGGGCCACATGGAGCCAAAGGCCACCACAAACAGCACCATGCGCGAGGACAGTCCAAAAATGGCAATCGCCAAAGGCATCACGGCCGACGCTGGCAGCGGACGAATGAATTCCAGGGTGGGTTGCAACCAGGCGCGGGCCCAGGCGGAACTGGCAACCAGAGCACCCAACCCTGCTCCAAACAGGGACGCCAGTACCCAGCCAATTGCCATGCGCGTTACCGTTGACAAAGTAAAGACGGTCAGGTCGCCGTTGCGCAACCCGTCCGCAAGGGCAGCCAGCGTGGACTCGGGTGTAGGCAGGAAAACTTTACTGACCCAATGCTCATGGCTGGCCAGCCACCAAAGTGCCACGACGGCCACCAGCACCATGAGGGAGGCCAGCAGATCGAAAGAGGAGAGTTTTTTCATGCGGAAAAATCTCCCATTCGATGGGACGCCCAACGCTGTATACGCAAGGTCATGGCATTGATGAGAACGCCCGTCAGCCCGATCCAGAACAACCAGGCCAGCATCAAGGGCGGGTTCAGGCTTTGCTGCGCCGACATCAGCGCGTAACCCATGCCGTCTGGATTCGCGACGATTTCCACGGTCACCGCGACGACCAAAGCGATTGCCACGCTCTGGCGCAGCGCCACAAAGAGCCGGGGCAACATGGCAGGCAGCACCATCTTGAACGTGCGCGCGAGCCAACCCAGCTCCAGTGCTGTGGCCACCTCCAGCAACTGTGGCTCGACCTGTCGCACGGCGGCCTGCGACAGGATCAGCATGGGCCAGAAGGTGGCGAACGCGACCACGCACAGCTCCATGCGCAAACCAAAGCCGAACACCAGCATGGCAATGGGAATCAACGCCACCGACGGAACCGGGCGCAACAGCTCGATCGAGATAAAGCCCGCCGCGGCGGCGCGATGTGACAAACCCAGCACCAATCCAAGACTCAGGCCAAGCAGCGCACCCAAGGCCAGGCCAGACCCCGCGGCCTGCAAAGTGAAACTGGTGGCGGCCACTAGCGAGCCATCCGTCAAAGCAGCCCAACCAGCCCGCAGCGCCCTCGTTGGCGGCGCCAGCACGTCGCTGTTGACCGCGACGGTTCGGGCGTACCATTCCAGCGCGGCCAGCAGCAGTATCGGTATCGCCAGCGCACGCAGTACCCCGCGGATGCGATCAGTCATCGCCGTGTCCCAAAAATCCATACAGTTCGCGGCGCAGCCGCAGGAAATCCGGTAACTCCTTGGTGGCCAATTGATTCCGGGGGCGTGGCAACGGTACGTCCACGACACGGGCCAGGCTGGGTCGACCCGGTCCGGGATTGGCTCGCAGCGCCACCACCCGGTCTCCCAGATAGATCGCCTCATCCAGGTCGTGGGTGACGAACAAAACGGTCAGGCCTTGCTCGTGCACCAGGCGCGCCAGCTCATCTTGCAGACTCTCCCGTGTCATCGCGTCGAGTGCGCCAAACGGCTCATCCATCATCAAAAGTTCTGGTTGCTGTGCCAGGCAGCGGGCAATCTGCACGCGCTGCTGCATCCCGCCCGAGAGTTGGGACGGAAATTTCCCGGCATGGGCTGACAAACCCACTGTGGCCAGTACCGCCGCGATGCGCACTGCACGCTCCGCGCCGGGCACTTTGGCCGCTTCCAGTGCCAGCGCCACATTGCCAGCCACTGTGCGCCAGGGCAGTAGCGCCCGGCCATAGTCCTGAAACACAAACGCCGCTTGCCGCGAAGGCCCCGAAACAACCTCCCCGCCGCGCAGTACCGCGCCTTCATGGGTCGGTACAAAGCCGGCGGCGGCGCGCAGCAAGGTCGTCTTGCCGCAGCCCGAGGGGCCGACGATGCAGACGAATTCCCCGCGACCAATTTCCAGCGTGGTGGGCGAAAGGATCTCGCGCCCACCCAGATGAATCGCGACTTTGTCAAAACTCACGAGGGGTAGCGGCGCTGGCAACCGCGGAACCTCAGGTGCAAGCTTGGGCAAGGCGGACATGGCTTTCAGGCTTTGAACAAGAGGCGATTCAAAGGTGGCATGGTTTTCAGCATGCCTTGCCCGCGCATCATGTCGGCCCAAAACTTTAATTGCTTCTCGGTAACTACCGGACCGGGGGGTGAAATCTGCATCCTGGCCGCGACGGGCATCGGGAGTTTGAGGTACTTGGCCAGCGAAGCCCGGACGCTGGATTCGTTCTTGGCCTGCGCCATAAAGCTGGCAGCCTCGGCTATCCCGGCCTGAAACGCCTGCACTGCCGCCAGATTCTTCCGGGCCCAATCGCGCCGGGCCACATGCACGATGGTGGGATAGCCTTCGGGCAGAAAAGTAAGGTAATACGAGACCACGTACCCGGCGCCGCTATCGAGAATGCGCGCGATAAAAGGGCCGCCGGTCACCACCGCGTCGACGGCGCCACTGCGAAGTAAATCGGCGTGTTGCGGAAACGGCGCTTCAATGAAGTTGACCTGTTTGGGATCGACACCGTTTTGCTTGAGCCATTGGCGAAACGTGACGTGCAGCAGCGCGCCCAGGCCCGGGACACCGATCTTTTTGCCAACGCAATCTTTGGCACTGCGGATGTGGCTGCCAGCTTTGGCGACAAGAGCAATTTCGGTATAGTTTTTTGACAATACACCGCCGCCGCCCAGCACCACAAGGTCCAGTCCACCGTCCACCGCCTGCAAATAGCTGGTCGATGTTGGCCCGCCCATTTGCAGGGACCCGGACTCGACGCCGGGAATAATGGTCGGGTTCAGTGGAATGAATTTCGGTTCCAGATCCAGCCCTCGCTTGGCGAAGAACCCCTCGTCTGTCGCGACGAACACGGTGGCGAAATCTGACACGGCCGAGTAGCCGTAGCTGACCTTGGTGCGTTCTTGTGCCAGGGCCGAGCCAGCCAGTGCGGTGCAAGTTGTAGCGCCCGCGACCTGGAGGATGGTTCTGCGTTTCATGTGGATCTCCTTTTGGATTTGGAAACGGGAAGGAAGGTGGGCGCAGGCAATGCGGCGCGGATGCCGCCCGCGATGAAGTTCGCAAGCAGTTGCCCGGCCGCGGGATCGCCAGCGCGGCTTTGCCCGCGCGACAGTCGTTCAATCCGGCTATCACTCAGGTGATGCAGCAAGGCGCCCAAGGCAAACTGGTAGCACCAGGCAACTTCACCACGCGAGGCATGCGGCAAGGCCTGCGCGAATGCGTCGATGAACGCATGTGCCATCGGGTCGAAATAGGCACTCAGCACCCGGTCGGTCTCTTCGCGCACATGCGCCAGTTCGCGGGCTATCAGCAAGGCGTAATACTCGCCCTCGGCACTGGCACGCAGGCGCAGCACGGGCTGGATGAAGGCCTCGGTGATGCGCTGAAGCACTTTAGGGTCTTGTGGATCGTTGACAACCTGACGCAAGGCTGCCAGTCGCTCTTCAATGGTGCCGCTCCAGTGCGCAAAGATGGCATCGAACAATTCATGCTTTTGACCGTAGTAATAGCCCACCAGGGCCAGCGGTACGCCGGCTTCCTGGGCAATCTGGCGAATCGACACGGCGTGGTAACCGTGCTGGGCAAATAGCTTCTCGGCAGCCAGCAAGATGTCTTGCTTGCGGTCTGGACGCTGCTCGGACGTGAGCCTGGAACGCGGAGATCGATGAGCCATGGATTGAATTGTACGATCGTACAATGTAGTTATACATTCGTACAAACCCTGATTGAACCAGGACTTTGGGGCGCATCGTGGGCGTTTGTTTCCGCATCATCGGAGCGCCTCCCGTTTTTCTTCGCCGTTTTCGCCCGCCAAGCTCAACTCCCGATCAAAATGACGTAATAAGGCAAATCCCATGACAAGCTACTGGCTCATGAAATCCGAACCCGGGGAATGCTCGGTGGATGACGCGCTGGCCGCCCCCAACGCCACCGTGCCCTGGATCGGCGTGCGCAACTGCCAGGCGCGCAACTTCATGCGCGATGCGATGCGCCTGGGCGACGCGCGCGACCGCATCTTCGGCACCCAATAACCTGCAGGGGTGCGCACCATGAAGACCCTCAGATATGCCGCGGCGCTGATCGTGGTGCTGGCCGTGTTGCTGGTGGCCGCGGGGCAGCTCGGATTTCTGGCAGGCCAGGCCCCGCCGGATCTGGGCGTGCATAACGGCCGCCTGAAGCCACCCTCGCTCACACCGAACAGCGTCTCCAGCCAGGCCGACCTGTATTCCGACAACCCCCAGAGGGTTTACGCCGAAGTGGCGCCGTTCAAATACACCGGCGACGGGAAGGCCGCGATGGCCCGGCTGGCCGGCATCGTCGGCCACATGGAACGCACCACCATTGTCAAGAACGAGCCCGGTTATCTCTATGCGCAGTGCCGTACCCGCTGGCTCAGGTTTACCGACGACCTGGAGTTTTACCTCGACGAGCCGGCCGGCGTAATCCAGGTGCGCTCGGCCAGCCGCTTGGGCAAAGGGGACATGGGCGTGAACCGGGCGCGCGTCGAAGCGCTGCGGCGGCAATTCGAGCAGGGCGCTGAGTCGCTACAAAAACAGTAGCATATTGTCATTGACAGATAACGGCCACAGCCACTTTTTATCAAAAATTACGGAACGGGGCGCATCCATGACAAGCTACTGGCTCATGAAATCCGAACCCGGGGAATGCTCGGTGGACGACGCGCTGGCCGCTCCCAACGCCACCGTACCCTGGGTCGGCGTGCGCAACTACCAGGCGCGCAACTTCATGCGCGATGGAATGCGCGTGGGCGATGGCGTGCTGTTCTACCACTCCAGTTGTGCCGAGCCCGGCATCGTGGGCATTGCGCAGGTGGCGTCCACGCCCTACCCTGACCCGACCCAGTTCGACCCGAAGTCGCCTTACTTTGATGCCAAATCAAAGCCCGAGGAGCCGCGCTGGCTGCTAGTGGACGTGCAGGTGCTGCGCAAGACGCGCAACCTCGCCCTGCCCGAGCTGCGCGCCCATGAGGCGCTTGAAGACCTGGTGGTGCTGCGCAAGGGCAACCGCCTGTCCATCACGCCGGTCGTGCCGCAGCACTGGCGGATCATTTCAAAACTGCTGGGTGACCCGGCGCGTTGAAGCAAATAGCGGTTGACCTGACCTTCGAGGGATGCGCGAAGACGCAGCCCTACGACGACTGCTTTGATTCCAGCAGCTTCACCAACGCCCACAACACCCGGTTCGCCGGCGTCGCAATCCCCAGCGCCTCGCCGCGCCGCACCACCAGTCCATTAAGGTAGTCGATCTCGCTGCGTTTGCCGCGCGCCAGATCCTGCGCGGTCGATGAAAACTGGCTGGGCATGCTGTCGGCAAGCGTGTCTACCGTCGCCACCGCGTCGCCGGGCACCTGCACGCTCTCAGCCTGGGCCACGGCCAGGCATTCGGCCACCACGTCGCGCATCACGTCTTTCACGCCCTCGCCCTGCACCGTCTTGCCGTAGGGCAGCTGGGCAATCGCCGAGACGGCGTTGTAGGCGCAGTTGAGGATGAGCTTGGCCCACAGCGCGCCGCGCACGTTGCTGGAGACTTCGGTGGGCACGCCGGCGGCGATCAGGGCTTGCGCCACGGCCTCGCTGGACAACGAGCTGGAATTGACGGGCTCGATCACCAGTTCGCCACGGCCGTGGTGCCTGACGTGGCCGGGGCCGGCCATCTCGGTGGCCACGTACACCACGGCGGCGGCGACCGCGGTGTCGGACAGCACCGCGCGCAGCCGGTCGGCGTTGTCCACGCCGTTTTGCAGGCACAACACCAGAGCGTCGGCCGGCAGGTGCGGCCGCATCTGGGCGCCGGCCGATTCGGTGTCGGTGGACTTGACGCAGAACAGGACCAGGTCGGCGCCCTGCACCGCGCCGGCCTCGGCGCTGGCGGCCAGGCGAACGTACTCGTCAAAGCGGCGCGTTTCCATGCGCAGGCCGTCGCGGTGGATGGCCTGCACGTGCGGGGGCCGGGCGATCAGCACCACGTCGTGGCCGGCGCGCGCCAGCATGCCGCCGTAGTAGCAGCCCACGGCGCCTGCCCCCATGACAGCGACTTTCATGGCTGCACTCACGCTACGCCCTGCGCACGGCGTCCGCGCTGAAACCGGCCTCGGCCCAGGCGCTTGCGCTGGCCCGGGTGAGCTTGAAAGAAGGCGCCACGCGGATTTCCGCCAGCAGTTCACCAGCGGCATCCAGGGCGCGGAGCAGCGCGGACGGATTCTCTTCGTCGGGCTCGATGTCGAGCGAGACGCTGAAGCGGTCCGTGCCGTGCGTGATGGCGATCTGCTGGTGCAGCGTGGCGTGCAGCTGCTGCTCATGCCGGCGCACGAATTCAGCGGCGGTCTTGACCAGGGTGTTGAACGCCGACACATCCAGCGGCTTGGGATTTTTCTTGTCGCGCCCCATGGTCCACGGCCCGACCAGAGCCGGCTCCGCCTGGCCTTGCAGCGTCATGGCCACGGCCCAGCCGTCGTCGTCTTCGTTCTTGATGACGCGCGCGGTCCAGCCGTTATCGCGCCACAGGCGCGGTTCCTGAATTTTTTCTGTTCCGTCTTCGGCGTCGGTCGTTGGCATGGTGGGTGTTTTGAGTAAGGGGAGGATTGTAGGAGCCGCTGGCCCCTGGCATAAACTGCGGGGTTCACGCAGCAATGCGGCAAAACATCAAGGAACCTCACACATGGGCGCGCAGTGGAAAGCAAAAGGCAAGGCACAGGCCGCGGATGCCAGGGGCAAGCTGTTCGGGCGACTGGCCAAGGACATCATGGTGGCGGCGCGCGGCGGCGTCGATCCGGCCCTGAATTCGCGTCTGCGACTGGTCGTGGAGCAGGCACGCAAGGTGTCCATGCCCAAGGAAACCCTGGACCGGGCCATCAAGAAGGGCGCCGGGCTCACGGGCGAGGCGGTGCAGTTCGAGCACGTGATGTACGAGGGCTTTGCGCCGCACCGCGTGCCCGTGATGGTCGAATGCCTGACCGACAACGTGAACCGCACCGCGCCCGAGATGCGCGTGCTGTTCCGCAAGGGCCAGCTGGGCACGTCGGGCTCGGTGTCCTGGGATTTCGACCATGTGGGCATGATCGAGGCCGAACCTGCAACCGCCGGCGCTGATCCCGAACTGGCCGCAATTGAAGCGGGCGCCCAGGATTTTGAGCCGGGCGAGGAAGACGGCACCACCCTGTTCCTGACCGATCCCACCGATCTCGATCTGGTGAGTCGTGCGCTGCCCACCCACGGTTTCAGCGTTTTGTCCGCGAAGCTGGGGTACCGGCCGAAGAATCCGATCGACCCCGCAAGCCTGGGCGCGGCAGAGCTGGAAGAGGTGGAAGCCTTCCTGGCGGCCATCGACGGCAACGACGACGTGCAGAACGTGTTTGTGGGCCTGGCGGGTTAAGAGTGTTCGGCCAGGGCGCTGGCGAGCGAGTCCAGCGCCTCGCCCACGGGCTGCTCCAGCTTCAGCACCAGCAGTTCGTCCGCCCGCGTGCGCCCCAGATTGACAGCGGCCACCGGCTTGCCGGCTGCCACGGCCGCCTGCACGAAGCGAAAGCCCGAATACACCATCAGCGAGGAGCCGGCCACCAGCACGGCATCGGCCTGCGCCAATGCGCCCAGCGCCTCGCTGACACGCTCCCGCGGCACGTTCTCGCCGAAGAAGACCACGTCGGGCTTGAGCAGGCCGCCGCAGTGCGCGCACGCGGGAATGTCAAAGCCCGAGAAGTCGCGGGCCTCGAGGTCGGCGTCGCCGTCGGGCGCGGCTTTCGCATCCAGCGCGGCCCATTCGGGATTGCGGCGCAGCAGTTCGGCCTGCAGCGCCGCGCGCGGGCTGCGGGCTTCGCAGGCCATGCAGCGCACGCTGTCGATGCGCCCGTGCAAATCGATCACGCGCCGGCTGCCGGCGGCACGGTGCAGGCCGTCCACGTTCTGCGTGAGCAGCAGTTCGACGCGCCCGGCAGCCTCCAGCCGGGCCAGCGCGTGGTGCGCCAGGCTGGGGTTTGCCTGGCCGATCACGCGCCAGCCGACCAGGCTGCGCGCCCAGTAGCGCTGGCGTGTGGCCTCCTCGCCCATGAAGGCCTGGTAGGTCACGGGCGCGGCGCGCTTCCAGTCGCCATTGGCATCGCGGTAGTCCGGGATGCCGGATTCCGTGCTGCAGCCCGCGCCGGTGAGCACGAACAGCCGCCGGTGGCGCTGCGCGAAATCGGCCAGATCGGTCGTCGTTATCGTCATTGTCATCGGGCGCCCGGACACATCAGTGGCTTCAGCGCGAGGGGGCGATGCTCTCGGCGTAGTCGTACAGCGCGCCCAGGATCTCCTCGCCGCGCTCGTCGGCCGTCTCCGACAACTCATCGATCTCGGTGAACAGCTGCTCCACTGTGCGGGCGCCGCCCTCGCCTTCGAACAGGCGGGCCGCGCGGTGTTCTTCCCAGCGCCGGGCCTCGTCGTCCGACAAGGTGGCGGGATAGTTGCGCGCGCGGTAGCGAAACAGCAGCTCCTCCAGCCGCGGGTCGTCAAAACCGGTGCGGGCAGCGGCCAGTTTCTCCGGGGAGAGGCCGCGCAGCTGCGTGAGCTTGCGCCGGTCGCTGTTGCCGACGAAGCCGCCGTACAAATCCTCATCCACATCGGGCGCCGGCTCGGGGGGGCGGCGGAAGACTTCCTGCCAGATCGCGCTCATGTCGGGCAGCGCGGCCGCGGCGCCGGCGTGCGCCAGGGCCTGGTCAACGTCCAGCCCCCAGCGCTGCGCCATCGCGGGCGTGAGCGTCTTGAGATGGCTCACCACCATCGGCGATTTGTTCAGGTGGATGGTCTTGACCGGCAGCCGCACGATGCCTTCGGGCAGATCGTCGGCCCGGCTGAACAGGCGCGTGCGGATCGTGTCGGCGTCCAGCAGGGCAAGCTCGCGCGGGTCGTGCGCCAGGTCCCAGGCAATCAGCTCGTTTTTATTGGTCGGGTGGCTGGCCAGCGGCCACATGACCGCCAGGCAGCCGCGCTCGGCCGGGAACATGCCCGAGATGTGCAGAAACGGCCTGGCAAACTGCGGCGAGGTGGGCAAGCCCAGCTCTGCCGCCACGCGGTCTTTCTTGTGCAGTCCCAGGCAAAAGTCGAACAGCTTGGGCTGCGCGCCCCGAAGCAGCCGCGCCAGCGCGATGGTGGCGCGCACGTCGGACAGCGCGTCGTGCGCTGCCTCGTGGGTGAGCCCATTGGCGGCCGTCAGGTCGGTCAGCTTGAAGCTGGCGCCGCCCTGGGCGTTTTTCGGCCAATTGACGCCGTCCGGGCGCAGCGCGTACGCGGTGCGCCCCACATCTAACAGGTCCCAGCGTCCGCACTCGTTTTGCCACTCGCGCGCGTAGGGGTCGATCAGGTTGCGCCAGAACATGAAGCGCGTGATCTCGTCGTCGAAGCGGATGGTGTTGTAGCCCACGCCAATCGTGCCGGGCTTGGCCAGCGCCTGCTCGATCTGCGCGGCAAACTGGTGCTCCGGCATGCCGCGCTGCAGGCATAGCTGCGGCGTGATGCCGGTGATCAGGCACGACTGCGGGTCGGGCAGGAAATCGGGCGCCGGCTGGCAGTACAGCATCAGCGGTTCGCCGATTTCATTGAGATCGGCGTCGGTGCGGATGGCCGCGAACTGGGCCGGCCGGTCGCGCCGCACCTGGATGCCGAAGGTTTCGTAGTCGTGCCAGAGAAAGGTGTGCATGGTCACCCGGGAGTTTTATGAATGAAAAAGTCCTGAAACTATTACTGGGTATCGGAATATAGCTATCATTAAAATAGCAAAAGGGTCGGCAGCTTGACGCTGTCGACCCTTTGCATTTTGCCGCAGGCGGTATCAGCCGGTGGTCGCTTCTTCCGACTCCGGTTTGGCGCGACCTTCCTTCTTGGGCAGCGGCTGGATGTCGAGCACCACCTCGCCGCTCTCGACACCCTTGTCGTCGGTGGTCACCTTCATGTCCACCGTCAGGCGTCCACCATCCATCAGGCGACCGAACAGCAACTCGTCGGCCAGCGCGCGGCGGATCGTGTCCTGGATCAGGCGCTGCATCGGGCGCGCGCCCATCAGCGGATCGAACCCCTTCTTGCCCAGGTACTTGCGCAGCGCATCGGTGAAGGTGACCTCCACCTTCTTCTCGGCCAGTTGCGTCTCGAGCTGCAGCAGGAACTTGTCGACCACGCGCAGGATCACCGTTTCGTCCAGCGCCTTGAAGCTCACCGTGGCGTCCAGCCGATTGCGGAACTCGGGCGTGAACAGGCGCTTGATGTCGGCCATCTCGTCGCCCGCTTCGCGATGCGTCGTGAAGCCGATCATTGCCTTGTTCATGGTCTCGGCGCCCGCATTCGTCGTCATGATGATGATGATGTTGCGGAAGTCGGCCTTGCGCCCGTTGTTGTCGGTCAGCGTGCCATGGTCCATCACCTGCAGCAGCACGTTGAAGATGTCCGGGTGCGCCTTCTCGATCTCATCGAGCAGCAGCACCGCGTGCGGCTTCTTGGTAACGGCCTCGGTCAACAGCCCGCCCTGGTCAAAACCGACGTAGCCCGGCGGCGCGCCGATCAGGCGGCTCACGGCATGGCGCTCCATGTACTCCGACATGTCGAAGCGGATCAGCTCGATGCCCATGATGTAGGCGAGCTGCTTGGCCGCTTCGGTCTTGCCGACGCCCGTGGGGCCGGAGAACAGGAACGAGCCAATCGGCTTGTCGCCTTTGCCCAGGCCCGAGCGCGCCATCTTGACGGCGCTTGCCAGCACATCAATTGCCTTGTCCTGGCCGAACACCACGCTCTTCAGGTCGCGCTCCAGCGTCTTGAGTTTGCCGCGGTCGTCGTTCGACACATTGGCCGGTGGAATGCGCGCGATCTTGGCCACGATCTCCTCGACCTCGGTCTTGGTGATCGTCTTCTTGCGCTTGTTGGCAGGCAGGATGCGCTGCGCCGCGCCAGCCTCGTCGATCACGTCGATCGCCTTGTCGGGCAGATGCCGGTCGTTGATGTACTTGGCGGACAGCTCCGCTGCAGCCTGCAGCGCCGCCACGGCGTACTTGACGCTGTGGTGCTCTTCAAAGCGCGACTTCAGTCCCTTGAGAATCTCCACGGTTTCGGCGACGGTGGGCTCCACCACATCCACTTTCTGGAAGCGCCGTGACAGCGCAGCGTCCTTCTCAAAGATCCCCCGGTATTCGGTGAATGTGGTGGCGCCGATGCATTTGATCTGGCCCGAGCTCAGCGCGGGCTTGAGCAGGTTGGACGCGTCCAGCGTGCCGCCCGAAGCCGCGCCGGCCCCGATCAGGGTGTGGATCTCGTCGATAAACAGGATCGCGTTGGGCTTGTCCTTGAGGTTCTTCAGCACCCCCTTGAGGCGCTGCTCGAAGTCCCCGCGGTATTTGGTACCGGCCAGAAGCGCGCCCATGTCGAGCGAGTAGACGCTCGACTCGGCCAAAATTTCCGGCACATCCTTTTGCGTGATGCGCCAGGCCAAGCCTTCGGCGATCGCGGTCTTGCCGACACCGGCCTCACCGACCAGCAGCGGGTTGTTCTTGCGCCGGCGGCACAGGATCTGGATCACGCGCTCGACCTCGTACTCGCGGCCGATCAAGGGGTCGATCTTGCCGTCCTTGGCGAGCTGGTTCAGGTTCTGCGTGTACTGCTCCAGCGGCGAGGCCTTTTCGTTGCGCTCACCGCCCTCTTCGCCTTCCTGGGCGGCCGATTCGCTGCTCTTGGCGGGCTCGGGCGGATCGCTCTTCTTGATGCCGTGCGCGATGAAGTTCACCACGTCCAGCCTTGTGACGCCCTGCTGGTGCAGGTAGTACACGGCGTGCGAGTCTTTCTCGCCGAAGATGGCGACCAGCACGTTGGCACCGGTGACTTCCTTCTTGCCGTTGCCGGTGGACTGCACGTGCATGATGGCGCGCTGGATCACACGCTGGAAACCCAGCGTGGGCTGTGTATCGACATCGTCGGCACCCGCCACCTGGGGCGTGTTGTCCTTGATGAAGTTGGCGAGCGACTTGCGCAAGTCGTCGATGTTGGCCGAGCAGGCCCGCAGCACCTCGGCGGCGCTGGGGTTATCGAGCAAGGCGAGCAACAGATGCTCCACGGTGATGAACTCGTGGCGCTGCTGCCTGGCCTCCACGAAGGCCATGTGCAAGCTGACTTCCAATTCCTGGGCAATCATGTGATTTCCTTTTTGCCTTGCTGTAATGATGAACTTTATATGGGCACTTGTGTAATTTATTCAACAGGTTCGCTGATGCATTGCAACGGATGCCCGGCCTTGTTGGCGGCATCCATGACCTGATCGACCTTGGTCGCCGCCACGTCCCTCGAATACACGCCGCACACGCCCCTGCCGTCCAGGTGGATCTTGAGCATGATCTGGGTCGCCGTTTCGCGGTCCTTGTTGAAAAACTCCTGGATCACCACTACCACGAACTCCATCGGGGTGTAGTCGTCATTGAGCATCACCACCTGGTGCATGTGGGGTGGCTTGACCTTCTGGGTGCGCCGCTCCAGAACGACTGAGTCGCCGTTCTCCCCGTCGGGAGGCTGAGTCCTCGGCGCAGGGGGTTTGGAGGGGATTTTGGTTGCCATGGATTTCATTCTATCGGGCAGTTCGCCGCACTGCATCAAGAGGGTAAATTGGTGACGCCCGGGCCACATTCAAGCCCCCAAAGCAAACCGCCCCGCAGAAGGCTCGGCGGGGCGACGATTCGGCGCGGGGCAGCGGCGGGCTGCCTGGGTTAACCCAAACTTTACATGTGCTCGATCATGACCTGGCCAAAGCCCGAGCAGCTGACCTGCGTGGCGCCCTCCATCAGGCGGGCGAAGTCGTAGGTGACCTTTTTGCTCAGAATGGACTTTTCCATCGAGCTGATGATCAGGTCGGCGGCTTCTTTCCAGCCCATGTGGCGCAGCATCATCTCGGCCGAGAGGATTTCGGAGCCCGGGTTCACATAGTCCTTGCCGGCGTACTTGGGCGCCGTGCCGTGCGTGGCCTCGAACATGGCAATGGTGTCGCTCAGATTCGCGCCAGGGGCGATGCCAATGCCGCCGACCTGCGCGGCCAGCGCGTCGGACACGTAGTCGCCGTTCAGGTTGAGCGTGGCGATCACGCTGTACTCGGCCGGGCGCAGCAGGATTTGCTGCAAGAAAGCATCGGCAATGCTGTCCTTGACGGTAATGTCCTTGCCCGTCTTGGGGTTCTTGAACTTCATCCACGGGCCGCCGTCGATCAGCTGGGCACCGAATTCCTTCGCCGCCAGGCCATAGGCCCAGTCGCGGAAACCGCCTTCGCTGAACTTCATGATGTTGCCCTTGTGCACGATGGTCACGCTGGGCTTGTCGTTGTCGATCGCGTACTGGATCGCCTTGCGCACCAGACGCTCGGTGCCTTCGCGCGACACCGGCTTGATGCCGATGCCGGACGTGTTCGGGAAGCGGATTTTCTTGACGCCCATTTCGTCCTGCAGGAACTTGATGAGCTTTTTGGCCTTGTCGGACTCGGCTTCGAACTCGATGCCGGCGTAGATGTCTTCCGAGTTTTCACGGAAGATCACCATGTTGGTCTTTTCGGGCTCCTTCACCGGCGAGGGCACGCCCTTGAAGTACTGGATCGGACGCAGGCACACGTACAGGTCGAGCTGCTGGCGCAGCGCCACGTTGAGTGAGCGGATGCCACCGCCCACGGGCGTGGTCAGCGGGCCCTTGATGGAGACCACATAGTCGCGCACCGCCTCCAGGGTTTCTTCGGGTAGCCAGACGTCGGGGCCATACACCTTGGTGGACTTTTCACCGGCATAGACCTCCATCCAGTGAATTTTTTTCTTGCCGTCGTAGGCCTTGGCGACCGCTGCATCCACCACTTTCAGCATCACCGGCGTGATGTCAGCGCCCGTGCCGTCGCCCTCGATGAAGGGGATGATGGGCTGGTCCGGCACATTCAGGGACATGTCGGCGTTGACAGTGATTTTCTGGCCCTCGGCGGGGACTTTGATGTGCTGGTACATGGGGAAACGTCTCCGGTGGTGACTGGCTTGACTCTGCTGCTCGCGCTGTCTGGATGCAGCTTTTTGATTTTAACTTTAAAAATTTCGGCCTTCTGTCAACCAAGCGCAAAGTGGCCCCGTTACGGATGGGCCTTCCGAAGATTGGGAGGGAATATCACAGTAACGTTACTTTAAGGAATTCTCAAATGAACAAAATCCTCGGCGCCCTGATTGCTGGCCTGTTTGCTGCTGGTGCCTATGCACAAGCTCCTGCCGCCCCGATGGCTGCTCCTGCCGCCCCGATGGCTGCTCCTGCCGCCCCTGCTGCCGCTCCAGCCATGGAAACGGCCAAGCCTGCTGCCAAGATGTCCAAGAAAGCCCACCACAAGAAGCACAAAGCCAAGAAGGCTGCGAAAGCCGCTGCTCCCAAAGCTGAATAAGTCTTTTTGACTTTGCGCGAAAATGCCCGCTCTGCGGGCATTTTTACTTTTGAGCCCGCCCATTGAAGGTGAACCTCATGACTCTGCGCCGCACTTCGTTATCCCTCCTTGTTGCCGGCCTCGCATTGCTGGCGGGCGCTGCGAGCGCGCAGGACGCCCCGCAGCTCGATCTGCCGCGCATCAAGTTGACGGCAGACATGTACCAGATCGATGTCCAGCTGGCGCAAACGCCCGAGCAGCGCGAAATCGGGCTGATGTTTCGCAAGCAGATGCCACAAGCGGAGGGCATGCTGTTTGTGTTTGAAGTGCCGGCCACCCAATGCTTCTGGATGAAGAACACCATCCTGCCGCTGACCGCTGCTTTTGTGGCCGATGACGGCACCATCGTGAATCTGGCCGACATGGCGCCGCAGACGACGAACTCCCACTGCTCTGCCAAACCGGTGCGCTACGTGCTGGAAATGAACCAGGGCTGGTTTGCCAAAAGAGCCCTCAAGGCGGGTTTCAAACTCGGCGGTCAACCGTTCGAGACGCACTGATGCTCCTGAGTTGATAGCGCCTTGCGCACAGTGCGCAAGGACTATTGGCGCAACACATCCCTGCTGGAGACAAAAAAGCCGGCGCTTGCCGGCTTTTTCATGGGTGCGGGCCGCTATCAGCCGAAGTTCTTCTCGGCAAAGCTCCAGTTCACCAGCTTGTCGAGGAAGGTTTCCACATATTTCTGGCGCAGGTTGCGGTAGTCGATGTAGTAGGCGTGCTCCCACACGTCCACGGTCAGCAGGGCCTTGTCGGCCGTGGTCAGCGGCGTGCCGGCGGCGCCCATGTTGACGATATCCACCGAGCCATCGGCCTTCTTGACCAGCCAAGTCCAGCCCGAGCCGAAGTTGCCGACCGCCGACTTCACGAACGCTTCCTTGAAGGCGGCGTAGCTGCCCCACTTGGCCGCGATGGCCTGGGCCAGCGCGCCGGACGGCTCACCGCCGCCATTGGGCTTCATGCAATTCCAGAAAAAGGTGTGGTTCCAGATTTGCGCGGAATTGTTGTAGATGCCGCCGCTGGACTTCTTGACGATGTCTTCCAGTGCCATGTTCTCGAATTCGGTGCCCTTTTGCAGGTTGTTGAGGTTCACCACATAGGCGTTGTGGTGCTTGCCGTAGTGGTACTCCATGGTTTCCTTGGAGTAGCTGGGGGCCAGGGCGTCGATCGCGTAGGGCAGTGCGGGCAGGGTGTGTTCCATGAGGTCCTCTTGGTTTGTTGTCGGGATCGCTGATTGTAGGAATTAAATGAGGCGCTGCGGTGACACCGTGAGATCAACCTCGCCATCGGCAAGGGTGGCGCGCAGAGCCTGGCCGACGTGGGTCTGACGGGCCCGGGTGATGGCGTTGCCGTCCAGATCCGCCAGCCAGGCATAGCCGCGCTCCAGCACCAGCCGCGGGTCGAGCAGTTCCAGGCGCAGGCGCGCACGCGCCAGCCGCTCCTGCGCAGCGGCCGCCGCGCGCCGCAATTTTTCGGGGAAATTGGCCTCCAGCCCTTTCAGGGTGGAGGTTGTATGCTGTAAATTTGATAGCACACCGTAGCGCAGGCGTTGCGCCTGCTGGCTCAGGCGCAGCTGCTGTCTAGCCAGCAGGGCCGAGGGCCGGCCGAGCCGCGCGCCCGCCAGATCGACGCGCTGGCTCTGGCTGTCGATTTGCCGCAGCAGCGCGTCGTGCAGCCGCTCTCCCGCCAGCGCCAGCGCCCCGAGCCAGACCTCGCGCGGCTGCGCCACCAACTCGGCGGCCGCGGTGGGTGTGGGGGCGCGCAGGTCGGCGCAAAAGTCGGCAATGGTGAAGTCGGTTTCATGGCCGACGCCGCTGACCAGCGGCACCGGACTTTGCACGATGGTGCGCGCCAGCTGCTCGTCGTTGAACGCCCACAGGTCCTCCATCGAGCCGCCGCCGCGCACCAGCAGGATCACGTCGATGCAAGGACTCTGCGTCGCGCCTTCTTTTGGAGCCGAATCGGCCGCCAGCCCTTTTCCAGCGGGCGTGAGCTGATACAAATTTGATAGTGCCCGGACCAGATCGGCCGGCGCACCGGCGCCCTGCACCAGCGCGGGCGAGACCACCACCGGAATGTGCGGCACGCGGCGCCTGAGCGCGGTCACCACATCGTGCAGCGCGGCGGCGCCCAGCGATGTGACGACACCGATGCCGCGCGGCATGGCCGGCAGTTCGCGTTTGCGGGCAGCGTCGAACAAGCCCTCCTGCTCCAGTTTGGCCTTGAGCCGCAGAAACTGCTCGAACAGCGCGCCCTGCCCGGCCCGGCTCATGCTCTCCACGATCAGTTGCAGGTCGCCACGCTGCTCGTACACGCCCAGGCGCCCGCGCAACTCGACCAGTTCCCCATCGCGCGGCGCAAAGTCGAGCAGGCTGGCAGCGCGGCGGAACATGGCGCAGCGGATCTGGCCGGTTTCGTCCTTGATCGAGAAGTAGCAGTGCCCGCTGGCCGCGCGCGAGAAGTTGGTCATCTCGCCGCGCACCGCGACCGGGTTGAAGCGGGCATCCAGCGCATCAGCAACGGCGCGGCACAGCGCGCCAACCTGCCAGATTCGCGGCGTCAAGGCTGGGGCTGGAATGTCAAGCATGGCATGGCTCGGGCGATATCAGGCGAAAACCCTCCACAGCGGTCGATACCATGCAGAACAAAGCATTAGTGCCATGCGCAAATGCTGATAATGCCGTGCAAGCCTTTGATTTCATTTTTTATTTTTCTGCTCAAAATGTAAGCGTTTTGTCACACTCACGCTGCGGCGCGGCCTGTGACAGGGTGCGGGCCTACTTCTCAACAAAGTTATCCACAGTTTCTGTTGGCTTCTGCGGCTGACTGTAGCCGGGTTTGATCGGGCTCAGAAAGAAGGTCGGCTCGAAGAGGGATGGTCAAAAAACAGCCCCTGGCGGTCCCGCCGTTTCGCGAAAAACCCACCGTCCGTACTTCTCGCCTGACTGGATTTTGCCATTCCTGACGGCTTCAAATGCCGCATGGTAGCGCCCTGCGCCAGCCTCTTCAAGCGCCTGCACCTGGAGTTCGACGACAAGCTGGTCCGCGAAGAGAGCAGGCCGCCCCACTAACCTCCTGCGTGCGCGCGCGGATCGGGCAATGAGCCCGCCCAAAAAAAAACGGACCCGAATGGGTCCATTTTTTGCAGAAATATGCCGTCAGAGCAGATTATTTTGCAGTGTCGCCTTCGCCGGCCTTGATCTCGCCATTCTTGACAGCGGCAGCGGCAGCGGCCTTGCGCTTGGCGCGTGCAGCTTTGCGAGCCGTCTTGCTGACTTTGGGAGCCTTGGCGGTGCTGTCCATGCCAGGCGCGGCGGCGTCGCCGTTAACCTTGGGCGCTTCTTTACCTTCAACTTTGCGATTTGCCTTGGCAGCAGCCTTCTCGGCCGGGGTGGCCTTGGGGCCGGCGGGGGCAACGGCAGGAGCCGAGCCGGCTTCGCCGGTTCCGGGTTCGCCTGCGGCAAAGGCGTTCACAGCCAACAGCTGGGCGATGGCGATACTCAGGGGCACGAGGATTTTTTTCATACAGGGTTCTCCAAAGGGTTAAGGGAAGCGCTTCGAATACTACCAACTCTTCTTGCGCCGGAAAGCGATATATGAAGAGTTGTTGTAACAATCCAACGGGTTATTACGCGTACTTCAGCAACTCTAACGCCATAGGCTTCGACCCGGTTGACGCAAATCAAATTCATACGTCAAGCCAGCACAACGGAACCATCCGATCACAGCCTCATGTGCGACAGGCTCTTTGACTCTGGCAGACCGCATGCTTTGAGCCGACTTCAAGGTGGTACTTGCTGGCGCTGGTATTCGCTGCGTTTCATCTCCAGATAGGCCGCCCGGTCCATCTCGTGCAGCTGGCGGGGGTATTTTTCGGTGGCCGCGAACCAGCTCTGCAACCTCTTTTCCAGCTGATTCGCCGGCGCAGACGACAGCGCCCCCAGGTAAGCGTCGATGGCCAGGTAGTAGCGCATGGTGTTGCGCTCCACCAGGCCGCGCATGCCGCCGATGTAGGTTGGCTGGCTGCCGGCCTGGGACACGCCCAAGGTCGTGAAGCCCACCTTGCCGCGGCCCACGGTCGCCAGGTAGGCCTGTAACGCCATGTGGCTCACCGCGCCGTAACCGAAGGCGTAGCCCAGATGCAGAAAGGTGCGCCCGCCCTCGATGGATACGGCCTCGAGCAGGATGCGGTAGTTGCTCGTGCCGAACGGGCCCGACGGTGCATCCAGCTCGATATCGAAGTATTCCGGTGTCACCGTCACCGCGCGATAGGCAAACACCAGTTGGGAGGCGTCGGCCGCCGGCTGATCGAACTTCTTGCCGACCCTCAGGTCCAGCTGGGTCGTCGCGCCTTGGGTCTTCGCGCGGCAGTATTTGGTGTTCAGGTGCAGGATCAGCACGTCGCACCAGCGGTCAGGGCTGTTCAGCGCCGTGCTGACCGTGGCAAACGGGTAGTCGACCACGGCGTAGATATCGCCCTCGCTTTGCTGCGATGTCTCGACCGAGTCCAGGTGCAGCGGCCCGTTGAACGGGTTGCTGGCCAGTTCGGGGCCCAGCGCCGCGTATCGGGTGCGCAAGACGGAGGGGCTGACCGCCTCGAGCCCGCCCGCCACACTGGCGCCCGCCATGAGCAGCAGCGCACAGGCAAGCCACGCCGGAACGATGGCCGACAGGGCGGGCCGACGCGGGGCCCCGTGCGAAGGATTCATCATCGGCTGATTCTCCAAAATCCCGGAACGGTGAGCCATAATCCCATCCCGCACCCATGTATTTTCTTCGCGCTACCAACGCGCCCTATTCCAGAGCGGAGACTCCATTTGCTGTCCATCATACAAGCCGCAGGCTGGCCTATCTGGCCGCTCATTGTCGCCTCCATCGTGGCGCTGGCCCTCGTCATTGAACGCTTTACCAGCCTGAAGACCGCCAGAATTGCGCCGCCCCGGCTGCTCGACGAAGCCATCGCGGTGTCGCGCACGACTGTTCCGGGCCCCGATGTGGTGACGCAGCTCGAACAGAATTCGGCGCTCGGTGAAATTCTGGCCAGCGGCCTGCGCGCGCTCAATATCGACCCGCGCTGCAGCGAAGCCGATCTGCGCGCCACCCTGGAAGGGGCCGGCCGCAGCGTCGCCCACCGGCTGGAAAAGTACCTCAGCGCACTCGCCACCATCGCCTCGGCCGCGCCCTTGCTGGGCCTGCTGGGCACCGTGATCGGCATGATTGAAATCTTCGGCTCGCAGGCACCGAGCGGTCTGGGCGCGACTGGCGCGGGCAACCCGGCGCAGCTGGCGCACGGCATCTCGGTGGCGCTGTACAACACCGCGTTCGGGCTGATCGTCGCGATCCCGTCGCTGATCTTCTGGCGCTACTTCCGCGGCCGCGTCGACGAATACCTGTTGACGCTGGAGCTGTCGGCCGAGCGCTTCGTGCGGCATCTGGCCACCTTGCGCCGGTAGAGGAGTCCCGCCATGAACTTCCGGCCCAAACAGCGGGACGAGCCCGAGATCAACCTGATTCCGTTCATTGACGTGCTGCTGGTGATTTTGATCTTCCTGATGCTGACCACCACCTACAGCAAGTTCACCGAGATGCAGCTCAGGCTGCCGGTGGCGGACACCGAGGCACAGCGCGACTACAACAAGGAAGTCATCGTGGCCGTGAGCAGCGATGGGCGCTACATGGTTAACAAGACGCCGATCGCGGGCCACAGCGTCGAGGCCATCGCGGCGGCGCTGACCGAGGCGGCGCAGGCCGGCAAGGACACCGTGGTCATCATCAGCGCGGACGCCAGCGCGACGCACCAGTCGGTCATTACCGTGATGGAAGCGGCGCGGCGCAGCGGGCTGAACCAGATCACTTTTGCCACCCAGTCCTCGGCCAAGGCAGGCGCGAAGTAGCGCGATGCAGGACGCATTGCTGCGGGCCTGGACGCGACGCGGCGCGCTGGCCTGGCTGCTGTGGCCGGTTTCCCTGGTTTTCCGCTTCTTAAGCGCGATGCGGCGCGCCTTGTATCGGGCGGGCGTGTTCAAGACGCACCGCGTCGGCGGGCGGCTGCCGGTGGTCGTGGTGGTTGGCAACGTGGTGGCGGGCGGCGCCGGCAAAACGCCGGTCGTCATGGCATTGGTCCAGCACTGGCAGGCACGAGGACTCGTCGTCGGTGTGATCTCGCGCGGCTACGGACGGCAAACAACCGATTGCCGCGAGGCCCAAAGCGGCAGCCTGGCCTCAGAGGTCGGTGACGAGCCCGCCCTGATCCGGCGCGTCACTGGCGCTCCGGTTTTTGTAGCGGCCCGGCGCATTGACGCGGCCCGGGCCCTGCTCGCGGCCTATCCCGCCACCCAGGTGGTCGTCAGCGACGACGGCTTGCAGCACTATGCGCTGCAACGCGACATCGAGATTTGTGTGTTTGACGACCGCGGCGCCGGCAACGGCTTCCTGCTGCCCGCAGGCCCGTTGCGCGAGCCCTGGCCGCGCCCGGTCGATCTGGTGCTGCACAGCGGGCCGCACCCCGCCTTTGCCGGCTTCACCTCAAAGCGCGCGCTGGCGGATTTCGCTGTTCGGCAGGACGGCACGCAGATACCCCTGACGCAGTTGCAGGGCCAGCCGCTGGTTGCCGTGGCGGCCATCGCTCGGCCCGAGGGGTTTTTCAACATGCTGCGCGAACGCGGCCTGACTTTGACGCACACCATCGCGTTGCCCGATCACTACGATTTTGATAGCTGGATGCCAACGACCGATAAGGGCTACACCCTGATTTGTACCGAAAAAGACGCAGTCAAACTATGGCACGGCCATCCCGCGGCGCTGGCCGTACCGCTTCAATTTGCGCCCGAGCCGGCCTTCCTCGTGGTCGCCGATGCGCTGCTGGACGCAAAGCTATCATCGCCGCATACAGCCACCTGAGACACCTTTCGATGGATATCAAACTTCTTGAACTGCTGGTCTGCCCCGTGACCAAGGGTCCGCTCGACTACGACCGCGCGCACCAGGAACTGATCTCGCGCAGCGCCCGGCTGGCCTATCCGGTGCGCGACGGCATTCCGATCCTGCTGGAGAACGAGGCGCGCACCTTGAGCGACGACGAGCTGGAAAAACTGCCCGCGCGCACGCCCCTGGTGGAATGAGGCAAGAGACCTGTTGACATGAGCTTCACCGTCCTGATTCCGGCCCGGCTGGCCTCGACCCGGCTGCCGAACAAGCCGCTGGCCGACCTCGGCGGCGCGCCCATGGTGGTGCGGGTGGCGCAGCGCGCCATGCAGTCCGGCGCATCCGGTTCATCCGGCACTGGCGGCGTGCCGGCAGTGCGCGTGGTGGTGGCCGGCGACAGCGCACAGATCGTCACCGCCTGCCAGGCCCACGGCGTCGAAGCGGTGCTGACCCGCGCCGACCACCCGTCGGGCAGCGACCGGCTGGCCGAAGCCTGCGATCTGCTCGGCTTGCCGGACGACGCCATCGTGGTCAATGTGCAGGGCGACGAGCCGCTGATCGAGCCCTCGCTGATCGATGCCGTGGCCGAGCTGCTGCTGCAGCGCCCCGAGGCCGCCATGAGCACGGCGGCGCACGCCATCGATACGATGGCGGATTTTGTCAACCCGAATGTGGTCAAGGTCGTGCTGGACCGCCAGGGGCTGGCGCTGTACTTCAGCCGCGCCCCGATTCCGTGGTGGCGCGACGGCTTCGCGCAAGGCGTCACGCAGCTGCCACCGGTGGCGCCGCTGCGGCACATCGGCATCTATGGCTATCGCGCCGGTTTTCTGCGCGGGTTTCCCAAGCTGGCAGCAGCGCCCATCGAAGACGCGGAGGCGCTGGAGCAACTGCGCGCCCTGTGGCACGGCTACCGCATTGCGGTGCACGTGACGCAGCAGGCCCCCGGTTCGGGCGTCGATACGCCGCAGGACCTGGCGCGCGTGCGCAAACTGTTTGCTGCGTAAGCAGCCCTGCGGTGTAAGCCAGCCACAAGCGCCTGCATGCTATTCTTGCCGCCAACGAAGCGTTGCGGTGCCGGCCACAGGCCCAGCGACGCCATCTGGTTTTACCAAAATTCCTGAGGAGATTCATGAGACTGATTCTGTTAGGCGCCCCCGGTGCGGGCAAAGGCACGCAGGCCACGTTCATCTGCCAGAAATACGGCATCCCGCAAATCTCCACCGGCGACATGCTGCGCGCCGCGGTCAAGGCTGGCACGCCGCTGGGGCTGCAGGCCAAGGCCGTGATGGACTCGGGTGCGCTGGTCAGCGACGACATCATCATCGGTCTGGTGAAGGAGCGCATCGCCCAGAGCGACTGCGCCAACGGCTTTCTGTTCGACGGCTTCCCGCGCACCATTCCGCAGGCCGACGCGATGAAGGCGGCCGGCGTCAAGCTCGACTACGTGCTGGAAATCGACGTGCCGTTTGACGCCATCATCGAACGCATGAGCGGGCGCCGCTCGCACCCGGCCTCGGGCCGCACCTACCACATCAAATTCAATCCGCCCAAGGTGGCCGGCAAGGATGACGTGACCGGCGAGCCACTGATCCAGCGCGACGACGACAAGGAAGAAACCGTGAAAACGCGGCTCGAGGTGTACAGCGCCCAGACCCGCCCGCTGGTGGACTACTATGCCGGCTGGGCCAAGGCCGCGCCTGCCGATGCGCCCAAGTATCGCGCCATCAGCGGCACTGGCAGCGTGGAAGACATCACGGCGCGGGCGTTTGCGGCGCTGGCGAGCTGATCGCACGCGGCGTTCGCGCCGCGGCCCGCTTCGTCAAGCTGGCATCAACGCCAGCATTAGCGCCACGCGGGCCTTCACGGCAGACAGGCCCTGCGAATCAGGAATGGCGTCACCGGGCTGACCGAGCACGCGGCCATTGCTGCAGCGGCTGGCGCGCACCACCTTGACGCCTGCGCGCTGGGCCTTGAGCAGCGCCGTCTCCAGGTCGTGATGCAGCGTGCCATTGCCGGTGGCGGCCACCACCAGGCCCTGCACACCCTGCGCCGCCAGCGCCTCGACCACGGCGCCACTGGCACCGGCGTAGTTCATGACGATTTCCACGCGCGGCCAGTCCACGGCGTTTACTATATTTTCAATAGCAAACTGTTTTGATTCGGCAAGGGCTGAAGGCCAATTTCTTAGCAAACGCAGTGCCCCCTCCTCCACATACCCGAGCGGCCCGGCATCGCCCGAGTTGAAGGCATCGATCCGGTAAGGATGCACTTTTTGCACATCGAGCGCGCTGTGGACGGTGCCAGCGCAGACCGCCACCACGCCACGCGCGCCAGGGTGTGTGGCCACCGCCATCGCATCCAGCACGTTTTGTGGCCCGTCGGGCACGACGGCTGTAGCCGGACGCATGGCGCAGGTCAGCACCACCGGCTTGGCCGGATTGAGGACGGCTTGCAGAAAATACGCGGTCTCCTCCAGCGTGTCGGTGCCATGGGTGATGACGATGCCCTGCACCTCGGGCTGCGCCAGCCAGTGCGTCACGCGGCTGGCCAGTCGCTGCCACACGGCAAAACTCATGTCCTTGCTGTCGATCTGCGCCACCTGTTCGGTGATCAGCGCATGCCCGGCAAGGACTGACGACAGTGCCGGAATGGACTCCAGCAACTGCGCCACGCCCACCTGTGCGGCCGTGTAGCCAATGTTGTCGGCAGCGCTGTCCGCCGTGCCGGCAATCGTGCCGCCCGTGCCCAGCACCACGATTTTTTTGTCGATTTGTTGTGCCATGACTTGCAAACTTTCAAAAACTGGTTAAAAATACAGTTACTGGATATTAAAACAGTAGCCGCTCTCGAGGCGCTGTTTCAAGCACAGTCCAAGGAGTCACCATGATCGACCTGCCGCCGTTCCCCGCCAAGCTTACCGCCCGCCAGCAACAGATTCTGGACCTGATCCAGAGCGCCATTGCCCGCACCGGCGCGCCGCCCACGCGCGCCGAAATCGCCGCCGAGCTCGGTTTCAAGTCTGCCAACGCGGCCGAAGAACATTTGCAGGCGCTGGCCCGCAAAGGCGTGATCGAGCTGGTCAGCGGCACCTCGCGCGGCATTCGCCTCAAAAGCGAGGCGCTACGCTCCATCAACGAATCGCGCTTCAAGCAGTTCTCCCTGCCGCTGCAAAGCCTGGCCCAACTCGCCCTGCCGCTGGTCGGGCGAGTGGCAGCCGGCTCCCCGATTCTCGCGCAGGAGCATGTGGATCAGACCTATTACGTGGAAAGCAGCCTGTTTCAGCGCAAGCCCGACTACCTGCTCAAGGTGCGCGGCATGTCCATGCGCGACGCCGGCATCATGGACGGCGACCTGCTGGCCGTGCAGGCCACCAAAGACGCCAAGAATGGCCAGATCGTGGTGGCGCGGCTGGGCGACGAAGTCACGGTCAAGCGCTTTCGGCGCAACAAGCACCTGATCGAGCTGCACGCCGAGAACCCCGACTTCCAGACCATCATCGTCGAGCCCGGCGAGCCGTTCGAGATCGAGGGCCTGGCCGTGGGACTGATCCGCAACACCATGCTCATGTAGGTTCAAGTCGCCGCTCCAGGTGACGGGCGTTTGACGGCTGCCGCAATGCAGCAGATCACAACCCTGGCGCGGCGATTTACCAAGCAATCCTGTCTGTGTTCGACCCTCTTTTTTTGATTGAAAGGTTTCACATGGGACTCGCATTGTTCACAGCCGCCAGGCTCTTCGCACCACTTCACGACGCCATTCACTGGCTCATGCCGGGCACAATCCAGCCCGCCTGCGCGCAACGGCCAGTGATCACCCGACTCGACCAGAGCGCTATCAGTTCAATAGCTTCTCATGCCCATACCACAAGGGCTGCAAGCCGAAATCATTCGAATGCAGGAACGCACCGGCCACTGCGGGTCTTGCGTGTAGTGGATGCCAGTGTGGCCCCGGCCAGCGCCGGGCGGATGGTCATCTCTGGCCGCATGGCCGATGTGTGTGCCGAACTGGAGCGTCTGGCCGCCTTTGAGGCAACCCTGCACTGAGCCTCAAGCGTTTGCGCCCAGCAAATAGTCCCGCTTGCCAATCTCCACGCCGTTGTGCCGCAAGATGGCATAGGCCGTGGTCACGTGGAAGAACAGGTTGGGCAAAACCCAGCGTGTGAGATAGGCCTCACCCTTCATGGTGTGGGTAGCGTCGCGCCCGACCGGGAAAGTGATGTCCTTGTCTTCCGTCCCGTCCAGCGCGCTGGCGGGCACCGTGGCCAGATAATCCAGCGTCTTTTGAATCCGCGCCTTCAACTCGGGGATGGTGGATTCAAAGTCTTCGAATTTGGGCGCTTCCGTGCCGGCCAGCCGGGCAGCGCCATTTTTTGCCGTGTCACAGGCAATCAGGACTTGCCGGGTGAACGGCAGCATGTCCGGCGCCAGCCGGTACTGCATCAAGATCGCAGCGTCAAACTTTTTTGCGTCGGCACAGGCTTGTGCCTTATCCAGCAAATGGCTCAAATTGCCCAGCATGGTTGTAAAGACCGGCAGGCTGGCGGAGGACATGGAAATTGACATGGCGATGAATCCTGGTAACGAATGGAAAGGTGTGAAGCCAGCGGTGTGGCGCTAATGGCGCTTGCAAGTATGCACGTTGATCGCCAAGGCACAATGGCGGCATGAATATTGTGATTCTTGATGATTATCAGGATGCGGTTCGCAAGCTGCAATGCGCCAGCAAACTTGACGCCTACTCTGCCAAGGTTTTTACCAACACTGTCAAAGGCATGGGTCAGCTGGCGGTCCGCCTGAAGGACGCCGACGTGATCGTGCTGATTCGCGAGCGCACCCAGTTCAGCCGCCAGTTGATCGAGAAGCTGCCCAAGCTCAAGCTGATTGCCCAAACCGGCAAGGTCGGCCGCCATATCGACGTCGCGGCCTGCACCGAGCGGGGTATCGCCATTGCCGAGGGCGTGGGCTCGCCGCTGGCGCCGGCCGAGCTGACGTGGGCGCTCATCATGGCGGCCATGCGCCGCCTGCCGCAGTACATCTCCAACCTCAAGCACGGCGCCTGGCAGCAATCCGGGCTCAAGACCGCCTCGATGCCGCCGAACTTCGGCATCGGCAGCGTGCTGCATGGCAAGACCCTGGGTATCTGGGGCTACGGAAAGATCGGGCGCATCATCGCCGGCTACGGTAAATGCTTTGGCATGCACGTCATGGTCTGGGGCAGCGAGGCCTCGCGCAGCAAGGCCGTGGGCGACGGATTCCTGGCCGCTGGCAGCCGGGAAGAATTCTTTTCCAGCGCCGATGTACTGACCTTGCACCTTCGGCTCAACGACCAGACAGACGGTATCGTCACCCTCGACGATTTGTCACGCATGCGGCCCACCGCCCTGTTCGTGAATACGGCACGCGCCGAGTTGGTCGAGCCGGATGCGCTGATCTGCGCCCTCAACCGTGGCCGTCCCGGCATGGCGGCAGTGGATGTCTACGAGACCGAGCCGCCGCTGCAGGGTCATGCCCTCTTGCGCCTGGAAAACTGCATCTGCACGCCACACATCGGCTATGTCGAGCAAAGCAGCTACGAGATGTACTTCAGCGCGGCCTTCGACAATGTTGTCAACTACATCAAGGGCACGCCCACCAATATCGTCAATCCCGGCGCGCTGCAGGTGCGCCGGTAAGAGCATCCCGCACGACGGCGGCCAGTCGCGCCCGTGCCTCGAGGCCTTAAGGGCCGGACGGATCGCTCAAGTCAATATCGAGTCCGAACCGGGGAGACGGCGGCGGCGGTATCACTGGAGGCATGGTGTCAGGCTCAGGCATCGTCGCGGTTGCACGGGTCGCGTCCAGACGCTTGTCGGCGCCCGGTGAGCCGGCCACTTCCTTGGCAATCGCGAACAGCAGCAGCAATTCGCGGTAAGCCTCCGGATCAAACGCCTTGCCGTCGCCATCGTTGATATCGGGCCGGCGAAAAATCGACGCTTCAATCGCGTCAAGAACCTGAACGGAAGGCCAGAGTTCTTCGATGCGGGACAACGCGGCCGGGTATGCCTCAAGACCTTTGCTGGCGCCGCTGAACACATCGAACGGAGGCACCTGCACATTAAAGGCCCGGGTGAAGTCGCCGCGAAGACGCTCGTAGTCGTCCTTGAGATCGAATTTGTGATAGATGGCGAGCAGGTCAAGATACGCCAGCGGACTGGTGCCGGCGTTGTCGTCAATGTGCTGCTTCAACAGTTCAATGGCTTGCTCGTGCTGGCCCAGGGAAACAAAGAAATCTGCCTGCTGCTGGATGTCGAACAGCTCTTCGGCATTCACCTCCCGTGCCGCCGAGGCCATGCTGGGAGCGAAGTCCACGGGTTGCCTGGGTGGCGTTGCGCGAGGACGTTTTGGGGCATTGTCATTCCCTGACTTTTCAATACCCCCTGCGGCCGGCGGGATGCCGTCAAGCCGGCGGCCCGAACGAGACGGCCCCTGGGGAAATTGCTCGCTCAACGGGCTCACAATGGTGGCACCCAACGGGCCCAATGCGTCGTCTTCATGAGCCGCCAAACCACGGCCATTGCCCTGCCGCAGCCGATGATTCGAGCGCAGTCCCCGGCTCATCTGCCATCCAAGGTACGCCACCGCCCCGACAGCCATGGCCAGCAAGGCGGACAGTACATACACCAGCGTATTACTGAATTGATGATCTGCGGTTCTTTGCAGTTGCGCGGTGAGTTCCAGCAGGCTGGCCTGGTTTTTCAGACTCTGGGTGCGCAGCATGTTCATTTCGGCCTCCAGCGCCTGCATGCGCAGCGCCTTGTGCAATGCATCTTGCGGCTGGGCATTCAGGGTGCGCCATATGGCAGCGGCCTCGGCGCGTCTGGGGTCGTTCTCGGCGGGGGTCGTCTGCAACTCGTTTGAGACCTTGAGATCAGGGGATTGCCCTGCCAGCAGGTCCACCGGATCCAGCTTGAGCCGCGCCTTGGGGACGGCTTCTTCGCGCGCAAGCTTGCCGGCGGACGGCGCGGCGGCGGCCTTGGGAGCGACAGCGGCATTTGCGACGTGGCGCCGCGGCGAGCGAACGACATGGGAGTGCGCGACGCGCCTGGGACTTGGGACCGCCTTCGAACTTGTCGGCGCAGCGGCCTGGCCGGCGTCAGGGAGAGTCCGGCCCGCGTCCGGGTTCATTCCGGACGGGGCGCCACTACCGCGACTGGCACTCTCAAGCGAGGAATTTGGCGCGGCCATCAAGGCCGAAGCCGCGACAAAGGCGCTCGGTGCGTCCGCCAGCAGTACGTAGCGCCGCGTCGCGGCCCCAGCGCATCCCACCCGCAGATTCACCGTCACCACGGGCTCATTGACAGCGGTCGTGGAGCGGATCCGCACAATGACTTCATGACGGGCCGATACCACCTGCGGCACAACGCTGACCCGGCCGGCATCCAATCGGGTGTCGGCATATAAAACATCGCCATCGAAGCACAGCGAAGAAGCATCTTCGCCCGCCTCCAGTGCCACCGGTACCGAAACGTCAAGGGGCTGGCCGACCAGGGCGGCACCACGCATGGATCCCACGGTGAGCGCGTGACTGCTCAACGCCGCAAGCAACAATACGCCTCCAGCGGCAAGGTTACGGAAATTCACAGTCAAGTTCATCAAGTAACAACAATTCTGACACACCCGCAACCATTACCTGTTGCGTAATAATCCCCGCATGAAACCTATCTATGCAATTGTGGGAATAGTGGGCGCCGGCGCCATGGGCCGGGGCATTGCCCAGATCGCGGCACAAGCCGGCAGCACCGTCAAACTGTTCGATACCCAACCGGGGGCCGTTGCAAAGGCGCGTGACGCAGTCTTCACCCAGTGGGACAAACTGCACGAAAAAGGCCGCATGGACGCGGCACAGGTGGCCAGCCAAAAAGCCCGGCTGCTGGCCGAAGACTCGATCGGTTCGCTGTCTGACTGCAACCTGATCGTCGAGGCCATCGTCGAGCGGATGGATGTCAAGAGGGCGCTGTTCTCCGAACTCGAAGGCCTGGTGAGCCCCTCAACGGTGCTGGTCACAAACACGTCGTCGCTGTCCGTCACCGCCATTGCCGCGGGATTGAAGCGCCCGCAGCAGTTTGCGGGCTACCACTTCTTCAATCCGGTGCCCTTGATGAAGGTGGTTGAAGTGATTGCCGGCCTCAAAACCGATCCCGCCATCTGCGCCGATCTGGCGAGTTACGCCAAACAGATGGGCCACACCGCGGTGCAGGCCCAGGACACACCCGGCTTTATCGTGAATCACGCCGGGCGCGGCTATGGCACCGAAGCCCTGCGCATCGTCAGTGAAGGCATCGCCGATTTCGTCACCATTGACCGCGTCCTGAAAGACCAGGTCGGCTTCAAGCTGGGCCCGTTCGAGTTGATGGATTTGACGGCGCTGGACGTTTCGCATCCGGTGATGGAGTCCATCTACCAGCAGTACTACGAGGAGCCGCGTTACCGCCCCAGTGTGATCACGGCCCAGCGGCTGGCCGCTGGCGTCGTCGGCAAGAAGGTCGGCGAGGGGTTTTACCGCTACGTGGAAGGTGTCGCCCAGGTCAGCCCCGAGCCTGCGGTGCCGCAGGTGGATGAAATGCCGCCGGTCTGGGTCTCGCCGCGCGCGGCCCGGCGCACCGAACTGCTTCAATTGCTGAAAACTCTGGGAGCGTCGATTGAAACCGGCGCATCGCCATCGCCCGCCGCGCTGACGCTGGTCGCGCCGCTGGGTTTCGATGTCACCACCGTTGCCGTGGTCGAGCGGCTTGACCCCGCGCGCACCGTCGGTATCGACATGCTGGTGGACGATGCAGCCACCAAGCGCCGCGTGCTGGCCACCAATCCGGCCACGCGCAGCGACATGCGTGATGCGGCCCATGCCCTGTTCGCGCGCGATGGCAAGCCGGTCAGCGTGATCCGCGACAGCGGTGGTTTTGTGACGCAGCGCGTCGTCGCCACCATCATCAATATCGCGGCCGATATCTGCCAGCAGCGTATTTGCTCGCCTAAAGACCTGGAGACCGCCGTGACGCTGGGCCTGGGTTACCCCTTGGGGCCACTGGCCATGGGCGATCGCTACGGTCCGGCCAATGTGCTGGAGGTGCTGTTGAACATGCAGACCGTCTATGGCGATCCGCGCTATCGCCCCAGCCCATGGCTGCGGCGCCGCGGCGCCATTGGCTTGAGCCTGTTGCATGAAGAATCGTGACTGACTAAATATGCCTGCTGAACTCAAAAGCACCAGCCATGGCCAGACCATGGTGCTCACCCTGAGCAATCCGGAGCATCGCAATGCCTTGGGGCCGGAGATGTATGCCGCAGGCGTCGAGACCCTGAACGCGGCCGAGTCCAGTGCGGACGTGCGCAGCGTGATCATCGTGGGCGAAGGTTCCGTGTTCAGCGCCGGGGGTAATTTGCAGCGGCTGCAGGCCAACCGGCAACAGCCGCCCGACTTTCAGGCGCAGAGCATTGAAGGCCTGCACAGCTGGATCGAGGCCATCCGCGCGTTCCCCAAGCCCGTGATCGCAGCCGTGGAAGGCGCGGCCGCGGGTGCCGGTTTTTCACTGGCACTGGCGTGTGATTTTCTCGTCGCCGCCAATAACGCGGTGTTCGTGATGGCGTACAGCAACATCGCCCTGTCGCCGGACGGCGGGGGCAGCTGGAGCCTCGCCCGCGCCTTGCCCCGACAGTTGGCGACGGAGTTGCTCATGTGCGGTGAACGGATCAGTGCCCAGCGCCTGCATGAGCTGGGCGTGGTGAACCGGCTGGCCGACGCGGGCAGCGCGCTGACCGAGGCCCTGGCACTGGCGGCCAGCCTCAATGCCCGGGCGCCCAATGCGCTGGCGAGCATCAAGGAGCTGCTCAACGAGGCGTCGCACAACACTTTGAGCAGCCAGCTCACTGCCGAGCGCGACCACTTTGTCAAGAACCTGCACCACGCCAATGCCGGAATCGGGATCGCCGCTTTTCTGGGCAAGCAGATACCGCGCTTCGAATAGTTTTTGGGATTTGCCCTGGCCTTGAACAAGGCAGACACTCAAGCGACACCCGCGGTGCCCCCAGCCGGTCCCGCACGCGACAATGGCGGTGTTATCAGTCACCCAAAAGACAGGCTATGGACGACCCCATTCTTACCATCGAAGAACGTGAAGCGATCAACTCCGGTCGCTGGTTTTCATCACTTTCTCCATCGCTACGACACGACATTCTTCGATGCGCCTACGTCAAACGTTACAAGGACGGCGAGCTGATTGCTGCGCGCGGCGATCCGCCGGAGGAGTGGATCGCTTGCGCCCGGGGCGCCGTCAGGGTCAGCTCGACCTCCATCTCGGGCAAGCAGATTACCCTGACGTACGTGGAGCCGGGCATCTGGTTTGGCGATGTGGCAATTTTCGACGGCGACCGGCGTACCCACGATGCCTACGCGCACGGGGAGACCACCATTCTGTGCGTGGCCAAAACCGATTTCAGGAAGATTCTCGCGGCACATGTGGAGCTTTACGAAGCCATGCTGCGTCTGCATGCCCGTCGCATTCGCCAGCTGTATGGCCTGGTGGAAGACCTCAACACACTGCCCCTGCGTGCCCGTCTGGCCAAACAGTTGCTGCATCTGGTGCGCAGCTATGGCGTGCCGAGCCTGTCAGACAGCAGCGAAGTGCGTATCGGCCTGCATCTGGCGCAGGAAGAACTGGCTCAGTTGCTGGGAGCCTCGCGCCAAAGGGTCAACCAGGAACTCAAGGCCATGGAGCGCGAGGAAGCCATTCGCATCGAGCCGGCTGGATTGACGATTCGAAACCGCGATGCGCTCATGCGCATCGTTGATGCAGACAACTGAGACCATAAAACTCCTATCATGAGCGACTTTGATCATTTCGTCGGTACCCGCCCTGTTTCTGAGCAGCATGTGTTCGATGTGGCGGCCCTGACCGCCTGGCTCGATGAACATCTGGAAGGATTTGCCGGCCCCTTGAGCGTTGAAATGTTCAAGGGTGGCCAGTCCAACCCCACCTACAAACTGATCACGCCCGGACAAAGCTACGTGATGCGCGCCAAACCCGGGCCGGTCGCCAAGCTGCTGCCGTCTGCCCATGCGGTGGAGCGAGAGTTTGCCGTGATGAGCGGCCTGCAAGGCACCGATGTGCCGGTGCCGCGCATGTACTGCCTGTGCGAAGACGAGTCCGTCGTCGGCCGGGCGTTCTACGTCATGGAGTTCATGCAGGGCCGCGTGTTGTGGGACCAAGCCCTGCCCGGCATGGACCGTGCCGCGCGCGGCGCCATCTACAACGAAATGAACCGCGTCATCGCGGCGCTGCACAAAGTTAAATACGCCGAGCGCGGCCTCGCCAACTATGGCAAACCCGGCAACTATTTCGAACGCCAGATCGGTCGCTGGAGCAAGCAATATGTGGCTTCCATCACGCAACCGATTCCCGAGATGGACCAGTTGATGGAATGGCTGCCCGCGCACATGCCGGCCAGCGCGCTGGACGCGAGCAAGGTCAGCATCGTGCACGGCGACTTCCGGCTCGACAACCTTATGTTCCACCCCACCGAGCCGCGCGTGCTGGCGGTGCTGGACTGGGAACTGTCCACGCTGGGCCATCCGCTGGCCGACTTCAGCTACCACTGCATGGCCTGGCATATTCCACCGGGCGCGTTCCGCGGCATCGGCGGACTGGATGTGGCCAGCCTCGGCATTCCGACCGAAGACGAGTACATCCGCCTGTATTGCGAGCGCACCGGGCTGACCACCCCCGAAGCACTCAAGGCGGACTGGAACTTCTACATGGCCTACAACCTGTTCCGCCTCGCGGCCATTTTGCAAGGCATTGCCAAACGCGTGGAGACAGGAACCGCCTCCAGCGCGCTGGCTGCCAAATCAGCCGCTGGCACCGTTCCGCTGGCGCAAATGGCCTGGAAGTTTGCCCGACAAGCCTGAGCCCCATTCATTCACCTCAAACCCGAGACAACAGGAGCCCTTATGGATTTCGAATACACACCCAAAGTCAAGGCCATGCAGGCGCGCCTGCTCAAGTTCATGGACGAGCACATTTACCCGAATGAAGCCCGTTTCTTTCGCGAGATTGCCGAAAACCGGGCCAAGGGCAATGCCTGGGTCCCGACCACCCTCATTGAAGAACTCAAGCCCAAGGCCCGTGCCGCCGGGTTGTGGAACCTGTTCCTGCCGCACTCAAAGCGTGCACCCGAGGGACTGTCCAACCTCGAATACGCGCCACTGTGCGAGATCATGGGCCGCGTGCCCTTCGCGCCCGAGGTCTTCAACTGCTCTGCCCCCGATACCGGCAACATGGAAACCATCGAACGTTACGGCTCCGAGGCCAACAAGGACCGCTGGCTGGAGCCTCTGCTCAAGGGCGACATCCGTTCGGCCTTTTTGATGACCGAGCCGGAAGTGGCGTCGTCGGACGCCACCAACATCCAGTGCAGCATCCGCCGCGATGGTGACGAATACGTCATCAATGGCCGCAAGTGGTGGTCGTCGGGTGCCGGCGACCCGCGCTGCGCCATCTACATTGTGATGGGCAAGACCAACCCCGATGCCGGACGCCATGAGCAGCAGTCGATGATTCTGGTACCCGCCAACGCACCCGGCATCAAGGTGCTGCGCCCCTTGTCGGTATTCGGCTACGACGATGCGCCCCATGGCCACATGGAGGTGCTGCTGGAGAACGTGCGCGTACCGGTAGCCAACCTGCTGCTGGGCGAAGGCCGTGGCTTCGAGATTGCCCAAGGCCGCCTCGGCCCGGGACGCATTCACCACTGCATGCGCTCGATCGGCATGGCCGAGCGTGCGCTGGAACTGATGTGCAAGCGCCTGAACACGCGCGTGGCATTCGGCCGCGAGATTGCCCGCCAGTCGGTCTGGCAGGAGCGCGTGGCCGAGGCCCGCTGCATGATCGAGCAGGCCCGCCTGCTCACGCTCAAGGCCGCCTACATGATGGATACGGTCGGCAACAAGGTCGCCAAGGCCGAGATCGCGATGATCAAGATCGTCGCGCCCACCATGGCCTGTCAGATCATCGACTGGGCCATCCAGGCCCACGGCGGTGGCGGCGTATCGGACGACTTCCCGCTGGCCTACGCCTATGCGCACCAGCGCACGCTGCGACTGGCCGACGGTCCGGACGAGGTGCACCGCGCCTCGCTGGCCAAGCTGGAGTTTGCCAAGCACCTGCTGGTGCACGGCGAAGTTCAGATGCCGATCACGCGCGGAAGCTAAGCCCCCACGAAGTCGCCGCGGGGAAGAGAATGGCTCCTTTGCAAAGGAGCCATTCCATGATTGAAATTTTCTCCTGGCCCACACCCAACGGCCACAAGGTCCACATCATGCTGGAGGAATGTGGCCTGCCCTATCGGGCGCATCCCATCAACATCGGAGCGGGTGACCAGTTCAAGCCTGACTTTCTCAAGATCAGCCCGAACAACAAGATACCCGCCATGACCGACCCGCAGGGGCCGGATGGCAAGCCGATTTCGCTGTTCGAGTCGGGTGCCATTCTGCTGTACCTGGCCGCCAAAACGGGCAAGCTCCTGCCCCGAAGCGACCGCCAGAAATACAACGTGCTGCAGTGGCTGATGTTCCAGATGGGCAGCATTGGCCCCATGCTTGGGCAGGCTCATCACTTCAGGATGTACGCGCCCGAAAAGCTGGAATACGCGATCAACCGCTACACCAACGAAGCCAAACGCCTCTATGGCGTGATGGACAGGCAGCTCGCCAAAACCCCCTACATTGCCGGCCGCCAATACACGATTGCCGACGTCGCCATCTTCCCGTGGCTGCGCAGTTGGCAAAACCAGGGCATCGACTGGGCAGACTACCCATACCTCAAAGCCTGGTTCGACAAGGTCGCGCAGCGCCCAGCCGTCATGCGCGGTGTACAGGTGCTGGCGGATTTGCGCACGCCCATCACAGGCGATAAAGAACGGGAAATATTGTTTGGAGCAACCCAGTACCAGAAACGATAGTCGCCAACTACCCCCAACCGCGGTAGAACCTAAAATGCGCGGGGGGGTATCCGTGCGAGGCCGCACCTGCGCAGACGCGGCATGCGCGTGCGTCCCGTGCCCCCACAGGCCCCAGAGGAATACACATGACCACCGACACCGCCCTTTTGCCCGAGATCGTCAACAACCTGCCGGAGATGCTGGCGCTGCGCCATCGCATCCATGCGCACCCCGAGCTGGCCTACGAGGAATTCGCCACCAGCGATCTCGTCACCGAGAAGCTGCAGGCCTGGGGCTACGCCATCCATCGCGGCCTGGGCGGCACAGGCGTAGTGGCCACGCTAAAGAAAGGCAACGGCAGCAAGGCGATCGGCGTGCGCGCGGACATGGACGCGCTGCCCATTCACGAAACGACCGGACTGCCCTATGCCAGCACGATCGGCGGCAAGATGCACGCCTGTGGCCACGACGGTCACACCGCCACGCTGCTGGCGGCGGCGCGCCACCTGGCGCACCAGGGCGACTTCAATGGCACCGTGCACCTGATCTTCCAGCCGGCCGAAGAAGGCCAGGCCGGCGCCCGCAAAATGATCGAGGACGGCCTGTTCGAGAAGTTTCCGTGCGATGCGGTCTTCGCGTACCACAACATGCCGGGCTTCCCGGTCGGCAAGTTCGGTTTCCTCGCCGGCAACTTCATGGCCTCGTCCGACACCGTGATCGTCACGGTCAAGGGCCGGGGCGGCCATGGCTCGGCGCCGCACATGTCGGTCGACGCCGTGGTGGTGGCGTCGTACATCGTCATCGCGCTGCAGAGCATCGTCTCGCGCAACGTCGACCCACGGCAGATGGCGGTCATCAGCGTCGGGGCCATCCATGCCGGCAATGCGCCCAACGTGATCGCCGATACGGCCGAGATGCGCCTGACCGTGCGTGCCTACAGCCCCGAGGTGCGCGCCCAGTTGCGCGAACGCATCACCGCGCTGGTGCAGGCACAGGCGCAGACACTGGGCGCCAGCGCGGAAATCGACTACCAGTGGCGCTACCCGGCGCTGCAGAACGACCCGGCCATGACCGCGTTCGCGCGCCAGGTCGCGATCGACCACTTCGGCGAGGCTTCGCTGATCCCCGACATGGAGCCGCTGACCGGCAGCGAAGACTTCTCCTTCATGCTCGAAAAGAGGCCGGGCTGCTACTTCACGATCGGCAACGGGGATGGCGAAGGTGGCTGCATGGTGCACAACCCCGGCTACGACTTCAACGACGCCATCCTGCCGATCGGGGCCAGCTACTGGGTCAGGCTCGTCGAGCGCTTCCTTGCCTGAAGCAGTTGCTCCGGACGTGAGACAACAAAAAAACCCGCCACGCCAGTAAACATGCGGGTTTTGAGGTGTTCTGATACGGGGTGATATGACGATTTGGCCTGTCCGGAGGGGATCGAACCCCCGACCCTCAGCTTAGAAGGCTGATGCTCTATCCAACTGAGCTACGGACAGAAAGCTCTTGATGCGAGCCACCCTGCGTTGTACCCAGGCTGACTGAAATGATGGTCGGGGCGAAAGGATTCGAACCTTCGACCCTCTGGTCCCAAACCAGATGCGCTACCAGGCTGCGCTACGCCCCGACAGCTAGCATTCTACCGTGAGAGTTGAGTGACAGCCGCGGCGAACCGAAAGACGTAAAGTAGCTGCCACCGCTTGTTATTTCTGAAGGAGTTTGCAATGACCGCGCGCATCATCCGGCTCGGCACCCCCAGAACGGCCGACGAGGGCCTTCGCATCGGCACGGTCAGGCGGCCGCCGCGCGGCGTGCCCAAGGCCGAATTCTCGTCACAGAACTGGTATGACGTGTGGTACCCCAACCTCGCCCCCAGCGTGGAAACCATGAGGTTCGCGCAGGCCGCCCAGCGCGGTGAGTCTGGTGGCGATCGCGAGTGGGCGGCTTTCAGAAAAAAATACCGTTCGGAAATGGCCGAGCCGGATGCGAGCCGCAGCCTGGACTTGCTGGCAGCGCTGTCCCATCACGCCAACTTCGCCATGGGCTGCTATTGCGAAGACGAGGCGCATTGTCATCGCTCGCTGCTGCGCGAACTGCTCAGCGAGCGAGGCGCCAAATTGGCGTGAACCCAGACGCATTGCGGCGACACGATGCGCGCGGCCCTGAATGTCGAGATCGACAGGCTTGACGGCCACGGGTAGTATCGCGCCTGTCGCGCCGTCAGCTTGCGCGGCGCCCCTTTTGAACGTCTCCAGGACCGCTCCATGACATTGATTGCCAACACCCTCGTCGCCCTTCTTGGCTTGCTGCACGTCTACTTCCTCGTGCTGGAGATGTTCCTTTGGGACAAGCCGCTGGGGCTAAAGGCCTTCAATCAAACACCAGCCGCCGCGGCACAAACCAAGGTGCTGGCAGCCAACCAGGGGCTGTACAACGGCTTTCTCGCGGCCGGATTGTTTTGGGGCTTGAGCCTGGGCCAGGCTGGGTTCTCCATCAAGGTATTTTTCTCTGTGTGCGTACTGGTGGCCGGTGTGTACGGTGCGGCCACGGCGTCACGAAAAATCCTGTTTGTGCAGGCGCTGCCTGCTGCCCTGGCGCTGATTTTTCTGCTGCTGGGCTGATCTCGGGCAAATGACAGCCTCTCTTGCTAAAACTGACTGATGAAACTCAAAATTTTGGTTGGCACCATGACGGGTACCGCCGACTACGTTGCACAGGCCATCCAGATGGATTGCGCCGACTTGGTCGGCGACATCGAGATCCTCATGATGGATGGCCTGGACATCCATGTCTTCGGCGATGCGCCGCCTGCCGAAGCGATGCTCTATCTCATTTGCACCTCGACATACGGAGCGGGTGACGTTCCCGATAACGCACGAGCCCTGTACGATTCGCTCGACACACAGCCCCGGTACCTGGGGCACGTCCGCTACGGCGTGATCGCGCTGGGCGACAGCGCCCACCAGCCAACCTTCTGCTTTGGTGGCAAGAAGTTCGACGAGCGGCTGCAGGACCTCGGCGCGCAGCGGGTGGGCGAGGTCTGGTGCCACGACGCCAGCAGCGGCACGATGGCCGAGGCCGAGGGCACCGCCTGGTGCCGCGAATGGCTGGCCCAGGCGCTGGCAGCGGCGTAAACGGAATTCATCGACGCCTGGGCATTTTGTTTAATCTTAAACAATTCATCTCTAAACTTCGGGTTTTTCACTAGAGTCTGGCAACCCTGAGGCCGGTAACATGCAAACACCGTATTTCGCTGCATGTCCCAAGGAGTTTTCATGACCTCTCGCCGCCTCGTTCTGACCCAAAGTGCCGCCGTCATCGGCGCCGCCTCCACCGGCCTGCTGCTGCCTGCAATCGCCCGCGCTCAAGGCAACAAGGTGCGCGTCGGCCTGATGCTGCCCTACACGGGAACCTATGCGCAGCTCGGTGTGGCGATCGAAAACGGCTTTCGCCTGGCGATTGACGAGCAAGGCGGCAAGCTGGGCGGCCGCGAGATTGAGTACTTCAAGGTCGATGACGAGTCCGACCCGTCCAAGGCTATCGAAAACGCCAACAAGCTGGTGCAGCGCGACAAGGTCGATGTGCTGGTGGGCACCGTGCACTCCGGCGTGCAGATGGGCATCCAGAAGGTGGCGCGCGAGTCCGGCGTGCTCAGCCTGATCCCCAACGCTGGCGTGGAGGCCGCCACCCGCGCCCTGTGCGCACCCAATGTGTTCCGCACCAGCTTCACCAACTCGCAGCCAACGCTCGCGCTGGGCAAGGTGTTGATGGACAGGGGTCACAAAAAGGCGGTCTGGATCACCTGGAAATACGCTGCGGGCGACGAAGCGTTTGGCGGCTTCAAGGAAAGCTACAGCAAGGCCGGCGGCACCATTGTCAAGGAGCTCGGCCTGCCCTTCCCCAATGTCGAGTTCCAGGCGCTGCTGACCGAAATTGCCGCGCTCAAACCCGATGCCGTGGCCTGCTTCTTTGCCGGCGGCGGTGCCGTCAAGTTCATGAAGGACTATGCCGCTGCCGGCCTGAAGGGCAAGATTCCGCTGTACGGCTCCGGCTTCCTGACCGAAGGCGTGCTGGACGCCGCCGGCCCCGCCGCGGACGGCGTCATGACCACCCTGCACTACAGCGACTCCCTGAATACGCCGCGCAACCACTCGTTCCGCCTGGCTTACGCCAAGGCCTTCCGCTCGCAGCCCGACGTTTACGCGGTGCAGGGCTACGACACCGGGCTGCTGCTGGTGCATGGTGCCAACGCCGTCAAGGGCGACCTGGCCAACAAACCTGTGTTCTACAAGGCGATGGAGACCGTCACCATCGACAGCCCGCGCGGCAAGTGGACCATGAGCCGCGCACACAACCCGGTGCAGGACATCTACCTGCGCGTGGTCGAGAACCGCGAAAACAAGGTGCTCGGCGTCGCGGCCAAAGCCCTGTCGGACAGCGGCGCCGGCTGCAAAATGGTGTGACCCCGCTTTAAACACGTCCGGCACACGGTGTGCCGAGCAGCGGCGGAGATCATCCGCCGTTTTCATGTCTCACCGATGGACTTCCCCACCTTCCTCATCCAGCTCCTCAACAGCGTGCAGTACGGCCTGCTGCTGTTCATGCTGGCCGCCGGGCTCACGCTGATCTTCGGCATCATGGGCGTGGTCAATCTCGCGCATGGCAGCTTTTACATGCTGGGCGCCTACCTGGCGTATTCGCTCAGCAGCCTGCTGGGCAGCCTCGCGCTGGCCATCGCCTGCGGCGCCGTGTTGTCGGTCATTTTCGGGCTGGCGCTGGAGTGGCTGCTGTTTCGCCATTTTTATGAGCGCGATCACCTGGACCAGGTACTGCTCACGTTTGGCCTGATCTACATCTTTGAAGAAATGCGCTCCATCCTGTGGGGCGACGATGTGCACAGCGTGCCGATTCCGGATCTCCTCGGTGCCTCCATCCCACTGACCGATACCCTGTCGTACCCGGTGTACCGGCTGGTCATCTCCGGCGTCTGCGTGGCGCTGGCCATCGGACTGTATCTGCTGATTTCCAAAACCCGCCTGGGCATGAAGATCCGCGCCGGCGCCTTCAACCGCGACATGACCGAGGCGCTGGGCGTCAACATCAAGCTGATCCACGCGATCGTGTTTGCGCTGGGTGTCACGCTGGCCTCGGTGGCGGGCATGATTGCCGCGCCCGTTTCCAGCGTCTACCCCAACATGGGCTCGCAGGTGCTGATCATGTGCTTCGTGGTGGTGGTGATCGGCGGCATCGGCTCGGTGCGCGGCGCGCTGATCGCGGCGCTGCTGGTGGGCCTGGTCGACACCTTCGGCAAGGTCCTGCTGCCGCACATGTCGGGCATGCTGGTGTACATGCTGATGGCGGCCGTGCTGCTGTGGAAGCCGCAAGGCCTGTTCAAACAATGAGCACACCAAAGGCCAATCTTGAGGTTCTGCCGCGCAGCGTGCAGGCGGCGCTGGTGCTCGGCTTGGGAGCGCTGCTCGCCTTCCCGTTCGCCGGCAGCGATTTTTATACGCAGATGGTCACGCGCATGATGATCATGGCGATTTTTGCGATGAGCCTGGATTTGCTGCAGGGCGTCACCGGCCTGGTGTCGCTCGGTCATGCGGCCTACTTCGGGCTGGCGGGCTATACGCTGGCCTTTTTGACCCCGGCCGGCGCCGCGGTCAGCCTGTGGTGGACGCTGCCAGTCGCCGTGCTGGCCTCGGGCCTGGCCGCCCTCATCATCGGTTTCTTCGTGGTGCGCACCCAGGGCATCTACTTCATCATGGTCACGATGGCGTTCGCGCAGATGGTGTTCTACCTGTTCTTCGACAACAAGGTGCTGGGCGGCTCCGACGGGCTGTACATCAACTTCAAGCCCGATGCCAGCCTCTTCGGCTGGGTGCCGTTCGACCTGGACAGCAAGGCCACGATGTACTACGTCACGCTGGCGCTCATGCTGCTGGTCTATGTGTTCCTGCGCCGCCTGCTGTGGAGCCCGTTTGGCCGTGCGCTGGCCGGCATTCGCGTCAATGAGCATCGCATGCGCGCCATGGGCTTCGGCACCTTTGGCTACAAGCTCTCGGCCTTCACGCTGGCCGGTGCGCTGGCCGGGCTGGCGGGCTATCTGTGGGGCTGCCAGACCGGCTACATGAATCCCGAGCTGATGGGGTTTTACATGAGCGCCGACGCCCTCATGATGGTGATCCTGGGCGGCATGGGCAATTTCGCCGGGGCGATTGTGGGCGCGTTTGCATTCGAGTACCTGCTGAATGTGTTCAAGGATCTGCCGCAGGCCGGCGGCGTCGACCTGGGCAAACACTGGCAGCTGTGGATGGGCCTGTTCATCGTGCTGGTCGTGACGTTTGCACCGCGCGGGCTGCTGGGCGTGGTTCAACGCCTCGGCCGGCGCAAGGAGAGCGCCGGTGAGTGAAGTTCTCCTGTCCGCCACCAACCTCGTCAAACGCTTTGGCGGTCTGGCTGCGGTCAACGACGTGTCCATTGATCTGTGGCGCAACCGTATTCACGCCGTGATCGGCCCCAACGGCGCCGGCAAATCGACGCTGACCCACCTGCTGTCCGGCGACCTGCCGCCGACCTCGGGCTCGGTGTCCATCGGCGGCAAGGACGTGACGGGCTGGGCCCCCGAGAAGATCTCGCACCAGGGACTGGGCCGCAGCTACCAGAAGACGAATATCTTCCTGCCCTTCACGGTCTGGGACAACGTGCGGCTGGCGGCCCAGTCGCGCGAGGCCCAAAGCCCGTGGAATCCATTGGGCTGGTTCTCCGATACCCGCCGCGTCGCTACAAAATCAATAGCTACTCATGCGCGCTGCGAAAGGGCTATCGAGCTTTCCGGCTTGAAAGACCGGCAGCGCGCGGTGGCCGGCACCATCAGCCATGGCGAGCAACGCCAGCTCGAAATCGCCATGACGCTGGCCACCGAGCCGCAGGTGCTGCTGCTCGACGAACCGCTGGCCGGCATGGGCGCTCTTGAAGCCGAACGCATGGTGGCGCTGTTACTGCTCATCAAGCGCGAGCACGCCATGCTGCTGGTCGAGCACGACATGGACGCCGTCTTCGCGCTGGCCGACCGGCTCACCGTCATGGTCAATGGCCAGGTGATCGCCAGCGGCACGCCGGCGCAGATACGCGCCGACGCGGGTGTGCAGGCCGCCTATCTGGGCGAGGAGCATTGACATGGCACCGATGCTGATCAACGCCCAAAAACTCAACACCTACTACGGTGCCAGCCACATCCTGCGCGGCATCGATTTTTCGGTGGCGCGGGGAGAGACCATCGGTCTGATGGGCCGCAACGGCATGGGCAAAAGCACCTTGCTCAAAAGCCTGATGGGCCTGGTCAAGCCGCGCTCGGGCTCGGTGGAGATCATGGGCCGCCCCATGATGGGGCGCGCGCCCTACGAGATTGCTCAGCTCGGCATCGCCTACGTGCCCGAAGGCCGCGGCATCTTCGGCAATCTGAGCGTGGTGGAAAACCTGAAAATGGCGGCGCGCGCGGGCACGCAAGGGCAACGCGACTGGACCTACGAGCGCGTGCTCGACACCTTCCCGCGCCTGACGGAGCGCCTGAACCACGGCGGCCAGCAGCTCTCGGGCGGCGAGCAGCAGATGCTGACCATCGGCCGCGCGCTCATGACCAATCCCGATGTGCTGATCCTCGACGAAGCCACCGAAGGCCTGGCGCCGTTGATCGCGCGTGAGATCTGGCGAATATGCGGCGTAATTCGCGAGAGCGGCATCAGCAGCGTGATCGTGGACAAGAACTGGAAGCACGTCACCCAGATCACGGATCGGAACGTGATCCTGGTCAAGGGCCAGGTGGCGTTCTGCGGTACATCGGCTGAGCTGCTGGCCAGGCCCGAGGTGCTGAGCCAGCACCTCGGGGTCTAACGCTACCCCCTCAAGCAGAAGCCGCGGTCACGATCCGGCCCACGCGGCCGCTCTGGAAGTCGACAAACGCCTGCCGGATTTCAGCCTCGGAATTCATCACAAACGGCCCATAGCCGACGATCGGCTCATTCGTTGGCTCGCCATTACGAAGCTACAACAGCGGGCGCAACTCGCGCGCCGCCTCCAGCAGCAGCGGCAGCAAATCGCGCTGCATCACGCACGCCTCCAGCCGCTGCGGCGAGGCCACCACGTTGAGTGCCGCCACGGTGCGGCCCTGCATGTTGCGCAGCGGCACCGCCAGCGCATGCACGCCGAGTTCGTGCTCCTCGCTGGCGACACAGTAGTCGTCGGCGCGCACCTGCTCGATCAGGGCGCGGAATTTCTTCGGCTCCACCACTGTGTGCGACGTCAGGCGCGGCAACTCGCGACCCCCGGGCTGCCCTTCGCCCTTCATCCAGGCGTTGAAATCGCTTTTGCGCCTGGCGGCCAGCAATACCCGGCCCGTGGAGGTCGCGTGGGCCGGCAGCCGTGCGCCCAGGTGCAGGCCATAGGCCAGCACGCGGGTCGAACCGCTGCGCGCCACGATCACCACCTGTTCGCCGTCCAGCACCACGGCGGAGAACGATTCGGTCGTCTGCGCGGCCAGCCGGTTCAGCGTGGGCTGCAGCACGCGGGGCAGGCGCGCCGATGCCAGGTAGCTGCCCGAAAAGCGCAGCACCTTGGACGACAGCCAGAAATAGCTGCCATCGGTCTCCAGATAACCCAGGTGCGCCAGCGTCAGCAGATGCCGGCGCGCCGCCGCGCGCGTCATGCCGGCGCGCTGCGCCGCCAACGTGGCGTTGAGCCGCTGGCGCTCGGTGCTGAAACTCTCCAGCACGGCCATGCCACGGGCCATGCCCTCAATCAAATCTGCTTTGGCAATACCCGTGTTGCTGTCCATGCCTGGTGCCTTGCTGACTGCGCGATCATCGCGCAACGGGTGCAATCATCGCACACTGCCGCGCCGCGGGGACTGGCGTAAAGGCGATGCCTGGCTTAACCTTGTGGGCTTCAGATAAAAACAAGGAAACAGATCATGCGTACCCAGGTTGCCATCATCGGTGCGGGCCCCTCGGGCCTGCTGCTCGGCCAGTTGCTGCACAAGGCCGGTGTGGATGCCGTGATCGTGGAGCGCCAGAGCGCCGATTACGTGCTGGGCCGCATCCGTGCCGGGGTGCTCGAGCAGATCACCATGGATCTGCTCGACGAGGCAGGCGTCGGCGCACGCATGCACATTGAGGGCCTGATCCATGACGGCATCAACCTGCTGTTCAAGGGCCAGCGTCACCGCATCGACATGCGCGAGCTCACCGGCGGCAGCAAGGTCATGGTCTATGGACAGACCGAAGTCACGCACGACCTGATGGACGCGCGCCGGGCCGCGGGTTTGAGCCCGGTGTACGAGGCCGGCAACGTCAGCGTGCACGACTTTGACGGCGCCAAACCGAAGGTACGCTACGAGAAAGACGGCCAGACGCACGAGATCGAGTGCGACTTCATCGCCGGCTGCGACGGCTACCACGGCGTCAGCCGCGCCAGCGTGCCCCCCAAAGCCTTGCGCACCTACGAGAAGGTCTACCCCTTCGGCTGGCTCGGCATCATGGTCGATGCGCCGCCCGTGGCGCACGAGCTGATCTACGCCAACAGCCCGCGCGGCTTTGCGCTGTGCAGCATGCGCAGCACCCACCGCAGCCGCTACTACCTGCAATGCTCGATGGATGAGAAGGTGGCCAACTGGAGCGACGAGGCCTTCTGGAGCGAGCTGCGCCTGCGCCTGGACCCCGAAGCGGCCGAGCACCTGGTCACCGGTCCATCCATCGAAAAAAGCATTGCGCCGCTGCGCAGTTTTGTGGCGGAACCGATGCGCTTCGGCCACCTGTTCCTGGCCGGTGACGCGGCGCACATTGTGCCGCCCACCGGCGCCAAGGGGCTGAACCTTGCGACCTCGGACGTGAGCTACCTGTCAAAGGCGCTGATCGAGTTTTACAAGGAAAAATCCAGCGCCGGCATCGACCACTATTCCGACCACTGCCTGCGCCGCGTCTGGAAAGCCGCGCGCTTCTCGTGGTGGTTCACCTCGCTGATGCACAAGTTTCCCGACACCGGCGAGTTTGGCCAGAAGATTCAGGAGGCTGAGCTCGACTACCTCGTGCATTCGCGTGCAGCCTCCACGGCGCTGGCGGAAAACTACGTGGGCCTGCCGATGGAGACGAACTGACCGGGTCAGAACGCAGCCGCCGTTTGCGATAACTTTGAGAGAAATAGCGCTCAAGCCCTTATGATACATGCTCGAGTAGCTCCTTAATCCATAGCAAACTGCTTATGCCAACGCCCTCACCCAAACCGCTGCGGCCCCTCAAGGGCATTCGCGTTCTCAGCCTCGCCCTCAACCTGCCCGGCCCGGCCGCGCTGATGCGCTGCCGCCAGATGGGCGCCACCTGCGTCAAGCTCGAGCCGCCCTCCGGTGACCCGATGGGCCACTACAACAAGGTCGCCTACGCGCAACTGCACGAGGGCGTGAAGGTATTGAGCGCCGACCTCAAGACCGAGGCCGGCCAGAAGGCGCTGCACCGCGCGCTGGCCAGGGCCGATGTGCTGCTCACCTCCTTTCGCCCTTCTGCGCTGGAAAAGCTTCAGCTTGGCTGGAAGAAGCTGCACAAGCTTTACCCGGCACTGTCGCAAGTCGCCATCGTCGGCGCACCGGGCGCACGCGCCGAAGAGCCCGGCCACGACCTGACCTACCTTGCCGACAACGGCCTGGTCAACGGATTGGAACTGCCACCCACGCTGTACGCCGACATGGGTGGCTCGCTGATGGCCAGCGAAGCCGTCTTGCAGGCGACGCTGACGCAGCGGGTCAAAGGCAAAGGCGTGTTCATCGAAGTCGCGCTCTCAAGCGCCGCGGGCTACCTCGCCCTGCCCCGCACCTGGGGCCTGACGCTGCCCACCGGCTCGGTCGGCGGCGCCCACGCGGGTTACCGTGTCTATCCCTGCAAGGATGGCCGCGTGGCTGTGGCCGCGCTGGAGCCGCACTTTGCCGCGGCGCTGTGCGCGGCGGGCGGCGTGGCCAGTGCCGACATGCGCGCGATGTTCGCACCGGCGACACATCAGGCCATCGCGGCTTTTTTACTGACGCGCACGCGCAGGCAGCTCGACAAACTGGCCATGGAGAAAGACATTCCTCTGCACACCCTGGCGAAGTGAGGCATGGTGCGGTGGCGGCTACCAAGCATTCGAAAGATATGCTCAATAAGTAGCAACATTCGGCCAACTCGGGACCTCCGCGCCTACTCGCCAAAGCGGTCCCGATCAAAGTTTCTTTCGGCCGGAGGATTTACCAGGAGGCATGCCCGAAGAAATTGTGTCGCGGCAAGATTAAAATTATTATCGAAGCGCCAATGTGCGCAGCCGTTTCATGAGGCGAGCCATAGGGAGTTGTTCCGCGTCTTTCCGAGGAGAAATCGATGCTTAAACAAATCTTGGTTTGCACTGTGTTGGCCACCTCGGCGATGGTCAATCCCGCCAATGCGCAGCAATCCCCACCGACATCCGACAAAGCCATGCAGGTCGAAACACTGGTCAACAAGGCCGCAGCGCTGATCGACAGCAAAGGCAAGGCGGCGTTTTCCGAGTTCAGAGTAAAGGACTCCAAGTGGTTCCACGGCGATACCTATTTGTTTGTCTACGATCTGAAGTCGAACGTCTTGTTGAACCCTGCTTTCCCAGCCCGTGAGGGGACCAAAGTCACCGGGCAGAAAGATGCCAACGGTAAGTTATTTCATGACGCGATGATTCAGATGGCCCAAACCAAGGGCTCCGGATGGGTCGACTACATGTTTCCTAAACCCGGACAGACCCAGCCATCGCAGAAATGGGCCTACGTGAAGGCGGTGAGTATTGACGGAGTTCCGGGCTTGGTCGCTTCTGGCTTCTATGCCCAGTAGCCTCTGGCGATGCCGTTTCCGCCGTCCGTTTCGCAGAGCGGCTAAGAGGGCATCATGGGAAGGTGAAAGACTCTTCTAGCGAAAGCTGTGACTCTTGTTTCGTGATCAGGCATTGCCCCCTTTCAGGCAACGCGAGTGACTGGAGTGGGCGCGTGGCCGCCCCCTTGTCATCGAATCATTCCCTCCATATCCTCATGAAACTTCGCCGCACACCACTCCGTCGCGCCAAAGTGCAGCACGCGGTTGGCGCCGCTGGCGAAGGTCGATTGGGCCGAGACGCCCAGCGCGAAGTCCTCGTCGAGCGCACCCCAGAATGACTCAACATTCTTCTTCCAGTAATGGATGGATTTTTCCGTCGCCGGCATTTCGGGGACCAGCGTGGTGGCGAGAACGCGGCTTCGGTCCACGGCCGTCATGCCTCAGTCAGTCGTCATCGCTTGTCGCAAAGTCTCACGCAGCCACAGTTGGGCCGGGTCGGCATGCGCTCGCGGATGCCATCCCATGGAGACAGAAAAACCAGGCACTTCAAGTGGAAGGGACACCACCGCCAGCAATCCTGCCCACTGCTGTGCCAAACGCGCTGGCACGGTTGCAATCAGGTCGGTGCCCTCGACCAGGCTGGGAACCAACAGGAAGCTGCTGACCGATACCTGTACCCGACGGCTGTGGCCCCGCGCCTGAACGGCCTCGTCCACGGCGCCGATGAAACCGCCACCACTGGTCGAAACAAGCGCATGCGCCAGACTGCAGAACGTGTCGAGATCCATCGGCCTGGCAGCGGCCGGATGGCCTTTGCGCATCACGCACAGAAAGGTTTCGTCGTAAAGCTTGCGCGCATGCAGCATTGCGGGCATGGCTTGTGGGGTGAGCAGCGCCAGGTCCAGCTCACCGCTGGCCAGTTGTTCGGGCAAGTTCTGCAGATCGACGCGCACCATGGCCAGCTTGCAATGCGGTGCGAGCGTGCTCAGGCGCCCAGCCAGCGGCGTGGTGACGATGCTGTGGATGGCATCGGTGGCAGCAATTCGGAACACTTGCTGTGCTGTCAGCGGATCGAAGGCCTGCCCCGCGCTGATCAAGCCGTGAAAACCCGCCAGCAATTCGCGCAATGGCGCTTTAAGCGCCAGCGCATGTGAGGTGGGCGTCATGCCCTTGGGACCGGGGAGCAACAGAGGATCGCCAAAGGCGTTCCGCAACTGGCGCAACTGAGCCGACAGGGCCGGTTGCGACAGGCCCAACCGGGATGCGGCACGGGTGACATGGCATTCGGCCAGCAGTACGTCCAATGAGACCAGCAGATTCAGGTCCATGCGGGGCAACAGATTTGCCATAAGATATTTGGATGCCCAATATAACGACAATCCATTTTACGGATTACCTGGCACGGCCTACAGTTCGTTTCATCGTTTGAAGCACACTTCGGAGCACTGGAAAATGTCGATCACCAACCAACGTATCTTGATCATCGGAGGCAGCAGCGGCATGGGCCTGGCCAGCGCCAAGCGTCTGGTGCACGCCGGGGCAGACGTCTTCATCGCCGGCCGTGACGTTGCCAGGCTCGACGCCGCAGTCGCGTCTCTTGGCGGCAAGGCCACCGGCATCGCGGCCGACTTCACCGACCGGGCGTCGCTGGAATCGTTGATGCGGCGTATCGATCGCCTGGACCACCTGGTGCTCGCCGCCTCAGGCGCAGCCGCCTGGGGCCCCTTCGCCCAACTGCCGGTGGAAACCCTGCGCAATGCGTTGAATACCAAGCTGATAGGCTACTGGCAGAGCCTGCAAGCCGCCTTGCCCATCTTGCGCAAGGACGGCTCGGTTGTCTTCATGACCGGCGCGGCCTCGCGCGTGGCGATGATTGGCACCGCAGGCCTGGCCGCCGTGAACGGCGGCATCACCCAGATGGCGCAAACCCTGGCCAAGGAACTGGCGCCGCTGCGTGTCAACGTCGTTTCGCCGGGCCTCGTGGACACGCCTGCCTATGACGGCCTGCCCGCCGAAGCCAAGGCCGGCATGTTCGCCGGCGCGGCCAAGAGTCTGCCCGTGGGCCGCACTGGCGAGCCTGATGACATCGCCAAATGCGTGGAAATGCTGGTGAGCAACAGTTTCGCCACCGGCATGCTGCTGGACATCGACGGTGGCGCCAGAACCCCGCTGTGAGCACCGCGATGAATGTTCTGCTTGTGCTCGCCCACCCCGAACACCGCAGCTTCAACGGCGCGATGTTCGACACGGCCCGAACCACCTTGCAAGCCGGGGGTCACACGGTCCTCACCAGCGACCTCTATCGCATGGACTTTGACCCGGTCTCGAGTCGGCGCAACGTCGTCACCGTCAAGGACGCCGACTACCTGAAGCTGCAAGCCGAGGAAGTGTGGGCCAGCGAGACCGGCGGTTTCGCGCCCGATGTGGAGGCCGAGATCGCAAAGATCGAGGCCGCTGATTTGATGATTTGGCAATTTCCGCTGTGGTGGTTTGGCATGCCGGCCATCCTCAAGGGCTGGGTTGACCGTGTGTTTGCCATGGGCCGTACCTACGGCAATGGCCACCTCTACGAGACCGGCAAGTTCAAGGGAAAGCGCGCTCTGCTCTCGTTGACCACGGGCGGCCCCGAGGCCGCTTACCTGAAAGACGGCTTCAATGGGGACCTGAACGCCATGCTGAGGCCCATGCATCGCGGCATGCTGAACTTTACGGGCTTCTCGGTGCTGCAACCACAGGTGGTCTACCGGCCGGTGCGCATAGACGATTCGCAGCGGGAGGCCTGCCTGGCACAGTGGGCACAACGGCTGCGTGACATCGAAAGCGAAGAGGCCATCGAAGTCGGCCGTTACTGAATGAAGGGAACTCCGTCAAGAGGTCCAGCCAGCGACGAATTCCAAATTCGGCTCGTGGTCGTGGCTCGACGACCCATTTGAAACGGCCCCATCCGGATAGCTGACATTGGTGTCGAGCATGGACCGCTTCCTGGATGTCGGCGGTCGAGTGCTGAAGTCAACGGCCGCTACGACGGCAATGGGCGCATAGCCACTCGCCGTCATCGAATCAGTGCCTCCACCTCCTCATGAAACTTCGCCGCGCACCATTCCGTCGCGCCGAAGTGCAGCACACGGTTGGCGCCGCCCAGCACGCGGCTTTTGCTCACGGCGTCGGGCAGCACGGTGCCGAAACTCGGTCGCTCCTGTTTTGATAGCTACCTGCGAAGATCAGGTAAGGGCTACAGCATATTCTTATCTGAAACCCGCATCGATCTCTTGATGGGTCCTTCAGAAAGTGACAAGCACTGTTTGAACGCTGGGTGTCGTCTTGCCAGCTGCTTCTTCGCTTCGGTACTCTAACCTCGTCAAACCGCTAATCGCCAATATCCATGCAGCCTTGCAGCCTTGCAGCCTTGCAGCATGTGAAGGCCATTACGGAGCAGTTTGATGCGATAGATGCCTGGGGCCTGCTGCTGCACCCGTGAGCGACAAGATCGCACCAATGATCGGGGCTTTTGCGCCTTCAAATGCGTTGCCAGCAACCGGGTAAATGCGCTTTTAGGTTGAGTAGCCGGGCCCTGCGGAAAACGAAACGGAGTGAGCCAGTAGACCACTGCGAACCACATTCTGGAAGTACTTCGCATGACCGAACGGGTTGCGCTTACCAGACGGCAGACACCAGAAACCCGAACCACTGTTGGGGCGTGCGCCCCATTGCCGAACCGGGGAGCGAGAGATACATTCATCAGAGCCCATCTCACTTCGGAGGGAGCGGCTCAATCAAAATCGCCCAACCCGAATCGGAGACATCCATGAATCGACTGTTCAAAAGAGGAGCACGCGCGGCTCTTGCGGCCACCTTTGCGTTGCTGTCGTGCGCCGCCTTGGCGCAGATCGGTGTCCCCGAAATGATGGCCGCCGACTCGATGAAGGCGATTGCCGCCGGTAAGGACCCGATTCCAGGGCCACGCAGTTGCTTCTGGTCCCGGGGTCCGGCCAGTGGGGACCCATACCTGAACGTCGCCTACCCTGACTCAGCCACGTTTTACTGGGCCGCCACCTTCACCGTGCCAGCCAATGCCAAGCTGTCGATTGAAGGCAAGTTCCCGCATTCCCGTTACATGTCTTTCATCAGCTACGACGGCAAGGGCGTGCCAATTGAATCGGTTGCCGATTATCTGATCAAGCCCATTGCGGGATCGAGCAACCCCTTCCTGTCAGGCGCTAACCGCGCCAGCGCCAACCGCGACTACAGCTTGAATGTGGTTGACGCCAAGCCCGACCCCAATCAGCCGGTTGGCATGAACATTGTCGGCCAGACCCGGGGTGAATTGCACACGCCGAAATACGGCCCGACACCGGGGCAGCAAGTTATTCTGTACCGCATTTATGCCCGCGACAATGGCACCGACGAAACCGGTAACAGCGGTCTGCCGGTGCCGGTATTGACCTTCGCCGATGGCAAAGTGCTGCGCGGCGTCGAAGCCTGCGGCGCGCTGCGCGTGCGCCAACCGCTGCAACTCGACCCGGCTGCGATGGCGGTGCCAATGGGGCAGTACCACAAGATGCTGGAGGCCGCAGCGAAGAAGTCTTCGACCTTCCCGGCCACCGCGCCGCCGACCTGGTACCAGCAATTGGACCGCGACGCGCTGTATGGCATTTACCTGGGCACGCCGCTCAACCCCAATGCACGCAAGAGCGAAGGCGGGTTTTATCCCAACCTGGACAACCAGTACATTCGCACCATCGTGAATCGCCGCCTGGGCAAGGTCTTTGTGCTGCGCGCCAAGGCCCCCACGACGCCGCACACGGTGCATGGCGATGCCAAGATGGGTGGCGGCGATTTGCGCTACTGGTCGTGGTGCTCGAACCAAGGCTTTGCCAACACCAGGGTCAACCAATGTGTGCATGACGAGAACATTCCTGTGGGCCCCGACGGTTACTACACCTTGGTGCTCAGCCGCGCTGCCGACCGGCCCCGCAATGCCACGCCGCAATGTGGCATTGCCTGGCTGCCAATGGCCGATGATGGGGATGGTTCAGGCGACGCCGACGTGACCGTGCTGCAACTGCGCAACATGCTGGGCGCAGGCGAGTTCAAGCACGCGGTGCAGAACGTCGTCACTCAACGCAGCATGGCCAAGGACATGGGCGAGTACTACCCACAGGGTCGCTACATCAGCACCTCGGCGTTTGAAATCGCTGTGCCTTGCCTGATTGAGAAGCGCTGAAGACCCAGCGGATTTCCGGGCCGATGCCGGCCCGGAGCCTGCCTACTGGCTGCGCGCCCCATCCTGCACCGCATCAGCGTTGTGATTCCGGCCGGCAAGACGGTGGCGGTGGTAGCGGCCCCCTTTTGCCTCGGACCGGACCGCGGCAAAGTCAAGCGATGCCCAAGTACCCGCCATCAACAGACCAAACCAGAGACCGTGGATCGGGGGCCAGCCAGACCACGGGCCAGACTCATGAACAAACTCTCCCTGCTTGACTTCGGTTTCTTTATCGCTGAAACCGAGGCCAGCCCCAAACATGTGGCCGGCCTGCTGGTCTTTCAGCGGCCGGCCAAATCCGCGCCCACCTTCGCCAAGGACCTGTACCGTGAATATTTGGGGCACACGGACCTCAAAGCTCCGTTTGACCAGGTCATTGCGTTTTCGCTCACCGGCATGCCCCAATGGAAAAAGGCAGCGAGCATAGACCTGTCGCAGCATGTCTTCTACCACCGCTTGAAGAACGCCAGCAAGGACCGCCAGGCCTTGTACCGGTTTGCCTGCGAGCTGCATGTTCCCATGCTCGACAGATCCCGTCCTCTGTGGGAAACGCATGTGATCGACGGACTCGGGCAGGGGCGCTTCGCCATTTATCACAAGATCCACCATGCGTACGCCGACGGCGTGACCATGTCAAGGTGGATTGCAGAGACCCTGTCTGGCTCCCCCAATGACATGGGCATCAGCCCGATATGGTCCCACGGGCACAGTCGCAGGGAAGGCAAGCGACCAAAGCCCGCCCAGGAGGCCCTGCCGTCACTCAGAAATGAAATGGCCGACACCGCCCGGCGCGCCACGGGCATCGGCCGCCTTGGCGCCATGCTGCTGCTGGAGGGCTCCAAGCTCACCAAGAACGCCATCGCCCTGCCTTTTGTTTCCAGCGCCAAGACCCTGCTGACCGGACAGGTCACGCCAGGGCGGCAGTTCGCCGCCGCTGGCATCTCGATGGAGCGCATCAACCGCATTCGCGAGCGCACGCGCTCCACGGTCAACCACGTTGCCTTGACTTGCCTGGACTCTGCCTTGCGCCGTTATCTGATGGACCATGGCGTGGACCTGAAGCGACCCATCGTCATTCAGATGCCGGTGAATTTGCGCCGGGACGGTGACAAGGCGGCGGGCAACAAGATCGGCATTGTGCAGGTGGAGCTGTCGGAGCCAACCGACGACCCCTTTGTGCGTTTGCGCAACATCGGCTTTTCGCTGCGCAATGTGCGCAGCATGATGGACGGCGTCGCGCCAGCGGCCATCGAGTCGTACACCATCCTCACCGGGCTGGTGGCGCAAGCCGCCGAGACCCTGGGCTTGAGCGACGCCATGCGGCCCCTGAGCAATGCCATGGTATCCAACGTCCCCGGTCCAAGCGGGTTTCTCTACATCAAGGGCGCCAGAATGGAAGAGATGCACCCGATCAGCACCTTGCCACCGAGCAACCTGCTCAATGTCACCCTGTTCAGCTACGCCGGCACCCTGTTCTTTGGCCTGGTCGCAGCGGACCAATTGCCCGACCTGCAAAGCCTGAGCGAGCATGTGCAGCAGGCGTTTGCCGAACTCGAAGCCTGCATCCTTCACTGAGGTATTCCATGTACTTGTGCAGCCGCATGAAGATTCGCGCACTGCGCGTTGTGACGCCGCTGTTGACCTTCCCCAAGCCGTTTTCTTTCGTCGGCCCGGGCGCGTCCCTTTCCATGTGCCGCGAAATCGCCGCACAAGGACTCGAGCGCGTGCTGTTCATCACCGATGCCGCGCTGCTGAAACTGGGCATCGTCGACCCGCTGGCCGACTTGCTTCAAGGTCTGGGCCTGGTGGTGGAGGTTTTCAGCGAGATTCAACCTGACCCGGGGTTTGACGTCGTGCTGCAAGGGGCGGCACGCATCAAGGGATTCAAGCCAGACGCCGTGATTGCAGTCGGCGGCGGCTCATCCATCGACGCGGCCAAGGCCATTTTGCTGTGCCATGCCAACAACTGCCACCCGGCAAAACTCCGGGGCCTGTGGCTCTATGCATTGCCGCGCAAGCGCACGCTGCCTTTCTTTGCGATTCCAACCACGGCGGGAACGGGTTCCGAGGTCACCATCGTGGCCATCGTCTCGGACAACGCGGCACATACCAAGATCCCCATCATCGACCCCAAACTCGTGCCCTCCATGATGGCGCTCGATCCCAAGCTCATGGCCAGTCTGCCCCCGGTCATCACGGCGCCCACCGGAATGGATGCGCTGACGCACGCGATCGAAGCCTACATCTCCACCCTTGCCACCGACGAGACCGACCGGTATACGCGCATGGCGATCACCAGCATTGTGCGCAACCTTCCCATCGCCTACGCCAACGGACAGAACCTCGAAGCCAGAGAGCGCATGGCCGTGGCGTCCTGCTTTGCGGGTCTGGCTTTCACCCGCGCTGGCGTTGGCTATGTGCACGCGCTGTCGCACCAGCTCGGCGGCCTCTATCACGTCCCCCATGGGCTGATCAATGCGATCGTGTTGCCACATGTTCTGGAGTTCTCCAAATCCCACTGCGCTCATCGTCTGGCCGATCTGGCCCGTATCGTGGGCGTCGGCTCCAGCGCGACGAGCGATCTGGATCGCGCGGACGCGTTCATTGCATTGATCCGGCAAATGAACCAGAACATGCAGATCCCCGATACCGTCCAGGGGCTGTCGCGCAACGACTTCGACACCATTATCGGGCGGGCCTTTCGGGAAGCCCATGGAACCTACGGTGTTCCGCGCTACCTCGGTCGCAAACAGGCGCGGGAGCTACTCGAGAAGCTCATGCCCACGCAATTGGGTTGACCTCAGCCTGATCGCTTATTCAAACAAAATTCCCGGCGCCTCCCTTGGGAATGCCTACCTACCCGCATTGCTCAGCCCGCTGAACCTGGGCCAGTGGCCGCAAGCAATCCACTCAAAGCTGCAGCAAGCCAGCGCCTCGCGGCGCACCAGAAACCCGAACCTATTCAGGGGGGCTGCACCATTTCGCAGCACGCGCGTTCGCGGCACAGTACGCCTCTACCCAGGGAGGCGACATGGACCTTTCAGATGCCCCGATCCGCGCGTCGCTTGAGCTTGCCCTCTTGCAGCAGCACCAAGCCTATTTGGCAGACCCCATTCCCGGCCTTGAGGCGCGCAAGCAGGACCTGCGAACCTTGCAGCGCTTTATCCGCGAAAACAAGGACGCGTTGTGCGAGGCCATCAGCGCCGACTACGGTCACCGATCAAAACATGAAACCCTGTTGGCTGAAATATTCCCAGCCATCGATGGCGTCAATCATGCGATAAAGCATCTACGGCGCTGGATGAAGCCCCAGCGGCGCGCAGTGGACTGGCGCAATTTCTTCGGTGCAAAAAACACCGTGATTCCTCAGCCGCTGGGTGTGGTCGGCGTGATCGTGCCGTGGAATTTTCCAATCAACCTCAGCCTGGTGCCGCTGACCTACGTCTTTGCCGCCGGCAACCGCGCCATGGTCAAGATGAGCGAGAACTCGCGCCACTTGGCACGCCTGCTGATCGACCGGATGCCCGCGTACTTTCCGCCCGAAAAGCTCCAGTTCTTTGATGAAATCGGGGGCGTCGGCGTCGAATTTTCCAAACTGCCCTTCGACCACCTGCTGTTTACGGGCTCCGGGACCACAGGGCGCGCCGTGATGGCGGCCGCCGCGAAAAACCTGTGTCCGGTCACACTGGAGCTTGGCGGCAAGGCGCCCGCCGTGGTTTGCGAGGATTTCCCACTGCGCAAAGCGGCTGAGCGCATCCTCTTTGTCAAACTGCTCAACGCCGGCCAGATCTGCACTACGGTGGACCATGCCTGGCTACCTGAAAAAAGCATAGCCGCCTTTGTCCAGCATGCCCGCGAGATCGTGCCTGCGCGCTACCCCGAACTGGCTTCGCCTGACTACACCTCGATCATTGACCAGCGTTCGTTCGATCGCCTGCGCCAAGCGCTGAACGAGGCGCGCGAACTCGGCGCAACGGTCATCCAACTGCTGGAGGGTCCGGCCTTCGACGCGGCCAGCCGAAAGATGGCGCCTTGCATCGTACTGAATGCGCCACAGGACTGCATGCTGATGCAGCGCGAGATTTTTGGCCCCATCTTGCCGCTGCGCGGCTACACGGACCTGGGCCAGGTGATCTCCAGCATCAATGCCGGTCCGCGCCCACTGGCCCTCTACCCGTTCAGCTACGACCGCAGGCGCGTGCAGCAACTCCTGGATCACGTGATGTCGGGCGGCGTCTCCATCAACGATGCGCTGTTCCATGTCGGCCAACACGACCTCCCTTTTGGCGGCGTCGGCGAATCGGGCATGGGCCATTACCACGGCGTCGAGGGCTTCACCACCTTTTCCAAGCTGCGCCCAGTGTTCCATCAGGCGCGGTTCAGCTCACTGAAGTTCCTCATGCCTCCCTACGGCGAGTTTGCCGACCGCATGCTGGCGTTCCTGACCAAATAGCGCTTCCAATGCTTCCTGCAGTCCGAGAGACTTACTTTTGATTTCCCCAACCCGGCGTATAACGATGAGACACAAATTTCAGACGCTAGTCAAAATAGCTGCGCTGGCTTGCACCGCCTTCTGCTTTGCGGGCAGCTTGGCGCTGGCCGATCCCACGCCCATGTCGGGCCCCAAATATGACCAGGCGCTGAACAAGCCTGGTGTCCCTGGCGTGCGCACCTGCTTCTGGGCCTCCGGGCCGTACAGCGGAGATCCTTACCTCAACGTCGCCTGGCCCGATACGAATACCTACTACTGGGGCGCCAAGTTCACGATGCCTGAAGGCTCCAAACTCAGCGTCGAAGGCCAGTTCGCCCATGCGCGCTATACCTCCTACACCAGCTATGACGACAGAGGCCAGCCGGTGGAGAGTTTGGCCGACTATCTGATTTCGCCTCTGCCAGGACACACAAACCCAGCCCGCGACGGCGCTGATCGCACGGCAGTCAAGCGCTCCTACGCTATCGACGTGACCGCTGGCGGTCAGCGTGACACACACCGGATGGAAGGCTTTTTCAACGAAGGTGCGACCTCTCGGACCATTGCTGCGCCCAAGAACGGCGGCTCACAGCAGGTGGTCGTGTTGCGCATCTACACGCCCGACAAGGGCACCGGCATCACGGGTGGCGTGCCGCTTCCAGTCCCGGTGCTGACGTTGGCTGGCGGCAAAGTACTGCGCGGGGCCGCGGCATGCGAAGCTTTGAAGACGGATCAGCTGCTGCAGGTACAACCCGACGCCTTCGGCATGCCTGTTTCCCGCTACCGCGAATTGCTGAGCTTGCCCGGCAAACCCGATACCCATCCCGCGACACGCCCGTCCACCTGGTACGCCCAGTTTGACCGCAAGCAGTTCGAAGGCATCTTCACAGGCAACATCGGCAATTTCGAACGCAAGAGCGAAGGCTTTTACCCGACAGTCGACAACCAATACATCCGCACTTTCATCAACCGCAAATTCGGTCCAATTTATGTCTTGCGCGGCACCTTGCCCACGACACCCAAGACCATGAACGGCGACCCGGTAATGAACGTCAAGGATGCCGACATGCGTTACTGGTCCATCTGTTCGCAGCATGGCGCCGCGAACACCACGGTGGTCAAGTGCCTCAACGACGAGGAGGTCGTGACCTCCGGCAAGGAGCGCAACTACGTCATCGCGTTCAGCCGCGCTGCAGACAGGCCGCGCACAGCCTACGCCGAGTGCGGCATCAACTGGCTGCCCATTCCCGACGATGGCGACGGCATGTTCGATCCCGACCAGGGCAACATGATGATCCGCAACATGCTGGCACGACCGGACTTCCCTCACTCGATCCAGAAGGTCAAAAAGACGGGCGAGGAGCGTGCCGTGATGGGCAGCTACCTGCCGGCTGGCGCCTACATGACCAAGGACATCTTCGAGTCCGCCTACACCTGCAAATCTCCGACTGAGCTGTCCAGCCTGAACCGGCAAGCAGAAGAGGCTGATGCGGCGCAGCAAACGGCCGCCAAGGCCAAATAACCAAGTTGGAGTGGCCAATTGACCCCGGTGTACCTCAACGTGGGGCAGGACGGAACCGGCAAGCCGCTGATGGGCAATAGCCGCTACGTCATTCGCTTCAAGTCTGACAGCCTGCCCAAGGTCAAGGCGTTCTGATCGATCACCATGTACAACCCGATGTTCAACCTGGCGGCCAACCCGATCAATCGCTATGAAGTGGGTGGCGTACGCATTGTGCGGCCCACGCAACTGCATGAATCGGCAACAACTCCCAACCTTAAAGATACCAAACCATGGAAAAAATCTGGCTGAAGCAGTACCCCGCGCTCGTGCCGCCAACGATCGATGTGGCGGCCTACCGCTCGCTGGTCGAACTGCTGGACGAAGCCTTCACTAAGCATCGCTCCAAGGTGGCGTACAAATTCATGGGCAAAGCCATCACCTTTGCCGACGCGGACCGCTGGTCTGCCGCGCTGGGAGCCTACTTGCAGTCCCTCGGCCTGAAAAAGGGCGACCGCGTCGCGGCCATGATGCCCAATGTTCCGCAGTATCCGGTGGCGATCGCGGCCATCCTGCGTGCAGGCTTCGTGCTGGTGAACATGAACCCGCTGTACACGCCGCGCGAGCTGAAGCACCAGTTGCAAGACTCCGGTGCCACAGCCATCATCATCCTGGAGAACTTTGCCACGACGCTGCAGGAAGTTGCCGCTGAAGTACCGACCAAACATGTGGTCATGGCCTCCATGGGTGACCTGCTCGGCTTCAAGGGCCTGATCGTGAACCACGTCGTGCGCAAGGTGAAAAAGCTGGTGCCCGCGTACAACCTCCCGGGCGCGGTGACTTTCAAGGAAGCCCTGCGACTAGGTGCCAGCCGGAAGCTACGACCAGCCAGGCCTGACTCCGGGGACTTGGCGGTGCTGCAGTACACCGGCGGCACAACCGGTGCCAGCAAGGGTGCAATGTTGCTGCACCGCAACCTGGTGGCCAACATCCTGCAGTGCGAGGCCTGGTACAAACCGGCACTGGTCAAGGTGCCCGCAAACGAGCAATTCACCATCGTGTGCGCGTTGCCCATTTATCACATCTTCGGCTTCACGGCCTGCGTCATGCTGGGCATGCGCATGGGCGCGTGCAATATCCTCATTGCCAATCCGCGCGACATGCCGGGCGTTTTCAAGGACCTGAAGAATGAAGTCTTTCACAGCTTCCCGGCTGTGAACACTTTGTTCAACGCGATGGCCAACCACCCGGAATTTGGCACCGTCAACTGGCGCAATCTGGTGCTCTCGGTGGGCGGCGGCGCAGCCGTGCAAAGTAGCACGGCGGCACTGTGGCTGAAGAAGACCGGCTGTGCCATTGTCGAGGGCTATGGCCTGTCCGAGACCAGCCCGTCGGCGACCGTCGGCCCGGCCGATGGCAAGGTGTACACGGGCAATATCGGCCTGCCGATGCCCAATACCGACCTCAAGCTGCTTGACGACGACGGCAATGAGGTGCCCATGGGCACGCCGGGCGAGATTGCCATCAAGGGCCCGCAGGTGATGGCCGGCTACTGGAAGCGCCCGGAAGAGACTGCTCTGGTCATGACCGCCGATGGGTTCTTTCGGTCCGGAGACATTGGCGTCGTGGACGAGCGTGGCTACTTCAAGATTGTGGACCGCAAAAAGGACATGATCCTGGTCAGTGGTTTCAACGTGTACCCGAACGAAATCGAGGACGTGCTGTCCAGTCACCCCGGCGTGTTGGAAGTGGCGGCTGTGGGCGTGCCTGACGAGAAGTCCGGCGAAGCCGTGAAAGTGGTCATCGTCAAGAAAGACCCGGCCCTGACAGAGGCCGACATCCGCAGCTATTGCGAACAGCAACTCACCGGCTACAAGAAACCCAAGATCGTGGAATTCCGCACCGAGCTGCCCAAAAGCACCGTGGGCAAGATATTGCGGCGCGAATTGCGGGGAGCGGCCGCCTGAGTACTGGTATCCCTGACATTTTTCACATAAAAGGACACCTATGGAACAAAAATACAGCGCCTCAATGGACACGGTATTTGCCTTGCTCACCAATCCCAAATGGCTGAAAGCGCGCAGCGCTGCACTGGGTGAACTCAGTGCCAGCATCAAGGCAAAAAAGAGTGGCGGCGGCATCGCCATCACCATGGAACGGCGCGTGAAGCGGGACCTTCCCGCACTGGTCGCCAGGGTGATGTCTTCCGAGGCCGACCTGGTATTCGAAGAAATCTGGGCTCCAGACGCGAATGGCGGCCGCAGCGGCACGCTGACCATGGACGCCGTCGGCCAACCCGTGAAGATGACAGCCACCTTCGAACTGATAGCTACGGGCAAGGGTTGTGTCTACCGCATCACGCATAAGTGCAAGTCCAGCGTACCGCTGATTGGTGGCACTGTGGAAAAGTTTGCGCTAGGGCAGGTGAAATCCGCTTGCGAAGACGAATTCGCCTATCTGGTGGAATACATCAAGAAGAATAAGGTGCAGTGATGAACGCCCTGGCTTTGACGCTCCGGCGCGCCTACGTGGCCGTGATGATGCAAATCGTCGGGCGCGGCCTGGTCGCGGCCAGCCGCTGCGACGCGGTGATGCGCGAGCTTCTGGCCGCGCTGCCTACCGGCTACCGCATCGAAATGACGGTAGCCCCTGCAGGGCCGGGCTTTGTCGTACAGGCCTTGGCCAGTGGCAGGCTCGCGCTCGCGCGTCCGGGCGAACGGTCGTCCGACCTGGTGATCCGTTTCAAGCATCTGGCACACGCCTTTCTCGTGTTGTCTTTTCAGGAAGGAACGGTCCGTGCATTCGCCAACGACCGCATCGTGGCCGACGGCGACCTGGCTTACGCCACACGGCTGGTCAGATGTCTGAACCGCATGGAGTCGATCATCCTGCCAGGCTTCGTGGCACGCCGCGCCGTCAAGCGCCACGCTCCGCCGCCGCTGGCGACACGATTAATCCTGGCCCTGCGCATCTACGCGGGCGTGGCCGCCAGCTTTCTGGGCTAACGATGAAAAAGACCTTTTACGAATTCTTCTGCCCGGTAAAAGTAATCGCCGGTCAGGCTGCACTGGAACACATCCCCTTCGAGCTGGGCGCGCGAGCCGCCTGTCGTCCCATGATCATCACGGACAAGGGAGTACGCAACGCGGGGCTACTCGCTGCATTGGAAGCAGCGTTGCGCACCGGCGGCATCGAAGTCACAGCGGTGTTCGACGACGTTCCACCCGACAGCAGCCTGCACACGGTGCGCCAGGCGGCTGCGGCCTGGCGAGCTGCCAACTGCGACGCCATCATCGCTGTTGGCGGTGGCTCGGTCATCGACACGGCCAAGGCCACCAATATCCTGGCATCGGAAGGCGGCGACGATCTGCTGCGCTTTTCAGGCGCGCACCGGCTCAAGCGACCGCTGAAACCCCTGTTCGTGGTGCCAACCACGGCCGGCACCGGTAGCGAGGTCACCTCAGTGGCCGTCGTGTCAGACACCGACGCACGGGTAAAGCTTGCCTTCACTTCCGAATTCCTGATGCCCAACGTGGCGGTGCTGGACCCGCGCATGACGCAGACACTGCCACCGCACATCACCGCCATGACGGGCATGGACGCAATGACACACGCCGTGGAAGCCTGTACCGGTCTGGCGGCCAATCCGCTGAGCGACGCCTATGGCGAAGCCGCGATCCGCAAGATTTCCGCCCATCTGCTACCGGTGATGGATGCCCCGCAAAACCCGTGGGGCCGCCTGGAACTGGCGCAGGCCTCTACCATGGCCGGCATCGCTTTCTCCAATTCGATGGTAGGCCTCGTGCATTCGCTCGGCCACTCCATCGGCGCAATATGCCACCTGCCGCACGGCCTGTGCATGAGCGTGCTGCTGCCCTACGTGCTGGAGTACAACTTGCCAGCACGCGCGCAGCGCATTGGCGAACTGCTGCTGCCCCTGGCCGGCGCCGAGGTGTACGCCGCCACACCCGCGGCCCAGCGCCCGACCAAAACCATCGCTGCAATTCGCCAGCTGCGCGACCAATTGCACAACCGCTGCAAGCTGCCACGGACGCTGCAGGAGACCGGCAAGGTCACTGAGTCGCAGCTAACCACCATTGCCAACCTCGCGCTGGATGACGGCTCCATTCTCTTCAACCCGGTCGAGGCAGACCACGACGACCTGATGCGCGTGCTGCGCAGCGCTTGGGCCTGACATCGCCAGTACTGGAAAAGGCTACGACCATGCCCACCGAGACCAAGTCACTTTCTGCGCTGGACATGGCAGCTATTCAGGCTTGTCTGCCGCGCAAGGCCAGCACACCCCGAAAAAACAGGAAAAACCCGCTATGAAAACCTTGCTTCGCTTTCTGCTATGGGCCCTCGCCGTGGTACTACTCCTTGGCGCCGCATTGACGATCTGGGTCAAAGGCCTGGCCAAGGACGACGGCGGCGCCGGCCGCCCGACCTACGGCAGCTACAGTTGGGCACAAACGGGCAGTGACCCCCAGGCCAAGTCCGATTTGTCGACTCCGCGCGGCGGCCCCAGGCCGCGCGCCGACGGCTATGTGATGGGCAGCCTGGGCAACGACTTCATACTGCCCCCCATGCCGCCCGAGCGCAGCACCGATATCGCGCGCAAGGACAACGTGTTCAAGAACGCGGCCATCAAGAACTGCTTCTGGCCCGGCCCGAAGCTGCGCACGGGCTACTACACCACCGACCCCGACGACTACGGCGAGGAAAACCAGCTCCCCGACATCGGCAACACCTTCAGCACCGCCTGGTTCAAGATCCCCGAGGGCGCCAAGATCGTGATGAAGGGCAACTTCCCGCACATGCGCCACTGGAGCTACACCACCTACACCGAGGACGGCGTGCCGCGCGACGTCGTCAACGACATCGATATCGATCCCGATGCCGGTTCGTCGAATCCGTTTCGTGCCGGTGTGCGGCGCGACGTCGAACCGCGCCGCTACACCGTGAGCATCGCCAACGGCGAACCGCCGGCACAGCGCCCGCCCAACACGGTCTATACCAAGTCCGCGGCCAACACGGCCATCGGCATGCACATGCGCAACTACGTGCCCGATCGCAGCATCGACTGGACCGGCGGCGTGGGCGTACCCGATGTCGAGCTGCATCTGGCCGACGGCAAGGTGCTGAAGAGCGAAGAGGCCTGCGCCGCCACCGCCGCGCCGCTGCGCGGCAAGCAGGTGCCGCTGACGGTCTCAAAGCGCTTGTGGCTGGCGCTGAACAGCCTGCCGTGGCGGCCGGCCGACCGCACCCCGGCGAGCAACTTCGAGGTCGCGCCCATGGTCAAGTTCTACAACCGTGAGCATCTCCTGATGCAGACCTTCTTCCCGGCCATCCCGAGCGACTTCCTGGCGGTGGAAAAGGGTGGCTTCTGGAGCAACCTGAATACCCGCTATGGCTACACCTACCTGAGCCAAGCCTACGGCAAAGTCTATGTCGTGCACGGCAAGATGCCCAGCACCCCGCACACCTGGGACGGCGACCCGGCGCCGATGGACCAGAACGCCGACATGCGCTACTGGTCACTGTGCACCGTGACCGCGCCGGCAGTCGGCAACACGGTGGACTGCGTGACCGACGAGAACGTCAGGTCGACCATTGACAAGCGGGGCAACTACAGCGTCGTCGTCTCGCGCGCCTCCGACCGGCCGGCCAACGCGACCGAGAAATGCGGCGTGACCTGGATGGAGTATGGCAACGGCGACGGCATCCCCGGCGGGTCGCAGGACTTCGGTGCCGTCCTCAACCGCCACACGGATGTGAATCCGAAGTTCCAGAACAGCTGGTTCAACGTGAAGAAGCTCCACGGTGAACAAGAGGCGCTGGGCGCCTATCTGCCGCATGTGATCAACATGCACGAGAAGGACCGCTTCGAGGCCCTAGGCTGCCCGGTGGATACCTCGAAGTTCACGGCAATGATCAAGCCCTGAAGGTCGGCCGATACGGCGCGAAGACATCATGGGTCAAATGGCGTTAGCGTAGTGTTTGTGTAGTGTTTGATTCTTGAGGCAACTCAAATGAACGACCTCACTCCAATGCTCTACGAGCGTACCCCCGAGACCCCTGACCACTTTCTGTGGGAGAAGGAAAAGTCCTGGGTGGCGCCGTTATTCATCCCGACCATCAAGGCCTACGCTCAGAGCTTGCATGATTACCCGCCCGTTCAAAAGGGTGCGGAGATTGGCGTCACCGCTCTGGTAAAGATGCTGGAAGTCAAGCCCGCTGACAAATGATCCGATGAGGCGCGTGCCGCGCTGCGCCTTACCTTTTGGATAAACGCATGGACCCCATTCTTCATCTGCCGCCCTTGCCCAATGGGCGCAAATATCGTTTTCACGCCATGGTCAAACCCAGTGGCGCGCAGTGCAATATCGATTGCGAATACTGCTTTTACCTGCACAAAACCGAATTGCTGCACCAGCCCAACCAAACCCGCATGGGCGAGGCGACGTTGGAGCAGCATATTCGCCAATACCTCGAGGCTCAAACCGGGGACGAAGTGGTGTTCTCCTGGCAGGGCGGCGAGCCGACTCTGATGGGGCTGCCTTTTTTTGAGCGGGTGGTGGCGCTGCAGCCGCGCTTTGCCAAACCCGGCCAACGCATCGCCAATGATTTACAGACCAATGGCATCGCGCTGGATGACGACTGGCTGGCCTTCCTTCGGCAGCACGGTTTTCATGTCGGCTTGTCGATCGATGGTCCACGCCATTTGCACGACCTCTATCGCAAGACCCACAACGGTAAATCAACCTTTGACCATGTGATGCAGGCGGCCAAGCGTTTGGCCGCAGCCGAGATACCGTTTGCGGCGCTGTGTGTGGTGCATCGGCAAAACGCCCTGCATCCCAAGGCGGTATACCGGTTCCTGGCCGACGAATTGGGGACATGGCGGATGCAGTTCACCCCAGCGGTCGAGCCGAAGCAATTCAAGCAGCAGGCGCCCGCCCAGTTGGACCGCAGCAGTGCCCCATTGCAGGACAGTCCGCGCGCCAAACCCGGCCATCCACTGTCCATTGTGACCGACTGGTCCGTCGACCCCGATGACTACGGCCAGTTTCTGTGCGGGGTCTGGGACGAATGGCGGGCTACCGACCTGGGTCGGGTCCACGTCAACCTGTTTGAGACCGCTATCGCCCAGGCCGCCGGCTTGCCGGCGCAGACTTGCACCCAAGCCGAGTTTTGCGGCAAAGCGCTGGCGGTAGAACACAACGGCGACGTATATTCCTGCGACCACTTCGTGTATCCCGAATACAAACTCGGCAATCTGCACAGCGCCCACCTGGGCGATTTGGCGTTCAGCAACCGCCAAATCCAGTTTGGCCAGGATAAGCGCAATACCCTGCCCCAGCAGTGCCGCGACTGCGACTACCTCAAGCTATGCTGGGGCGAGTGTCCGAAAAATCGCCTGATCAGCAGTCGTGCCGGCGAGCCCGGCCTGAACTACCTGTGTAGCGGTCTGTATGCTTTTTATGAGCACATTGGTCCAGACGTAGTGCGAATCTTGAAGGACCTGGGTCGAATTTAAGCCGGAAAGGGCGCTGCACTTCAGATTTGAGGCAACCCTCTGGCACGGCGGCACGGAAACTTTTACGGGCACAATACTTCTTTTTAGCCCAGTCTGGTGCGCAAGAAGCAGGCGTAATGGTCTGCCTGACGCATCGGTAACGCCACCTTGGCCCAGAACAAACTTCTCACTCACGACAAAGCCGATCCGCCCATCCATGAAGGCGGCGTGTCGGCAAGTGTTCGCGTGATGATCGCAGACGACAGCTACCTGATTCGCGAGGGGCTGCGCCAGGTGCTTGCACTGGCGCCGGAGATCGAAATCACGGGTCTGTATGCTGACGCTCCCTCCCTGTTGGAGGCCATTGATCAGGCGCCCCCCGATGTTGTGGTCACAGACATACGAATGCCACCGACACAGACCGACGAAGGTATGCAGATTGCCCTGCGTCTTCGAACCACCCATCCTACGATGGGGGTGGTCGTTTTAAGCCAGCACGAGAGCGCTCAATACGCTGCCCAACTGCTCGCTACTGGTGCTGCGGGGCGAGGCTATTTGCTGAAAGATCGTATCCACGATCTGGACCATCTTGTCTCAACCATCAAGGCAGTGGCCGCCGGAGAGTGCCGGATTGACCCCAGATTGGTCGATGAACTGGTGGCCCGTCGACGTCCCCGTAGCCAATCCCTGCAGGAGCTTCTCACCCCGCGTCAGCGTGAGATCCTGAAGGACATCGCCGAAGGCAAGAGCAACACGGCCATTGCGGAACTACGAGGACTCACTTTACGTGCCGTCGAAAAGCATGTCAGCGAGATTTTTAGCCGACTGGGCTTGGCGAGCGATGAAACCATCAGCCGCCGGGTACATGCCACATTGTTATTTTTGGCCCAACAAGGTACATGAAATACCGCTGGCGCGACCTCGTGCTGCTCGGTGCCCCAGGGCTTGTACTTGCCGCACTGGTGGCCATGCTTGCGCTCGAAAGCTATGGCGGCGAGCGTCTTTTCAATGCGGCGCTGGGTGGTTTCGGATTGATCCTGGTGTGGAGCGTTGCAGTGGCCGTAAAAGTGCGTTACCCGCAACGGCCGCTTGGCTCATTGCTGTTCCTGCTGGCGGTCAGCGCCGGTGTCGCCTCGTTGTCTGCCTCCCGGAACCCCCTACTCTTCACGGCGGCGCGTATCGCCAAGCCGACAAGCGAACTTTTGCTGCTCTGGATCATGTTGGCCTATCCGAGCGGCCGACTGTCGGGCGCGCTGGAGCGCCGGCTTGTGATCGCGGCTGCCATATCAGTCCTGGGGTTGTGGTTGCCAAGCGCTTCCTTGAATTCAAACCCTGCGTTGGGTGGCCCCTTTATGCCCTGTCAGATCGATTGCCCGCGCAACCTGCTGCTGGTTTCCGAGCAACTGGAGTTATCGCGCTATCTGACTACTGCATTTCGCTATGTAGCCGCGACCTTGCTTGCAGCGAGTGTCGCAATCATGATCAACCGGCTGCGCAACGCAACGCCCTTGATGCGGCGCGTGCTCGCACCTGTGGTACTTGCTTCCATCGTGCGCATGCTTGTTGTCGCAACATTCTTGCTCAACGATAGCAGCCGTCTTGCGCTCACACTGTCGTTCTGGGCCGTTCCTTTGTCGATGGCCATCGGTTTGTTGCGCGGGCGCCTGTATGCAGCACGCGTGCTCCAGTTTCTGGTCAGCGGGATGCGGGGGCAATCGGATGCTCATTCCCTGCGCGCTGTCATGGCCACGGCACTTGATGACAATTCGCTTGAAATCGCCTACTGGATCAAGGATCAGGGGCGCTGGGTCGATGATCTGGGTCAATCCGTATCGCTTTCCTACCCCTCGGTTTCGCAGGGCCGCCGCGCCGTGACGGTGATCCAGAACGCAAAGGGAGGTCCGGTCGCTGCCTTGATACACGACGCGGCCCTGCTGGAGGAGCCGGCGCTGGTTGAATCCGTCGCCGGCAGCCTGCAAACGGTACTCGAATTCCAGCGCCTTGCCGCTGAGGTCAAGTTGTCGCGGTCCCAAACGGTGTCCGCCGTAGAGACCGAGCGGCGAAGAATTGAGCGGGATCTACATGACGGCGCGCAGCAAAGGCTGATCGCGCTGCGCATCAAGCTGAGCGTGACCGATCGGATCCTGGAACAGGATCCAAGCCGAGCCGCCCTGCTGATCCACGAGCTGGGCACCGATGTCGACGCCGCCATCAAGGAACTGCGTGAATTTGCGCACGGCGTGGTGCCGCCGTTGCTTGCCGAACGCGGCTTGTCGCAGGCCCTGATCGAGGTAGCGCAAAGGGCTGCGCTTCCCATTGTGATCGGGGTGGAGGAGGTCGGGCGCTGCGCGCCTGCAGTGGAATCCGCTGTGTACTATTGTTGCCTTGAGGCCTTGCAGAATTCAGCAAAGTATGCAGACCCTGCCGCAACGGTGACCCTGAAGCTTGGGGTCGCTGAAAATCGACTGGTTTTTGAAATCACCAACGACTTGATGAGCGATGCTGCAACGCAAAGACATTCTCTGGATGGATGCGGTGTGACCAATATGCGTGAGCGCATCAAGGCGGTTGGCGGCCGGCTGGATGCCGGCGCTCAAAGCGGCAGTGGCTACGCAGTCAAGGGGTCGGTTCCCATTGCCCAGACGTAGGCTCAAAACTCCCTGGATGCGCGCGCGACCACTGTGCTTGACAGAAATGTATTGGACGCCTTGAAGGTATTCATGTACCCAAGGTTCAAGGCCCATCCCTTGATTTTGGTTGCGAAGAAAAGGCCTGCACCAACGGATTGATACCGGTTTGCACCATAGCATCCGGCGCAATTGCCGGACAGGCCGCCGGAATCGTCCTGAATCTGGTTGATTATCACCACCTGCGGGCCAAACACGCCGATCGGGGTTCGGTAGGACGCCGCCAGCTCGCTCGCCACGAAATTTCCGCTTCGCCACTGGTCCACGGTATCCCTGGTGTTCATCGCAAACGACACGCGTGCGCCCAGGGTCAGATCGTCGGTTGCACGGAACGCAACCGTACCGGAGGGCCGTATGCTGTAGAAGTGACCAGCACCGATGTTGATGGCCGGATTTCCGGCAGCACCCGTGGAGGTGCTGTTGAAGTTGCCGGTGGGCAATCCAACCGACACCGCAGCGGCTACTTTCAGGCGTTCCATGGTACGCCCCCAAGCCACCGTCAGATCTGCGTCACCGAAACCACCTGTGGAAGTGTCATTGGCAGCAGCCTGGGTGTTCAAACCGGCCAGGAAGGCGGCGCCGGGCGTTGTGGCCCGGCCGGCCGCCGTGGTGGCACTCACCATGGGGAAACTCAAGCTGCGGCTCTCGTTGATTGCATAGGGAAGGTTGAATGCAACCGCGATCTGCCCACCGGCATAGTTTTTGGGAGTGACGTAGCCAAGCAGGAATTGCATGACATGGTTGGTCTGCTGGTAGCTGACCAGAGCCGTTTGACTTACACCTTTGGCGTTCACGGATGGCGGCAGCGAGGCTTGGTTGCCGTCGTTGCCGTTGATTTGTCGGATGTCGGTATCGTTAACTTGGATGCTGCCAATAAGGCCGGGAGCGACGTCAAATAGCGCCAATTCAGCACCCAGGGTGCCGGCACTTGGGTAACGAACCTTGAAGCCCTCTGCAGCCCAAACGTTGCTTGAGGACGCGACCAGCAGCGATGTAAGTGCCGATGCAACGAAAGCGGATTTTTGGATGGTTTTCATATGTCTCCTGCTGTTGGCATAAATATTGGAATTCCAGCGACATCTGGCCATGTCTGCCAATGTCGCAACAGGCGGAGTCGAGAAGCATTTCTTCTTTTGCTGGGTGCTGCTGTCCGACTGAATCGCCAGTGCCGATTGGATACCTGCTGTTTCGAGCGGCCAAGGGGGGGGTCACTAGCGGAATGGTTCGGGTTTCTTGTGTGTTTGCAGATCTTCACCACGTCGCACTGGCGCGGATGCGAAAACCTGGTGAACTACTGATTTAATAGCGGACTGCGCCTGCCAGACATGGGCTACAGCCTGTTTTCTATCTCATGCAGAGGCGGCAAACCGTTCAATGCCGCCACCTTCTCATGAAGCTTCGCCACGTATGACGCCGCCGCGCCCCCGCGAACCGGCCGCAACGCGTTCCCAGCGCAAGCCGATCCAGAAGCCGGCTTGCCCCAGCATCGCCGCCACGCTCAAGACAACGGCTGACGCCAACGCGGCGCTGTGGCCGATACCCACCAGGGAGGTGCAAAGCGCGCCCACCGCCATCTGCGTGAATCCGTACAGGCCCGCGGCCGAGCCGACCAGCCTTGCATCGACGCTCAGTGCTTTCGTCAAGGCGGCCGGGCTCGTCGCTCCCGCGCCGACGGCAAATAAAAACATGAGCCCGATCGCGCTGACCACCGTCAGGCCCCCGAGCAGGACGACCATCAGCAGCGCCACGGCACTCAGGACACTCACGGCGTTGGCACCGATCAACAGGCGTTCCAGGGCCACGCTGCGAGCGAGATAACGTGTGACGGCATTGCCCAGCGCCATGCCCAGCATCAGCAGGCCGAGATAAAACCCGACTTCATGCACAGGGCGATGCAGTTCCGAGGCCACGATGAACGGCGCCGCGGTGATGAAGGCATAGATGGAGGTTGTCGAGCAACCGCCGCCCACGGCAAAGCCCGCAAAGGATGGCGAGCGCAGCAGCAACCGGTAGTTGCGTAACAGCGATGTCGTCCTGATGCTACCCGTCGGGCGCCCGGTTTCGGGCAGAAGACGCCAGCTGAACACGAAGGTGAAGGCGCCGAGCGCGGCCAGTGCCACGAAGACGGAACGCCAGCCAAAACCCACCGCCAGCGCCGATCCCATCAAGGGCGCCAGGCCCGGCCCGATCATCATCACGAGGTTGAGCAGGGCCAGATCCCTGACAGCCTCGCCGGCCGGCGCCGTATCGCGCACGATGGCGCGCCCCAGCACCAGGCCGGCACAGCCGCCCAGCGCCTGGAACAGCCGGGCCGCGACCAGCGTGTGCACGTTGGTCGCCAGCGCTGCCGCCAGCCCCGCCACCACATAGAGCGCCAGCCCGCCGATCAGCAGCGGCCGGCGCCCGAAGCCATCGGACAGCGGGCCGTAGACCAGTTGCCCGGCGGCGAGCCCCAGGATGTACACGCTGATGGTCATCTGCATCGCGGCAATGCTGGCACCAAAATCGTGCGCGACGTCGGGCAATGCCGGAACAAACATGTGCATCGCCAGGGTGCCGCTGATGGTGATCAGCGCCAGCAGCCATAGGGGGGCTCTTTGGCCGGTGGTGTGCGGCGTCATGCGGGGGTTTCCTCGTGTGCGGATTCTTGTGCGGATGCAAGTGCCTCAGCGACTTGTTCGAGAACGCCAAACGCCTTTTCCAGCTCGCGCGCCGGTACACCCGAGAGAATGTCTTCCCGGGTTTCGCCCACCAGTTCCTCGACGCGTTTCACTGTGCTCAGGCCGAGAGTGGTCAGGTGGATTGTTTTTGCGCGCCGGTCCGTGCCCTCGCAGCGCTCGACCAAGCCTGCGGCCTCCAGCCCGTCCAGCAGGCGCACCACCGAGGAGCTGTCGAGGGAAAGAGACGCGGCCAGGTCTTTCTGGCGCATCGCTTGCGAAGCACGCGCCAGATGCAGCAGCGGCAGCCAGGTCGCCTGCGTCAAGCCCAGCGGCTGGAGCCGCCGGTCGATGACGCGCCGCCACTGCCGGTTGATATGGGCCATCAGAGACATGAAGCCTCTATGGACATGGTCGATACGTGCCGGGTCAGGATCGCTCATATGCATGGCATATCAATAGATGATTTATCAATTATATGCATTGCCATCAATAACGTTCGTCAGAGACCGCGCGCGCAAGGGCCAGTGGCCCCGGCGTGGCCCGCGATGGCGCAAGGAGATTCCCACCAAAGCGCACCGCACGACGGCGCCAGATGCTACTTATTCAATAGCGAACTGCCAAGCCCCATCAAGGGCTAGCGTGGTTTTTTATTTAAATTTCCGGCGGACTTCGCCGCGCCCATGGCGCGCGGCGGCAGGCCGGTGTGCTGCGTGAGCAGCTTGCCGCGGCCGGGCTGGACCCGGCCCAGCGCCACCTTGTCGGCGGCGACCGTCGAATTCTTGCGCCGCGCGCTCGTATAGCCGCCATCGCTCAAAGGCTGAAAGGTCGGGATCAGGTGCTGCTTGCCGTTGCCGATCAAATCGGCGCGGCCCATGGCTTTCAGGGCTTCCCGCAGCAGCGGCCAGTTGTTCGCATCGTGGTAGCGCAGGAACGCCTTGTGCAGGCGCCGGCGCCGCTCGCCGCGCACGATGTCCACTGTCTCACTGTCGCGCGTGATCTTGCGCAGCGGGTTCTTGCCGGTATGGTACATCGCCGTGGCAGTGGCCATCGGGGACGGATAGAAGGTTTGCACCTGGTCGGCGCGGAAGCCGTTTTTCTTGAGCCACACGGCCAAGTTCATCATGTCTTCATCGCTGGTGCCGGGGTGGGCCGCGATGAAATAGGGAATCAGATATTGCTTTTTGCCGGCCTCGAGGCTGTATTTCTCGAACAGCGTCTTGAACTTGTCGTAGTTGCCGATGCCGGGCTTCATCATCTTGGTGAGCGGGCCCTGCTCGGTGTGCTCGGGCGCGATCTTGAGGTAGCCGCCCACATGGTACGTCACCAGTTCCTTCACGTACTCGGGCGACTTGATCGCCAGGTCGTAGCGCAGGCCGGAGCTGATCAGGATCTTCTTGACGCCCTTGAGAGAGCGCGCGCGCCGGTACATCTTGATCAGCGGCGCATGGTCGGTGTTCAGGTTCTGGCAGACATCGGGGTACACGCACGACGGCTTGCGGCAGGCCGACTCGATCTCGGGCGACTTGCAGCCGATGCGGTACATGTTGGCGGTCGGGCCGCCCAGGTCGGAAATGGTGCCAGTGAAGCCCGCCACCTTGTCGCGGATGTCTTCGATCTCGCGGATCACCGAGTCTTCCGAGCGGCTCTGGATGATGCGGCCTTCGTGCTCGGTAATGGAGCAGAAGGTGCAGCCGCCAAAGCAGCCGCGCATGATGTTGACGGAAAAGCGGATCATCTCCCACGCCGGGATCTTCGTCGCGCCGTCATGGCGGCCGTTCTCGTCCGCATAGGCCGGGTGCGGCGAGCGCGCGTATGGCAGGTCGAACACAAAGTCCATCTCCGCCGTGGTCAGAGGAATCGGCGGCGGCGTCAGCCACACCTCGCGCGCCGTCGCGCCCTCGCCATGCGCCTGCACCAGCGCGCGCGCGTTGCCGGGATTGGTTTCCAGATGCAGCACGCGGTTGGCATGGGCGTACAGCACCGGATCGCTCTTGACCTGCTCGTACGACGGCAGGCGAATGACGGTGCGATCGCGTGGCGGCACCTTGAGCTTGCCGCTGGCCGTGGCCACGGAGCCGGCTTTGGGCGCCAGGCTGGGGAAGAAGGTGATCGGTTGGATGGCGGGGTTGGCGTCCACCGTCGCGCCCGGCTTGTCGCCGTCTTCCTTCGCACAGGTGGCGCCCTGCGCGGCCGCCTGCTCCGAGGTGTTCTGGTACGGGTTGATATGCGACTCGACGCGGCCCGGCGTGTCCACCGAGGTCGAGTCGATTTCGAACCAGCCGGGCGGCGTGCCGCGGCGGATGAACGAGGTGCCGCGCACGTCGGTGATGTCCGCCACCGGCTCTTTGGCGGCGAGCCGGTGCGCGATCTCGACAATGGCGCGCTCGGCGTTGCCGTACAGCAGCAGATCGCACTTGGCGTCCACCAAAATCGAACGGCGCACCTTGTCGGACCAGTAGTCGTAATGCGCGATGCGGCGCAGCGAGCCTTCGATGCCGCCGAGCACGATGGGCACGTCCTTGTAGGCTTCGCGGCAGCGCTGGCTGTACACGATCGCCGCGCGGTCGGGCCGCTTGCCACCCACGTCGCCGGGGGTGTAGGCGTCGTCGCTGCGAATCTTGCGATCGGCCGTGTAGCGGTTGATCATCGAGTCCATGTTGCCGGCTGTCACACCGAAGAACAGGTTCGGCTTGCCCAGCGCCTTGAAAGGCTCGGCGCTTTGCCAGTCGGGCTGGGCGATGATGCCGACGCGAAAGCCCTGCGCCTCGAGCATGCGGCCGATCACCGCCATGCCGAAGCTCGGATGGTCCACATACGCGTCGCCGGTGACGATGATGACGTCGCAGCTGTCCCAGCCCAGCACGTCCATCTCGGCGCGGCTCATGGGCAGGAATTTGGCCGTGCCAAAGCGGGCCGCCCAGTACTTGCGGTAACTGGTGAGCGGCTTGGCGGCGCGCGCGAAAAAGGAGACGTCGATCGGGGCGTTCATAGGCTTGCGGATAACCGGTCAGTGTAAGGGTTCCCTCTAATCTGCGCACCCTAAACGGGTATAGCAGCGGGAATCAGCCTGGCCGGAGGCTGATAATGTCAACCTTATGAACGTTTGCCAGCCTGCCCCCGCCGCCGTTGAAATCTTCCACGATGCCTTCTACAAGTTCGTGGCCATTGAAGATCCCGACAGCTTTGCCACCTGTTTGAGGGGCATGACGCAGGATCTGCTGGGCAGTATCCTGGTAGCCGGCGAGGGCATCAACGGCATGCTGGCGGGTTCCGCGCAAGCCCTGGATGCGTTCCAGGCGACGCTCACGCAGGACCCCCGCTTTCAGGGCAAATTCGCGGGCATGCACTTCAAGCGCAGCCCCTGCACCACCAAGCCCTTCAACAAGCTCAAGATCCACAGGAAGCCCGAGATCGTGCCGCTGGGCATTGAAGGAATCGACGCGACCTGCCGCACAGGCATCAACGTCAGCCCGGCCGACTGGCAACAACTCATCCACGAAGACGATGTGATCGTCATCGACAACCGCAACAGTTTTGAATACCGGCTGGGCCGGTTCAAAAACGCCATCAATCCGCAGGTGGCCAATTTCCGCGACTTTCCCAACTACGTGAAGGACCACATCGAGGACTGGAAGATGGATGGTAAACGCGTGGCCATGTACTGCACCGGCGGCATCCGCTGCGAGAAGACCAGTGCGTGGATGCTGGATTTGGGCCTGCCGGTGTACCAGCTGGAAGGCGGCATCCTCAATTACTTTATCGAGATGCCGGACGCCGACAAGGACTGGGAAGGCGAATGCTTTGTGTTTGACAACCGGATCGCCCTCGACACCCACCTGATTGAAACCGGTACGACGCTGGAAGACGTGTACGACGGTGAGCGTGACGGCGCGCCCGGCTGCTCGGGGCCGGGTGACGCGCGACTATTGGCGCAAAATCATCTGGCCGCGGATTTCACCGCCGGGATGGGCGGCCGAGTGGACATTCGCGTACCACTTGCCGGCGAGCAAATCCGCAGCCTGCTCGCGGGTCAGCGTGGCCCGCCCCTCCAGCGGGCTCGTGATGGGGGCCTTGAACGGCAGCACGACGCGCGCGTTCGCGCCAATCTGTGCAGGGCCATGGAAATGCGCTGCGGTCGCCGGGCCGCTCAGGTCGCGAAAAGACATCTTCCAGCGCAGCAGCAAAGTGTCCTTGTTCAACACAGCGTCAACCTCGCCGGTCGCATTGGTCATGACGGGCGGCACCTCGTTGGCGCCTGTCATGGTGGTGCTGAAGGCGGCAAGGTTGGCATTGGGTTGCAGCGTGCTGCACCCGGCAACGGCAAACACGACGGCAGCGCACGCAAACGCAGTGCGAATCGCAAGGCGGTAATTCATCATCCCTGTCTCCTGGTTGGGCAAGCAGTGGCGCAATGGCAATGGGGCAATGGTAATGGCCCCGGCCCGCCCGCTATGTCGGTGCCAGCCGCCACAGCGATGTGACCTCCGCCGCCCGTGCAGCGTGCAACGGATCGGAGTCGTCAGATGCCTTGGGGTGCACGGGACGCGCATCCATCCGGCCCAGCACCTTCAGGCCCGCCGCCCCGATCCACGCCGATAGCTCATCGCGCGAGCGCAGACCCAGATGTTCGGCCAGATCGGACAGGATCAGCCAGCCCTCGCCGCCCGGCTCCAGGTGCTGCGCCAGTCCTTCCAGAAATCCGCGCAGCATGCGGCTCTCGGGGTCGTACACCGCATGTTCGATGGGACTGCTGGGCCGCGCCGGAACCCATGGCGGATTGCATACGATCAATGCCGCACGCCCCGGCGGAAACAGATTGGCCTGCATGACGTCCACTTGGGCCGCCAGTCCCAGCTGCGCCAGGTTCTCGCGAGCACAGACCAGCGCGCGCGGGTCCTGATCGGTGGCCACGATGCGCGCCATGCCGCGCCGCGCCAGCACTGCGGCCAGCACCCCCGTGCCCGTGCCGATGTCAAAAGCCAGACTGTTTTCAGCCACCAAGGCGGGCAACGGCGCGCTTGCCACCAGCCCCACGTACTCGCCACGCACCGGTGAATACACGCCGTAGTGCGGATAGATACGCTGGGGCGTTGGGTCGGCCAGCGCCGCAATCTCGACGCCCTTCTTGCGCCACTCATGCGCGCCAATCAGGCCCAGCAGCTCGCGCAGCGAAGTCACGTACGGCTCCTGCGCCGGACCATACGCCTCGGTGCAGGCGCGGCGCACGTCGGGGGCGCGCCGCAGGGGCAGGTTGTGGCCGGCGTCGAACGGCAGCAGCAACATGCCCAGCGTTCGGGCGCGTTGGGAACGCGCCAACCGGTACAGGTTGAAAGCACGCGCGGGCGATACGGGCGCAGCCGGCGCCGCGGGCGGTTGGCGAGGCTTGCGCGGCTTGCGGTCGACCCGGCGCGCCAGCGCCTGCAACAACTGGCGTGCGTTCTGGAAATCGCCGCGCCACAGCATGGCGGTGCCTTCGCAGGCCAGCCGGTAGGCGGCGTCGGCCGTTAGCGTATCGTCGGCCAGCACCACACGGCGTGGCGCGGGCGAACCACTTTCGGAACGCCAGCGGGCACAGCGGGTTTGGCCCGCCTCGGTCCAGCTGATCAGAAGCGGTTCCATGGGAGCCTGGAGCGGACTAGAATTCAAAGAAATACCTTCACACATGGAGTGTAGGGCGAGTCGAGGCAGGCAGCGCCTGTCGGCGGGCTCCCACAAAGAATCTGCGTTTTTCCTGTCCCGCCAGTGAACGCAGCCACACGAAGATCACGGCTAACCAGGAGATCCCTCATGCCAAGATCAAAACCCGATTCAGTTCCGACCCTGCCACCGGACCAGGAACCCGACGAGTTGCCGGTAGAGCCCGACGAAGGCCTGGTGCCGCCCGAAGGCATAGAGCTCGACGAAGACCACGAGCGCGTCATCAACATGCCCGACTGAGCCCGCGCGCCCTCGATGCGACAGGCTCAGCCGTCCAGCTCCGGATAGTGCCGGAAGATGCCATCCTCGTTGAAAGCAATGCGTCGCTCACTGTTCAGGTAGGCCGCAATGCGCGGACGTTGCGCCACGCTGGCGTGCAGCGCGACAACGCGCGGAGCCTTTTTCAGCGCACGCTTCATCGCGGCAGGAAACGCGTATTGCAAACCCTGCACCAGCTGGAACAGCGACAGATCGGCGTAGCTCAGGCGCCCGCCCACCAGGTACGGCCCGCCCCGCGCACCGCCTGCGGGGTTGCTTTCCAGCACCGCCTCGAACCAGGCCAGGAATTTGGGCAGCCGTGTCTTGCGGAAGTCCGCTGCCCGCCGGAGCGCCTCGGGCTTCTGGTCCTCGTAATAGAGCGAGCTGGCGATCGGGTGATGGGTGTCATGCACTTCCGTCACCATATCGGCCAGGGTGAGCTGGAGTTGGTGTGTCCACAGGCGAGCGGCCTCGCTCTTGCCGACCAGGCCCAGCCGTGGCCCGAGGTAGAGCAAAATCGCGGCCGTCTGCCCGACGACGAGTTTGCCGTGCTTCAGAAATGGCGGCGCGAACGGCGGGCACCGAACGCCCTCCCCGTTGCCATGACCTGACAGGAAGCGCAGCAGCGCGGGTACACCCCGGCCTTCGGCCGCGCTGGCGCGCGCCACATCCGCGTAATCCGCTCCCGCGGCCTCGAGCGCCAACCGCACAAATTCGCCGCGGCCCTGGATCGTGGGCCAGTAATACAGTTCGTAGGCCATCAGGTCCCTTTCCGGCACGCCGTTGATAACCCCGGAGTTTATGATGGCCGACCCCTTTGAAGGATAAATCCATAACAGCCGCATGAACGGACACACACTGTTTACCCTGCTCGATCTGGCCGGCACCTTTGCCTTTGCCATCAGCGGCGCCGCTGCCGCAAAGCAGCGCAACCTCGACCTGTTCGGTATCGTCGTCATTGCCTACAGCGTGGCGTGCGGCGGCGGCATCGTGCGCGACCTTTGCATTGGCGCGATTCCGCCAGCGGGATTGGCCAACTGGCGCTATCTGCTCGTAGCCATCGTGGCGGCGCTGATGACCGTTGGCGCCTACGCGCAGGTGGAGCGGCTGAATCAGCCCGTGCTGCTGTTCGACGCGGTGGGGCTCGGGCTGTTCGCCGTATCCGGCGCACAAAAGGCGCTGCTGTTCGGTCACAGCGCCGAGGTCGCCATCCTCCTTGGAACGACCACCGCGGTCGGCGGCGGCGTGATTCGCGACGTGATGCTCACCCGGGTTCCCGTCATCCTGCAGCGGGAAATCTATGCGTCTGCGGCACTGGCGGGCGCGGTGATCGAGGTGGGCGCACAGACCATAGGCTGGGCCACCGACTGGAGTCCCTGGTTCGCCATGGCCGTGTGCTTCGGCCTGCGCTACTTCTCGCTCCAGTATCACTGGCACCTGCCAACCTACGCGGGCAGCAGAGCCGAAAAAGCGCCGCCGCCCCAATGACCCCCAGGACGAGTTCAGTTCAAACGTTCACCGCAAGTGACAAACGCGGCCTCTTCCTCATGGCGGCTGTCGTGGCATTGCTCATGGTTCTGGGCTGGGGCACTTTTTTCATCGTTGTATTGCCTGGCAGTTATTCGCTGGGCAATCACGCGCTGTTCGGGGTGGGTCTGGCGTATACGGCCTTCACGCTCGGCATTCGGCATGCCTTTGATGCCGATCACATCGCCGCCATCGACAACACCACCCGCAAGCTGGTCGCAGACGGCCAGCGCCCGTTTTCTGTTGGTTTCTGGTTTGCGTTGGGCCACTCTACCGTGGTCATTGTGGCGGTCGCCTTGCTGGCTGCGGGCTTGAACGTACTGGCGCCCCAGCTATCGGACGAGCATTCGGTGCTGGCGTCGATCACGGGCGTCTGGGGCGTGGTGATTTCGGGGGGCTTTTTGCTGCTGATCGGGGCCCTCAATCTGGCCTCGCTGGCCGGGATCTGGCGCGTGTTCCGCCAGCTGAAAGCTGGAACCTACAACGAAGCCGAGTTGGAGATGCAGTTGCAAAATCGCGGTGGACTCAACCGTATCCTGGGTCCGGTGGCCCGGCGCGTCGACAAGCCGTGGAAGATGTACCCGGTGGGTTTTCTGTTCGGGCTGGGCTTCGATACTGCCACCGAAATCAGCCTCTTTGTCATTGGAGGCAGCGCCGCGCTGGCCGCTCCCTGGTATGTGGTTCTGGTGCTGCCGATCCTGTTCACCGCCGGCATGACCCTCTTCGACACGCTGGACGGCATCGTCATGAACCGCGTATACGAGTGGGCGCACGCGCGGCCCGTGCGCCGGATCTACTACAACCTTGCCGTCACACTCATGTCCGTCACGATTGCCTTCCTGGTCGGCGGCATCGGATTACTCGGACTCATGGCCCAAAAACTCCACACCCAGACCGGTCTGCTGGCGTGGATCGTGTCGATTGATCTGCAGAATTTCGGGTTCGTCATCGTCGGGATATTCCTGACGACCTGGCTGGGGGCCTTTGCGTACTGGAAATGGCGCAGCGTCGAGGGCCGCCACTCCGCGCCGAACCTGACCCAGTGAGCCCGGGGCGCGTATGAGCCAAGCTACTTTCCCCCCAGTCCCATGGCCCGCGTAATCACCTCTTTCATGATCTCGTTGGTGCCGCCGTAGATGCGCTGCACGCGCGCATCGGCGTAGGCACGGGTGATGGGGTATTCCCACATGTAGCCGTAGCCGCCGAACAGCTGCACGCATTCGTCCATCACCTTGCACTGCAGGTCCGAGCACCAGTACTTGGCCATGCTGGCGGTGGCGGTGTCGAGTTTGTCCTGGCACACCAGCTCTGTACATTTGTCCACGAACACCTGCGCGATCTGCACTTCGGTCTGCAGCTCGGCCAGGCGGTAGCGCGTGTTCTGGAACGCGGCCACGGGCTGGCCGAACACCTTGCGCTCCTTCACATAGGCTACGGTGCCGTCGATCGCCGCCTGCGCCGCGGCCACGGCGGTGATGGCAATTTGCATGCGCTCCCAGGGCAGTTGCTCCATCAGGCAGATGAAGCCCCTGTTTTCAAACGCGGCGCCGCCCAGCAGGTTATCGGCCGGCACGCGCACGTTGTCGAAGAACAGCTCGCTCGTGTCCTGCGCCTTCAGGCCCAGCTTTTTGAGGCGCTTGCCTGTCTCGAAGCCCGGCATGCCGCGCTCGACCAGCAGCAGGCTGGTGCCTTTGGCCCCCGCCGCGGGGTTGGTCTTGGCCACCACGATCACCAGGTCTGCATGCCAGCCGTTGGTGATGAAGGTCTTGCTGCCGCTCAGCAGGTAACTGCCGTCAGGTTGCTTGAGGGCCGTGGACTTGATGCCCTGCAGGTCGCTGCCCGCGGCGGGCTCGCTCATGGCGATGGCGCCCACCATCTCGCCGCTGGCCAGCCGCGGCAAGTACTTCTTCTTTTGCGCTTCGGTGCCGTAATGCAGGATGTACGGTGCCACGATTTCGCTGTGCAGGCCGAAGCCAATGCCGCTGAAGCCGCCACGCCACAGCTCTTCCATCTGCACCACGGAGTACAGCTTGTCGGCACCCGAGCCGCCATACGCCTCGGGCATGGTCATGCACAGGAAGCCGTTGGCGCCGGCCTTGCGCCAGACTTCACGATCGACATAGCCCTGCTCCTCCCAGGCTTCATGGTGGGGCGCGATTTCCTTGTCGCAGAAGCGGCGAAAACTGTCACGAAAAGCCTCGTGGTCGGGGCTGAAGAGGGTGCGTTCAATCATGTTGCCTTCTTTCTGTTTCTTTCATGCGTAACCCGTGGCCAGCCAGCGCGCCCACCCGTGCGCGCCTTCGCGTGCCGCCTTGGCGCTGGCGCCGTTCCAGTCGTAAGGCACGGCCACCTGCGCCACTGCCCAGCCGGCAGGCAGGCGCTCGCACAGCGCGTAGTGCGCGTGGGGCGCGCCGGTTTCGTGCACGTGGAAGGCCACGTGGTCATCGTCAAATGCCGGCAGGCCCACGCTGCCGGGGTTCACGCACAGCGTGCCGCCCACCCTGCCCCCGGCAATGTCCGTCACCATCATCGTGCGCGGCAGATGGCTGTGGCCGCACAGCGCCAGGCTGGCCTGCGCTGCCGCACTGCCGGCCAGCCGCGCGGCCACTTCGGCGGGGCGTGCCATGCGCGAGCCGGCTGCGGGCGCCACCGTCTCCAGCAGGTATTCCAGGTCGGTCGTGGGCTGGCCATGGCACACGTAAACGTCAGGCGCGAGCTGCAGCGTGGCCGGCAACGTGGCCAGCCACTGCTGCTGCGCGTGTGTGGTTTGCTCAAACGCATACTGATCCACGGGGCTTCCTGGCTGATGGGCGCAGTCCAGCAACTGCCGTTCGTGGTTGCCCGCGATGGTGGGGAGTGCCAGTGCCATCAGGCGATCGGCCGTCTCGCCAGGCCACAGCGGGCCGGACAGGATGTCGCCGCAATTCACGGTCACATCCGCGCCGCGCCACGCAATGTCGGCCAGCACGGCGTCGAGCGCCGGCAGGTTGCCGTGGATATCCGAAATGACAGCGATGCGCACGATCTGATATTTTTGCAAAGCAATTGCTTGGTGAAAAGAATATACTGCAATTCCCGCGACAAAGTCCTCTACCCGGATGCACCGTACCATGATGCCAGCCGTTGACGACACAGCCCTTTCGCTCCCCGCCGTCACCGCGGCACTGCTCGAGCGTCTCCGTGTCCAGCTTGCCAGCGGCCAGCCCGACTGGAAGGACAGCGGCGCGCCAGAGGCGCATATTCCCGTCGAGCGCTATTTTTCCCCGGAGGTCTGGCAGGCGGAACTGCAGGGCCTGTTTCGCCCGCTGCCCCTGATTGCCGCGCACAGCAGCGAGCTGGCGCCCGGCCAGGTCCTCGCCCACGACGGTTTTGGCGTGCCCCTGCTGCTCAGCCGGGACACCGACGGGCGGGTGCGTTGCTTCCTGAACGTTTGCCGTCACCGCGGCATGCGCCTGGTGCAGGCCGCGGACGGCGCGCAGCCGCGCAACAGCGTGGTCTGCCCCTACCATGGCTGGACGTATCGGCTCGACGGCCAGCTGCGCCACATGCTGCACGCCGAGTCCTTCGACAGCTGCCCCAAGGGCGCGCGCGATCTGGTCCCGGTGCCCTGTGCCGAGCGCCACGGGCTGCTCTGGGTGGTGCCCGATGCCGGTGGCTCCATCGATCTCGAGGCGTTTCTGGGGGGGCTGAATGCCGAACTGCCTTTTTTCGGCATTGAGCAGCTGCGGCACTTTCGCACCGTTGAAGCGGAGTACCCCGCCAACTGGAAACTCATCATCGACGCGTTTCTGGAGTCGTACCATATCCGCGTGTTGCACCAGGACACGATCTATCCCTTCTTCAGTGATGGCTTCACCTCGGCCGCGCGCTTTGGTCCCCACATCCATTCGCTGGTGGCGCGCCGGGCGGCACAGGAATGGGCTGCGGATCCAGGCAGCGAGCCACCCGCCACGATCGAAGGCCTGAGCCGGCTGGCGACCACCAGCCAGGTGATCTTTCCCAACACGGTGACCATTTTTCACCCCGACTACCTGAGCCTCATCACGGTGTACCCGACCGGCGCCGAGTCCCTGCGCTGGACGCACCGCATACTCATCCCCGCGTCCAAGGCCACGCCGGACTGGACACCCCACTGGGAAAAGACCTTCCGCCTGATCGAACAGGGCGTGTTCCAGAAGGAAGACATCCATTGCGCCATCGGCATTCAGCGCGGACTGAAAACCGGCGCCAACCGCCACGTGACGGCGGGCCGTATCGAGCAGGGGCTGGCCTGGTTTCACGATCAGGTCCGGCAACGCACAGAACCCCACTTACAGAACGTGGGCGCTACAGTGAACGCCCAGGCCAGCACACCCACGACATCAACCCCCAAACCTGAATCAGGAGTCCCGCTATGACTGAAGCTTATGTGTACGACGCCATCCGCACGCCGCGCGGCAAAGGCAAGAAAGATGGCAGCCTTTACGAAGTCAAGCCTGTGAATTTGCTGGCCGGCGTGCTATCAGAATTGCAGCGCCGCAACGACTTCGACACCGCGCAGGTGGACGACGTGGTGATGGGCGTCGTTTCGCCCATCGGCGAGCAGGGCTCGGTGATCGCCAAGGTGGCCGCGCTCAAGGCGGGCTGGGACTTTCGGGCCTCGGGAGTGCAGATCAACCGCTTTTGCGCCTCGGGCCTGGAGGCCGTGAACATGGCGGCACAGAAGGTGCGCTCCGGCTGGGAAGACCTGGTGGTGGCCGGCGGCGTGGAGAGCATGAGCCGCGTGCCGATTGGCTCCGACGGCGGTGCCTGGGCGCAGGACCCCGAGACCAACAGCGCCACCGCCTTCGTGCCGCAGGGCATCGGCGCGGACCTGATCGCCACCCTGGAAGGTTTCAGCCGCGACGATGTGGACGCCTTTGCCCTGGCGTCGCAGCAGCGTGCCGCCAAGGCGCGCGAAGGCGGCTTTTTTGCGGGCTCGGTGGTGCCCGTGAAGGATTTTCTGGACCAGACCATTCTGGACCACGACGAGTTCATCAAGCCGCACACCACCCTGCAAGGGCTGGCCTCGCTCAAGCCCGCGTTCGACCAGCTGGGGGCGATGGGGTTCGACCAGGTGGCGCTCACGCGCTACCCGCAGGTCGAGCGCATTCACCACGTGCACCATGCCGGCAATTCGTCGGGCATCGTGGACGGCGCGGCGGCGGTGCTGATCGGCTCCGAGGCCGCGGGCAAGACGCACGGCTTCACGCCGCGCGCGCGCATTGTGGCGGCCGCGCTGAGCGGCGCCGACCCGACCATCATGCTCACCGGCCCGATGCCTGCGGCGCGCAAGGCGCTGGCCAAGGCGGGGCTGACGATCGACCAGATCGACCTGTTCGAGGTCAACGAGGCCTTTGCCGCCGTGGTGATGCGCTTCATGAAAGAGATGAAGGTGCCGCACGAGAAGGTCAACGTCAATGGTGGCGCCATCGCCATGGGCCATCCGCTGGGCGCCACCGGCGCGATGATCCTCGGCACCCTGATCGACGAGCTGCACCGGCGCCAACTGCGCTACGGGCTGGCCACGCTGTGCGTGGGCGGCGGCATGGGGATTGCAACGATCGTGGAGCGGATTTAAGCCAATTCGGCCTGAAGCCCTTATGTGGCAAAGACAGGTAGCTACCAATTTCATAGTAAACGGACGCCCATGAAAACCATCCAATACGAACTCAAAGACGGCATCGCCACCCTCACCTTCGACGAGCCCGGCTCGCCCGTCAACACCATGTGCCAGCAATGGCAGGACGACCTGACCGAGGTCACCGCGCAGGTGGTCCGGGACAAGGATGCCATCAAGGGCATCATCCTGGCCTCCGCCAAGACCACGTTCTTTGCGGGCGCCGACCTCAAGGGCACCATGCGCCTCAAGCCGTCGGACGCCGGCAAGGTATTCGCCGGAATCGAGCAAACCAAAAAGAACTTCCGCACACTGGAGACCCTCGGCAAGCCGGTGGTGGCCTGCCTGAACGGCACGGCGCTGGGCGGCGGCTGGGAGGTGGCGCTGGTGGGCCACCACCGCGTTGCCGTGGATGACAAAAAGATCCAGTTCGGCTTGCCCGAAATCACGCTCGGCCTGATTCCGGGCGCCAGCGGCATCACCAAGATGACGCGCCTGCTCGGTCTGCTGGGTGCGCAACCCTATATCCTGGAAAGCAAATTGTTCGGCCCGCGCGAGGCGCTGGAGCTGGGCCTGGTGCATGAGCTGGTGAGCGACGCCGCGCAGCTGCGCGAGAAGGCGCTGGCCTGGATCGCCGCCCACCCGACGGCGCAGCAGCCCTGGGATGCCAAGGACTACAAAATCCCCGGCGGCACACCGGCGAATCCGAAGATCGCCGGCGCGCTGACGGTCGCGCCCGCCATGCTCAAGAAGACCACGCGCGGCCTCTACCCGGCCCCCGAATACGCGCTGGCCGCGATGGCGGAGGGCGCGCAGGTGGACTTCGACACCGCGCTGCGCATCGAGAGCCGGTATCTCGCCGGGCTGATCGTCAGTCCGGTGGCGAAGAACATGATCAACACGTTCTTCTTCAACCTGAACGCGATCAAGAGCGGCCAGTCGCGGCCCAGGGACGTGCCCAAATACAAACCGGCCAGGGTTGGTGTCCTCGGCGCCGGCATGATGGGCGCGGGCATCGCCTACGTGCAGGCGAGCCGGGGCATTGCCACGGTGCTGAAAGACGTGAGCCTGGACAAGGCCGAGCACGGCAAGGCCTACAGCGTCAAACTGACCCAGCCGCGCGTCGACAAAGGCCGCATGAGCCCGCACGACCAGGCCGCCCTGCTCGCGCGCATCACCCCAACCGACAAGGCGACCGACCTGCAGGGCTGCGAGCTGATCATTGAAGCGGTGTTCGAGCAGCGCGCGCTCAAGGCCGCCGTCACGAAAGAGGCCGAGCCGATGTTGGCCGCCGGCGGCTTCTTTGCCTCGAACACCTCCACGCTGCCCATCAGCAGCCTGGCCACAGCCAGCGAGCGCCCGGCCCAATTCATCGGCATCCATTTCTTCAGCCCGGTGGACAAGATGAAGCTGGTGGAAATCATCCGCGGCCAGCAAACCGACGAGGAAACCGTGGCGCGCGCCTTCGACTATGTGCAGTCGCTCGGCAAGATCCCGATCGTGGTGAACGACTCGCGCGGCTTCTACACCAGCCGCACCTTCGGCACCTTCGTGATGGAAGGCGCGGCCATGCTGGATGAGGGCATTCCGGCGCCCGTGATTGAAAACGCCGGCATCCAGTGCGGCATGCCGGTCGGCCCGCTGGCCGTGCTGGACGAGACCGCGCTGTCACTCAGCGTGCATGTGCTGGATCAGACCCGCACCGACTTCACAGCCCAGGGCAAGACCTATATCGCGACGCGCGGCGAACTGCTGGTGGAACGCATGGTGAAGGAATACGACCGCACCGGGCGCGCCGGCGGCGGCGGGTTCTACGACTACCCGACCGAGAAAGGCGCCAAGAAAAGCCTGTGGCCAGAGTTGAAAACCCTGTTTGAAAAACCGGCCACTGCCTGGGACATCGAAGAGGTCAAGGACCGCCTGCTGTACCGCCAGGCGGTCGAGACCGCACGCTGCCTGTCCGAGAACGTGCTGACCACGGTGTTCGAGGCCAACATCGGCTCCATCTTCGGCATTGGCTTTCCGGCCTGGACCGGCGGCGCCATGCAGTTTATTTACAGCATGGGGATCGACGCCTTCGTGCAGCGCGCCGATGCGCTGGCGGCCAAGTTCGGCCCCGGCTTTGCCTTGAGCAGCGAGGGCAAGGACGCGATCCGCAAACACCAGCCGGTGTATTGAAACGGGCTCTGGCCTTCAAGGCCGGCCCGCCCCCGGCACGTCCACGCGCAACGTGTAAACCCGCCCGGACATTGCGGCGCGCGATTGTTCGGGTGTCGTCATGACCTTGCCGGTCAATATGTAGAGCGTGCGGCGGTCGTCGCCCCCCAGCATACACGCCACGGCCGCTGCCGGCATGGGAATGCGGTGCGTGACCGTGCCGCCTTCGAGCACGCGCAACACCTCCCCGCTGATCGGCGAGGCCACCCAGATCGCGCCCTGCGCATCCAGGCAGATGCCGTCGGGCGCGGCGCCCTCGAGTTGCGCCCAGATGCGCCGGTTGCGCAGCGCGCCGTCCGCCGCAATGTCGAACGCCGTCAGCCGCCCTTTGTAGCTCTCGCCAAGGATCAGCGTGCCGCCATCGGGCGTGATCACCGTGCCGTTGGGAAAATGCAGGTCATCCGCCACCACCCGGGCCGCACCGTCCGGCGTCACCATGATCAGCACGGTGGGCCGGGGCGTCTCGCGCGCCGGCAGGTCGAAGCCGAAGTTGCCAATGTAGGCGCGGCCCTGCGCGTCCACCACCATGTCGTTGCAATGAAAGGGCGCGAGGCCAGAGAGGTCGGCCACCTCGGTCAGACGCGTTCCGTCCAGGCGCAGCAGGCGCCGGTCCGTCATTGAGACGACCAGCAGACGGCCGTCGGGCAGCCAACCCAGTCCCGAAGGCTGACCCGGCACTTGCACCACGGTCTCGGGCACGCCGTTCGAGCCCACGCGCAGCACGCGGTGCGTGTAGAAGTCCGAAAACCAGAACGCGCCCTCGTGCCAGCGCGGCGATTCGGGGAAAGCGATCTGCTCCAGGAGCAGGACGGGCGTCGGGTGGGTCATCACGGAACGCGAGCGTGCGCGTGCGCGGCGCGGCTGTCAAGCCGGTAGGTGCACCCCGGGAAACATCCAATTATTTGACTTTGTCAATAATATGCTTGACGATATCAACCATGAGCACTCTGACCACCCCCGCCGCCACCGAATCAAAGGACGACATCAAGGCCGTCCGCGCCTTTAACCGCTTCTACACCCAGCGCATCGGCGTGCTCGACCCTTACCTGGGCAGCGGGCTTGCCTTGACGCAGGTGCGTGTGCTCTACGAACTGGCGCACCGCGACCAGCCCACCGCCGCCGAGCTGGGCCGCGACCTGGCGCTGGATGCGGGCTACCTAAGCCGCATCCTGCGCCAATTCGAGACCAAGGGCTGGCTGGCGCGGGTCGCGTCGCCGGCCGACGCGCGGCAAAGCCTGCTCAAACTCACCGACGCCGGCCACAAAGCCTTCGCGCCGCTGCAGCAGAAATCGCGCGACCAGGCGGGCGCCCTGCTCGGCGCCTTGCCCGCAGCGGGCCGACGCCAGCTGATCGAGGCGATGGCCACGGTGCAACGGCTGCTCGACCCGAACAAGGCCGCGCCAGCCACTCGCACCGCACTGCTGCGCGACATGCAGCCCGGCGACATGGGCTGGGTGGTGCAGCAGCATGGCGAGCTCTACGCGCGCGAATACGGCTGGAACTGCGAATTCGAGGGTCTCGTCGCCGGCATTGCGGCCGGATTCATCAAGAACTACCAACCCGGGTGGGAGCGCTGCTGGATCGCCGAACTCGATGGCGAGCGCGTGGGCTCGATCTTTGTCGTGCGCAAGAGCAAGACCGTGGCGCAGTTGCGCCTGCTGATCCTTGCGCCGCAGGCACGCGGCCTGGGCCTGGGCGCCCGGCTCACGGACGAATGCATTGCGTTCGCACGCGCCCAGGGCTACAAAAAAATGGTGCTGTGGACCAACAGCAACCTCACTGCCGCGCGCAACATCTACGCGCGGCGCGGCTTCAAGTTGATGAAGAGCGAGCCGCATCACGGCTACGGGCACGACCTGGTCGGCGAGATCTGGGAATTGCGGCTGTGATAATCAGGGCATGAGCTCGCTGCCCGCCAAAGACCATCCGCAACCCCAGTCCCTGACCGACCTGTTTGTGTCCTTCACCCTGCTGGCCCTGCAGGGCTTTGGCGGCGTACTGGCCGTGGTGCAGCGCGAGCTGGTCGAGAAGAAAAAATGGCTCACGCGCGAGGAGTTTGTCGAGGACTGGGCGGTGGCGCAGATCCTGCCCGGCCCCAATGTGGTGAACCTCTCAATGATGATCGGCGACCGCTACTTCGGCCTGCGCGGAGCACTGGTGGCGCTGGCCGGCATGCTGACCTTGCCGCTGCTGGTGGTGCTGGCCATGGCCCTGCTGTTTGCAGGCATCGCCGATGTGCCGGCCGCCCAGGGCGCGCTGCGCGGCATGGGTGCCGTGGCGGCCGGGCTGATCACCGCCACCGGGCTCAAGCTAATGAAAGCTTTGCATACAAATGTAATGGGAGCCCGCGCCTGCTGGGCACTGGCGGCTATTACTTTCGTAGCGATCGCGCTGCTGCGTGTGCGCCTGCTGTGGGTGCTGCTGGTGCTGGGCGGACTCGCCAGCCTATGGGCCTACCGGCAGCTTGGCGCCCTCAAGGCGCTGGGAGCGGAGTCATGAGCCCCTCGCCGCTCGCCATCGTGATGACGCATGCCGACTGGCTGGGCCTGTTCACCCACTTCCTGACGCTGTCGCTGCTGTCCATCGGCGGCGCCATCACGACCGCGCCCGAGATGCAGCGCTACCTGGTGGACGACAAACTCTGGCTGACCAATACGCAATTCACCTCGTCGATTGCGCTGGCGCAGGCCGCACCCGGCCCCAACGTGCTGTTTGTCGCGCTGGTGGGCTGGAACGTGGGGCTCAACGCCGGTGGCGGCCTCGGCGCTGGCATGGCCGGCTGGGGCTTCGCGCTGCTGGGCGTCGCCGTCACCATGGTCGGCATGATGCTGCCCAGCGCCACGCTGACCTTTTTCGCGGCGCGCTGGGGCCACCGCAACCGCGAACTGCGCCCGGTGCGCGCCTTCAAGCAGGGCGTGGCGCCGATCGTGATTGCGCTGCTGCTTTCCACCGGCTGGGTGCTGACCGCCGCGCACAACGACCCAGCCCACGACGGGCCGCTGTGGCTGCTCACCGTTGCCTCGGCGCTGGTGGTCTGGAAGACGCGCATCCACCTGCTGTGGCTGCTGGGCGTCGGCGCGCTGCTGGGCGCGCTGGGCCTGGTTTGACCATCGGGTGATTAGCCGAGGCGCTGGCGCAGCGCCTCGTACAGGCACACGCCGCTGGCCACCGACACGTTCAGGCTCTCCACCGCGCCGCGCATCGGAATGTTCACCAGCTCGTCGCAGGTCTTGCGCGTGAGCTGGCGCATGCCGTCGCCCTCGGCGCCCAGCACCAGCGCCACCGGGCCCTTGAGGTCCACCTGGTAGATCGACTTGGGCGCGTCGTCGCTGGTGCCGATGCACCAGATATTGCGCTCCTTGAGCTCGCCCAGCGTGCGCGCCAGATTCGTCACCATGAAATACGGCACCGTCTCGGCCGCGCCGCTCGCGACCTTGGCCACGGTGGCGTTGATGCCGGCCGCGTGGTCCTTGGGCGCAATCACGGCGTGCGCGCCGGCGCCGTCGGCCACGCGCAGGCAGGCACCCAGGTTGTGCGGATCCGTCACGCCGTCGAGCACCAGCAACAGCGGCGGTGTGCTGACCTGATCCAGCAAATCGTCGAGAGAATGCACCTGAGGCAACGGCTGCACCCGCGCGGCCACGCCCTGGTGCCCATGGCTGCCGGCCAGCTTGGCCAGCCGCAGGCCATCGGCCTCGATCAGCCGCGCCCCGGCCTCGGTGGCGCGCTCCAGGAACTGGCGCATGCGGGCATCGCGGCGCGTCGGCTCGTAAAAAATCTCGATGATGGATTGCGGCGCGGTCTTGAGGCGCACGCCGACGGCATGGAAGCCGAAAAGTACTTTGGGGGACGACATACCGAGATTATCGGTGCTGGGCAGCTGCTATCAAACATATAGCACCCCGTACCCGCCAAACATGGGCCGCACGGCAATTTTCACCTTGATGGCTGCGCAGACCTCAACACCCGGGGTGCCATTGAGCGGCGCACTCAGCACAATGAGTCCATGGGTGGCCTCAATGCAGCACGACAGCGGCGGCACCTGCATCCGACTGCAACGGGCCGAGCGGATTGTTCTGTTGTTCGAGCCGGTCGGTATAGGCTTGCCCGGCAAAGTTGCGAAACAGCACGGTATCGTCGCTGATCACAATCAATGCGTCAAACCACCACCCGGTCACCTTCGTGGTACGACGCACGTTCAAGAAGTCCAGCCAGAAATTGCCTTCACGCTGGCGATGCTGCCGCTCAAAATGAAACTGGTAGCCGCGGCAGGTGGTCTGCACCTCGATGCACTGGCGGATGCCGGGGTCGAGTTTGATTAGCGGCACGCCCGGATTGGGCACCAGCCGCCCCACGATCTCGGGGTAGGGAATCAGCGTGACATTGCGCCCGTCAACCGGGTCGAAGCCGATGTTCTTGAGTTCAGAGGTGCGCGTCTGCAGGGCCACGATCTGCTGCGCCGCCGCTGCAGCTTCTTCGAAGTTGGCGAAACCCTTGGGTGTATCGGTACTGGCTCGCGGCAACAGCGCAGAGCAAGCACAAAGCGCCGCGCAGGAAAGCGCGAGGAAGAGGGGACGGTATCTCATGAAACAAAATTGTGCCCTGACAACCCCATTGCTGGCCTGACCCTGGTCAACAACCCTCGCGCATTGCTTGATCGACATCAACACCTCACGATTGCCAACATCCACCCGATCCTGCCACCATTTTGCGTGAGCACACACCGCGCGAGCCTCGACACAGGACGCGCCGCGGGCCTGCGGCACAACAGTCCCGCAGGATCAGTCTGCCAGCGACCGGAGCGCCCCCTCCTCTGCGGGCACTATCCGTCCGGCTTCAATATTGATGCGCCGCTCGCAGCGCTCGGCAATGGCGCGGTCGTGCGTGACCAGCACCAGCGTCGTGCCGAGTTCGCGGTTCAGGTCGAACATCAGTTTCATGATGGTCTCGCCGGTGGCAAAGTCGAGGCTGCCGGTGGGCTCGTCGGCCAGCAGCACCGCCGGCTGCACCACGAAGGCGCGCGCCAGCGCCACACGCTGCTGCTCGCCGCCGCTCAGGACCTTGGGGTAGTGGCCCAGGCGTTGCGACAGGCCTACGCGGGCCAGCATCTCGGTGGCGGCCTTGCGCGAGTCCTTGCGCCCGGCCAGCTCCAGCGGCAGCATCACGTTTTCCAGCGCCGACAGGTTGCCCATCAACTGAAAGCTCTGGAACACGAAGCCGGCCTTTTGCGCGCGCAGCGCGGCGCGGTCGTCTTCGCTCAGCGCAAACAGATCCTGCCCGTCCAGCCGCACGGTGCCGCGCGTGGGCGTGTCCAGGCCGGCGATTATGGACAGCAAGGTGCTCTTGCCGGACCCGGAGGCACCGACAATCGCCGCGGTCTCCCGTGGGGCCAGCGAGAAATCAATATCGCGCAAAATGTCGAGTGTGCCGGTCGAGTCGGTCACTGATTTGAAGATGTGCTCGACGGAAATAATGGCGGAACCGGACAAGGTGGACATGAAGGATTTGAAGTTTTGATTCGACGACACTTTATCGCGATGGCGATCGCGCTCTGCTACGTGGGGGCTTGGGGCGCGCAAAACAAGCCGGGCCCCTCCGCCGCCCAAGGAGCCAGTCAACCATCCAGGACCATCCTGGTGCTGGGCGACAGCCTGAGTGCCGAGTATGGCCTGCCGCGCGGCAGCGGCTGGGTCGCCCTGCTGGCGCAGCGTCTGGCGGCTGAAAAAATCCCGGCAACAGTGCAAAACGCCAGCATCAGCGGCGAGACCACCTCGGGCGGGCGCTCGCGCCTGGCCGCGCTGCTCACCGCCGACAAGCCCGGCATCGTGATTCTGGAGCTCGGCGCCAACGATGCGCTGCGCGGCCTGCCGCTGGCGATGACGCAGGACAACCTGAACCAGATGACGCGGGCCGCGCAAAAAGCCGGCGCGAAGGTGCTGCTGATCGGCATGCAGGTGCCGCCGAACTACGGTCGCGACTACGCCGACCACTTTGCGGCCACCTTTGGCCAGGTCGCGCGGGCCAACAAGGCGGCGCTGGTGCCGTTTTTGCTCAAGGGCGTTGCCGACGCGCCCAATGCCGCGGAGTTGTTCCAGAGCGACCGCATCCACCCCATCGCGGCGGCGCATCCGACGATACTGAACAACGTCTGGCCCGAACTGAAGAAGCTGCTCAAGTGAACGTCAAACATGTGTCGGCGGCTGACGCCATTGCCCAGCTCAACACCTACAGCGCTGTCATCGACGCGCGCAGCGAGGACGAATACCTGGAGGACCATTTGCCCGGCGCCGTGAACTGGCCTTCGCTGAACAACGAAGAGCGCAAGCTGATCGGCACCATCTACAAGCAGGTCAATCCGTTCGAGGCGCAAAAGCGTGGTGCGGCGCTGGTGGCGGCGAATATCGCACGGCATATCGAGCGCGAGCTGCTGGACAAGCCCAAGAGCTGGCAGCCGCTGATCTATTGCTGGCGCGGTGGCAAGCGCAGCAATGCGCTGGCACTGGTGCTGGGGCAGATCGGCCTGCGCGTGGCGGTGGTTGAAGGCGGCTACAAGGCCTTTCGCGGTGCCGTGCTGGCCAGCCTGCCCGAGCTTGCCCCGCGCCTGTCCTACCAGGTGGTGTGCGGCCCCACCGGCTCGGGCAAAACACGGCTGCTGCAGGCGCTGGCCCAGGCGGGTGCCCAGGTGCTGGACCTCGAAGCGCTGGCCAGCCACCGCAGCTCGGTGCTGGGACAGATTCCGGGCCAGCCCCAGCCGTCGCAAAAGCGCTTTGACAACCTGGTGTGGGATGCGCTGCGCCAGTTCGACCCGGCACGCCCGGTGTTTGTCGAGAGCGAGAGCAAGAAGGTCGGCAACCTGTCCATCCCCGACAGCCTGATGCTGGCCATGCGCGCCAGCCCCTGTCTGGATCTGCAGCTGCCCGACGACGAGCGCGTGGCGCTGCTGCTGGAGGACTACGATTTCTTCGTGCAAGACACCGCGCTGTTTTGCGACCGGCTGGACGCCTTGATCGAGCTGCGCGGCAAGGCCGTGGTGCAGGGCTGGAAGGACAAGGTGCACAGCGGCCAGATCGAGACGGTGGTGCGCGAACTGCTCAAGACGCACTACGACCCGGGTTACGCGCAGTCGATGCAGCGCAATTTCAGCCAGTACGGAACTTCAAAAAAGATAGCAGCCAGCAACCGTTCCGTAGGGGCTATGGGTCAATTGGCTCACGAGATACTGGCGCAGGGCGCGTGAACGCCCGATTGGGGTCGATGGCCCCAACCAAGACTCGGGACGACGCAGAAAAGGCTCAGGACTGGGCTGGCGTGCCTGGCGTTTGACCCGTGGTGTCGGCGGGCGGCGTCGCCTCGTCCTGCTGCACATCGCCGTCCGCGGGGTCGCCGACCTTGCGGACGGCCTTGGCCTTGAGCTTGTCTTCTTTCTTGCGCTTTTTGGCCAGCTCTTTCTGGCGCTTTTCGTATCCGTAGTTGGGAGTAGCCAATGTCTGCTTTCACTTGTCTGATGGAAAAGGCCACTTTAACAGCTTACGCACCCCCATGGCGGCGTGACGGAACATGGGGCGTGCCAAACAGATCAGCCGTCCGCGTCCTCCGGGTCCGCTTCTTCCTGCCAGGCCACCGAGCCACGGTACGCGTGCCAGCTGGCATGGCCAAGCCACGGGCCGATGACCACCAGTCCAAGCCCCCACGGCAGCAACGCCAGAACCACCAGTACGCTGAGCAGTGCGCCCCACAGCAGCATCACGCCGGTGTGTTCGTACACCACACGGATACTGGTGACGGCCGCCGTGATGGCGTCGGTGTCGCGGTCGAGGATCATGGGAATCGACACCACCGCCGTCGCATAGACCAGCGCGGCAAACACGCCGCCTACGGCCAGGTAAACCACAACAAACTCCCAGTTCTCGGGATTGAAGATGGCGTTCAGCACACCCGTCGTCGAGGGCATGCCGGTGTTGAAAAACACCGCGAACACCACCAGGGAGGCACGGCCCCACAGCAGTTCCAGCACGATCAGCACCAACACCAGCATGCCCATGCTGCGGATGTGCGAGTCCCAGCAGGTGATTGAGCTGCGCAGATCGGCCACGAGCCCCAGCTCCCGTCGCCGGCTTGCCTCGTACAGCCCCATGGCCAGGAACGGGCCCACCAGCAGACAACCCGAGGCAATCGACATCGCGTATTCCGGTCGGGTACGAAACACCAGCCCCAGCGTGAGCGCCATGATCCAGAAGCAGCCCCCGTAAAAAACGCCGATGCCTGGCCGCGCCCACAAGTCCCGCCAGCCCGCCGCCAGCCAGTGAAACGGTGCGCCCCAACCCAGCGGCAGCATCAAGGCCAGCGGGCCGACGGGCGGGGGCAGCCTGTAGGGCGGCGGGTGATCAGGGGCGGCGTCCCGCGGTGGCGTGAATTCGGTCATAGCACGTGTATTGCGACAAAAAAGCAATTGGCGCAAGACTAACGACAGTCCCCGTTTTCACCAGTGCGGAAAACACTGATATGGATCGACTATCTGCCGGGATCGGACGGGGTTTCGTCAATCAGGGCGGCAGCGCGCTGGCCACGGCCTGCTCCAGATCGGCCCGCAGGTCACCCGGCGCTTCAAGGCCGATCGAAAACCGCACCAGCGTACCGCGCGCCACCTGCGGCGGCCAGCCCTGACGCATGTCCGCGAGGTCATAGGGCACGACCAGGCTCACCGGCCCGCCCCAGCTGTAGCCGAGCCTGAACAGGCGCAGTGCGTCGCAGAAGGCGTCCACCTGCACGCTCGCATAGCGCTCGCTGACGACGACGCTGAACAGCCCGGCGGCCGCGCCAGTGCCGTCGCCCGTCGCGGAGCCCGCGTTGCCGCATAGCTGGCGCCAGTGTGCATGCCCTGGCGCGCCCGGCAGCGCGGGGTGCAGCACCTGGTTGAACTGGGGCTGTTCGGCGCACCACCGCGCGAGTTGGCGCGCCGCCGCGTCCTGGGCACGATAACGCAAGGCCATGCTGGGCAGGGAACGCAGCACGGTTTCTGCATCATTGGCCCCCACGCCCAGACCGAGCCGCATGTGACAGAGTTTCAGCTTGAGGCCCAGGGCCTCGCACCGCGTGATCACGCTGCCCATGAGGACATCGCCGCCGCCGCTCGGGTATTTGGTGAGGGCATGCACCGAAATATCGACGCCGAGGCGCCCGGACCCGTCGCCGTCGAGGTCGAAGGGCTTGAATGCGATGCCCGCGCCCCAGGTGTTGTCCAGCGCGGTGACGACGCCACGCGCCCGGCACTGGCGAACCATTTCCGGAAGATCGGGGAATTCCATCGTGACCGAACCGGCTGCCTCAAGCCAGACCAGCCGGGTGCGGTCGGTGATCTTCGAGGCCAGGTCGGCGGGATTCATGGGGTCGTAAATCCGGTGGCTGATGCCCCATGCGGCAAGCTCACCCTGCGCGAGCGCCTTGTTCGGGCCATAGGCGTTGTCGGGAATCAGCACTTCATCGCCGGTTTTAAGCAGCGCCAGCGCCACGTTGGCGATGGCCGCCAGGCCGCTGGGCACCAGCAAGCACTGCAGGCCGCCTTCCAGCGTGCACAGGCGCTCTTCCAGCAAAAAGGTGGTGGGCGTTCCGTGCAGGCCGTAGGTGTAGCCAGATTTGTTCTTCCACTCGCGCGTGCGCATGGCCGCGACATTCGCGAAAAACACCGTGGAGGCTTTGTGAACCCCGGGCTGCGGCGCGGCAAAGCCGGCGGGCGGGACATAGGGATGGTGAATCAGCTCGGTGGAAATATCGCTCATCGGCAAATGGTAACGCTGAAATAAAAACGGGAGCCAGGCTCCCGTCGGGTGCTACGCCTATCAGGCCCTACACCGTCCACTTGGCCTGGAGTTGATCGGGACTCATCGAATCGTAGCTTTCAAACGGCTGGTGAATCCAGGGGTTGGTCGGCAGGAATTCGACCGAGTAATCGGGCGTGAAAGTGGACACGCCCTTGGTCCAGATCACGGCGCTGCGCAGCTCGGTGATGGGCTTGTAGTTGTTCTTGAGCTGGTGGATCACGGCGTTCAGCGTGTGGCCGGTGTCCGCCAGATCGTCCACCAGCAGCACGCGCCCGGCAATCTCGCCTTGGGGCGTGGTGATGTAGTGCGCAATGTCGAGCTTGCCCTGCTGGGTGCCCGCCTCGGCGCGGTACGAGCTGGTGGACATGATGGCCAGCGGTTTATCGAAGATGCGCGAGAGAATGTCGCCGGGACGCATGCCGCCGCGCGCCAGGCACAGGATGGTGTCAAACTGCCAGTCCGACTGGTGCACCTTGATGGCCAGTTTTTCGATCAGGCTGTGGTACTCGTCGTAGCTCACATACAGGTGTTTGCCGTCTTCCGTCAACATGGGGTTTGCTCCTGAATTAATAGCTGAAGGCGATCCGTCCATAAGGGCTGGTGGCCGATTTCTTGTTCAAACCCTGGCTCAGGCCGGTGCATAGGGGTGACGCAACAGGATGGTGTGGTCACGGTCCGGGCTGGTGGAAATCATGGCAATCGGCACGCCGGTCACCTCTTCGATGCGCTTCAGGTACAGGCGCGCATTGGCCGGCAGCTTGTCGTATTGCGTGACACCCACAGTGGAGTCGCTCCAGCCGGCGATGGTCTCGTACACGGGCACGCAGCGCGCAATTTCTTCGGCCGCCATCGGCAGGATGTCGATCAGTTCGCCGTCGAGCTTGTAGCCGGTGCATAGCTCCAGCTTGTCCAGGCCGTCGAGCACGTCGAGCTTGGTGATGCACAGGCCGGACAGGCCATTGACCTGCGCCGAGCGCTTGAGCAGCGCCGCATCGAACCAGCCACAGCGCCGGCTGCGCCCCGTGACCACGCCTTTTTCGGCGCCCACCGTGCTCATGTGGTAGCCCGGCGTGCCGGGGGTTTGCCAGTCGAGTTCGGTCGGAAACGGGCCGCCACCGACGCGCGTGCAATAGGCCTTGGTGATGCCCAGGATGTAGTGCAGCAGGCCCGGGCCCACGCCCGAGCCGGCGGCGGCATTGCCGGCCACGCAGTTGCTGGACGTGACATACGGGTAGGTGCCGTGGTCGACGTCGAGCAGCGTGCCCTGCGCGCCCTCGAACAGCAGATTGGCACCGTCACGATGCGCATCGTTGAGCTCGCGCGAGACGTCGGCCATCATGGGCAACAGCTGCTTCGCATGGCTCATGGCCTGGTCATAGACCGCGTCGAACTCGATCGCCGGGGCGTGCAGATACTGCGTCAGCATGAAGTTGTGCAGCGCCAGCAGCTCGCGCAGCTTGGCGGCAAAACGCTCGGGGTATTTCAGGTCCTGCACGCGCAGCGCGCGGCGCGCGATCTTGTCTTCGTAGGCCGGGCCGATGCCCTTGCCCGTGGTGCCGATCTTCTCGCTGCCGCCCTGCTCGCGCACGGCTTCGCGCGCCACATCCAGCGCCGCATGGAACGGCAGGATCAGCGGGCAGGCTTCGCTGATGCGCAGGCGCGAACGCACCTCCACACCCACCGCCTCCAACCGCTCGATCTCCTTGAACAGGTGTTCGGTCGAGAGCACCACGCCGTTGCCGATGTAGCACTTCACGCCGGGACGCATGATGCCGCTCGGGATCAGGTTCAGCGCGGTTTTCACGCCATTGATCACCAGCGTGTGGCCCGCATTGTGGCCGCCCTGGAAGCGCACCACACCCTGGGCGCTCTCGGTCAGCCAGTCCACCAGCTTGCCCTTGCCCTCATCGCCCCATTGGGTGCCGACCACGACCACGTTGCGTCCTGGAGCCTGTACTTTGCTTGTATTCATCTCGGATGGTTCTCAAATAGCTTGCACAACCCACTGCCCCGCCGCCTGGATCAGCTCGCGGTCGCAGTGGAATTCATCGACGCCGCTCTCATGGCCCGGCAGCACGCAGACCACGGTCTCGCCGCGCCCGCGCAGGGCCGCGATGGCCGCGCGCAACTCGGGCGCATCGCCCCATGGGGCGCGGATGGCCGCGCGCAGCGCGCGGGGCGCCACGGCGGCCACCAATTGCTTCACGTCCAGGCTGAAACCCACGGCCGGCCGGTTGCGGCCGAACACCGCGCCGACCTCGTCGTAACGGCCGCCGCGCACCAAGGCGTCGCTGGCGCCTTGCGCGTAGATGGCAAAGCGCGCGCCGCTGTAGTAGGCGTAACCGCGCAGGTCGGCCAGATCGAAAGTCACCTGGGTGCCTTTGATCTGGTTCGCGAGCCATTTCAAATTTGATAGCGCCTCATGCAGAATTGGCGAGGACTTGAGTACTTTTTCAGCCTCAATTAACACGCGTTCATCGCCGTAGAGTTGGACCAGCGCCAGCAGGCCCTCGCGCGACGCGGCCGGAAAGGCTTTGGTCAGCGCCGCCAGTTCGCTCGCATCCTTGGCCGCCAGCGCGGCATGCACCCGGGCCATCCCGGCGGCATCGAGCGGCACGTCCGCCAGCAGCGAGCGCACGATGCGGGCATCGGCCATGTCCACGCTGGCGCCCTGCACCTGCGCCGCCTTCAGGCAGTCCAGGGACAGCAGCAAAATCTCCAGATCGGCTTCCAGCCCTGCGTGGCCATAGATTTCGGCGCCGAACTGCAGCGGTTCGCGGGTGGCGTGCGGCCGGTCGGGCCGGGTGTGCAGCACCGGGCCGCAATAGCACAGGCGGGTCACGCCGCTGCGGTTCAGCAGATGCGCGTCGATGCGCGCCACTTGCGGCGTGGTGTCGGCGCGCAGCCCCATCATGCGTCCCGACAGCTGGTCCACCAGCTTGAAGGTTTGCAGATCGAGCGCTTCGCCGGTGCCGGTGAGCAGTGATTCCAGGTGCTCCAGCAGCGGCGGCATGACCAGCTCATAGCCGTAGCCGCGAGCCGTGTCGAGCAGACAGCGACGGAGTTCTTCGATGTGCCGGGCCTCGGAAGGCAAAACATCGGCGATGTAATCCGGCAGGACCCAAGCGGACATGAATATTTTGGGAGGCTGTTAAAACAGGGATTTTACCGGGCTTGCAGGCCCGTCCCGCCTCACGCCAGCAGCCAAAGCATGAAAAGTCCCGCAAGGATGCTGCACAGGCCGAAAAAACGGAGCTGCCCATCGCGCAGTTGCAGGATTTGCGCAAACATGCGCCGCCACGCGCCAGGCGACAGAAACGGCAGCAAGCCTTCGATGACCAGCACCAGGGCAAGTGCCATCCAGAACGTACCGCTGTCCAAGGCCTGGGCGTCCGCGGCTTACTTTTTGGCGGGCTTGGCAGGCGCAGCCGCGCTGCTGCCACTGGCGCCGCGCATCGCCTTGAAGAACTCCGACGACTCGTCGATCACCATCACGTCGCTCTTCTTGTTGAAGCTGGACTTGTAGGCGTCCAGGCTGCGGTAGAACTGCGCAAACTGGGGATCGCGGCCGAACGCTTCGGCGTAAGTGCGGGTGGCCTGCGCGTCACCGGTGCCCTTGATTTTCTGGGCTTCGCGGTAGGCATTGGCCACCGTCACCTCGCGCTGGCGGTCGGCGTCGGCGCGGATTTTTTCACCCTCGGCCACACCGGTGGAGCGCAACTCGTTGGCCACACGCTTGCGCTCGGCCTCCATGCGCCGGTACACGGAATCGGTGATGTCGCTCACATAGTCGACGCGCGTGATGCGCACGTCGACCACATCGACACCCCACGGCTTGGTGCCGCGCACCGTGGCCAGCACCTGGCTCTTGACGGCGGACATCAGGGCTTCGCGCTTGGCGGACAGCAGTTCCTTGACCGTGTACTTGTTGATCTCGCCCTGGAACGCGTTGCGCACCACGCGGTTGAGCTGGTTCGCGCCGGCGTTTTCGTCCAGCCCGACGTTGCGGATGTACTCGGTGGGATCGGTGACGCGCCAGCGCACGTACCAGTCGATCACGACGCGCTGCTTTTCCGCGGTGTAGACCGGCTCGGCATCGGTGCTGTCGAGCGTGAGCAGCCGCTTGTCCAGATAGGACACGTTCTGGAACGGCGGCGGCAGCTTGAAGTTGAGCCCCGGCTGGGTGATGACGTCCTTGATCTGCCCGAGTGCGTAAACGATCCCGAACTGGCGCTGATCGACAACGAAAACCATGGAGCTGAGAACCGCGAGCGCCACCAGAAGTGAGGAAACAATAAAACCAACTCTGTTCACGGGAGACTCCTAGCGTGTTTCACGGTCGCGCGAGCGCGCGCCGTCACGGCTGCGCGCATCATCATTGGACAAACCAGACGGCGTCGCAGGCACCACCGCGCCGGCGGGCGCCGGCGGCGTGGAAGCATCCGCCGCGGGTGCGCTCTGGCCGGTCATCTGCATGATCTTGTCGAGCGGCAGGTACAGCAGGTTGGAGTTCTGGCGCGAATCCACCAGCACCTTGGTGACGTTGCTGTAAACCTGCTGCATGGAGTCCAGGTACATGCGGTCGCGCGTCACCTGCGGCGCCTTCTGGTACTCGGTCAGCACCGAGCTGAAGCGCTGCGCATCGCCTTCGGCCTGCGCCACGATGCGGGCCTTGTAACCGTCGGACTCTTCCTTCAGGCGCGATGCCGTCCCCACGGCACGCGGAATCACGTCGTTGGCATAGGCCTGGGCTTCGTTCTTGGTGCGCTCGCGCTCCTGCCCGGCCTTGAGCACGTCGTCAAACGCGGCCTGCACCTGCTCGGGCGGGCGCACCCCGCCTTGCTGCAAGTTGATGTTGACGACTTCGATGCCGACGTCGTAGCGATCCAGAATGGTCTGCATCAGCGTGCGAACCTGCGGCGAAATCTTGTCGCGGTCCTCGCCCAGGGCGGCGTCCATGGGCATCTTGCCCACGACCTCACGCACCGCGGACTCGGCCGCCTGCACCACGGCACCGGCCGGGTCCCGGCTGGCAAACAGGTAGGCACGCGCATCCTTCAGGCGATATTGCACGGCGAACTTGATCTCGACAATGTTTTCGTCGGCGGTCAGCATGCCCGAATCGCGCAGGCCGGTGGCCTTGATGATGTTGTCGCGACCGATGTCGACCGAGCGGATCTGCGTCACGAACACCCGCTCATCGCGCTGGATCGGGTACGGCAGGCGCCAGTTGAAGCCGGCCCCGACCGTGGCGCGGTACTTGCCGAACTGCGTGATCACGGCCTGCTGGCCTTCCTGCACGATGAAAAACCCCGAGCCGAGCCAGATCAGGACGATGACGGCGGCAATCAGTCCAGCCCCGATCCCGGCACTTTTACCATCGGGCTGAAAGCCACCGCCGCCGGGCCCGCGGCCGCCGAAGCCACCGTTGTTATTGCCGGAATTGTTTTTCTTGCCACCGCCAAACAGCCCGCCCAGCTTGCGATTGAAATCACGCCACAGCTCGTCCAGATCGGGCGGGCCCTGGTTGGGGCCCTGTCCGCGGCCGTTGCCTTGTTGCGACGGTGGCGGCGCTGGCGGCTCGCCCTCGGGCCGGGGTGCGTCCGACCGGGTGTTGTCGGACGGCTTGTCGTCGCCACGCCCCCAACGCGGGTCGTTCAGGTTGAACATGCCCCTGATGCGGCCTTGCAGTGCAGTCCACCCTGGGACTTGTAGTTTGAGATTCATGCGCAAATTCTCTTCTTGTGTTGTCCCCCCGATTGTGCCCAATCAGGGAGCAGCCTCATGAAATTCGGGGGCTTGCGCACTGGCCGCATCGGCTCCCGCCCTGCCCGCCACCATGCTGGCCAATTGCTGACGCAGAGCCGGCAGTCCTTCGCCAGTGCGCGCGCTGACGAACAAACGCGGGACGCGGGTGCCGTCAACTTCAAACGTATCGCTCAGTTGCAGCGGCCGCTGCTCTTTTTCAAGGGCGTCGAGCTTGTTGAACACGAGAAGCTGCGGCACGCCCGCCGCGCCGATCTCCGCCAGCACACGCTGCACCTCAGCCATTTGCTCGGGGAAATCCGGCCTCGCGGCATCCACCACATGCAGCAGCAGGTCGGCATCCACGGCTTCCTGCAAGGTCGCCTGAAAGGCGTCGATCAGCCCGTGCGGCAGGTCGCGAATGAACCCGACCGTATCCGACAGCGAGACGGAGCGCCCGGCCTCCCCGAGATAAAGCTGCCGTGTGGTGGTGTCCAGCGTGGCAAACAGCTGGTCGGCGGTGTAGGCGCGCGCCTTCACCAGCGCATTGAACAGCGTCGATTTGCCCGCGTTGGTGTAGCCCACCAGCGAAATATTGAAGGCGTCGCGCCGTTCGCGCTGGCGGCGCTGGGTGTGGCGCTGGCGCTTGACCTTTTCAAGCTTGGCCGAGGTGCGCTTGATGGATTCGCCGATCATGCGCCGGTCCAGCTCGATCTGGGCCTCGCCCGGGCCCCCACGCGCGCCGATGCCACCGCGCTGGCGCTCCAGGTGCGACCAGCGCCGCACCAGGCGCGTGCTCAGGTATTGCAGCCGGGCCAGTTCGACCTGCAGCTTGCCCTCGTGGCTGCGCGCGCGCTGGCCGAAGATTTCCAGGATCAGCAGCGTGCGGTCATTCACGGGCAGGCCCAGATGACGCTCCAGGTTGCGCTGCTGCGCCGGGCTCAGGCTCTGGTCGAACAACACCTCGGTGGCCCCGAGCTGTTCCGCCATGAACTTGATTTCATCGGCCTTGCCGCTGCCCACAAACAGGGCGGCATCGGGCGCCTTGCGCTTGCAGGTGATGCGCGCCACGGGCTTCAGGCCCGCGGTCTGGGCCAGCAGCCCGAGCTCTTCCAGCTCGCCGTCAAAATGAGGCAAGCCAAAATCAACCCCGACCAGGATGGTCGGGGCAAATTGGCGGTCGGGTGAATCGGACAAATCTGGATCAGCGGATCGGGGGTTGCATTGTCAGCACAATGTCGGCCGGACGCTGGCCTGCAGGATCAGGGCGCGTCCGGCGCAGCTGCGGCGCCCTCGGCGACCGAGAAGTTGACGGCGCGCCCCGGCACAATGGTCGAAATGGCGTGCTTGTACACCATTTGCGTCACGGTGTTGCGAAGCAGCACAACGTATTGATCGAATGACTCCACCTGGCCCTGCAGCTTGATGCCGTTCACCAGATAGATGGACACCGGCACATGCTCGCGGCGCAAGGCGTTGAGGAAGGGGTCCTGAAGTAGCTGCCCTTTGTTGCTCACGATATTCTCCGTGTTCAGAAGTTGTTGTAGGAAGTGGAACCTTACCACAGCGCCGCACCGGTGCGACGGCCTCAAAGCTCAATTCCACAAGAAAAAATGGGGCAGTGACCGGGCGCCGCCCTACTCTTTGTCGGCGTACGGGTTGTGCGAGGTTTTCATCTCGATGCGCAGCGGCGTTCCGGTCAGGTTGAACTCCTTGCGGAAGCGCCCTTCCAGGAACCGCTTGTAGGCCTCGGTGACATGTTCCAGCGAGTTGCCGTGGATCACGATGACCGGCGGATTCATGCCGCCCTGGTGCGCGTAGCGCAGTTTGGGGCGGAACATGCCGGCGCGCTTGGGACTCTGGAACTGCACCGCCTCCAGCAGCAGGCGCGTCAGCACCGGCGTGGACATCTTGCAGTTGGCCGCCTTGTGGGCCTGAATGATGGACAGCCAGACCGGCCCCAAACCCTGGCGCTTCTGGGCGGAGATGAAGTGCACCGCGGCAAATTTGAGAAACGGCAGGCGCGTCTCGATGGAGCGCTGCACCAGCTCGCGCTGGTAGGCATCAATCGCATCCCACTTGTTGACCGCCAGCACCACGGCGCGACCGCTCTCCAGGATGTAGCCCGCGATATGCGCATCCTGGTCGGTCACACCCTGGGTGGCATCGAGCAGCAGCAACACCACGTTGGCCGTTTCAATGGCCTGCAGCGTCTTCACCACCGAAAACTTCTCGATGGCTTCAAACACCTTGCCCTTGCGGCGCAATCCTGCAGTGTCGATCAGCTCGAAGCGCTGGCCGTTGCGCTCGAACGGCACCGTGATCGCGTCGCGTGTGGTGCCGGGCAAGTCGAACGCCACCAGCCGCTCCTCGCCCAGCCAGGTGTTGATCAGGGTCGATTTGCCGACGTTGGGGCGCCCCGCGACCGCCAGCTTGATGACGCCGCTGTCGACTTCCGCAGCGCTGTCGTCCGGCTCCGGCAGATGCAGGGGCTCCAGCGCCAGTTCCACCAGGTCGCGGATGCCCTGGCCATGCGAGGCCGAGATTGGGTACACCTCGCCCAGGCCCAGCTCATAAAACTCGGACAGCTGCGCGCCCGCCTGCATGCCTTCGGCCTTGTTCGCGGCCAGCACCGTGGGTTTGCCCAGACGCCGCAGGTATTTGGCGATGTCGTGATCCTGGGCCGACAGGCCGGCGCGCGCGTCCACGACGAAAATGACCACATCCGCCTCGGCCACCGCCTGGCGCGTCTGTTTGGCCATTTCCTTGTAGATGCCGCTGGCCGCATCCGGCTCGAAGCCGCCGGTGTCGATGGCGATGAATTCGTGCGGGCCCTGGCGCCCGTTGCCGTAGTGCCGGTCGCGCGTCAGGCCGGCAAAGTCGGCGACGATGGCATCGCGCGACTTGGTGAGCCGGTTGAACAGGGTGGACTTGCCGACGTTGGGGCGGCCGACCAGGGCCAGGACAGGCTTCACGTGCGGCTACCTAGCAGGTCATTCCGGCTGGAAGCCATAGACCCCCCCATTGCGTGTCACCACGACGAGGGTATTGCCGGCGGCCACGGGCGCAGCCGCCACGCCCGAGCCATCGGTCGTCAGCCGGGTCAGCAAGGAGCCGTCTTCGCGCGACAGCAAGTGCACGAAGCCGGCGCTGTCGCCAATCACCACCGAGCGCCCAAGCGCCAGAGGTGCGCTCAAGCCGCGGTACTTCAGGCTATCGGTGCTCCAGGCCTGCTCGCCATTGGCGGGGCGCCAGGCCACCACCTTGCCGTCGATCTCGGTGCCGAACAGAAGCCGGTCGTCGCCCTGCACGCCTTGCGCGCCATTCGCCGGCTTGGTCCACAGCACGGTGCCGCGCGCGGCATCGACGCAACCGACCGCCATCTGGAAAGCCCGCGCGCAGACCACATCGCCGACCCGGCTGACCGGACCCACGAGGTCGACCAGCCGTTCAATATCGTTGGTGCCGCGCGGGGACGCGATCGGCACCTCCCAGCGCAGGCTGCCGTTCAGGGGGTTGAGTCCCAGCATGCGGCCGGACAAGCCCACCACCAGCGTATCGCCGACCGCCAGCAGGACGCCGCCCTGGTGCAGGATCAGCGGTTCGCTGGGCGGCTTTTGCAGCCACAAGCGGCGCCCGGACTGGCCGTCGTAGGCGCTCACCGATCGGTCCGCCGCGAGCAAAAAGACCCGTGCGCCGGCCACCAGGGGCGCGGTATAGACCTGCGCCGCCAGCTTCTGGCGCCACAGTTCACGCCCGCCGTCCAGCGCGACCAGCTCGTTGCCCGTCGTCACCACGGCGGCCAGCTTGCCGTCGCTGCCGACACCGGCGGCGATCGGCGTGTGCACCGAGGTGCGCCACAGGTCGCGCCCGGTGCGCGCATCCAGCGCCACCACAGTGCCATCGGAGCCGGCCAGTGTCACGGTGCTGCCATTGACGTTGACGTCGAGCGGAAAGTCGACCGGACCCACATGCGCCGTCCAGACCTGCCGCACGCCGATCAACGCCTCGTTGGGTGCCAGAGGCGTCGGCTTCGGGGGTGGCGAGCCACTCGAGCACGCCGCCAGGGTCGCTACGAAAACAATAGCTATCAGCGCACGCGGTGCAAGGGCTGCAGGCACAAAATGTCTCAAGCTCACTTGGACTCCCCGGTGGCGGATGCGCCGGCCTGCGGCGCCGCAGCGGCAGCGCCGGATGCGGCCCGCGGGTCCACGCCCAGCGCGTTCAGTTTGACTTCGACCAGGCGCCGGTATTGCGATTGCGCCTCGAAGCCCTTGTAGGCCCGGCCGTATTGCGCCACGGCCTCGGCCTTCTTGCCCTGCAGGACATCGATATCGCCGATGCGGTCCGCCACCAGCGGCGCGAACTCCGCCGGGAACGAGCCGGCGAGCTGCTTGCGCGCCTCGTCATAGGCGTTGGCCTGCATCAATACAGCCGCCAGACGCAGCCTGGCGATCGACTGGTAGCCTTCGTCGGAAGTCTTGTCGGCGACCCAGGCCAGCGCTGCCTTGGCGCCGTCGATATTGCCTTTGTCGTCCATTACCTTGGCGACCAGCAGGCCCGATTGCTGCGCGTAAGTAGTGCGGCCGTAACGGTCTTTCATGTCGCTAAAGGAGCGCTCCAGCATGGCCATATCGCCCGACTGTGCGGCGCGCTCGACCTCGTCGTACAGAGCCGAGGCCTGCGTGGCCTGACCGCGTTGCCAGTACTGGTAGCCGTTCCACGCAGCCAGCGCGCCAAACACCAGCAGCAGTGTCCAGGTGATCAGGTCGCCGTACTTTTTCCAGAAGTGCTTGAGCTCATCCAGCTGTTCTTGTTCTTGAAGATCGAGAGGTGTAGCCATGGTGTGTGATTCGTTTAAGTCAGCGATTGTAGGGTGGCGGCCCACGCGGACACATCGGCCAGCGGCTGCAGCACCTGCTGGCCGCTGCCGTCGCGCAGGGATTTGACGGCCACCACGTTTTGCGCCAGCTCGTCCGCGCCGAAGATCAGGGCGTGGCGGGCGCCGCTGGCGTCGGCCTTCTTGAGCTGCGACTTCATGCTGCCCCGGCCCTCGCCCGAGCCGGCATGCATCTGCACGCTGATGCCCGCGGCGCGCAGGGCCTGCAGCGTGCACATCGCCACGGGCAGCGCCGCCGCATCGGGAATCACGGCGTAGGCGTCGGGCACGGGCGGCGCAATGGCCGTGCCCACGGCCTCGAGCAGCAGCAGCAGGCGCTCCACGCCAAGGCCCCAGCCGATGGCCGGCGTCGGCTTGCCGCCGAGCTGCTCGAACAGGCCGTCGTAGCGCCCGCCGCCGCAGACCGTGCCTTGCGAGCCGAGCTTGTCGGTGATCCATTCGAAGACGGTGAGGTTGTAGTAGTCCATGCCGCGCACCAGGCGCGGGTTCACGCGGTAGTCGAGCCCGGCGGCATCGAGGATGGCGCGCACGGCGTTCAGGTGCGCCAGCGAGGCCTCGCCCAGAAAGCTCATGAGCTGCGGCGCCGATTCGACGATCGCCTGCATCGCCGGGTTCTTGCTGTCGAGGATGCGCAGCGGGTTGCTGTGCAGGCGGCGCTTCGCGTCCTCGTCGAGCACCGATGCGTGGGCCTCGAAGTGGGCGATCAATGCCTCGCGGTGCTGCCGGCGCTCTTCGGCCTGGCCCAGGCTGTTGATCTCGAGTCGCACGTCCTGGCCTTCGACCAGGCCCAGCTCCTGCCACAGCGCGCGGCACATCAGGATCTGCTCGGCGTCCACGTCGGGTCCGCAATAGCCCAGGGCCTCGACGTCGATCTGGTGGAACTGGCGATAGCGGCCCTTTTGCGGACGCTCGTGGCGGAACACGGCGCCCATGGTCCAGACGCGCAGCGGGCCGTTGTACAGCGCGTTGTGCTCGACCATCGCGCGCACGATGCCGGCGGTGGCCTCGGGGCGCAGCGTGAGCTGGTCGCCGTTCATCGAGTCGGTGAAGGAATACATCTCCTTCTCGACGATATCGGTCACCTCGCCCAAGCCGCGCACGAACAGTGCCGTCGGCTCGACGATCGGCGTGCGCACGTTGGCGTAGCCATAGCGCCGCATCAGCGCGCGCACCTTGTCTTCGAACCATTCCCAGCGCGCCGAGTCGGGCGGCAGGATGTCGTTCATGCCCTTGACGGCGGTTAACTTCTCGGCCATTGAATTTGTTGCTTGCTACTTAAGTGATAGCTGCCTGCGCAGCACTGACGCTGGCTACAGCCCGTTTTACCATTAAAAAATCGAAAACCCGACTCAAACGGCCTCAGCCGTGTGCCGGGCGCCAAAGCGTTTTTCAATGTAGTTTTCAACGATGACCTGGAACTCCTGCGCAATGTGCTCGCCGCGCAGGGTCACGTTCTTTTCGCCGTCGATATAGACCGGCGCCGCCGGCGCCTCGCCGGTGCCCGGCAGGCTGATGCCGATGTCGGCGTGCTTGCTCTCGCCCGGACCGTTGACGATGCAGCCCATCACCGCCACCTTGAGTTTCTCCACGCCCGGATAGCGCTCGCGCCACACGGGCATCTGCGCGCGCATGAAGTCGTCGATCTGCTGGGTGAGCTCCTGGAAGGTGCTGCTGGTGGTGCGCCCGCACCCCGGGCAGGCGGTCACGCTGGGATTGAAGCTGCGCAGCCCGAGCGCCTGCAGGATCTCCGACGCCACGACGACTTCCTGGGTGCGCGCCTCGCCGGGCTGCGGCGTGAGCGAGACCCGAATCGTGTCGCCAATGCCCTCCTGCAGCAGAATCGACAGGGCCGCGCTGGACGCTACGGTGCCGCGGGTAGCCATGCCGGCCTCGGTCAGGCCGAGGTGCAACGCGTAGTCACAGCGCCTGGCCAGTTCACGGTACACCGCAATCAGATCCTGCACGCCGCTGACCTTGCAAGACGGAATGATCTGATGACCGGGCATGCCCATTTCCTCGGCCCGGCGCGCCGAGTCGATGGCCGAGCTCACGAGCGCCTCGTACATCACCTGTTTCGCATCCCAGGGCTCGCTGCGCTGGCTGTTCTGGTCCATCAGGCTGACCAGCAGTTCCTGGTCGAGGCTGCCCCAGTTCACGCCGATGCGCACCGGCTTGTCCCAGCGCATCGCGGCCTCGATCATCTGGCCGAACTGCTTGTCGTGCTTGCTGCCCTTGCCCACGTTGCCGGGATTGATGCGGTACTTGGACAGGGCCTGTGCGCAGGCCGGGAAATCGGTCAGCAGGCGATGGCCGTTGTAGTGAAAGTCGCCGATCAGCGGCACGTCGATGCCCATGCGGTCGAGCTGCTCGCGGATGTGCGGCACCGCCTGCGCGGCCTCGGGCGTGTTGACGGTGATGCGCACCATCTCTGAGCCGGCCAGCGCCAGCTCCTTGACCTGGATCGCGGTGCCGATGGCGTCGGCCGTGTCGGTGTTGGTCATGGACTGCACCCGCACCGGCGCGCCGCCGCCGACGGTCACGCTGCGCGAGCCCCAGACCACGTGCGCCTGGCGCGAATGACGCGCCTGGGGCGTCGCAAAATCGATAGGGAGATCGGAGGCCATTACTTCACCTCAAAACGTGCAACATTGTTTTTAGTCGAGGGCGCTAGATCAAATGGCTTGCCCTTGACCTGCACCTGGATGGCATCGGCTCGCCCGACCACCACCGACATGGGCAGCGCACCAGAGACTTCAGACACCTCTGCAGGCGCCAGCGTTTTGCGCAGCACGGCGTTGCCTTTTGCATCGGTCACCTGCACCCACGATGCGGCCCGTGCATTGAACACCACGGCGGCACCAGGTGCGCCATCGGCGGGCGCGGGCGCTGCCGCTGGCTGCAGCACTTCCACCGGCCCAGGCGCAGCGAGCATTGCGGGTGCTGCGCCCGTCCCGGGCGCCGATGTGAGCAATGGCGCCGCCATGGCGGGCGTCACCTGCGGGTCGGCCGCCTTGTCAGCGGGCGCGGGCGCAGGCACGGCAGCCGCCGCCACGACAGGCACCGGCGCGGTCGCCACGGGCGCGGTGCCCGCCACACTTGCGTTACGACTGAAGCTGGGCAGCAGGATCAGCACCAACGCGCCCAGCAACAGCGCCAGCACCGCCAGCACCATGGGGCGCGAAAGCTGGTTCCAGAACCCGGGCCGGAAGTTTTCGCCCGGCGAACGAAACGGCGTGTTGATGGTTTCGTCGTCCGCTGTCAGGCGCGGGGCCGTCGTTTGCGGCAGCCTGTCCAGTACCGGGGCCGGATCCATCTTGAGCATGCGGCACACGGTCGCCGCCAGCGCCCGTGTGAACACCGCGTCGGGAAGCTCGTCCCACTGGTCCGCCTCCAGCGCCTCCAGCTTGCTCACCGGCACTTTGAGAGAGACCGCCAGCACCGCGATATGCAACCCGGCTGCCTCGCGCGCCTGCCGCAGCAGCATCCCCGCGCTGACCTGCGCGGCAGCGTCGGCAGAAAACGGGGCGCTTGACGTTGGTTGCAGGAAGTCACTCATCGAAGGCGCTCCGTTGATACGCCACCAGTTCGCGCGACTCGGGGAAACGTCGCTGTAGCTGATCGGCCAGTTGCAGCATGGCTTCGCGGTTGTTCATGCGGCGTTCGACCTTGATGCCTAGCCACAGCGTCTCTGCATTGGCCAGATCGGTGTTGTTGATGCGCCGGATATAGAACTGGGCGCGTGTCAACTCGTTGCGCTGAAACAGCAGGCTGGACAGGTTGTAGCCCGTGATGGGGTTACCGGCATCGAGCTGGTACGACTGGGACAGCGTGACTTCCGCCTCCGCCTTGTGGCCGGCTTGTATCTGGCACAGGCCCTCCGTCATCAAGGTCTTGGCCTTTTCGTCGTAGAGCGGGATGGCGAGCGCCTGCTTGAAAGCCTGATCCGCCTCCGGATAGCGGGCTTGCTGGCACAGCATCCAGCCGTAGTTGTGCAGGATGCCGCCGTCGCGCGGCTTGAGCGCCGTGGCGCGGCGAAAACTGTCTTCGGCCAGTTTGGGGTCGTCCAGCCGCATGTAGACCAAGCCGCGCAGGTTGTAGGCCTCGCCATACGTGGGGTCTGTCGCAAGGGCCCGCTTGAGCTCGTCGAGCGCCACCGTCGTCTGGCCCCGGTTGAAATAATCCACCGCCAGGTCCAGCCGGATTTGCGCCTTTTTTCGGGCCGGACTTGCATCCGACTCGGTAACGAGGTCGGTGCCGGCGTCAGACGCGCCCGTCGTGCCTGAATTTGCCGCGCAACCCGTCAATCCGGCCAGCGCCGATACCACGAAACAGGCCTGCGCCAGCCACAGGACAACCTGCCGCTTGCCTACACCGGGGTTCTTCATGCCTCAAATCTCCTTGTTGGCAACAGCGGTTGCCCTGACCGGTTTCAACATCACGATGCGTTGCTGCGCGATGCGCTTGCCCACGCTGGTTCGGTCCTTGACATCGCCCGCGAGCTGGCCGCAGGCCGCATCGATATCGTCCCCGCGCGTCTTGCGCACCGTGGTCACGATGCCCGCATCGCTCAGAATTTTGCCAAATGCGGCCACCTGTTCCGGCGGCGAGCACAGCAATCCGGACGCGGGAAAGGGATTGAAGGGAATCAGGTTGAACTTGCACCAGATGCCCTGCCCCTGATGCTGGCGCACCAGGCTGACCAGCTGCCGCGCCTGTTCGAGCTGGTCGTTCACCCCATCGAGCATGCAGTATTCGAAGGTGATGAAGTCGCGCGGCGCGTGGACCAGATAGCGGTTGCAGGCATCGAGCAATTCGTTCAAAGGGTACTTGCGATTCAGCGGCACCAGGTTGTCGCGCAAGGCGTCGGTGGGGGCGTGCAGCGAGACCGCGAGCGCCACCGGACAGTCGAGCCCCAGACGGTCGATCATCGGCACCACGCCGGAGGTCGACACCGTCACGCGCCGGCGCGACAGGCCGTAGCCGTGGTCGTCGAGCATGGTGCGCAGGGCGGGGATCAGTGCCCCATAGTTCTGCAGCGGCTCGCCCATGCCCATCATCACCACGTTGGAGATGACGCGCTCGTCCCGTGCCAGATGCTTGCGCAGAAAATGTTCGGCAAACCACAGTTGCCCGGTGATTTCGCCGGTCGTCAGGTTGCGGCTGAAACCCTGGTGTCCCGTCGAGCAGAATCGGCACCCCACAGCGCAGCCCGCCTGGGACGACACGCACAGGGTGCCGCGGTCGTCCTCGGGAATGAAAACCGCCTCGACCGCGTTGCCGGCGCCCACGTCGAACAGCCATTTGATGGTGCCGTCCGATGATTCGTGTTGCGAGATGACCTGCAGGCCCTGGATATGGGCCGCTACCTTGAGTTTTTCACGCAGGGACTTGGCCAGATCGGTCATCTGGTCGAAATCGGAAGCGCCCTTTTGGTGAATCCAGCGGAACAACTGGGTGGCACGGAAGCGTTTTTCTCCGTGCCGCTCGCAAAAGGCGGCCAGGCCCTCAAGGTCGTAGTCGAGCAGGTTGGCCGTCATCGCATGATCAATCGATGGATCAGCGCGAGTAAACGTTCATGCCCGCGAAGAAGAAGCTGATTTCTTCTTTAGCCGTCTCGGCGGCGTCGGAGCCATGCACGGCATTCGCGTCGATGCTGTCGGCAAAGTCGGCGCGGATGGTGCCGGCATCGGCCTTCTTGGGGTCGGTGGCGCCCATCAGGTCGCGATTTTTCAGGACGGCGTTCTTGCCCTCCAGCACCTGGATCATCACCGGGCCGGAGATCATGAAGTCCACCAGATCCTTGAAGAAAGGGCGCTCCTTGTGCACGGCGTAGAAGGCTTCGGCCTCGCTGCGCGACAGGTGCGCCATGCGGGCGGCCACCACTTTCAGGCCGGCGGCCTCAAAACGGGCATAAATCTGGCCGATCACGTTTTTGGCAACGGCATCGGGTTTGATGATGGAGAGAGTGCGTTCGATAGCCATGTGTATTTTTCCTGAGCTTGAGTTTGGATTTTCGCCCCGTGGGCAAAGCCTTGTATTTTAACCGGTACCGTGGGTTCGCCCCGGACAGGTCATCGGGGCCGGGTCAGCGCAAGGAGCCGGCGGCCCCCGCTGTGTCCAGGCCGCCAGCGCCGGCTATCGGCCGCGGCCGCCGCCACCGCGGCGCT